>NZ_JADEWI010000112.1 GCF_015207705.1 Nostoc sp. LEGE 06077
GGGGCTACAGGCACAATCAAGCTGCTGTTTGATGCACCTTTTACAAAATTTAAGAATATGGTGCGTTCGCAGCCAGAGCGAAGTGTTTGGCCTTAAAAAGCATGGTCAGGGAAACATTTCTCTGACCCGCCTCTAAGAAAAACTCGTGAAGGCATTTCTTAATTGTGACTTGAAATGTAAGCAGAGAAAGAGTTTTGAAAGCTTCGGTTGTACATCGCTGTTGCTCGGTCTTGGCTGGAAAAATGCCCTTTCAAACTGGCTTTCAGATACAAAGTAAGAAACGCAGGTATCAACATTTCTTAATATGATTTGTATATTTTATTTTCTGGGTTACTTAAATCCTTTGCTAGTAAGCTTTTCAAGACTTAACGGGAAAAGTCAGCTTGATAAACTGCTTCATAGCCATCTACCATTTTTGGCACACTAAAACAATTCTCGACATGCTTACGACAAGCATGACGATCTAGTTCTGCCACTTTGTTAACGGCATTAACACATTCAGAAATGCTGTTACAGATGAAGCCAGTTTTTCCGTGGACAATTACTTCGGGAACTGAACCCGAATTCATGGCGATGACTGGTGTTCCTGCTGCCATTGATTCTGTCATTACCAAACCAAATGGTTCTCGCCAAGTAATCGTAAATAAAGTTGCTACTGCACCCCCCATCAAAGCATTCTTTTGAACATGGTTAGCTTCACCCAAATACTGAATTTGCTGACCATCAATTAAGGGCTGAATTTCTCGCTCAAAATACTCCACATCAACGACATCCACCTTACCTGCCATCTTTAAACGCCAAGCAGCCTCTTTTGCAATCTGTATTGCTAAGTGCGTTCCCTTTTCTGGTGCAATTCTTCCCAAAAAAGCCAAATAAGGTGGTTCGTCCGGCTGAGGATGAAACTTATGACTACTGATATCAATGCCATTGTAGACAGTTGCTACATAATTCAACCCTAACCTAGATTCACGTTGGGAATTGGAAATACTTACATAGGGCTGGTTTTTGGCATATTGAAATATCTTTTCGTTATCAGGGGTAAAGATACCATGTAATGTGGTAACTGTCGGTGTCTTTACTAAATTCGCATAGAGCAACGCACTACAGCCTGTATGTGAATGAATTATGTCAAAGGTTTCTGCTTGCTCATATACCAAAGCCAGTTCCAACATTTCATAGAGGTTACACTCTTTGATGCTTGAATCTAGTCTCAAAGGATAAGGATGAACTGATTGCAGCTTTGCCAAAGTTATTGAATCTCCGGATGCAAATAGCGTTACTTCATGCCCTCGCCTAACTAATTCATCGGTCAATAAGCCCACAACTAATTCTATTCCACCATAACCAGGAGGTGGAACTCTCTCCCAAAGAGGAGCAATTTGAGCAATCCGCATAGAAACTCCTAAAAACTTAAGACTAGAATTTCAAGAAGGTCTTTCTTTTAAAAAGGGTTTTAAAGTAACTCAGTTCATTACTAGTCAAGTTGAATACACTTCCGGCCGGCTGCTGCTGCTGCTTGGGGGGTATAGTACAGTCTTTGTTCACCAAATACTGCGCCATCAGCACTAACTAACCGAAACTCCCAAAAATATCCCTGTGTGTTAAACACAACTAAAGTAAAGCTTTGAATGCCAACCACAGAGTAAATTTTGATGATAGACACAATGGTATTTAATCTATCTCTTTCAAGATGTTATGTGATGGGCTGATTTATTTGGTTAAGAGAATTACAACATTTTTAACAGAAGCAAAATTAGTGATGATTAATACTCTCCGTGTCTTTTCTCCTGCCTTATGGTTTGAGTACAACTTTGATGGCGTAGATATAGCAAAGCTGTCACCAGAGGCAAGATAGCCTGAAAGTACTGCGGTGAATGACTTTTAGATATTTCAGTTACCAACCAGCCAAGGGATTAACAAAGCTGTAACAGCCAGTCTACTCGATCTAGCAGGAGCAAGTCGTGAAATGGCACATCGAAGTTGCTCACGCCCCAGCAGAGAATCTTCCCCTCGTGCTGAAGCTGCTCGAAGGCAGCGATCGTCTCCTCCAGTGGGTATTGACCGCGCCAGTGCAACAGATAAGAGTCCAGCCGATCGGGATGAAGTCGAGCGAGCGATTTCTCGCAGGCTATGATCGTCCCTCTCCGAGAAGCATTTCCAGGAAGAACCTTGGAAACCAGGAAAACCCGATCGCTGCCACCTCGCGCTGCGTGGAACCAAATCGATGCTGTTCCATACCTGTCCTCGTGATTAACGCTCCGAGTCCTCACGCCATCTGCCGTACCTGCCCTGCATGGCTGAACAGCTCGATCATTTCCCGGTTGAAGGCTGGGATGTCGTCTGGCTTGCGGCTCGACACGAGGTTGCTATCAACTACAACTTCCCGATCTACCCACTGGGCACCTGCGTTCTGGAGATCGGTCTTGAGCGACGGCCACGAGGTGATCTGCCGTCCGCGCACCACATCTGCCTCGATCAGAGTCCAAGGTCCGTGGCAGATCACTGCTACCGGCTTGTCAGTATCAAAGAAGGACTTTATAAACTCGATCGCCTTAGCTTTAGTCCGAAGTTGATCTGGATTGGCAACACCACCGGGAAGCAGGAGGGCATCATAGTCGGCTGGATTTACTCGATCGAGGGGGACATCTACCGGGAAAAAATCCCCTTTGTCATAATGGTTCCAGCCCTGAACGCGATCGCTCTTAGGTGAAATGATGTGGGTTTGAGCACCTGCTGACTCAAGGGCTTGCTTGGGTTGAGCCATTTCAACTTGCTCAAAGCCATCTGTAACCAGAATGGCAACTTTCTTATTTGTGAGATCTTCTGTCATCTCTACCTCCTAAAGTATTGGCTAGACTTGGTTTTTTCGTGTTCTTGTGGGGTTTTAGGCAGCCTGACCTGGCTTGAGCACGATCTTGATACAGTTGTCCTTCTTGTGCTTGAAAATTTCGTAGCCGTGCGGTGCTTGTTCTAGCGGCAGACGATGGGTGATTACAAAAGATGGGTCGATATCGCCATTTTGGACGCGATCGAGTAACGGGCGCAAGTACCTATGAACGTGCGTTTGTCCCGTTTTAAATGTTAAGGCTTTGTTCATGGCAGCACCCATCGGTATCTTGTCTACAAAGCCGCCGTAAACACCAGGAATTGAAACAGTGCCACCTTTGCGACAGGCAACAATCACTTGCCTTAGGGCAGTGGGTCGGTCGGTTTCCATACGCACGGCTTGCTTTACCTGGTCGTAAAACGCATCAGGACCCGTACCGTGGGCTTCCATTCCCACAGCATCCATGCAAGCATCTGGACCGCGCCCACCGGTCATATCTTTGAGGGCTTCACCAACATCAACTTCCTCATAGTTAAGGACTTCTGCCTTGCCGTCTTTCGCCATCTGTAGGCGTTCGGGAACTCGATCAATCGCAATGACGCGCTCGGCACCTAGCATATATGCACTTCTAATGGCAAACTGTCCGACTGGACCGCAGCCCCAGATCGCTACAGTATCTCCTGGCTGGATATCGCAGTTTTCCGCTGCCATATAGCCAGTGGGGAAGATATCCGTCAGAAACAGGACTTGTTCGTCTGTTAGTCCATCAGGAATCTTGAATAAACCGACATCGGCAAAGGGAACGCGGGCATATTCAGCTTGACCTCCAGCATAGCCACCCATCATATGGGAGTAGCCGAAAAGACCAGATGGGGAATGACCCATGAGTTTTTCCGGTATCCAAGCGTTAGGGTTGGAGTTATCGCACAGCGACCACAAATCTTTTTGACAAAAGAAACAGGAGCCGCAGGAAATGGTAAAGGGGACGACAACGCGATCGCCTATCTTCACATTCTTGACGGCACTGCCTAGCTCGACGACCTCCCCCATAAATTCATGACCCAGGATATCGCCCTTTTGCATCGTGGGGATGTAACCGTCATAAAGATGTAAATCAGAACCGCAAATCGCCGTTGACGTGATTTTAACAATCGCATCACGCGGATTGATGATTTTTGGATCGGGTACTGTTTCAACCCGCACTTCGTTAGCGCCGTGCCAGCAAACTGCTCTCATTGAGTTGTTCTCCTTTTTTATTTCGCGCATTAGCCAGAGGCGAAGCGTTAGACGCAAAGGGTAAGAGATGACAAGCTTCCTTAGTGTCTTTGAACCTTGCTGCACCCCAAAATTGGCTTGAAAATCAGGGTTTGAGTAAGACTTTGACGCAGTTGTCTTGTTTGTGTTTGAAAAGCTCAAAGCCGCGTGGTGCGTCTTTTAGACTGAGGCGATGTGAGAATACAGCAGATGGATCGACTTCGCCTTCGATGACGTGACCCAGCAACCGAGGCATATACTTTTGACCGTGCATTTGTCCCGTTTTGAGCGTCAAACCTTTGTTCATGAAAGCGCCCATCGGCATCTTGTCCACGAAGCCAGCATAAACGCCCATGACCGACAGAGTGCCACCCTTGCGACAAGCCAGAATCATTTGCCGTAACACATGAGGGCGATCAGTTTCCAGCCGTACTGCCTGCTTCGCTTCATCGTAGAATCCTTCCAGCCCGATCCCATGAGCTTCCATGCCACAGGCATCAATGCAAGCATCGGGACCGCGCCCGCCTGTCATTTCTTTCAGGGCTTCGCCCGCATCGACTTCCTCATAATTGATCGTTTCCGCTTTCGCGAAGTCCTTAGCCAGTTGCAAGCGGTAGGGAAAGCGATCGATGCCAATCACGCGCTCGGCACCGAGTAGATAGGCACTGACCATAGTGAACTGTCCGACTGGGCCACAACCCCAGACTGCTACGGTGTCTCCAGGCTGAATATTACATAAATCTGCTCCCATGTAGCCGGTGGGAAAGGCATCGGTGATCGGCAGCAGTTTTTCATCGGGAATGTCTTGGGGAAGTTTAAGCGCGCCGAAATCAGCGAACGGCACGCGAACATATTCTGCATCGCCACCGGCATAGCCACCGAATAAATGGGAATAGCCATAAATTCCCGACGTACCAAAGCCAAACACCTTCTCCTGCATCCAAGCGTTGGGGTTGGAGTTATCGCATAGTGACCATAAATCTCGTTGGCAGAAGAAACACGAGCCGCAGCCGACCATAGAAGAGACAGCCACGCGATCGCCCTTTTGCAATTGCTTGACTTCGCTACCAATTTCAACAACTTCCCCCATAAACTCGTGACCAAGAATGTCACCCGGTTGCATCGTCGGAATGTAGCCATCGTAGAGGTGCAAGTCAGAACCACAAATGGTTGTTGATGTCACTTTAAGGATGGCATCGCGCGGGTTGAGAATTTTTGGATCGGGAACTGTTTCGACCCGCACATCATTAGCACCATGCCAGCAAGCTGCTTTCATAGTCATTAGTCCTTAGGTCATTGGTTATTAGTCGTTAGTCTTCTCATTAGTCCTTAGTCATTTGTCGTTAGCTAATAAACAAAGGACAAGTGACTATTTCCCTCTTGGTTGTCCCTCTGTGGTGGCAATCTCGCCTGCTTCCATCATCATTTTGAAGCGGCGTAAATCATCTCCGATTTGCTGTTCTGGTTCTTCGCCAAATAATTTAGCGATGTCTGCGATGGGCTTCGCCAAAGCAGCTCCAATCGCACCCCCAGGCGGGGTAAATTCTCGGATTGTTTTTACCTCAGTGCCACGATTCCCAGGTGCTGGCTTGAAGTGGACGCGACCAGAGGTTTCAATTGCTGCACCTTCAACCGAAGTCCAGGCAATCAATTCGTTTTCTCGGTCTTCGGTAATAACTACATCCCACTCAACGCTTTCATTTAAGAATCCTTTGCTAATCCAGTGCGATCGCTTCTCGTCGTATACCCTCACCTCTTTGAGATGCTTGATAAAGCGTGGCAAGTTATCAAAGTTACGCCAAAAGCGATAAAGTTCCTCTACTGGTTTGTTAATGGTTAAAGTCTTTTCAACTTTGACCCGTTGGTTCATGACTGTACTCGTGACCATTGCCTCTTGTGCTTGCTATATGTCTTTTAATTATCAAAGTTGGGACAAATTGATTTGTCTTAACTCTTCTATTGCTTAGAGTTGTAGTTAAAAAAAAAATACTTATATTCTTTCAATAGTCTTAGGTTTTCAATAAATCGATACTTCAAAAGTAGTAATTGGCAGTTACAATATTTGTATACAAAAACACTTAGTTAATTGACAAAATAGTCGCGTTTTCAGAAGCAGAAATGGTGTTTGCACAACGCTACCAAGCCTTCTCCCAAAAAGCAGAACAGTGCGAACGCATCTAAATATTGAATATTGAATGCTCAAGGTATGATTGTAAATTGTTGGAGGACACCGTACTCCCAACGCACTTTTAAAGATGAATTATTAACATACATAATAATAATGATAATCATTGTTAGCAGGATCTGGGTATCAGTTAGGTCGAGGCGGAGTATTAAGCTAATCAGCATTTAAGCTGCAATATAGCTGAGATTGCCTTTGTTTTTGATTTTCCGATGCCACTTAATCACTAACTCGCCTTGATTCAACAGCTTATCTAACAGAGATGTTAATTCCTCTAC
>NZ_JADEWI010000049.1 GCF_015207705.1 Nostoc sp. LEGE 06077
AATATTTCTCAAATTGAGCATTCCAGACATCGAAGCCCTGTTAATTTTTGCGTTAACGTTCTTTGCGGATTAATCGCTTATTGTCATCAACCTAAGAAACCTAGCCTTCAACTGGAGTGGCTTTTACCTCCTTATCTTTAACCCGAACTCAGGTTACCTATGAATTCTAACCCCACGTTATGTGCAGCCATCAGCGATCGCATTACAAATAGTCCCCAACAGCGAATTACCTTTGCTGAATATATGGACATGGTGTTATATCACCCTGAACATGGCTACTATTCCAGCAAAGCCGTAAATATTGGGTTTAAAGGCGGTGATTTTTTCACGTCTGCTAGTCTTGGCGCTGATTTTGGTGAGTTACTAGCAGAACAATTTTTGCAAATGTGGGAAATTCTAGGAAAACCAAACCCTTTTTCTTTGGTAGAAATGGGCGCAGGTCAAGGATTACTGGCGTTACATATTCTCACATATTATCAGCTACATTATCCAGATTTGTTGGCAGTATTAGAATATGTAATTGTTGAAAAGTCTCCCGAATTGCAGCAAGAACAACAGCAACGGTTGCAAAATTACTCGGTGCGTTGGTGCAGTTTAGAAGATATACCCAGCAATTCTATTACTGGTTGCTTTTTTTCTAACGAATTAGTGGATGCTTTTCCAGTGCATCAATTTATTTTACAAGCCGAGAAACTGGCAGAAATTTTTGTTACCTTACCATCTTTGACAGAGCCAGACGAAAATTACTATCTCCTAGAAGGGGAATTTGGGGAAGTAATTGGAGAAATTTCTACACCGCATTTAACAAAATATTTTGATTTGATTGGCATCGAATTATCGGCAAATGTCTACCCAGATGGCTACCGCAGTGAAATTAACTTAGCCACTTTAGACTGGTTGAGTATAGTAGCAGACCGCTTGCAGCGCGGGTATGTGGTAACAGTTGATTATGGCTATCCTGCTAATCGCTACTATAACCCCAGGCGATCGCAAGGAACCCTACAGTGCTACTACCAGCATCGCTACCATAACAACCCCTACATCAATATTGGGCGACAAGATATCACCGCCCATATCGACTTTACCGCCTTGGAACTTTGGGGTGAGCAGTGTGGTTTAACCAAAGTTGGTTTTACGCAACAGGGTTTATTTTTGATGGCGTTGGGTTTAGGGGAAAGAATAGCATCTCTTTCTTACCAAGACATATCCATCGCTCAGTTGTTACCACGGCGGGAATCACTGCATAAACTGCTCGATCCCACAGGATTAGGAGGCTTTGGAGTTTTAGTCCAAAGTAAAGGACTCCAAAATGATCAAAGTTCTCAACCCCTAAAAGGATTAATTGTGCCAAAGTAAAAGTAAAGGGAAAAAGTTAAAACTCTCTGTAAGTCGGCAGCATCACGGTTATATGGACTAGCATTACTATTGATTACTGCGAAATCCTGCATTTACAAAAGCGATAAATACCTATGAATACTCATGACCTGTTGATGCTAATTATGCTGCTTACACCCGGTATCTTACTCTCTGTTGTCATTATGGTAACTTTTGCGGCTGGTGGTTGAATTTTAAGTGCTGAGTCATCAGCAATCTGGGGTGAATTTGGGATTTGGGATGACATCTTAAATCTCAAATAACAACTCGCCAGCCAATTACAAGCAAACTATGGAAACGCGATGTCTAAGACAGGCCTCTCGTAGAGAGGCTACGCCAACGCCAACGCTTTATCAAAGGAACGTGAACAATGAAGGTGGCATTTCTGGGAACTGGACTGATGGGACAACCAATGGCTCAAAGGTTGTTAGCAGCCAATATACAAGTAGTTGCTTACAATCGCACCCCAGAAAAATTAGCCCCATTACAAGCCGCTGGCGCAGAAATAGCTACCCATCCCCGTCAGGCCATTCGTGCTGCTGATTGCATTATTTTGATGCTTACCAACGCCGCAGCCATTTATCAAGTCTTGCTTTCAGATACAGCTTGGCGCACCCTAGAAGGGCGCACTATCATCCAGATGGGTACAATTACACCCACAGAAAGTCAAGAGATTCGAGATACGGTAGTTGGTGGTGGTGGTAAATATATAGAAGCGCCTGTATTGGGCAGTATTCCCGAAGCAAAAAGCGGTAAATTAATTGTTATGGTAGGTGCGACACCAGAACAATACCAAAACCATTTACAATTACTCAAAAATTTTGGCTCAGAACCTTTACTTGTAGGGCCAGTAGGGACAGCGGCGGCGTTAAAATTAGCCCTCAATCAATTAATTGCTTCCATGACCACTAGCTTTGCCCTGAGTTTAGCGTTTTTGCAGCGTCAAGGTGTGAATATCGAGTCTTTTATGCAAGTTCTACGCGAAAGTTCTCTTTATGCGCCTACTTTTGATAAAAAGCTGCAACGGATGTTAGAGGAAAACTACACTAACCCCAATTTTCCTACGAAACATTTGCTCAAAGATACCGATTTGTTCATCTCAGAAGCCAAAGCTTTAGGTTTAGATCTTGGCAGTATTGAGTCTGTGCGACAGATTTTGTCTACAGCAATGAAATTGTCATTTGCTAATGATGATTATTCATCAGTATTTTCAGCTATTAAAGAATGGGGAGATTCCAGCGCTGAGTAAATACTTATGGGGAAAAGGAAAGAATAATCAAAACTCAGCACGCTATCAAGCAAGCACTGAAAAAGATAATATGGTAAGGTAGCTCGTTCTGCTTTCCGAGGGTACTATTGCGTGCTATCTACTCTACGTGCCGATTTCCGCATTATTTTTGAACGTGACCCAGCCGCCCGTAACTGGTTAGAGGTTTTGGTTTGTTACCCTGGTTTGCAAGCCCTACTTTTCCATCGGCTGGCCCATTGGCTACATCATTTAGGTCTTCCCTTTTTCCCCCGATTCATTTCTCATCTATCTCGGTTTTTAACTGGGATAGAAATTCACCCAGGTGCAACTATTGGTCAAGGAGTATTCATTGACCACGGGATGGGTGTAGTAATTGGTGAAACTGCGATCGTTGGGGATTATGCTTTGATTTATCAAGGTGTCACCTTGGGCGGGACTGGTAAACAAAGCGGTAAACGCCACCCTACAGTTGGTGAAAATGTCGTAGTTGGTGCTGGTGCAAAGGTATTGGGAAATATTCAAGTTGGGAATAACGTCCGTATTGGCGCTGGTTCAGTCGTTCTCAGAGATGTGCCTTCTGATTGTACTGTGGTTGGCATTCCTGGACGCATTGTTTATCGTTCTGGAGTCAGAGTTGCACCTCTAGAACACAGCAACTTACCCGACTCCGAAGCGGAAGTAATTCGCGCTTTAGTCGATCGCATTGAAGCATTAGAACAACAAATTCAATCAATACAGCAACTACAACCTGCTGCGAAAACTCCTGTTTTAGTTGGTGCTGTAGCCGTCAACGAACCACAACCACAACCACAAGCGCCTTTATGTAGCCTCAGAGATAAAGCAATTCAAGAATTCCTTGATGGCGCAGGGATTTAAATTATCTAACTAAAGTGATGAAGCCAGAGCCTCTGACAAAAATTCTTCAGCATCGTCAGCAGATTATAACTATCCTATTACTACTAATCAGTGGCTCTTTACTTTATTTACTATTAGTTCGCTTGGGTTTTATTGCTCCAGTACAAGAACTTCCGCAAATCTTATGTATTAAAAATTGCCAGCCTGAGCAAAATTTTCATACGCCCATCGCAGCAAATCAATTATTAAATTACGACCAATCACTTGAGCAATTAATTAACAAAAATAGCACCAAAAATAAAATCTCTATTTTGATTGAGAAATCTCAACACCGGTTAACAATTTACTATGACCGCAAACCAGTCAAATCTTACCCAGTAGTTTTTGGTGGTAACTCTACAGGTGATAAGTATGGTGAAGGTGATAAAAAAACTCCAGAAGGTATCTTAAGAATTAAAGACCTTTATCCCCACCCACAATGGTCAAAGTTCATTTGGTTAGACTATCCCAATACCCAATCTTGGCGCAAGCATTTTCAAGCTAAGGCTGATGGTAAACTACCTTGGTATATTCCAGTTGGTGGACAAGTGGGTATACATGGTGTGCCTATGGGTGCAGATAAAATGATTGACGATCGCACAAATTGGACTTGGGGTTGTCCTTCCTTAAAAAATCAAGATGTCGATGAACTGTATCAATGGGTAGAAAAAGGTACAGTAGTTGAAATTTTACCTTAAGCTAAACTGACAGATTGCCGTGGCAAAGTATACTATTCCTTGTCCAGCAGACTTATCAGAGTGTACTATGTCAATTCCACCCTTAACTCAAAAGCTGCTTGCTGCCAAAAAAGTCAAAGGATTAAGCTTTGCAGACTTAGAACAAATTTTAGGGCGCGATGAAGTCTGGATTGCCGCTTTATTTTATCGTCAAGCTACAGCTTCCTTAGAAGAAGCCCAAAAACTCGCTGATTCGTTAGGGCTTGATTCCGAAGATGTCGCAGAACTAATCAGCTATCCCACAAAAGGCTTAGGCCCTATTGTTCCCACCGATCCCTTGATTTATCGTTTTTACGAAATCATGCAAGTTTACGGTTTCCCCATCAAAGAAGTTATTCAAGAAAAATTTGGTGATGGGATTATGAGTGCAATTGATTTTACTTTAGACATCGAAAAAGTAGAAGACCCCAAAGGCGATCGCGTTAAAGTCACCATGAATGGTAAATTCTTACCCTATAAGAAGTGGTAAGTGCTAACTATTTAAAACTGGACTATCACCTGTAACCTGTCACCTGTAACCTGTAACCTGTCACCTCTTCTCAAGGATTAACTTCCTCACAACGCCATTCTTGATTTTCCCCAATTTGATAAATCCTTCTATTTTGTGGTTCGCCACGCAACTCTAAATGATCAACCTGGACGGGATCAAGTAATAGTAAGCAAAAGTTTGATACTGGTTGTAAAGAATTGGGTGCTGGCGGTGTAAAAGCTGCTGGTGCTGTGTCTCTGGGCTTACCAGAATGAGGCCAAGCAAATTGTAACCGTGCTGCATCGCTCAGTGCTTGCCAAGTAGCAAGACGGGCTGATTGTAGTCCAGAATCATCATGACTATCAACCAATATCAAACGCCCGGCAATGCGAAACTGTTCCCGCGTGTTGGGGAAATACCAGCAAGCTTCCGCCCAAGGTTGATTTTTTATTTGGTCAATTTTATCGCTACGAGTATCAGTAATAAATTTTAGCTGGTTGGTATCTTGAAGAAACTCACGAAAGACAACAGTCCGATTAGCAGGGCGATGATCTGCGCGGATTGTAGCCAATTGTAAGTAACGAGCATAAACCAGACTACGGTTGCGATGTAAGGCGTGAGCGATCGCACCCCGCCAAGGAGCAAGAGACATTGTATACTTTCATTTCCATGAGTATAGCTACAGAAGTAGCGCAAAGTAGAAAATTTTGCAATCTTTTATCCTCAACTTACTTGGCGTATAGTCGTAATCTGTTCAAAAGCAACACGACTTGATTATGGTTCGAGAGCTTAAAAACAAAAACCAGAATTTACTTCAACAAGTGCCATTCAATGTGGATGCCCCAGGCTGTCTTGGCCTGGGGTTTTTGCGTTTGCGGTTTTTATTCACAGAAAAAAGCCCGGAGTTCTCCAGGCTAATCAATATAATTCACTTTCATCATAAAGCCATGCTCATCAAAAAGAAAAACTCATACCTATTTCCCAAGGGAAACTTACCGTCTGGGAAGGTTTACTTGTTCCTTGTCTTTGTTGTGATGGCTCCTATCGTTGCCGCCACGTTTTCTGGTTGCAACCCTGTGAGCTTCTACTTAAAAGGGCTAGGCATTGAGTACCAGTTCCAAAAAGGTGCCTGTCAACTTCCTTCAGATCAACAGCAGAAGTAGGGTTAGTTAAATCAGATGTCCAGTGGTGCGATCGCTGGATATCTGAAATTTCTTAGTTGCAATGAGTACAGCTACAGAAGTAGCGCAAAGTGGAAAATTTTGCAATCTTTTATCCTCAACTTACTTGGCGTATAGTCATAGTCTGTTCAAAAGCAACACGACTTGATTATGGTTCGAGAGCTTGAAAGAAAACGTCAGGGTGTCACTTTTCCCGAAACCGCGCCAGCAGCCAATCCTGTATTTTTTAGGACTTACAGCCGTCGGACTGGAGCAGGACTGAGAGAATCTTACGATGAAGTGTGCGATCGCACTATCCAAGGCTTAATCGAATTAGGTAAACTCAACCCAGAAGAAATTGCCCTCCTCGAAAAAACACAACGCCAACTCAAAGCTTTACCTAGTGGCCGTTGGCTGTGGGTAGGCGGTACAAATTGGATTAACAAACCCAAAAACTTTTCTGGTGGATATAATTGCACTTCTACCAATCTCCAAGACTGGAAAGCCTTCGGTTTAATGATGGACTTGGCGATGATGGGCTGCGGTACAGGAGCCATCATCGAACCCCAATATATTAATCAACTTCCTCCTATCCGCAATCGCCTCAATGTCACTGTACAAGGCGAAATTGGCAGCACTCCGAAAAACTTACGTCGTGAATTTACACAAACCCATATAGAAGGAAACAGCGTTACCATTCATGTTGGTGATAGCCGTGAAGGTTGGGTTGCATCTTATCAAACTCTGTTGGAACTATCCACAGACGAAAGATTTACAAATGATGTAGAAGTATTTGTTGATATCAGCGATGTCCGTCAAGCTGGGGAAACCCTCAACGGTTTTGGCGGTGTTGCCAATCCTGTCAAATTACCAGGACTGTATCAACGTTGTGCCGGAATCTTAAATAAAGCCCTAGGCAGACAATTAAATTCTGTAGAGTGCTGCTTATTAATTGATGAAGCCGCAGTAACAATTGTTGCAGGCAATATCCGAAGAAGCGCGGGGATGCGTCAATTTACTGCTGACGATGAACTCGGAGCTACAGCCAAAGATAACTTATGGCAACAAGACGAAAACGGCAACTGGCGGATTGATCCTGAGCGTGACTCTCTACGTATGGCGAATCATACAAGAGTTTTTCACCGCAAACCAACATTAGAAGAATCGATCGCAGCTGTTCGTAAACAATATTACAGTGGCGAAGGTGCGATTCAATGGGCTGGTGAAGCTGTAGCGAGAGCTAACATTGATTTGCTTGCTACCCAAGCATTGAAAAAAGAGTTTTTGCAAGCTTACGAACAAGGAACAGCTAAAGATTGGTTGCAACAAAGCTACCCAGAAATAGATGCTAGTGAATTAGAACATCGTTTAGCTCGTTTTGGGTTAAACCCGTGTGGTATTTAGCTGATATTTGCCTCACGTTAAACACCGGAGAAAATCGGTGAACCCTGGAATGGGAATACCGAGGTAATCAAAGGAATTAACAAGCCTTAGACACTGTACAGACTAGAGAGTGAAACTTTTTAAGCCATGAATAAACAAACTTCAGGTAGTTTAAAAAGAATATAATCTGGGTTTTGCCCCCGTTTTTCTAAACGGCTCCACGAGTCTCCGGCTACTAAATATTAACGTGAGTTCGACGAATTTAAAAAACCCCTCTCCAAACCTCTCCCCTGCAAGGAGAGAGGCTTCTAAACCGTAATTTTTCGTCGATATTTCAAGATATTTAAGCTCCTCTCCGCGTCGGAGAGGGGTTGGGGAGAGGTCATCGAACTCACGTTAAATATTAGTAGAAAATATAGTCGGATCTACGAGGAAAAAATAACTTGTAGAACTAGAGGATAAAGAGCCTCTAGGTTAACAAAAATGGAAATAATCGGTAGTAACTTCCACTGCAACCTTTCAGAGATTCATCTCAATCAAATTGACCCATTTAATTACAAAGAACAAGAAGAAGCTTTCACTGCGGGGGCGTTATCTGTAGCGACACTTCTAAATCATCAATTTTTGGAACCGCGCTATCAATATAGTCGGGAATTAGACCCAATTGTTGGGGTTTCTTTTACTGGCTTATTCGATTTCTTTGTCCATGCTTTTGGTGTGGACTGGTTGCACTGGTGGACAGAAGGTAGACCTGCAACATCCCAAGGGTTAGCATTTAAGCACCAAGAAGAAAAATATCTCAGCTTTTGGAGAGAAGTAGTACAAAATGCAGTGTGGGATTATTGCGATCGCCATGATCTTAAACGTCCCAATCGTTGTACTACAGTCCAACCCAGTGGCACTAAAGCTCTATTATCTGGTGCTAGTTCTGGTTGGCATCCACCCAAAGCCCAAAGATTTATTCGCCGCATTACTTTCCGCAAAAATGACCCAGTAGCCTTAGCTTGTATTGAATACGGCTATAATGTCATTCCCTCCCAAGCTGACAAGGATGAACAGGGTAATTTACTAAACGATCCTTTTGATCCTCGTGTGAGTGAATGGTTGGTGGAAATCCCGGTTGCTGTGCCTTGGGCTGATGTACCTGGTGCTGATCAAATTGATGTATCTAAGTTTTCTGTCTTAGCCCAATTTGATTTTGTCATGCAAGTTCAACGCCATTACGTCACCCACAACACATCCGCTACCTTGGAACTACGTGTTGATGAAGTTGAACCTTTAGGACAGCGAATTTACGAAGCCATCCAAAATGATGAAGGTTATATTTCCGCAGCCCTGTTAGCAAGATTTGATGATTTACAATCCTTTCCCCGCCTCCCATTTGAGCCAATAGACAAAGCCACTTATGAACGTTTATCTCAAGAAGTGCTAACACGGCGCAAAACTGATGATTTCTGTGCTGTCCTCAGCCGCTACGATTCCGGCGAGTTAACTGAGGCTGGCCCTAGCGGTTGTGATTCTGATAAATGTATGTTCCCAGATCAACAACCCAACTAGGAGTAAGTCAAAGGGCAAAAGTAAAAAGGTAAAAGATTTATTTTGACTTTTGCTTTTTTACTTTTGACTTTGAATCCCGCGTTACGATTGATAAAAAAGTAATAACTTTCATGGCAGTGCCAGGAGATTTTTCATGTTTCTTGATGAATTGTCACCAATATTTAAAGAGTTAACTCATCACCCAGTCTCATTTCTCGGTGGTTTTTTCTCTGGAGTGCTGCGACTTAATCTTAAAGATGATCCTGTGAAAAGTTGGCTAGATCAACAGACAGGGGTCAATAGCTATACCACTTCCGCTAACGAAGCTCATAATGGTAAAGCCACAGGCCCGCAAACAATTTCAATTGAATAAATTCAGCGTTTTTTACCTGCAACTCCTACTCTGGCAAAGTCAGGAAAGTTGCAGGTAAATTTTTGGTATTTAGCGAATGTTGTCAAATCAGTGACAATATAAAGATTAATAATCCTACTGTATAAAATATTGCTTATTACTAGCCCAAGCTGATCAAAAAATTAGATAAAATATCAGATTAACTTACCACAAGAAGTTTTTAGAGAAAAATCTATAAGTTCGGCTTATTTTATGTTATTTGGGATTGTAATATCCCATACTTTGAAAAATGTCACAATCAGTTATTATATGAGCGTAAGCGTAAGTTCAGCCGCATGGACAGTTTAGTTGAAGTCAAGCCAGCACCACGATTGCTGCGCCACAACATTCGCCATCAATAAAAATAAATCAGAAGCGGCAACGCAAGATTTTTAGTTTGTTGATTTCTGTTTTTTCGCTGAACAAATCGCTGTTTGTTGATAATTACGTGATCCCACATGACTATTTACGTTGGAAATCTCTCCTACCGCGCTACTGAAGCAGATTTAAAAGCAGTATTTGCAGATTATGGCGAGGTCAAAAGAGTTGTCTTACCTACTGATCGTGAAACAGGGCGGATGCGAGGCTTTGCTTTTGTGGAAATGGAAGAAGACGCTCAAGAAGATGCAGCTATCACTGAGTTAGATGGCGCAGAATGGATGGGCCGTCAACTCAGAGTTAACAAAGCAAAACCGCGAGAAGATAACCGACAAGACGATACCCGGCGAGGTGGTTGGGCGAAAAAACAGGAAATTTAAACAATGCAGTAAGTAATAGTAGCAAATTGTTTTGCTGTTACACAAGAATTTCACTTACTAAATTTGACTAAGAACAACCGCTGGATTTAAAAGCTGGAAGAACCCCAGGCTGAATAATTCTGTAGCTCACTTGGTAGCAAATTGCTGTAAGTATTAAAGAATCCAAGAAAACTATACCCGGCTGTTGTGAGCTACAGACCAATCTCACAAGCAGTCGGTTTTTTACGGAGAAGGTAGATATTAGCGTGATATTGCCAATCTTGGTATATGGCAAAAGCTTGCTTTGACTGAGTTTAAAATTGGTGAGTAGATTAAGTAAATTTACTTTATTGAGTATTTTTCAGGGTGATATCTCACAACAAGGCACAAAGCGTCTACGCTTCAATAGGTAACAACACTTTTCTGCTTTAGTAAATTCAGCAAAAATTTATCCATTTCTTTAGTTTATCTAAAGCCACATCCAGGTTATCAACTTACCTTTCTAAGATAGAAGCAGCAGCTATAAGTTGCTACGCATAAATTTACTAACCCAACTACCAGCAAGTCGCTAGGGAGCAAGTAAAAATGGCTAAAGCGCCAGAATCTCTGAAGTTGCCAATTGACAATCATACAGATAAAAGCTTGGATCGTGATTGTACAACTTTATCCCGTCATGTTCTTCAGCAACTACAAAGCTTTTCTCCTGATGCCCAGGATTTAAGTGCGTTGATGAATCGCATCGCCCTTGCCGGGAAATTAATTGCCCGTCACCTGAGCCGAGCAGGCTTAATGGAAGGTGTTCTCGGATTTACCGGGGATGTGAATGTCCAAGGAGAATCCGTCAAAAAGATGGATGTTTATGCCAACGATGTTTTTATCTCGGTATTTAAGCAAAGTGGCTTAGTTTGTCGCCTAGCTTCTGAGGAAATGGACGACCCTTATTACATCCCAGAAAACTGTCCCGTTGGTCGTTATACCTTGTTGTATGACCCAATAGATGGTTCTTCTAACACAGATACAAATCTCAGCTTGGGTTCCATTTTTGCGATACGCCAACAAGAAGGCGATGATGCTGATGGTTTAGCTACAGATTTACTTACAAATGGACGCAAGCAAATTGCCGCTGGCTACATACTATATGGGCCAAGCACTATGCTGGTTTATACTATAGGTAAAGGGGTGCATTCATTTACTCTCGACCCCAGCTTGGGCGAGTTTATCCTCACTGAAGAAAATATTCGGATTCCTGATAATGGCTCTGTTTACAGTGTGAATGAAGGAAATTTCTGGCAGTGGGAAGAATCAATTAGAGAATATGTTCGGTACGTTCATCGTACAGAGGGTTACTCTGCTCGCTATAGTGGAGCGATGGTGAGTGATATCCATAGAATCTTGGTTCAAGGTGGTGTATTTCTCTACCCAGGTACAATTCAAAAGCCAGAAGGCAAATTACGCTTACTGTATGAATCTGCGCCTCTAGCTTTTTTAATTGAGCAAGCAGGCGGACGTGCGACTACGGGACTAGTGGATATTTTAGACGTAGTGCCGAAAAAACTACACCAGCGAACACCTCTAATTATTGGTAGTAAAGAGTCTGTGGCAAAAGTGGAGTCTTTTATTCAAAACGGTCACTAGGGTGAAGAAGGCAGAAGGCAGGAGTCAGGAGGCAGAAGAATTTTAGATTTTAGATTGCTGATTTTAGATTGAAAGATTGTCCTAATCTAAAATCCAAAATTTAAAATCAAAAATTGATTTACTCAGCACGGGCTAAACGCCTCGCTATCGCTAACAGCACTTTTAACTGTTTCTTACCGTGAATTTATATTTGCCGTGGTGTACTAGTGTCTGCTTGGGATGAGAAAGAGAATAGATCACTACTACAAATGATGAAGTAGAGATTATTTCAGCTGGTCGATGCGCTAAGTGATTGGCAAAGCCAAAATGCAAAAGTCACCATCACGGGATGGATTGCCAAGTTCACTTGGAGACATCATTAAACGGAGGGAACTAAGCTATGGCCACCAATCATCTACAGGAGATTCAACAATACGGTCAAAGTATCTGGATAGATAATTTGACGCGAGACATGATTCAATCAGGGGAATTGAAAAATCTGGTAGAAAATCAAGGAATCTCCGGGATCACCTCGAATCCAGCCATTTTTGAGAAAGCGATCGCCAACAATGCGATTTATGATGCGGACATAGAAGCAGGAGTTCGCGCTAAATTACCAACCTACAAAATTTACGAATCTTTGGTTTTTGCAGATATCCGTAACGCTGCTGATATTCTGCGCCCTGTATATGAAGCCTCGAATGGAGTTGATGGTTATGTGAGTATAGAAGTACCGCCAACCATTGCTCATGATACTCAAGCCACCGTTAACGAAGCCCGTCGTTATTTTCAAGAAATTGGCCGGGAAAATATCATGATTAAAATTCCCGGTACAGAATCAGGTTTACCAGCCGTAGAACAAGTAATAGCCGATGGCATCAACGTCAATGTTACTTTGTTATTTTCTGTACAAAGCTACATTAATACGGCTTGGGCTTATATTCGAGGCTTAGAAAAACGTCTAGCTGAGGGGAAAGACATTAGCAAAATTGCTTCTGTAGCCAGCTTTTTCCTCAGTCGCATTGATAGTAACATTGACGCAAAAATCGATGCTAAATTGCACCGTGGCGTTGATGATATTAACCTAGAAGCCAAACTCAGAGCCGTAAAAGGCAAAGTAGCGATCGCTAATGCCAAAATAGCTTATCAAGAATACAAAAAAATTATTGAAAGCGAACAGTGGCAAGTCTTAGCAGCCAAAGGGGCAAAAGTCCAGCGGTTACTTTGGGCTAGTACCAGTACCAAAGACCCAGACTATAGCGACGTGATGTATGTTGATGAGTTAATTGGCCGCGATACCGTTAACACCTTACCACCCTCGACAATAGCAGCTTGTGTTGACCACTGCGATGTAGGCGATCGCGTGGAAACCAAAGTCAAAGAAGCTTATCAACTCATCGAAAGCTTGAAAGATCCAGACATAAATATTGATATCAATACCGTAATGGATGAACTGTTAATTGAAGGTATTGATAAATTTGTCCAACCTTTCAAGTCCTTGATGAACTCTTTAGAAAACAAAGTCAAGCTATTGTCACCTGTGTAGGAAGTCTGAAGTGTGGAGTCTGAAGTCGGAAGTCTAATGTCTAAAATTTCATACTTCATCATTCATACTTCATACTTCTGCCTCATCCAAATCTCAACTCCAAGATCCAAAAATTGTTATGGTCAGTCTGCTAGAAAATCCCTTGCGCGTTGGTCTGCAACAGCAAGGGATGCCCGAACCCCAAATTATAGTTATCTTTGGCGCTTCTGGTGATCTTACCTGGCGCAAACTAGTTCCAGCATTATACAAATTACGGCGAGAACGGCGGGTTCCACCAGAAATCACTATTGTTGGTGTGGCCCGGCGGGAATGGAGCCACGACTACTTCCGCGAACAAATGCGTAAAGGCATGGAAGAAGCACACGGTGGTGTGGAACTAGAAGAACTTTGGCAAGACTTTTCTCAGGGTTTGTTCTATTGTCCTGGTGATATAGATAACCCAGAAAGTTACCAAAAACTCAAAACCCTATTAAACGAATTAGACGAAAAACGGGGAACACGCGGTAATCGTATGTTCTACCTTTCCGTCGCTCCCAACTTTTTCCCCGAAGCCATCAAGCAACTAGGGGAAGGCGGAATGCTGGACAATCCAGAAAAACACCGCCTAGTAATTGAAAAACCCTTTGGTCGAGACTTGGCTTCTGCCCAGAGCCTCAACCTGATTGTGCAGAAGTATTGTAAAGAAAATCAAGTCTATCGCATTGACCACTACTTAGGTAAAGAAACCGTGCAAAACTTGCTCGTGTTCCGCTTTGCCAATGCGATTTTTGAACCATTGTGGAACCGTCAATTTGTTGACCACGTACAAATTACCGTTGCTGAAACCGTAGGGGTAGAAGACCGGGCTGGTTACTATGAAAAAGCCGGCGCACTCCGAGATATGTTGCAAAACCACTTAATGCAACTTTACTGTTTGACGGCAATGGAAGCACCGAACTCAATGGATGCTAACAGTATTCGCACAGAAAAAGTCAAGGTACTCCAAGCTACCCGCCTAGCCGATATTCACAATTTGTCCCATTCCGCCATTCGCGGTCAATATAGTGCTGGTTGGATGAAAGGACAACCCGTACCAGGGTATCACCAAGAACCAGGAGTTGATCCCAAATCCGGTACACCCACTTATGTAGCCATGAAATTCATGGTGGATAACTGGCGCTGGCAAGGTGTACCCTTCTACCTACGGACTGGCAAACGGATGCCGAAAAAAGTCAGCGAAATTTCGATTCATTTCCGCGATGTTCCTTCACGGATGTTCCAGTCTGCCGCCCAACAGAGAAACGCCAACGTACTGGCAATGCGGATTCAACCCAACGAAGGAATTTCTTTGCGTTTTGATGTGAAAATGCCAGGGGCAGAATTCCGCACCCGTTCCGTAGATATGGACTTTAGCTACGGTTCTTTTGGAATTTCCGGTACTTCTGATGCCTACGATCGCCTCTTCTTAGATTGTATGATGGGCGACCAAACATTGTTCACACGGGCAGACGAAGTGGAAGCAGCTTGGCAAATAGTTACCCCCGCGCTTTCCGTTTGGGATGCACCCACAGACCCAACAATTATTCCTCAGTACGAAGCCGGTACTTGGGAACCCGCAGAAGCCGAATTGTTGATTAACCAAGACGGCCGTCGCTGGCGCAGACTGTAAAAGTCTGAAGTCTGAAGGCTAAAGTCTGAAAAAATTTCAGACTTCATAATTCACACTACCCTCCGGGAAGCCACCCAAAGGGTGTCTACATACTTCACAATTCATACTTCAAAAGCTATGACCCAAGCTCCTACCATTTTTTCACTTCAGGCACCCAAGGACATTTCGCTGAATGAAATCGAAGCGGAACTGAATCAAATTTGGCAAAGTTACGGCATCACTGGTGAAGATGGTGGCTTACCTGCTGCTACTCGTGCCACAACTTTTACCTTAGTGGTTTACGAACCAGAAGAAACCCAATATCTATTGGCATCTCTAGGATTTTATAACGGCCCCATTGATGGGATTTTAGGGCCACAGACAGACATCGCACTACGGCAAGCCCAACAAAAATATGAACTACTAGAAACTGGTACGGCTACACCAGAAACTTTGGTAAAATTGCGGGAAGAATACACCAAACGCCAAGGTAATGGAGTTGTTGCGGAAAATGGCAATGGTTCCTATAACGTCAGTGTCACCAGCCCCAGAATTGCTGATGAAATTGCTTTACGTAACCCTTGCCGCATCATTGCCCTATGTCCCATCGCCGGCGAAGATGAAGGTGTAAAAGCACAAGTTTCTGCTTACTGCCCGATCCAAAAACAATCTTCCAGCACCCTTGTTTGTTGTGAATACATCACCCTTTCTGGTACAGCCTCAGCTTTAGAAAGAATTGGGGGGATGATTCCGGCATTATTAATTGGTGGTCTGCCGAAGTTTCTCTGGTGGAAAGCTACTCCCGACCCCAACAACCCATTATTCAAGAGACTGGCAGCCGTTTGCAATAACGTCATAGTTGATTCTTGCAACTTTAACGAACCAGAAAGCGATTTACTCAGCTTATATGAGTTAGTCGAAACTAACGTACCTGTGGCTGACTTGAATTGGCGGCGTTTAGCAGCATGGCAAGAATTAACTGCGGAAGCTTATGACCCCCCGCATCGTCGCACAGCCTTAAAAGACATTGACCGCGTAACAATTGATTATGAAAAAGGCAACCCTGCCCAAGCACTATTATTTTTAGGTTGGTTGGCTAGTCGCTTAGAATGGATGCCGATTTCCTATCAAAAGGAAAGCAATGATTACGATATCACGCGGATTCGTTTTGTGGCTCAAGACCAAAAACAAATAGAAGCCGAGTTAGCTGGAGTTCCGGTTGCTGATGCAGGTGATATCTCCGGTGACTTGATTGCTTTACGTCTGAGTTCCACTAATACCAAAGCCGACTGTAGCACAGTAATTTGCTCGGAAACTGGCGGTTGTATGCGGATGGAAACCCACGGCGGCGCTCAATCTGCTGGTTTGTTCCAACAAGTGAGTTCACTGTCAGAACAAAAGGCGGAAGCACTGCTGAGTCAGCAAGTACAACGCTGGGGACGTGAGACTCTATTTGAAGATAGCTTAGGAGTTATTGCCCAAACTGTTAAACCTTTAGTGAAAGGTTAGATTAATCTCAGCTAATTTTTCCAAAAAGCCTCCCAATTTTTACAATGGGGGGCTTTTTTAAACGCAAAGATACGTGGAGGTTGGCGCAAAGTTGTGCGAAGGTTTTATTAAGATAATTCGTACTTTTACTTCAATATTTAGTTACGTCAAATAAAGCAGGAGTGCTTTTTGTTGTCTAACAGTATCTTCATAGTAATTAACTATTTCGTTGTAGTAATCTACCATCCAATCAAGCATTTCTTCTTCTGAAACATCAATCCAGGGTACAGCATTATAGACTTTACATGATACTATAATTTTCCTAGCAACTTAAAGAAAGTCTCCTTGTCAATGCCTATATCCTGAATCATACCCATTAGAGTTCCTTGTTTTATGTCTTTTCCAGCATGGATAGGAATTACAACCCTATGTCCTTGACTATTTTTGTAAATAGCATGACTATCCTTTTGACGGTCGAAATAAAAGCCTAATTGTTCGGCAACCTTAATGAAATCCTTCGCTTTGACACTAGGAAAATTACTCATACTAGTATACTCAAAGGCTTAACAATTAAATCTTCTTTGGGAATAGGTTGATTATCAGCTTTTAAACTTTCAATATATAATTCCATAGCTTCTGTAATATTCTCAATCGTTTCTTCAAAAGAATCTCCTTGAGAATGACAGCCTTTTAAGGTAGGACAAAATGCGTGATAACCTCCATCTGATTCTTTTTCTAAAAGAACGATATAATTGTAAATCTGTTTGCTGTGATTCTGCATTATGTTTTTAATTCATGAGTGATTTAGCTACTTTTAGCTTATGCTGAATTTTATAATAAACGCTTTTAAATATTGATAAAAACAGTACGATCGCAAGTTAAACTAGATTATAAAGTATTTTTTTTCAATGGCTTTAGTAATTGCTGGCGAACGCAGCGGGGTGGGTAAAACAACAGTCACACTCGCCCTTTTAGCATCTTTATGTCGTCGTGGTGGTCAGGTGCAATCTTTTAAGGTCGGCCCGGATTATATTGACCCCATGTTTCATCAGTACGTGACTGGTCTTGCTTGTCGCAACTTAGACCCAGTTCTGACTAGTGAAGCCTACGTTCAGCAATGTTTTGCTAAACATCACCAAGCAAGTGAATATGCTTTGGTGGAAGGAGTGATGGGGTTGTTTGATGGGGTGATGGGGAGTACAGAAGAAGCTAGTCTACACCCATTCACTTTTGCTAGTACGGCTCATGTTGCGCGGTTACTAGATTTACCTGTAGTGTTGGTAATTGATTGCAGTCGGTTATCGGGTTCTGTGGCGGCGATCGCTCACGGTTATTGTTCCTTTGACCCTAAAATTAAAATAGCTGGCTTAGTTCTAAATCGCGTTGGGAGCGATCGCCATCTCTCTTTACTCAAAGATGCTTTACAATCTCTACAATTACCCATTCTTGGTGTATTGCGTCGTCAAGATAATATTACAATTCCTGACCGCCATCTCGGTTTAGTCCCCACCGCCGAACTCAGCGAACTGGATGCTGTGGTAGAACGTCTAGCTGATTTAGGTGATAATTGCTTCGACTGGCAAAGTTTATTACCTTTATTAAAAACTCCTAACTCAGCACTCAGCACTCAGCACTCAGTACGGGCTGAACGCCCCGCTACCGCTAACAGCACTCAGCACTCAGCACTTAATAAAGTTAGGATTGCGGTTGCAAGCGATCGCGCTTTTAATTTTTATTATCAAGATAATCTCGATATACTCCAACAATTAGGTGCAGAGTTAGTTTTTTGGAGTCCTTTAGCCGATTCAGAATTACCCCAAAATATCCAGGGAATGTATTTCGGCGGTGGTTTCCCGGAAGTTTTTGCTGAACAATTAGCAGCAACTACCAATGTTCTTCAGGCAGTCAAAACAGCTATTATTCAAGGTATGCCCACAATTGCCGAGTGTGGTGGATTAATGTATTTATGCGAAGAAATCATTGATTTTGAGGGTAAAAGTTACCCAATGGTAGGCGTAATTCCTACATCTGCTTGTATGGATAAACGTTTAACTTTGGGTTATCGTCGAGCCGTAGCTTTACAAGATAGTTTGTTAGTAAATGCTGGAACAAATATTTACGGACATGAATTTCATCGCTCAAGCTTAAGAGTTAATTCCCCTCAACCATTGTTTCAAGCTTATCGCTATGATTGTGATGAAAATATGGGGTTTGAAGGCTGGAATTTACCTGTCAATCTTCACGCTTCATATATACATTTACATTGGGGCGCTAGTTTAGAGATTCCCCAAAGATTTATTCAGCAATGTCGATAAATCCCCAGAATTACACATACCTGACAGAATGGGCTGAACAGTTAAATTTAGTTGATGTTTTTAGTCTGGCACTGAATGAAGCTGGTTTATAAACGCCCACGCGGGTGAGTAGTTCTGAGATGAGTATGGACATCTACCCAGCATCATTTGGAGAAATGATTAATATGACTGTTATGAATGAGTTACTTCAATACTCTCATTCAATCTGCGGATGAGCCGGGATAACTCACGAATGATATTGACTGCAATTTCGGGAGTTTCTTCAATCGCGTCATAAAGTTGTTCTTGTGTGAGTTCTAGACATTCACAAGGTTCGATGGTGGTGGCGGTAGCAGAACGGGGCTGTGTATCAAATACTGCCATTTCGCCAAAGTATTTTCCCTGTTCTACTTCTGCCAAAAATTTATTGCCAATGTGGACTTTAACTCTACCTGATACCACAATGTAAAGCGATCGCCCTTCTTCTCCCTGTCGAAAAATCGTATAATTTGCTGGAAATGACAACTCGTGCATCACTGAAGTCAGGCGCACTATAAAATCATCCCGCAATTCCTTAAAAATCGGGACTCGTCGCACAAATAACAATCGGTCAACACTACTGAGCATAATTAAGAGTTAAGACACACCCATGAAAGATATCGGGCAATTTTAGTATTTTTGAATATGCGATCGCCATATTAACCGATAAAAATCACAACTCAGTACAGAGTCTCATTAATTTGATGATCATATTTTTCTACCCAGTTCTCCAAAACCACAACTACATCCATTAAACAATGAGGCTGGTAGCTGCTGTAGCTAAATCTATCACGACCAGAGGACGAATTGGGTGTTCTGAAGTAGATTCCGTTAACATTGATACCACCAAGCTTAGTCCGAATTTTGACTGCTAGGCACAACATTTTTTATTACGTATTTATACTTATATGTAACAATAATTACTAGCTTAAAATATAGACTTAATGCGGAGAAACTGCGATCGCTTATGTTCACTGGTGTTATTTTGCTATTCAGTCTAGAGAATAACAGTGGTGAAGCAGCGTCATAGCATATTAATAATTGCGAGACAACTTGACATATATTTTCTGCAATCTAGAACCAAGTTTAAGCCGACATAATCCTTAATAAACAATTCATAGCTTCGTCATAGTTTTGCAATAGATCTGTCAATAGGATATGTGATGCTATAGCTCTGGATGGATGTATTAAGTTCATTCCAGTTGACGCAGAAGAGTTAAATGATGCACATACTTTCATTTAACTCTTCAAATCACAGTTGCAAGATGACTCATATTTAAGAAGGAACAACAAAATGAATTGGAAAGTAATTGCTTTAATCCCGGCTCTCGCTTTAGCTACTACTTTACCTGCATATTCTTTAACTAAAAAAGCCCCGAATCCAACTACTAATACCCACATAACACCGCAAAAGACCCAACCAATTACTACGGCGAAAAAGACTCCTGTTGTCCAAAAGCCCAATGTTAAACGCAACTCGACTAATGTCGCCAGCCGCAGTACTGTATTAACAGTTGGGAGTAAGGGAGAGTCAGTCAAAACTGCTCAGAATCTGTTGAAGCAGCAAGGATTCTATACCGCCAGTGTTAATGGTGTCTTTGATAAGAATACACGCGCAGCAGTTATCAAATTTCAAAAGTCTAAAAAATTAAGAGCAGATGGCATAATTGGCAATAGAACTTTAGCTGCTCTTAAATAATTAGCTAAATATAATTCATAATTCAGTAATTAAAATCCACTATTTATTGTGCATAAATAGTGGATAAAAGCATATTGAAATACTGCAATAATTTCAATTGAACTGCCTAAAATTAACTAGGCGAACGGCCGTACCCTACGGGAACGCTAAGAGCGAACGCCCCTACTTTTATATGTATCAAGATTTGAGTGAATTGAGATGAATTCTAAATTATTCAACTTTGGAGACGAGCAATTACACAGTGCAGCACTTTAATTTCATTAATAATGCGCTCTAGTTCTATAGATAGAGTAGTCTGTTCTCGCACAGCTTTTAATGTGGGAGTTAAAGTGTGGGTATTTGTGGCAATTTCTGATAAACGAGCAGTATGTAACTGTTCAATTTGGTTGTGTATGACTTCAAGATAATTATCCAGTACTGGTAATGGTTGGGGTAGCTGTCCCTGTTTCACCGCATCTGCTAAGTTTTCCAAAACTTGCACAATGATATCTGTAAGTCGCTGGAGTTCAATAAATTGATACTCGCCGCTAAATTCTCGGAGATGTTCTGCTAATGTTGTTACCGAACTGAAAAAGCCACGAATGTAGAGCATTAACGTCATTACAGGTTCGATTTCTCCTTGAACATGACGAGGTTCGCTAAATAATCTTTGAGCCGCAGCGGTAGCGTTGGCGTTCTCTAGGGCTGCTTGATGGCGTAGGCTATTGATAGCAGCAAATACATTTTGTTCTGGATGTAGATAATTAGCGATAACTTGTTGAAAGTAGGCAAGATTGGCGCGGATTGTTTTTTCTAATTGTGCTGGAAGTTGCTGTCGTTCCCAACTGGGGAACAATACATAACTACCAAGCAAGGCTAAAACACCCCCAAATAGGCTATCGATAATCCGTAATACTCCTACCTGCCAACCACCTGCACTAATTAAGTTGAGAAGTAAGATAATGGCAGGGGTGAGCAATAGGGTAAAGATGCTGTAGCTTAAAGGCCGCACCGACATAGCAATAAACACTAACAGCAGTAAACACAAGGCGATCGCACTTTGATTTTGAACTAATAAAATCAGCACAATCCCCATCATCCCGCCCAAAATACTACCGATGACTCTTTGCACTGTCGTCTCAGATGTGCCGCCAAAGTTGGGTTTGAGGGCAACCAAGGCTGTTAAAGTTATCCAATAACCTCTGGGTAGTTGCAATACTGAAGCCAGAAACTCGGCGAATGTTGTAATTATTGCTAAACGTAAGGCATGGCGAAAGATGATGGAATCAAACGTGAAGTTATTTCGCAATGTATCAATAATTGCCAAAGGCGTTGATGGAGACGGAAGGGAAATGTCTTCCTGAGTAATGGGACGCTGTTTTCCTTGACTTAAATCTGTGATAATCTCTGCATCAGTATGAATTTGCTGTGCCAAATTCATCAAGCTTGTAGTAATCTTCCGCAAATGAATTAAATCGCCATAGTCATCTGTGTGGGGGTTAGCTGTAGGATGGAGGAGATGAGAACGCAGAACTTGCCATTGGTGTTGTAATGCTTCAACGGTGCGGTCTAAATCTCCAAGATGAACTGAGTTTTTGCCTTGAACAATGGCTTTTGACAACATTTGTAAGGAAATTGCCAATTGTTCGATAACTTGGTGAATTTCGGTTTGTAACTGAGAAAATAATTCATGTTCAGAGGCGATCGCTAATAATTCACTTAAAGCCACAACAGAATTGACAATTTGATTGACATCTTCAATCAACACCAATAAGTTATTTCCCTGCTGGTTCGCGCCTTTCTGCACAGTCCACTTAGCAGTCCAAAGACTCCGCGCCGATGTTAAGTTTTGAATGACAGTATCTTGCGCTTGTAAAAATTGTTCTGCCCACTGCTGGCGATCGTGGTAACTTAATGTTCTTTCCCTGGCTAAGTCAACGAATTTACTCAAGGAGAGATAACAATTAGCAACAGTTTCCATTACTAAGTCATGGGGACTTACCGCCCAAACTCCTAATGACAGCAAAATTGTCCATGTTCCCCCAGCTAGACATAGCCCACAGTGTTGAATCAGCGTTGCGAAATTGGTAAATGTAGCAAATCGAGCCAATGCAATCACAAACATAATGGAAGTGACCAAGCTGATAGATGAGGCTACATTGCCATACAGACCAGCTAAACCTGCGATAAATATCACCACAAACGTCGCCGGGATAGCTAACCAGGGATGACCACTGACCAAACTAGCAATTAAAAATACCGTTGTTACAGCAATGGTAGTTGCAATCATCGCCCTTAATTGCTGGCGATAAGTACCGTCAACATTTACCATCCCCACGAACCAAGCAGCCATAGTAGCGATCGCACTTGCAGCTGCATTCCCACTCATGAAGCCAAAGCCAATGGGGACACCCAGAATTAAAAGACTCCGAAATCCTAAGAAAATAGCGGGTTTCCCTGGCTTAAGTTGAAACTGCTGCAACAACCAACTAAAAGAACGTTTATTTTTGGATGGCATTATGATGCTGGCGACGAGAAAAATCCAGTTTGATTACTGATTTATTGTGCAGAAATCAGCGCCTCTAGGGAATATGTCTCAGGGATTAAAACTGCGATCGCCAAAAAATAGTAGTGTGAATACAAGATGAGAGCGATCGCATATAGCAATTTCCAAGCACATGAAATACACCCCTCCCCAACCCTCCCCTTGCCAAGGGGAGGGTTGGGGAGGGGTAATTTTGTACCTCACCAGAGTCGGAAAGGCTATAACTGCTTATTAATCACCCACATCTAAGTTCAGGTAAAAGCTTTTATCAACAACTCTATAACTGCCGTCCGTTTTAATCATAGGAATTATCACTGTGTGTTGCCCTGCGGCAATTGTCCATGATTGTGGAAAATTGCTGATATTATGACAGCCTACATTAATCGGAAAATTGCTAGGAGTTGACAGCATATTTTGGTAATTCTCAATGCCATTGTTAAATAAATATGCCTTTGCTTCTAACTTATTGAGTCTAGCTTCAGAGGGGATGCAAAAAGTTAAATTTAACAGTTTCAATTTATCCTCTGTTTTTAGCGGCAGACGTTCACCATATCTAACTTGTTGCGGTTCATTGCTGTTAATCTGCACAGTCAAGTTAGCAATACATACTTTATGAGCAATAGTTGAATGGCATTGTGCAGTAGGAGAAGTTGATAGATTAGTAGAAGTGGGATTAGGCGAAATATTTTCTTGTGGACTATTTTTATTGATTAAAGCTACTCCTAAAGCTGCACAACCACTAATAAGGGCAACCAGAATAGTATCATTAATGCTTGGTTGAGAAAGTTTCATATTTGGATAACTCCCGGAATTTTTCTTTCTTATGTATTACCTTATCTGGGTAGTTATCATTTAGCAGTATGTGAGCGTAGGAATAATTACTAATGCTATTTTTTAAAGTAGGTAGGTAAAAGTAGGTTTAGGTAGGTTCAAGTAGCATGATATCCCTTACTTCTTAAAGAAGTCGGGCATCTTTGACACCACGATTGATTTAAGATTGACTAAGATTTGTTGTGTAAAAATATCTTCAGTTTTGGTGTAGTATGAGTAACTACCAGTCATTTGCTGCAACTAATGAACGGAGAAGACGCATTTGATTTGATTGATCGCCTTGTTGCTGCCAACGAAAGGGCTGGTCTGAGTGATTATGAAAAAGCCGTGTTTCTAGGAATCTGGCAAGGGAAGACTTACCCTGTCATTGCTGAAAAAATCTCTTTGACGGAACAATACGTAAAAGAAATAGCCAATAATAAATTATTTAATAAAATTTCTAAACTTTCTCAAGAAAACATCAAAGTTCAGAAACATAACTTTAAATCTTCAGTAGAGAAAATATATAACCAGCAATCTACACAAATTATAAATATTCTACCATCAACCTTAGAACTGACTAACCCTTTTATTCCCCAACAAGTGAGAGTAGAAGATGCAAATTTATTTTTCGGCAGGAAGCAGGAAATACAACGGATATTTGAATTGTTTAACAGTGGGAGTAGTGTAGTTATAGTAGGGGAAGAAGGAATTGGGAAATCTTCTCTGTTATGGGCGATTTGTCAGCAGGCAGAAAATCAGCTTCAGCGTCAGTCAGCATTTTTAGATTTGAATTGTGTTAATGATGAAGAAGAATTTTATCAAGCTTTATGCCATGAGATAGGTATCCCTGAAAGTAAGGGTTATATGCTGAATCGCAATTTAAAAGATAAACGAGTGCTGCTGGCTATAGATAATGTGGGTAAGTTGACTTGGCAAGGGTTTACTCGCCAAGTGCGAGATTATTTGCGGGGTTTAGCTGAGGGTAGTAATTTGCGGTTGGCTTTAGCTGCAACTGAACCTTTAGATCAGCTATTTAACGATAGTCAAGATAATGGTAAAACATCGCCATTAGCAGGTATTTGCCAAGAGGAAAATATTAAGCTGTGGGATGAAACCAGCATCCGTGATTTGATTACCAGTCGTCTAGCAATGACTTCAGTCAGGTTTACGGAGGAAGAAATCATACAACTGATTCAACAAAGTGGTGGACATCCTCGCAAACTGATGCAGTTGTGTTATCAAACTTACTCGCGTTATTTGGCAGGTGCGAGATGAAAGGTAGTATTTTGTCTTCTTCCCTACCTCGAATTACCCCTCTCTACGGTGTATACACAAGTAAAATTACCCCCCTTCATCCCCCCTTTCCAAGGGGGGAAATAAGAAAATATAGTTCCCTCCCATTTATAAGGGGAGGGTTAGGGAGGGGTAAAGTTTCGCTTATAGGGAAGTTAGGTCTGTTACAGATAAAGGTGGAGGCTGAATCATGACATCTCCTGTACCTCGCCTCAACTTAGCACCAAAATTGAAGCGACCCCTTTCACTGTGGAACCCCTTAGATTATCTACACCTGTTGTATTGGGTGTTTTTCTTTCCCCAGGCTTTGCGGTGGTATGTGGATAAGTTTGGGGGTGGGTATATTGCTGAAAAAGAAATGAACTGGCGAAAGGGATTGGAATTCTTGCGGAAAAATCCTATCCAGCGTCAATTGCTTTTGCAAGGATTGGTATTGACAATTGTAACTCCTGTGGTTGTGGGGCTAATTTTGCAGGCGCTTAACTTTCGCGTTGATTGGTTCGGTGTGGCGGGAGGTGTGGCGGTAGCCTTGGCGGTAAGTTTTGCGGGAGGCTTTGCGGAAGGCGTGGCGTTTGGCTTGGCGTTTGGCTTGGCGTTTGGCTTGGTGGGAGGCGTGGCGTTTGGCGTGGCGCTTGGCGTGGTGGGAGGCGTGGCAGCAGCCTTGGCCGGAGGCGTGGCAGCAGCCTTGGCCGGAGATGGGGCTAAAGCCTTGATAGGAATAGCGTTAGGTGTAACGGCAAACTTGGCGTTTGACGTGGTGGGAGGCTTAGTGGGAGGCTTGGCGGTAAGCTTAGCAATTATGCGTCCAGAAAATTGGTTAATTGGCTTACTGTTCAACCTGCAAAGCATCCAAAGTAGTTACTTACTCCCACGTATTAGTCCAATTCCTCTGCCGAATCTGAATAGGCGCTTGCAAAATTGGCTGCAACAAGATTGGGAAACAGGTTTATATAATACTAATCAATTGTTAGCATATACACTGCAATTTATTCCTGTTATTCAAGCAGTTAATAAAGTACTTGCCACAACTCCATCAGAGCAAATTATTTGGCGTGTTTCTCGGTTGGCTGAATCTCCTTTTGACTGGAATATAGTACGTTTTGCTTCAAATTATTTAAAGGTAAGCTTAAAATCACGATTTATAGGTAGTTTTTCAATTTCTCTTCGCTTAAATACACCTGTTCGTACAGCTGCGGCTGGTTTTTGGTATCTCCATAAACAAAAACCAGAAGAAGCACAGGAGGCTTTTACTGAAGTACGTTCTTTGCTTTATGGGGAGGAAATGTACATTCTTGCCCAAACTTTGGCAATATTTCAAAATGCACAAGAAGTAATTACTATTGCTAATCTGCAAATACCAGCTTTTCCACAAGAACCAGTTTTACTCCCAAACACCTGGAAAGTTCTTACCTCTCTAAGTCGCGTAATAGAAGATATCCAATTTGTTAACAAAAGTGTATCTCGTTCAGCACGGTCTTTCGCTCTTAACCGTGCTTTAGGTGAACTTATAAACATTCTAAATAAAGCCGATAACTTACCACAAGCCGAGCGCGGCTTAATTATAGATATTGCTCAAACTTGGCAAGAAAGCCTATTAAAAATCGCTGGCGAAGTCGGGGAAATTTCCATTACCAAGCCTGTAAATAATCCATATATCATAGGCGACCCAGTGCAAGGTAATCTCTTTGTTGGGCGGGACGATATCATCAGACAACTAGAAGAACTCTGGGTGATGGGTAATCAACTCCAGTCTGTAGTTCTTTATGGTCACAGACGCATGGGTAAAACTTCAATTTTGCTGAATGCATCTCAATGTTTAGGTTCAGGCATCCAGTTAGCTTACGTCAACCTGCTGCGGTTGGGAAATGTACCCCAAGGTGTGGGTGAGGTGCTAATAGCAATTAGTGATGAAATTGCTCAAACAGTGAAACTTCCGTCACCAAATGATGCAGATTTATTGAATCTTCCCTATAGAACTTTTGAACGTTATTTAAAACAGGTAGAAACAAATTTAGAAACCGGGTTAATTATTGCCTTAGACGAATTTGAAAAAATTGAGGAACTTATCGAAGCCGGAAAAATACCTCCAGATTTTATGGGTTATTTGCGGGGGTTGGTGCAAATGAGTTCTAAAATTGCTTTTGCTTTTGCTGGCTTGCACACTTTAGAAGAAATGACCTCAGATTACTTTCAACCTTTTTTCGCCAGCATTATTCCTATTCATGTCAATTTTCAAGAATATGCAGCTACTCGCCAAATTTTAGCTAACCCAGATGAAGATTTTCTCCTTGACTACACCCCAGAAGCTTTAGACGAAATTTATGCTTTAACTCATGGTCAACCATATTTAGTGCAACTGGTGGGATTTTATTTAGTGCGGCGCTACAATGACCAAGTATTTGAGCAAGGACGATCGCGTGACCCTGTTTTTACAATTGAAGATGTAGAAGCTGTGATTAATGACCCTGAGTTTTTCCAGCGCGGACGCTACTATTTTGATGGGGTTTGGGGTCAAGCGGCACAAGATGTTGAGGGTCAGCAGGATATATTAAGGGTACTTGCACCTCATGTAGAAGGGTTAAGTTTTGATATCTTAGCTCAGTCTACAGATATGAACGGTCATAGTTTACAGGCAGCGTTAGATACTTTAAAACGTCATGATGTAGTTGCAGAAACTGAGGGAAGTTGGCGAATTATAGTAGAACTATTACGTCGTTCCGTTGTGCAATGGAGAATAGGAGACTCGAACCCCTGACCTCTGCGGTGCGATCGCAGCACTCTACCAACTGAGCTAATTCCCCTTAAAATAGTGCTGAGTGCTGAGTTGTATGTGCTGAGTTAAGAAACTTACTAGCAATTCAATCAACGCTCTGCCATCATCTGACATTCTAACATTCACTTACGCTGGGCTGCGGTTCTCTGCCAGAAAATACATTCTGCACTCGATCTAATTCTAAATCGGTCAGATAATCCACCGTCCAGTTACAACAACGCTGAAGCATATGAAAGGGATAGGTATTCGCTACACCCACAACTTTCATCTGTGCTAGTTTGGCTGCTTGGATACCTGCGGGGGTATCTTCAATGGCTAAACATTCTGACGGTTGCAGATTTAATTCGGGATATTGTTGGTTTAAGCGTTCGACTGCTAAAAGATAACCATCCGGTTGGGGTTTACTGGTGGTGATGTCGTCACCGGCAATGATAACTTTAAAGTATTCTGTGAGTTTGGTGCGCTTGAGTACCAATTCAATTTCTTTGCGGAGTGCGCCACTGACTAAGCCTAAATTGATATTTTGGGAACGAACCTGATAGATTAAATCTTCTACACCTGGATATATTGGCAGTTTCTCTAATTTTTCCAGTTCCAGCACATAAGCTTCAGCTTTGCGGTTAAGTAGCTGATTGAGATAATCTTCTTTTCCTACTCTACCGCGATTTGCCAGCAGTTCTTGAAAACAAGCGCGATCGCTCCTTCCTAGAGAATTCTGTCGTTCTTGGGGTTTTTGGGGTTGGAGATTCTCTTGAATGAGAATCTCATCTATTAATTGCAGGTGAATTCGCTCATCGTTGATGATGACACCATTAAAATCAAACAGAATTGCCTTTAAACTCATGCTGTTATGCCAAAAACTGGAGATCCTAAACCCTCCAAATCATTATTATCTATTGTGCTGTCTATTGATCTCTGACTTGTGGCTTGTACCGATGAACCTGTAATAAGAGTTGGTTTTATCCCACTACTTACCTGATGTATCCACCAAATATCTTCGGTGCGTACTGCTTGAAAACCCGCCGCACCCATGCGCGCGTCTAGACTGTCAGCAGCATACTCATAAATATACGGTTCCTCAAAGATATTATTCAGCCAATCTAACTGGCGCAGGGTTTTTTGATTGCCATCTAATATTAAAACCTGTCCACCAGCTACTAATAAGCGAAAGCTCTCTTGTAAAATTGCTTGAGTAACTGCACTAGGTGTTTCGTGAAATAGCAGAGACGCTGTGACTAAATCAAAAGAAGCATCAGGGAAATGAGTTTGCGCTGCGTTTCCATGTCGCCAAAGAATATTTAAATTCGCTGTTATCGTTTTATCTTCTGCTCTAACCAGCATATATGGTGATAGATCCAAACCAATCACTTCTGCTTGGGGGAAAGCCTGCTTTAACATCAAAGTGGTGGAACCCGTACCACAACCTAAATCAAGTATGCGCCGTGGTTGAACTTTTACCGCATTGATCAACCCTTGACGCACCCAAGTTTCATTCGGTGGTAGGACGTATTCCGTAATTGGGTCGTAACTCACCGCCGCACTAGAATTGAGATATCCGCCTTTGATACCGTGAAAATTTTGCTTGTAGTACGCAGGAATTGTCACATTGGCAGAACTGAGACGACTAATCTCTCTTTCCCAATCAATACTTAAAGCATACTGTTTTAGTTTCTCCTCATCAATCAAAAAACTGACTACTGGAGATAGAAAACGCGCCCAGATTGTATCTTGACCTGATGCCATAAAATCAATTCTGACTTGATAAATTAGTATTTTTATTTACAAATTTTAATACATCTCGCCAAAATCTGCTTTTCCTCCCAGCCGTGAGGATTGACACGTAGCATTCTTTCATATTACAACTGTATTACAAGTAAAATCATGCAAGCCATCAGCAGAACCTAATGCAAAACTTGATTTAAATCAGTCGGTGGAAAGAAATAGAACTTAGTTATACCAAATCTCTGTCAGCTTGCACTAAATAATTATTTTTGTCTTCCTTGGCGTGCTTGGCGGTGCGTAAAAAAATTAAGTGCATCTTTATAGAGAATTGGTATTAAGCAATACAAATATGTCTCAAAACCTGACAAATGACTAATAACTACTATCATGCAAATTATCACTACAGAACATATCTAAATATCAAAAAAATATGCCCTACGAAAATTTAGAAATTAATACACCAGCACCCGTTTTATCTTGGGCAAATCATCCTTTAGGCAGTGATGAAACCAAGATGGCTAAAAACGTGGCATCTCTACCATTTGTCTTTAAACACGTAGCATTAATGCCAGATGTGCATTTAGGTAAAGGTGCTTTAGTTGGCTCTGTAATTGCCACCAAAGATGCCATTATTCCTGCCGCTGTGGGCGTGGATATTGGTTGCGGTATGAGTGCCATTAAAATGCCATTCACAGGCGAAAAACTAGAAGGCAAACTCAAGAAAATTCGCTTAGAAATTGAAGCTGCAATTCCTACAGGTTTCAACGAAAACAAGGAGATTGAAAAATCAGTTACTAACTGGCAACATTGGCATAATTTTCAATACTTGCATCCAGGTGTGCAGGATTTAGAAAATAAAGCGATGAAACAAATGGGTTCTCTCGGTGGCGGAAATCACTTTATTGAAGTGTGCCTCGATACAGAGAATCAAGTTTGGCTAATGTTACATTCTGGTTCACGTAACATTGGCAATAAATTAGCCCAATGCCATATTAGTACTGCTAAAGAATTAGCCAAGATGGCAGGTAATAACTTACCTGATCCTGATTTAGCTTACTTTATTGCTAGTACACCAGAATTTCAAGCGTACTGGAATGATTTGCAGTGGGCGCAAGACTATGCACGTTTCAACCGAGATGTCATGATGGCGCGTTTTAAGCACATCATTGAAAAACATCTGGCGGGTGGAAAAGTGACTAAACCTTTATTACAGGTAAATTGCCATCATAATTACGCCGAAAAAGAAGTACATTTTGGCGAAGATGTGTATGTAACTCGTAAAGGTGCAGTCCGCGCTCAAACAGAAGATTATGGGATTATTCCTGGTTCAATGGGGGCAAAATCTTTCATTGTCAAAGGCAAAGGTAATGCCCAGAGTTTTTGTTCTTGCGCTCATGGTGCAGGCCGATTATTATCAAGAAATAAGGCAAAAAATGTCTATACACTTGATGATTTAATTGAGCAGACTAAAGGTATAGAATGCCGGAAAGATAATGATGTTTTAGATGAAATTCCCGGTGCTTATAAACCAATTGAGCAAGTAATGGAAAATCAATCTGATCTGGTGGAAGTTGTCGCCACACTCAAGCAAGTTGTTTGCGTGAAGGGTTAATTGAGGTAAAATTCAAGACTTAGACCCGAATTTTACTCAACTAGCTCGGCTGTACAAACAAAATCCACCAAGCGCGTTGCGCTTGGTTTTGCAAAATAATGCTTGATTGGCTTTATTGTTACCCTACTCTCTACCCTGGTATTTTACTCAAGCGCTACAAGCGCTTTTTTGCTGATGTGCAACTGACTGATGGGGAAATAGTGACCGCACACTGTCCCAATACAGGGCCAATGACTGGAGTCTCAACCCTTGGGAGTCTGGTGCAGTTGTCTAAAAGTGAGAATCCTAAGCGTAAACTAGCTCATACACTAGAACTAATTCAAGTACACGATAACGAACCAACTTGGGTTGGTGTCAATACAGCCTTACCTAATCGCATCGTCAAATTAGCTTTAGCACAATATTTATTCCCCGAATTAGGAAACTACAGCCAAATTAAAGGTGAAGTGGTTTATGGCTTAAATAAAAAAAGTCGTGTAGATTTCTTGTTGACAGGTAGTGATGTAGAACGCTCAATATATTTAGAAGTAAAAAATACAACTTGGGCGCAAGGAACTTTAGCATTATTCCCCGACACAGAAACCACCAGAGGACAAAAGCATTTACGAGAATTAATGGCGCTGCTACCTGCAACTCGTTCTGTCATGCTGTACTTTATCAACCGGGGTGATTGTACAGAGTTTGCCCCTGGTGATACTACAGATCCAGTATATGGTCAATTATTGCGGCAAGCGATCGCCCTTGGTTTAGAAGTATTGCCTTGTCGGTTTGATATCTCCCCCGAAGGTATTCGTTATTTAGGTTTGGCAAAGCTCATAATTTAAACTCAGGACGTATGCAGTCAGACGAAGAATCAAGGTTTTAGTGGAGGTGAGGGGTGTAGATTTTCAAAACCCTTACCCCCTCAAACCAATTCTCAACAGACAAAAGTCCTGTTAAAGCTGATAAGCCACGAGGAAAACTTCGACTTCAGCGGCGGTGGGTTGAGAAGCGATCGCACCTGGTTTAATCGTAGTCAATGCTCCCACCGCACTAGCATAAGTAACAATACGCTTTACTGTGTCTGCATCTGCTAATCTCTGGATACCATGCTGACTTAGTTGGTGGATAAATCCTGCCAAAAAGCTATCTCCTGCACCAGTTGTATCAACTACTTTCACAGGGAAAGAAGGTAAGACACCTTCACTACCACCTAAACAATAGGCGCAACCTTTATCTCCATCTGTCACCAACACTCCTTCTACAGAACCTAGACGGTAAGTAATAGCTCCTGCATCTGCGGTATCAAATAACCATTCTGCTTCCTCTTTGGAGAGTTTGAGAAAGTCAACGCGCTTAAATGTGTCGTGAATTTTTTGCCGCGCGATATTTTCATCTTGCCAAAATACTGGTCGCCAGTTGACATCCAGTATAATCTTCAGGTCGAATTGTTCTGCTAAATCTAAAGCCCGATGAACAGCCTGTTCACTGTCGGGATAGGCTAACTCCAAAGTACCCAAAACGAGAAAATCTGCCTCTTGAAACAGCGAAACAGGTAATTGCTTGGCTTGTAGGCGGGTGTCGGCAAATTCAGCTGTATCATATTGACCGAACCCAGCAAAAGTGCGATCGCCTGCTAAATCCCGTGTCACATACACTTGTCGCGTTGGCGCAGTCGGATGACGTTGTACACCCGTTATATCTACACCAACTTCTTGTAGTAACTGAACCAGTGCATTTCCTGGTTCATCTTCACCCACGGCTCCGACAAATCCGGTGGAAGTTCCCAGTTTCACCAAAGCACAGGCCACATTAGCTGGCGCTCCTCCTGGATAAGGAGTCCAAGATTGCACTTCTTCCAGCTTTAGTCCCAATTGATCGGCTAAACAATCGAACAGAATTTCACCAAGACACAAAACACGGGGATTGCTCATCTGATTTTAGATTTTAGATTTGGTTGAGAAAGTTGAGAAGAATCCTGAAGTCAGAATTCAAAAATAAATGCTTTTCAGAGTTTTTTTGCCTGAACTTTAAATTTTAAATTCTGAGTTTTCCCTGTTGACCCCTGACTTTTCAGTTATTGTGAGGTCAGTATAAAATCTACAATAATCTTCATTATCTGTCGCCAGTCCTTCATAGAATTCAATAGCAATTTTTATTACTCTTACAGAATGTGTAGGCTATAATTTCTGCTTTTATTTCTTGATAAGAATACTTATTTTTTTGTAAAAATAAGTGCCAAAAAATACTTGTATCCTCCAAAGGTCAAATTTTTCATTCAGTTGAACTTGAAAAAAATTATTGTCAATCGTATTGCAGCTAACACTTCAAATCCCTACCAACAAAAGAATCTTCTAGAATTAAATAGAGTGATTAAGTACATATACCAAGAGAGGATAGAATCAGTCATGGCTGGTGGCGAGTCTCAGACCCCTGTTACTCTGTCAGACAGAGAACTGCAAATTATCGACTTAGTGGCCGCTGGCTTAACTAACCAAGAGATTGCAGCAAAATTGGAAATTAGCAAACGAACAGTTGATAACCACATCAGCAATATTCTCACCAAAACCCAAACCGAAAACCGAGTGGCTCTTGTCCGCTGGGCTTTACAGTGGGGTAAGGTCTGCTTGAATGATGTGAATTGCTGTTCTCTACCTAACCCGAACGAATGAGTTATGTCCTAGTACAGATGCGGTCAATGGCGTTTGGCAGATGCCATAAATCGCGTCTCATATTGCGATAAATTTCGTCTGGCGTGCAGTTACGACATTTAGACGGTTCACTGCTTGTTTTCCTCCTCACGCATCTATTTCAGCGTGAACCTTAGTTCTCGCTCGCATCAACACCAAGCAGAACAGATTACTCAGTTATTAGTTATCGTGCAAGACTGTTACCATTGATTCAGTTTGACAAAACTGGATCAATGGTACATTTCACCATATTTAAAAAGATATTTATCCAGTCATCAATAAAAATTAGCAATAAACCCTGGCCACAAACGCTACATTTGTAAGAAATCTATGTTGCTCCATCAGTTTGAGGCGCAGTGTTGCTATGGAAACTTCTGCTTCTATTCAAGGTGGCTTGTCTTCCTTTAACTTTTTTAACTTTGACTTCACTACACCTCAATCTACCCTAGATGCTGATTTAGCCAGACAGCTATCATTCGTTCCGGGTTTGAAAGAAATACTCATGCTACGGCAAGTTCACGCCCTAGAACACGCTACTGTCTGGATTCTGAGTGAAACAAAAAACGCCCATACTCCCCCAGGAAGACCCAATACCATTCAACTCGATAATGAATTATTAGGTGGTTTGTCCACTGATCAAGGATTTTATCTCTATGGTGAAGTCAATATTAGCAACTTGCGGCGTGCCGTTAGCCAAGCCCTTCATCGCCTGACACATGGTGAATGGGATTTGGCAGTTCATCCCCGTTGCGGGACAAATGTATCAGTCACAATGTTGTTAACAGCGGGACTGGCTGTAGGTGTGCATTTGTTGTTACCCTTCCGCCCAGTTGAACAATTAATTGGTTTAGGACTAGCCGCTACAACAGCAGCAGAAATTGCCCCAGATATAGGCTCAATAGCCCAACGTTATCTGACAACAGCTATTCCTTTTAATCTGACGGTAGAAAATATTACTATCACGCGTGATGTTTGGGGCAGGCAAGGGCATTTTGTCAAGGTAAAATGGCAAGAACCTAATTTGTAATTTGTCATGCGAAAATTGTACTTCCTGCTTCCTGGTACCAGTGGCAAATTTGCCTGTGGTGGTCTCTGGGCAGAATTAAAAACATTGAAACTTACTCAACAAATTTGTAGCGCGGAAGTTGTCACTTACCGCCAAAGGGAAACAGGTAAGGTGTTCTTGAATGATTTGCTCAAACAAGCAAATTTAGATGATGTAATTTTTGTGATTAGTTGGGGATTTGATGTAGCTAAATTAGCAACCAAACTCAAGCCATACAATGTGGTTTATCATGCCCACAGTTCTGGTTACAAATTTAATCTACCTGCGAGTATTCCCATTATTACTGTGAGCCGCAACACCTTGGGTTATTGGGGTCAAAAGTCACCCAATACGTTACTTTATTATTTACCAAATGAAATTAGTCCTGAATTTAAAAATTTACATCTAGCGCGAGATATAGATGTGTTAGTACAGGCGCGAAAATCTTCTGAGTATTTATTAACTGAGTTAATTCCCACATTAAAACAAAAATGCAATGTGCAGGTTGTGGATTCTTATGTAGAAGATTTACCGGGATTATTTAATCGAGCTAAGGTTTACCTTTACGATTCGGCAGAATATTGGGCGCAACAGGCTGTAAGTGAAGGCTTTGGATTGCAACCAATGGAAGCGTTAGCTTGCGGGTGTCAGGTATTTTCTAGCATCAATGGTGGGCTTGCCGATTATTTAGATCCGGGATTTAATTGTTATAAAATTGCTGGTTATTCCCAAGAGTATGATGTTGGTAGGATTCTCAAAGTAATTCAATCTTCAACAGGTTTAAGTTTGTCGGAACATGTGCTGCAAGAGTACCGCCATGAAAATATACTGCAAAGACTGCAAGTAATTCTCGATGAATTAAATGAGTTTTTTGACCACAAACAGCATCATCAATCTAATATCAAAAGTTTGACGCAAATAAGATTAAGCACATTAATTATTAAAAGTATACTTAATAAAGTAAAGAAAAAATATTTGCGAGTTTAATTGTATATCTCAGAAAAAATACTTACATCTTTAGCTATCTGTGCCAGTTTCTCTAATGGAACATAGTAAGCTTTATAGGAGATTACATTTGAGTTGGTTGCGGATAACATGGAATTGCACTTGTAGGTATCACATATAACTTCATTCAGGGGGTAAAGTATGAAACGCCCATTTATAATTTTAGCTGTGGTTGTCAGTGCGATCGCCCTTGCTCGTCCTGTCCAAGCTCAAACAGCCGAACTCACTCCATTAACTATTGAACGCAACGAAGCTGCTACCCTAATTACTGAACCAATTACAATCAACAGTAGCGCAGTTAACGACAGCGATCGCGCTCATACCTTAAGACAAGTTGCTAACTCTATCGGCCGAGTCCACGAAGAAAAAGGATGTAAAAATATCAAACCTTTAGAAATTCTTAATGATCCTGAAGCAGCAATTAAGGAATGCGAAAAACCAAATAATAGCCAACCGAATCAGCGTAACGGCGAACCAGTAGATTACTTAAAAGTTCCTCGTCTAGATTCTGGTGGTGTCAGTTTGACAGTTACACAGTTTTAAAACAATCTCCAACTAAATATTGATTTGTGAAAATTAGTCAGCTTTAGATCCCCGACTTAATCAAGAAGTCGGGGATTTGGTTTTTGAGAAATTAACAATTTTAGGCTTTATTCAATGGCAAAAGATTGAATCATTTTTTCCACTACTGGTAAAAATTTATGATAGTCTTCAACGTTTGCCGTATAAGTAATGATATATGCATTATCATTTTGCAAAGTCCAAACTTGCAGGCTTTTTAACCGACCACCATCACTCTTCCCGGAAAACACTAGCTGATTTGCCCGTTTATTTGCTAGTGTTGTTTCACTAGAACTTTCTATTTGAACATCATCTACAGTATTTTGAATTTCCCGAATAAATAAATCTTTCGACTCATCTAAAGTACTAGAAAGTGGTTCTACTCTAATAGTCAAAAGTTCTTGAAATTGGTCAGCATCATTTTGCTTAGGTGATAAAAATGTCACTATATCTTGAGTCACAGCATTGGGTGTTGCTTGTACCGCCCAGTTATCAGGATAGTTAATTTTTATTCCCTGAGCAGCGTAGTTTAAAAAGTTAGTTTTGTTAATTGTCAGTTGAGATAAAATTATTAACCCGACTGCAACTGCTGTGACTGTAATTCCCAAACCCATAAACAATCTTTTGGGCAAAGATTGTTGTAATTTAGTTAATGGTGCTTTGTCTAGCATTTCTAATGCTTGCAAGACTGACTCGGCTGTAGGGTAACGCTGACGAAAATCATAGCGCACCATTTTATCTAAAATACTGGCAAACTTTGGGCTAACTTTTACTTTGTCACGCCAATCAATTTCGCCTGTAGCTGGGTTTTTAGGTAATGAATGACTACCACCTGCCGGATTTATACCTGTTAAAGCCAGAATAGCAATGATACCCACTGCATAGATATCACTACTTAAATGGGGATTACTATTAGCTTGTTCACTGGGCATATAACCAGGAGTACCAATAGCAACAGTAAAACTTGTTTGCCCAGAGGTGTTAGTCATTTGGGTACTAATTTGTTTCACTGCCCCAAAGTCAATTAAAACTATTTTGCCATCTGATTCTCGGCGGCGAATATTTTCAGGTTTAATGTCACGATGGATAACATGATTTTGATGTACAAATGCTAAAACAAGCAGTATATCTTTTAACAGTTGAATAACAGCAGACTCAGTTAATTTATCACTGTAAGGCGGGAGTTCTTGTTTGAGATCATGACCGGGAATAAATTCTTGCACTAAAAAGAATTCTTCATTTTCAGCAAAGTGCGCCAATAATTGCGGAATTTGGTCATGTTTCCCTAACATTTCTAAAATATCTGCTTCTAAATCAAAAAAGCGTTTAGCGGCATTTAAGGTGTAGGGATCATTAGCAAGTGGTTTAAATTGCTTGACAACACACTGGGGATTTCCCGGTCGTTGCATATCTTGAGCTACAAAAGTCGTGCCAAATCCTCCTCGCCCCAATTGAGTCAGAATTTGGTAGCGTCCTCCGACCGTTTGACCCAGCATGAAGTTTCCCCTCTCTTTGAGAATAACTCACTCACTGATTTGTTAATCTTGATTTTTGCACATAATAAAGTGCTAAGTGCTGACTAGCAGCCAGTAGAGTTGACATATAGCTATCCTGTTGGATTTATAAACTACTCGTAGAGACAGGGAGTAGATATGTGGGTAACTCATTGAGAATTGCTAAATTGTGTCGGAATTTTTGAAAGTGCATCTCCTATGCTTAATAAATTGAAATAAATAAGTTGAAGTTTGCTTATGAGTATTAGTCTGTGCATGATTGTGAAAAACGAAGAAACTACGCTACCGAAATGCCTAAATAGTGTGAAAAGTTTTGTTGATGAAATGGTAGTGTTAGATACAGGCTCTAGCGATCGCACTCCCGAAGTCGCTAAACAATTTGGTGCAAAAGTGCATCATTTTCAATGGTCGAATAACTTTAGTACTGCCCGCAATGCAGCTTTAAAATATGTTACGGGTGATTGGGTGCTGGTTTTAGATGCGGATGAAATTCTTACACCCAGCATTGTGCCACAGATGCAGGCAGCAATCGAAAGTGATGAATATATCTTAATTAACCTGATTCGCCAAGAAGTTGGGGCAATTCAATCTCCCTATTCTTTAGTTTCGCGGTTGTTTCGCAATCATCCAGAAATTCGCTTTGAACGGCCTTATCATGCCTTAGTGGATGACAGTGTAGCGGCAATTATCAAAAAAGAACCTCATTGGCAAGTGGGTTATTTGCAGGGTGTAGCGATTCTGCATACAGGATATCAAAAAAGAGCGATCGCCCAAAATAATAAATCGGTCAAAGCGCAAGCCGCAATGTTAGAGTTTCTCTCCACCCATCCCAATGATCCTTATGTTTGCAGTAAATTAGGGGCGCTATACGTTGAAACTGGCAAAGTCTCTCAAGGTATTGAGTTATTGCAACGTGGACTCAACCAAGCAATGGGTCAGTCGATGGAGAAAACAAATTTAGCTTGTATGGCGGTAAATCAATCAGAAGAAAACTACGAAATCTTATATGAACTGCACTATCATTTAGGCATTGCTTATAATCATTTAAAAAAGCCCCAACAAGCCCTAGAACACTATCAAGCTGCCATTAAATTGCCGATTTATCATATCCTCAAATTGGGAGCATATAACAATTTAGGTAACTTACTCAAAGATGCAGGAGATTTAAACAGCGCCAAAAAAGCTTACGAAACAGCTTTAAAGATTGACCCAGATTTTGCTACCGGACATTACAACCTGGGGATGACATTAAAAGCTTTGAATTTGTTTACTGATGCGATCGCTTGTTATCAAAAAGCCATCCGCTTGAATCCTTACTACGCCGAAGCATATCAGAATTTAGGTGTAGTGCAGCTAAAAGTTGGCAATCTCCAAGCTAGTATGACAGCTTTTAAAAATGCGATTTTGCTACACGAACAGCAGCAGAATCTCGAAGAAGCCAAAAGACTGCGCCAAGGTTTATACGAGATAGGATTGATGAGGTAAAGACTGCGGGCAACTTGTGAGTTAGAAAATTACGTAATAATAAAAGATGAGTATTTTTTTAGCAGAGATATTGAACATATAGCTAGTAGCTCAGATAAATTAGGATATTTTTCAGCATGAATACCAGGAATATTCATACTCCAGTCTCGTGCCTCCTGACTTCTGTCTGCTGCTATAAAATTCATACTTAATATCTCGCTAAAAACTAATGATTGCCTCTTTGAGCATTAATTAAGCATTTTAGAGGACTCACAAGCTAAAAACCTTACCAATTCGAGATAATGCGCGTAATTTTGATGACAGGCAAAGGCGGTGTGGGTAAAACCTCTGTTGCTGCTGCTACCGGACTTCGTTGTGCAGAACTCGGCTACCGCACACTAGTTTTGAGTACAGACCCCGCCCACTCCCTAGCTGATAGTTTTGATTTAGACCTGGGTCATGCACCCAAACAAATTCGCCCAAATTTGTGGGGCGCTGAACTGGATGCACTACAAGAACTAGAAGGTAACTGGGGTGCTGTGAAGCGCTACATTACCCAAGTTTTACAGGCGCGAGGTTTAGAAGGAGTCCAGGCGGAAGAATTAGCCATATTACCGGGTATGGATGAAATTTTCAGCTTGGTAAGAATGAAACGCCACTACGATGAAGGCGATTTTGATGTTTTAATCATTGACTCAGCCCCCACTGGCACAGCTTTGCGTTTGTTGAGTTTACCAGAAGTTGGTGGCTGGTATATGCGCCGCTTCTACAAACCGTTTCAAAATATCTCGGTAGCACTGCGTCCTTTAGTGGAACCATTTTTTAAACCCATTGTCGGTTTTTCTCTACCAGATAAAGAGGTAATGGATGCACCTTACGAGTTTTATGAACAAATAGAAGCCCTGGAAAAAGTATTAACAGATAATACCCAAACTTCTGTGCGTCTTGTCACTAATCCAGAGAAGATGGTGATTAAAGAATCGCTACGCGCTCATGCTTACTTAAGCTTGTACAATGTAGCCACAGATTTAGTAGTTGCTAATCGGATTATTCCCCCAGAGGTAGAAGATCCATTCTTCCAGCGTTGGAAACAAAATCAAGAACAATATCGTCACGAAATTCACGAAAATTTCCATCCTCTACCTGTGAAAGAAGTGCCGCTTTTTTCAGAAGAAATGTGTGGCTTGCCTGCACTAGAAAGACTCAAGGATATTCTTTACAAAGACGAAGACCCTAGTCAAGTTTATTACAAAGAAACAACAGTTAGAGTGATACAAGAACAAAACGAATATAGTTTAGAACTGTATTTACCAGGTATTCCCAAACACCAAATTCAACTCAGTAAAGTAGGTGATGAATTAAACATCACAATTGGCAACCATCGCCGTAATCTTGTTCTGCCCCAAGCTTTGGCAGCACTACAACCTGCTGGTGCCAAGATGGAAGAAGACTATTTAAGAATTCGTTTTGCCAATAATACCAGAGTTTAATTTTCTAGGTAAAAAGGCTCAAATAGAAATTAAACCTCAACAGTGGAGACATCAGATTTTTCTGGTCTCTACTTTTTTTATAAAAATATAAATAGCTGCTTTTTAAACTTGTTAACAAACAAAAATTCATCAAAAATATATAAATAGATGAAAACTTTTTTATAAAAAAAATAATGTAAAAACCTGTAACAAAAACCTCAGAGTATTTACTGTATTTTGACCGTGGTTTTACTGTAGACAAATAGATTCTAGAAAACTCACAATGATTTTAGATTTATGGATGACTCGTTATTTAATTTCTGATTTTTTTAAAATTTAAAAACAATGTCTCAAATAGCTGATCTAAACTTGCGGACAAGACCTGATCAAGAGAGTCTCCTACGCCGGATTACAAATCGTATTCGTCAAACATTAGAGTTAGAAGAAATTATTGCAACAACAACAGCAGAAGTGCGCTACTTACTCGGTACTGACAGAGTAATGATTTATCAATTTCATGCTGATGGTAGTGGTCAAGTTGTTGGTGAGTCAATTTATGAACAGCGTTTACCTTCACTATTAGGACTAAATTTTCCCGCCGATGATATTCCGCCCCACGCCCGTGAACTGTTTATGAAGTCGAGGGTACGTTCTGTGGTGAATGTGGAAATGCAACAGATTGGCCACAGTCCCGTAATTTCTTTAGAAACAGGCGAACTGAAACCAGAAGATATCCGTTACCGCCCCGTAGATCCTTGCCATGCGGAATATTTAACGGCGATGGGTGTCAAATCTTGTGTAGTAGCGCCAATTTTCCATCAAGAACAACTTTGGGGGTTGTTAGTATCTCACCATTCCCAAGGGCATTCTATTTCAGAATATGAATTAGCAGCGATGCAAATGGTAGTAGATCAATTATCAGTGGCGATCGCTCAAAGTAATCTACTCACACAAGCCCGCGCCAAAGCAGAACGGGAAAGTGTAATTAATCGCATTGCTACCCTGCTACATTCACTTCCTACCATTGTTTTACAACCAGCATTAGAAGAAGCTGTGGCAGCCTTTAAAGGTTCTGGTGGTAGACTCTGCATCAGAAACGAGGCTTTTCAACTCTCCAATGGCAAAATTAAGAGTCTCAACGAATGTTTAATTCCAGGTAGTGATTGCATTCAGGTCTACACCTGTGGACAACAGCCAGAAATTCCCGAAGATACGATCTATCCATTGATGGAGCAATATAGCGTCTGGCAACAACATTATCAGTCTGGTGAATACGACGTTTGGGCAATTAACGATATTTATCAAACCGCCAATTTGCGAACTTTGCAATTGGCTTTTCAACCAACCAAAATTCGCAGCCTGCTAATGATTCCCCTCTATTATCGTCAGCAGTTAGTTGGCTACTTGAGTATTTTTCGGAATGAAATAGACACAGAAACCTTGTGGGCTGGTCAAATTGACCGCGATCGCCGCCAGCTTTATCCCCGTCTGTCATTTGATATCTGGAAAGAATCAAAAACAGCCCAAGCTCAACAATGGACAGCCGCAGAAATTGAATTAGCTAGAGAAATCGCCAAACATTTTGCTTCAGCAATTCAACAATATGAACTTTATCAACAAGTCCAAGGCTTTAATCACAATTTAGAACATCAAGTCAAAAGGCGGACAGTTGAACTGCAACGCACCCATGAACAGCAACAAGCTGTGTTTGGTGTAATTGGCAAAATTCGTGAGTCTTTAAATACCGACACAATTTTTCAAATCACCACCAAAGAAGTCTGTCAATTAGTCAAAGCCGATCGCGTTTCGGTTTATCGATTTACAGAAGAATGGGGTGGGGAATTTGTCGGAGATTTTGAGGCTGCTAGTCCCAATTGGACAAATGAAGCCAAAATTCGGGTAAACACGGTTTGGAATGACACCTACCTGCAAAAAACCGAGGGAGGACGGTACCGTTACAACGAAACATTTGCCGTCGATGATATCTACAAAATGGGCTTTACTCAGTGCCACATAGATAATCTAGAACATTATCAAATTCATGCTTTTGTCTTAGCGCCTATTTTTGTTGGGCAAAAACTCTGGGGTTTACTTTGCACCTACCAACATTCTGGCCCCCGCGACTGGAAACCTTCAGAAGTGAACTTTCTCAGCCAAATTGCGGCTCAATTAGGCATAGCACTCCAACAAGCTCAGTTACTTATACAAACTCAGCAACAAGCTGCTGATTTGCGAAAAGCAGCCGAACAACGACAGATATTGTTTGAAGTAGTTGCTAAATTACGAGAATCTCTGGACTTAGAGACAATTTTTACAGCCACAGCGCATGAAGTTCGGCGTACCTTGAATGCTGACCGCGTTGTAGTTTATCGCTTTGATACCAATTCCCAACTAGATGAAGGTGAAGTAGTTGCCGAAGATATTTTACCTGGGTTTATCTCGACGATCGCTTTAAAAATTCAAGACACTTGCTTTAAGCAAAAATATGTAGCTTTACATCGTCTGGGAAGGGTGCATGTAATTACAGATGTTCACAATTCTGGACACAACCCTTGTTACTTGAATATGCTGGAGAAGCTGCAAATACAAGCAAATTTGGTAGTTCCCCTCGCTAAAGGAAATGAACTTTGGGGTTTATTGTGCATTCATCAGTGCGACCAACCGCGTGAATGGCAAGCTTCGGAAATTCAATTTGCAACTCAAGTAGCAGCGCAACTTTCTGTAGCACTAGAACAAGCTGATTTACTATCCCAAACCAAACAACAAGCCCAACAGTTGGCTGAGGCGTTACATGAATTACAAACAACCCAAACCCAACTTATCCAGAACGAAAAAATGTCTTCCTTGGGTCAGTTAGTAGCTGGTGTCGCCCATGAAATCAACAATCCCGTGAATTTTATCTATGGCAATTTATCTCATGTCCGGGAGTATGCTGATGATTTATTGGGGATATTACATCTGTATCAGAAACAATATCCCAAGCCCAGTTTAGAAATTTGCGATCGCTTGGAAGATATTGATTTAGAATTTCTCTCGGAAGATTTGCCGAAAACTCTCTCTTCTATGAGCGTTGGTGTGGAACGTATCCGGCAAATTGTCATGTCCTTACGTAATTTCTCCCGCCTTGATGAAGCAGAAATGAAGGTAGTGAATATTCACGAAGGTCTGGACAGTACGCTATTAATTTTACAGCACCGCCTGAAATTGAAATCAGATAGTACTGATATTCAAGTCATCAAAGAATATGGTGATTTGCCATTAGTAGAATGCTATGCAGGACAACTCAACCAAGTATTTATGAATGTGTTGAGCAATGCGATCGACGCTTTAGAATATCAGCCAGAATCAGCAACTCATCAACATCAAATTACCATTCGCACAATTGTTGGTGAGATGAATAAAAATATACCTAGCGTGGTGATTTACATCAATGATAATGGAGTAGGCATCCCGGATGCTGTGAAAAACCGTGTCTTCGACCCATTTTTTACGACTAAACCAGTGGGGAAAGGTACGGGTTTAGGTCTATCCATTAGTTACCAGATTGTGGTAGAAAAGCATGGCGGTAGTTTTAAATGCAATTCACAACCCGGTCAAGGTACAGAATTTCGCATTGAAGTGCCAATTGAGCAAAGTATTCATACTTAAAGTGTTGAGTGTTGAGTAAAATTTACTTGTGAATGATCAGCACTTTTGTGGTGAAAGAGTATGAGGGCTGGGATTGATGCAACTTGGCTGAGTCGTCCCTCAACTGTATTGGCACCTGAACTTATCGGCTGTACTCTAGTACGGCAAATGCCAGACGGTACTATCTTGCGGGGAATGATTGTCGAGACAGAGGCTTATGCACCTGATGATCCGGCAATGCACGCTTATAGTGGCCGGACTACTCGCAATCAAGTGATGTTTGGCGCTGCTGGTAAAGCTTATGTGTACTTAATTTATGGGATGTACCACTGCTTCAACGTTGTCACTGACCAAGATGGAGTTGCTAGTGCAGTGCTTCTCCGCGCTTTGGAGTTAGAGCAAGTACCTATCTGGGTTGACCATAAAGCAAAATTGAAACCGCATCGCATTGCGGCTGGGCCGGGGAAACTTTGCCGCGCATTGAAAATTGATTTGACATTGAATGCAACACTGCTACAGTTTGGTCAACCGCTATGGTTAGAACACCGTCATCCTGAATTTCAACAACAGTTAGAACAAGGAAATCTCACTTTAATTCAGACTACCCGGATTGGTTTAACCAAAGGAGTAGACTTGCCTTGGCGTTGGTATTTATTTAACAGTCAGGCTGTATCTAAAAAAGGATGAGCGATCGCTCTCAGTAATATTTCGTCTACCTGTATTATTCATTACTTCTATTTAAGCATATCATTTGAGCGATCGCATCAATGTTTATATTTTGTAAAATCTCCTACTTTAGATAGATGATTTATTTTGTTGTCAATAGCCTGCTTTATTGCTGCAACATCTTCAAGAGATTTTTTGGGTTGTCCATTCTATCCATAACAACCTCAATAAAAGCAAGTTGCTCGTGGTTTTGCTCGGCTGTTTGGAATGCTGTCTCTAACTGCGATTCAGTACTAACTTTAATTCCCCAGCTATTACCAGCGAAAACTTCAGGAAGCTGATAATATTTCCAAGGTTGAATGTCGTTATAAGGCATTCGTTCACCGTGAATATCACGTTCTATCGTATATCCATCGTTGTTAATCAGCAAAATAATGGGTTTAAGACCATAGCGTAATGTAGTGGAAAGTTCTTGTGCAGTCATTTGAAAAGACCCATCACCAACCAGTAGGATAGAACGGCGTTGTGGAGATGCGATCGCACAACCAAGTAATGCACCAACAGAGTAGCCAATGGAACCCCAAAGTACTTGTCCAATAAAGGTTGCTCCTTTGGGTAAAGGAACTATGGCAGCGCCAAATAAACAAGTTCCAGTTTCGGCAACAATTATGTCATCTTCTTGGAGAAACTGAGCAAATCTATGCCAAAAACGCCGTTGTGTAATTGGTGCAGACTCTTTAGCTGTGAAAGTATCTGTAAAACCAGCATCTAAATTCTCTGTTGCTGACTTGAAATTTAGCGTTTGAGCATCGCGGTGCTGTAAGCGTTGGCATAAAGCAGAAAGCACATCTGCCATAGCTACATTTTCGTATAAAGCATTTTTAACTTTGACATATTGTCCATGCACTTCAATTGTGCGTTCAGGATCAAGTTTGGCAGAAAACTTACCTGTGTTGAAATCAGTCATCAAAGCACCAATACTCAAAACACAATCGGCCTGTTCAATTCTTTGTCTGACAGATTCTTCACTGGCTGCACCATTATATATGCCGATAAATTGGGGGTGTGTTTCTTCTAGCAGTCCTTTTCCCATATTCATCGTGGCATAAGGGTATCCAGTAACTTTGAGTAGTTCTCGCAATTGGGCTTGCAAGTGATAACGAGCTACACCAATATCAGCCAAAATTACGGGTTGAGAAGCCTTTTCCAATATGCTGACGCAGATATCAATTGTTTCAGCTAAAGTAGTGCGATCGCTCTCAACTACTGGAGGTATAAAGGAATCAGATGGTGCATTCACTTCATATTGAGCCACATCCATCGGGATAGAAATATAAACAGGTAACATCTTCAAAAGACAGATACCCAAAACTCTGTCAATTTCAGTTGTGGCATTTTCTGTAGTTAAATATGCTTGCACGGCCGTTACCTGTTCATACATTCGGGCAAACAAAGAGAAATCACCAGTACCAAGGGTATGATGAACCAGTGAGCCAGATGCTTGAATTTTCGTGGACGGAGAACCCGTAATGGCTATAACTGGAACGTGTTCAGCGTAAGCACCAGCTACACCATTGATAGCGCTGAGTTCACCAACACCAAAGGTAGTTACCAATGCTGCAACACCATTAATTCGACCATAGCCATCAGCAGCATAGGAGGCGTTGAGTTCGTTACAAGTAGAAATTAACTCAATGCGATCGTGCTTAACAATTGAGTCGAGAAACTCCATATTGTAGTCTCCCGCCACCCCAAATATATGCTTGATGCCAATCTGTGCTAGACGATGTACTAAATAGTCGCCAATAGTAAAGCTTCCCATGATGTCAGCCTGGATTTTACCCTTTTAGGGTATGAAATCTTTAACCAGGAAATTTATCCCGAAAGTAAGAATAGGAGTTAAGAATAAGTTATACAAATTTAGTTGTATAGTTCCATTTTTCATATTTTTATATTATTTCTAATTATGAGTTTAATACTGTAATTTAAGTTGCCAGTAATCAAACCCAAAATAATAAAGGGTGACTTTTATAATTAATGTATCTCTAGATAGAAGTCAAAATATAATCAAAATTTTAGGATGCCTCTGAGTCTTGAAGATGTGGTTGATTTGAGCAATCAATCACAAGACAGCTAATATCATAATCACACGAGGATAAAATGCAAAAACTTTTCTTATCTTTAAAGCAGGTATTAAGCGCAAGTATCGTAATTTTTGGTTCTTTGATTTTTATCGGTATATCAAGTGGATTCATAGGTATTCAACAGCCTAGCTATGCAACTACACTAGAAGAAACAAAGCTAATACCTCCTGAGTATAAGCCTAAACCTGAAGAAAAAATTAACCGTGCCTATGAATATGATCCAGGGGTGGGTATTCAAGAAGAAGAGCGCCAAGAAGCTTATGAGCAAGCAATTAAAGATTCAAAAAGTTTAAATACTTTAGAAAAGGCTTATGAAAAGAATCTAAAAGAGGAACAAGCGCAAAATTCTTCAGAAAGTATTGGGAAAAAATCTCAGAAATAATTAAAAAGATAATAGGTAAATAACAACTATTAGGCTAAAAGATGTCAAGGTTAACTTTGGCATCTTATTATTTCAAACAGCCTCGTAGACTTTTTGCCCGAATGTTGAAAAACAATAATTTTTGCCTCATTCATTCGCCGTTATACCAAATCTCTGTAAGCTTGCACTAAATAATTACTTTCGTCTTCCTTGGCGCTTTTGGCGTTCTTGGCGGTTCGTAAAAAAATTAAGTGCATCTTCATGGAGAAAACGAGAAATTTATGGGATGCTGTCGGAAAAATAAGCAAGATATTTGTTGCCAAAAGTAAACAGATGGATAAAATTTACCCATCTGTAGCAAGTAAGCGGAGGTATAAACTTGTGGTTTAGTTAGCGTGTGCTAGTTGTGGAGATTCAATAGCAGAAAATTTCACAGCTTTGACGAATTCTTGCAGAACATCTTTTAGCCTTTGTTCGAGTTCTTCATCTAGCTGGACGCTATCATCAGCTTGCCGTTGAATTTGTTTATCTACTGCATACACTGTGGCGAGAATATGCCGTGCGCCTAACTCTCCCAAGATGGGTTTGAGGGCATATTCAATAGCTAATAAATGTGCAATTGTGCCACCAGTCGCCAGAGGTAATACGACTTTTCCTGTCAATGATTTTTGTGGTAATAAGTCTAAAAAGGCTTTGAGTATGCCTGTGTAAGCAGCCTTGTAGATTGGGGTGGCAATAATTACACCATCGGCTTGGGCTAATAAAGCTTTGGGGTGTTCTAAGGCGGGGCTGTCATATTTGCCAAACACTAAATCTTCCGCAGGTAAATCTCGCACGGAAATAATATCTATATGTAAGCCTTCCTTTTCTAATAGTTTGGCTGTGTATTCCAAAATTCCGTAGGTTCTGGAAGGATGGGAAGGGCTACCGGCGATCGCTAAAATTCGAGTCATGTAATTAAACTCCTAATTGGTTAAGTAATTCACTGTGATTTTGTAGTTTTGGTCTGCGTCAGCTAACCTTCTATTCCTTGATTTATGAGGATATAGAGGCAGTTTTTTGCTGAGACTGCTGTTTCAGGAATTCTTCATTAGCAACAATTTCCCCAAAGGGACTCAAGATTTGTTGTGTCTCGACTGTGGGCAAATTCTCTAAAGGTAATCGGGGAAATAGTAACTCAGCAACACGATAAGCTTCTTCTAAATGGGGATAGCCGGAAAGAATGAAAGTTTCAATACCTAAGTCTGCATATTCCAACATTCTGGCGGCTACTGTATCAGGATCACCTACTAAGGCTGTACCTGCGCCACCGCGGACTAAACCCACACCAGCCCACAAATTTGGACTAATTTCTAGTGTTTCCCGGCTACCTTTATGTAACTGACTCATACGACGTTGCCCTTCAGAATCCATTCTGGCGTAAACTTTTTGGGCTTTGGCGATCGCTTCATCATCTACATAGCGAATTAATTTATCAGCTGCATCCCAAGCTTCGCTTTCGGTTTCGCGCACAATTACATGAAGACGAATGCCAAACCGCAGAGTTCTACCTTCTAATTCTGCCAGTCGGCGAACTGCGGCAATTTTCTCGGCGACTTGCGCGGGTGGTTCACCCCAGGTTAAATACACATCTACGTGCTTGGCGGCAATTTTTTGGGCAATCCCAGAGGAACCACCAAACCACAACGGTGGATAGGGTTGCTGTACAGGCGGAAAGAGGATTTTGCCTTGTTTAATATCTAAGTAATCGCCTTGAAAGTTAGCTATTTCACCCCTAACTAGCGATCGCCATACCGTCAAAAATTCATCTGTTAATTCATAACGCTCGTCATGACTCAAATGCAAGCCATCTCCGGCTGACTCCACTGGATCACCACCAGTCACGACATTAATCAGCAACCTTCCCCCAGAAAGGCGGTCAAACGTCGCCGCCATCCTTGCTGCTACAGCTGGCGACATTAACCCTCTTCTGTCACTTTCCGAGTATTCTAAATAAAAGGATTAAAAGAAAAAACTCTGGAAGGTAAGCAGGGCAATGGATGTGGAATTACAAATCCTGAAACATTTACGTCGAGACGCTCACCCAACA
>NZ_JADEWI010000050.1 GCF_015207705.1 Nostoc sp. LEGE 06077
CTCCAATATTGAATGACCATTAAAACTTGGTCTTCAATAACTAATTTAGGACTGCGACCAGGCTTCTTTTTGTTTTGAGCATCAGCTTTAACTACATCAACCATTAATTCAAAAGTTTTACGGCTTACTCCAGTCATTCGCTTAAATTTTTTTGCAGTAAGCTGTTTGGCTTTCTCTATTTTCACGGCTCCTCAAAGTCCTAATCGCAAATTGCCAAGCCTCTAATTTTACCACAAAACATTTTTGCAAGAGTTCTAAGGTATTCTGGCTTGGGTATTGGGTGATCATAGTGCAGAAACCTTCAAACCTTTATGGGATATAATAGTTTGCTGTTGGCATTGCTATTTTTATGTCACTGATGGATGGAAGGTTTATCCTCAGTTTATTGACCCTGGTGATCAGCTTGTGAGTAAGATTTACATGACTAGAGTAGAAGGTGAAAACACTCGTTTACGTCATTATTTAGCATGAATGCATCGAAAAACGTTGTGTTATTCTAAATCCGTAGAAATGCTGAAATACTTTATTAGATTATTACTTCATTACTTGAAGTATCATTCTCTTCCTCTATGTTCTTAAATTCATACCCCAATCAGCAACGCCATTTATTATATTTAAAGCTAAATTGGCAGAGTAATCACAAACTTCGTTCCTTTGCCAGTGATTGATGAACAGTTGATATGTCCATGATGTTTATCAACAATGATTTGGTTGCAAATAGCTAATCCTAAGCCAGTTCCCTTACCTACAGGCTTAGTTGTAAAAGATGGCTCAAAAATTCTAGATTGCACTTCAGGAGGCATACCCAAAGCATTATCTTCGATGCAAATTGTCACAGTTTTTTGCTCATGATCAACTGATGTAGTAATTGTGACAGCATAATAGCAAGCGGCTATCTCCTGATGAGAGCAGTTTTGATGCAGGTCATCAAAGGCATCAATAGCATTAGCAATAATATTCATAAATACTTGATTCAGTTGTCCGGGATAGCAAGTAATTGGAGGTAACTCACTGTATTGTGTGATAACTTCGATTTTCGGACGATCGCCTTGATCTTTAAGCCGATGTTTCAATAACATTAAGGTACTATCAATACCTTCGTGAATTTGAAACTTGATCTTAGAAGAAATATCGGATCGAGCAAAGGTTCTCAAAGAAAGGCTGATGTCTTTGAGCCGATTAATTCCCTGGTGCATTGATAACAGAAGTTTTGGTAGATCCTCAGCTAGATACTCTAAGTCAATTTCTTCTATCAGTTCTTCCAGTTCGGGATCTGCCTCTGGTAACTTGTGCTGTTGCAGATTCACTAAACGAAAAAGATCATTTACATATTGCTCAATATAAGAGCAGTTTCCACTAATAAAACCAATCGGGTTATTAATCTCATGACCTATACCTGCAACAAGTTGCCCCAGAGTCGACATTTTCTCACTCTGGATTAGTTGTAATTGAGTTTGTTGTAACTGTTGTATAGAATAAGTTAATTCTGCGGTGCGTTCTTGCACTCTTTGTTCTAATGTTCGCGTCAGATGAGAGATTTTTAGGTGTAACTTGAGTCGAGCAATAACTTCTTCCTGTTGAAAAGGTTTAGTAATATAGTCAACTGCACCCATTTCTAGTCCTTTAACTTTGTCTGTAGCATCAGACAAGGCAGTCATAAAAATGACCGGAATATTTTGAGTGATATTATTAGCTTTCAGCCTGCGGCAAGTTTCAAATCCATCCAGACCTGGCATCATTACATCCAAGAGAATCAAATCGGGATGAGCATATTCTGTTTGTTCAATTGCCGACTCACCATCCGTTGCCATAAGTGCTTTCCAACCACATCCCTTAATAGCTTCAGATAGCACCTTCAGATTATTGGGATTATCATCTACCAATAAAATGTGCATTGGGTTCAAAAGAGTTTCAGTGATCATTGATGTGACTCCGTGGTGACAAATGATTTCAGGAACTTACGGATTTTTGTGGTTTGGAAATTAACAGTAAGTTTGCCCAAGGTATTTGCAAAAGCAGTGAACTGACTATCTTGCTTGATTAACTCTGCGATAATTGCCTCGATCGCCGGAATGTCTCCCATCATTGCGAGATGATATAGTTGTTGCAAAATCTCCTGAGATGGCAAAATCAATTCACCATTATCATCTATTGACTCATTCTTGACAGGTAACTGCTGAGATTGAGATTGGGCATAGATCCAGTCCACATTGAGTAGCGATCGCAGCGCATTTAATAGTTCATCAACTTGCAAGGGTTTGGGTAAAAATGCTGTTGCACCAGCCTCTAAACTTCGTTGCTGATTTTCCTCGAACACTCTAGCACTAGAGACAATAATCGGAATCAAATGAGTCTGGGGATTTTCTTGTAATTGCACCATTAGCTCAAAGCCATCCATATTCGGCATAGCTAAATCCAACACAATCATATCCGGTTGATGTTCAGTTGCCAGATGTAAACCTTGTTTGCCGTCAGTTGCTTCTAAAGTTCGACAGCCAATTTTCTGTAGCAGACTACTCAACAAGGAAAGGTGGTTGCAATCATCATCGACAATCAAAATTTGCGGCGTATGACCGCGAATACCAATGATTTTCTGTTCACTGGCGGCAATGGTTACGGTATTCCAGTCATGAGAAACTGGTACTGGTACTATTAAATCCAGCCAAAATAAACTACCTTCTCCCAAGCTACTCTGCACTTGAATTTGGCTACCCATTAAGGTGGCAATTCTTTGACTGATGGCTAATCCCAACCCTGTACCTTCAGATTTTCTTCCCGCTTCACCTACTTGCTCAAAAGCCAAAAATATTTTCTCCAGTTGGTCTGCTGACATCCCAACACCTGTATCTTCAATCTGAAAGCGAACCTTCTGATAGGTTATTTCTGAAGTCTCATCAGTAATTTGCGAAGACTTTTGCTCAATCACATCTACTTTAAATGTGACGCTACCATTGTCTGTGAATTTGATAGCGTTGCCAAGTAAGTTGATTAAAACTTGTCGTAGCCGCTTTTCATCTACTTGAATGACAACTGCCAGGGAATTGTCTAATAAGATGTTAAATCCAATTCCTTTTTGCTCGGCTCGAATACTGCAAATTTCGGTGACACTATGTAAGAAAGTAGGCAAATGTACATTAGTCGTCACCAATTCTAATTTACGAGCTTCAATTTTCGAGAGATCCAGAATGTCATTAATCAGCATGAGTAAGTGCGACCCACATTGATAAATAATACTGACTCCTTCCCGATTTTTATCGGTCAAATTTGGCGATAGTTCTAGCACTTGAGCAAAACCCAAAATGCCATTTAGTGGTGTGCGTAGCTCATGGCTCATATTGGCCAAAAACTCGCTTTTAGCCTCATTAGCAGCATCAGCAGCTTGTTTGGCTTCCAGCAGTTCATGAGTTCGCTCTTCAACTTTGAACTCCAGAGTTTTAGAATAATCTAGGAGTTGAGAGTTGGCAATTTCTAGTTGCCGATTTGCTTCTTCTAACTTCTGCTGTTTATAGGCATTAGTTGTGGCAATTACGCTGCTGATGAATGCAGCTAAGGCAGGTGTTATGGGAATTAAAACGCCTTGTAAAAACATCCCGTAGCCAACACCGACAAATGCGCCACTAATGCCTACTGTTGCCCACAAAATTTTCCCACCGGGAATCTTTCGCTTGGTACTGAAATTAGCTAAATACCAACTACCACCAGAACCCATTAAAGACCACAAAATAATCCAGAAGGACACAGCCACCCCAGAAACACCGCTTAGGTTGGCTTTCCCAGTTCTTGCCCCTTGCACTAGTTGATAAGCGATATTGGCATGGATGGCAACACCTGGGGTAGGTTTTTGAGCAGAAATCAAAGAAGAACTAAAAGGTGTGCTAAAGAAGTCATTGGTACTGGCAGCAGTTGACCCAATAAACACCATGCGATCGCGCATCATGTTTGCCGGAATTTTGCCTGTTAACACATCCCGCATTGCCACTGTACGAAATGCTGCTTCTGAACCGTGCCAGTTGAGCAAAATTTGATAGCCACCGACATCGGTATCAGAATAACCCGCCTCTTGATTTTGGAGTGGGAGATAGATTTGATTGCCTAAGCGAAACTTCTGTTGTTTTTCGTCAACAGATTCTAAGTTAATTTTTTCGGTTTCTAAATACTTAAGGGCGACAAGAGTTGCCAGTCCCGCTTTAATTTTTCCCTCTTGTTTGGCATCACTTGAAGTAAGTAAGGCACGACGCACATGGCGATCGCCATCCAAAACCAAATCGGCTAATCCTACTTGATCCAATTTTTGCAATTCCGGCGGCGGATTAACACGTTCCCCAGTAATTTTCTCTACACCAATTAAATTGGGAGTGTTACGAAAGACTTGGACAAGTTGTTCATATCCTCTGCCTTCCGGTAAATCTCGATAGATATCCAAGCCAATGGCACGGGGTTGTTGCGCTCTGATCTTTTCGAGTAATTTTGCTAGTGACCAGTCGGGAATTGGCCATTTACCAACTGCTTGGATATCTCCTTCATCAATGGTGACAATGACAATTTCATCAGCTATTGTATTTTGCGACCTTTGTCGTACCCATTCATCACGAAGTTTCCACTCCGGCAAATTAAAAAGTCCCAATGACTGCCCAACAATAAATGTGAGAGCGACACTGGGAGTAATAATTAAAACACTACGAGAGCGTTGGATATAACCTTGAAATTTACGCCACATAATTTCGCCAGGGGCTTAAATAACATTGATTAGCATTCGTCAGCCATGACTCCACTAATACTTGTCTGAAATTGACTATTGGATGGGGCATTGGGTATTAGAAAAACTCTTCTTTTCCCTAGCCCCTACAGTCCTTAATTAGCTGATGCTACTAAAGGTGCTGTGGCAATATCCTTTAAGCTAACGGAGGCGAGAAGTTCTTTCCATTGCTGGATAATCGTTGCATTTTCGGGTTGAGCAGTATGCAGCATAGCCATTGTCGCTACGCAGTCATACCACACCCCGTTTTTACCCAAAGCAACTGCCTGCTTGAGAGTATCTTGCTGCTGCATGATTGTTGACAGTTCAGCAGTCGGCTGGATACGCTCAATCCAACCATCAACGTAAGGTGTACTTGGGCTAAGTTTTCCATCTACTTTCAGCGCCAAGAACCATTGATAGGTTTTACCCACAGCTAAAGCAGGTGCATCCGCTGGTAATTTAAATGCGATGACTCCAGCTTTATTCGCCACAGAAACGGTCATCTGATACTTTGTATTACCAGTTTCATCTTTGATGCTAAACACCGCCTCTTCTGCATTAGAAGCAGGGAGGTAAACCAAAATGGTGGGGCGTTCAGAAAGAGTTGTCCCGTAGAAGCTTTCGGGCAGAAGGGCAATCAGTGCTGCGGGGCCAGTTGCTGCTACAGTCGAAGGATTCAAGTAGTAAGTCCCAAGACGGGAAGCACCGCCACTTGCCTGTTGGGGAGCGCTGTTACCTTTATTTGGGGTAAAGAGGTTCCCGCGGGAAGCACCACCACTTGCCTGTTGGGGAGCGCTGTTATCTTTTTTTGGAGTAAAGAGGTTCCCACGAGAAGCACCGCCAGTGGCTTGTTGAGGAGCGCTGTTATTTTTTTTGGGAGTAAAGAGATTCCCACGGGAAGCTCCGCCAGTGGCTTGTCTAGGCGCACTATTACTTTTATTTGGGGTAAAGAGATTCCCACGGGAAGCTCCACCAGTGGCTTGTCTAGGCGCTGAATTTTTCACCGGCGGGGTGAATGTTACAGCGTAGGCACTAGCCCATGTACTACTAGCAATTAGAGCAATGATGCTCAATATACTAGCGAGATATTGATGTTTCCTCATTTTTGACCTCATCTCATTCAGCAGTGATAGAAAATACATTAAACGACACTGTGTTAACAACTCCTCAAATACGTCTAAACACTATTTAAATTAGGGGAAGGCTACTAGCATTTATAGCTGAATCTATGTTAAAAATCCATAAAAAATGTATTTTTTTAGCCTATAAATTAGTAGTAATATTACGGAATTATAGCCAGTTCCCTACCAAGACAAAGGCCGACCAAAAGAACGGGTCATGGAAGTCAGTTTTACGAATCAGGTTAATTTGCGCTTGCCGTAGTGCCTCAGCTTTAGAGATTTTGGGCTGTCGTAGTTGGTCATAGAAGCGAGTCATGAGCATTTGGGCAGCTTTATCTTTAACTGGCCAGAGTGTGGCAATGGTGGAACGAGCGCCGGATTTGACAGCTAAACCAGCTAATCCCAGAACAGCACGATCATCGCCACTGGCGGTATCACAGGCACTCAGGACTAATAATTCGATCGCCTTTGATGAATTACCACTACGATTTTTGAGGAGTTCGGATAGCTCCTTCACATTCACTTGCCCATCCCACGTAAGTAAGAAGGTATCTTCGAGACGGGAGCTAAATTGCCCGTGGGTTGCGAGGTGGACAACATTAGCCTTACTAGATTTGACTTGATCGGCGAGGGCAAGACTTGTGAATTGCCGGTTGAGTAATGTCGAAGATGGAACTTTCTGAGAAATTTGCCGCACTTCCGATTCCACAGCTGGCAAGGCACTAAAACCAGCACGAGATTCGCTAATTCCACCAACAATCGCATCAATGTGGTTTTGCTGGAGTGACTGGGCTGTCATCAGTTGTAATCCTGGTGAGAGCGCCACAGCATACTTCTCAATCAGATATTGATTACCGTCATATAAGGCTGCCATTGGGATGTTCCGTAATCGCCCATCTAAGACAAATACCAGTGTTTTAGTGTCTTTGAACGCTTGATCTGCTTCGGCTGGACGAATCAGCCAGTCATAAATCTGTTGAGATAATTTTTCCCGAATTGTTGAGTCTGAAACTGGGTTAAGAGCAACAAGAAAATTACCTAAAGTTTGATCAATTTCTGCTTGAGATTTAGGAGTGGAGTAGTAACGCAGTGGTTGTCCAGCTTTAGAGAAAATTACGCCTAAGCGATCGCTTAAAATAATTGGATAAACAACTGTGGCTGTGGGGTCAACTTTGTCAATTTGCTGTGCTTTATCTAAACAAGCTTCGCGGAAAAAGTTATCCAGTTCGGCAATTTGCAGTGACTCAATCAATTCACGCGCTTGTGTTAACGCAGGTTGAGTAGGTTGGTCATCTAGCAGTAAACTCACTAGTTCCCGATAGACAGGCTCAACACTTTCGCGGAACGAAAATTGGACATCGGGGTTGACAGCAACCATATCGCCGCGCAATGCTTTTAATGATTTCACTGCTTCTGTATAAGCTGTAATTGCTTCAAGACGATTGCCTTGTTGCTTATACAACTTTCCTACTTGCCACGCTGATTGAGCAATCAGATCATCCGCTTGGATTTCACGAGCAATACTCAGGGATTTCTTGGCTAGTTCCTGTGCCTCAGTCCACTGTTTTTTCCGACTGTAGAGTTGCGCCCACTCATGTAGTGCATAGGCTTGGGCGCTGCCATCCTGAATTTTTTTGGCAGATTTAACTGTGTCTGCCATCAGTTGCGCTGACTCTTGGCTAGGTAAAACTTGCTCTGGGTTTTCCAAGCGATTTAAGGTGGCAACAAAATTGATTGCAGCACCCAAGGAACTATGACTGGGTGGCAATTCTGCTAACTGTTGCCGTAATTGTGGTGCTAAGGGAATTGCGTATTCTAGTTTGTTGTAATCCACCAATAATTTGAACCGAGCTAAACGCGCTTGTAAAGCTTCATTGGGATTTGTCGCAGATGTTTCTGCATCTTCAAAGTAATTTAATGCGGCTTCCGGGTCTTGCAAATCAGAAGCAACTTTCCCTAGACTTGCAAGAATAGAACTTAACTGAGTTTTAGCGGCAATTTGGTTGGCTGTGGCTAAACTTTGTTCTAATACTGACTGGCTGTTGCGATCGCCGATGGCGTGCAAAGCTAAACCCAGCGATCGCAACCCACTAACTTTGATTTCTGAATCTGGCATTGCTACTAGCTTCTGCCCTAACGCCTCCAATTGTTGTTTCGAGCGACGGTAAAATCCCAAACTTTGTAAGGCCTGTGCTTGGTTGATTTGACAGCCTAAGCTGCCCATTTTATCGCCTGCTTGCTCATAATATTTTTGCGCTTGCTGCCAAATTTCTAGAGCGGTTTCAGTCTTGCCTGTACGTAGTTGTAAATTTGCTTGGGTATTCAGTATTTGCGCCCAGATAATTGCATCAACCGAGGGTTTAGTAGTTTGTAAAATCTTTACACTCTGTTCAATAGATTGTCTGGCTGCTTCCCATTGATTGAGTTCTTGTTGTGCCAATGACAGATAACTCAAACTTAAGGCTTCGTTGGGGCGATCGCCTTGGTTATGATAATTTTTGACTGCCATTTGCCATATCTTCACAGCTTCTGTAAAGCTACCTGAGTGGTAAAGGGTTCGTCCCTGTTCTAGCCAATTAGTTGATTCTGTATTGGATATATTGACATTACGGCTAGAAAGAGAATGAGTTGGTACTTGTAAAGATGCTTGAGTAGGTGTAATTGTGACTGCCAAACACAAGCTCAAAATACTCAAACTGACGTACAGCCAACGACGTTGTATAATTTGGAAATTCATAAGGTAGTTACTAATGTAGTGATATCAAATGTTGCTGAACTGTATATTGGCTATGGGCAACAAAAAACGGTTAATAGTGATGAAATAGATTTTCATTGCCGCATTACCGTCCAAGATGATGAAGTGATATCCATTCTTGGAGACATGAGCATGAGTGCAACTATTCCAAAACAAGCAGAGCTTAGAACCCAGCAATATTCGATTCACCAAATCCATCAAAATTACTTTCATAAACTAGTCGCTCTTTATACCCTTATTTAGTATTCCCCGAATGCTCTTTTGTCTAACTCCAGTGAATATTAAATTATTTGGCTGGCGGATTTGGTGGCGATCGCTATGTCACCATCAAGCAGAAAGACTAATTGACTAGCAGGAAACTGAGCAGGATGGGTAAGGGGTTTTAAAGTTTTCCCGTGTAAATTAGAGGTGATCGCTCAATTTGAGATAGCCAAATAGGTTGTTTGTCTAGAGAAATCAACCATTTACTATTGGGTAAAGATTTATAGACCCATTTATTCCCTACACAAATATTTGAAGTTGCTGTGCGCGACCAATTAAGCCTAAGCTAGATACGATTTTTTTTTACAGCTATTTCTTGTGCAGATATTTCTTTATCCTGCTTGTGAGTGATAGTATTTGCTCTGACATTTGGTGTTATAGTTAAACAAAAAATCAGGCTGATGCTGGACAATAAACTAAGTAAAGACAATTTCATAAAAATGATGGATCTATCTTTTTAGAGATAATTATTCAGACTAAATTAAGATAGATATTCTTGGTTTCAACTTCTAAAATAAGCTGATGAATCAAGGTTTACAATCTAAAATTAGTGTTATTAGCCGTTATAAAGTTTTGTAACTACAAAATACAACCCTAACATTACTTAAAATGTCTTATCCTCAGACATCGAAAGTATTTCTAGACCTAGCGCATCAGCACAAAGCACGGTTTACGCCAACATACAGCATTGTCAGCAAGCCCTACTTACAAGCAGAATTTAAAGTAGCTCCTCGCTGTGCTGTATGCTGGTACTGTTCAGTTAAGCGATCGCTCAATAACTACAAATCCTCAGATAGTGATCGGCCAGATATCACAATAAAACCCACAGATTCAAGTTGAAGCTGTGGCTGACGGATTCCTTTAACAATAACTGACTTTAAAACCCTTTCTATTTTCAGTTCTTCAGCTAGAGTATGATCCCAGGTTTTTGTATTCAAGCGCAAATTTAATTGTTCTACTCTATGACCTAGTTTCTGATCCGCAATTTGAGCATAGTGTTCACATAATTCAAGATAATTTTGACGTTCAGTCAGTAATGTCTGAGACATATTACAGACTTGATAACAAACATTCTGCCAATTATTAGGAGGAATAAAATTGTCAATAATCTCTAAACGCTCTTTCGCTAGATTATAATCTTGCACTCGATGAGAATTTTTATCTTTTTGATAGGGACGCTGTAATATATTTAAAGTTGGTTCATCTTGAACCTCACTGAGTTTTTCTGCACGAGCATCAATAAAGATGGTCTCCATGAAAGGTGGAAACAGAGAATCAACGCGACGCTTGAAAAGATTGAATTGAGAATCATCAAGTTGATAATCTGTAAATATTTGCTGGATTTTTTCGAGATTAAACTCAACTAAAAAGTTACATTGAAAACCAAACCATTCCATACCTGGCTTGCTATCCCACGATAAATCTTGTCGCCATAAAGCAAAAGCTTGACCGCGATCATCCCAATTTATATAGTTATAAATTGTCTCTACTAATTTTTCGCCAATGCGGAAAAGTTTGATACCAGGATTCTGGTTGGCGAGATGGCGGTTATAAGTACCAAATTGGCTGATGTTACTATTAGCAAAGCGAGTTTTTAATTCATTTACAGGCACTAAAGTATATTTGGTTGCCTGATAGTATTTCACATCTTTTAAATCTGGGTGATAAATCGATTTAAATTTTAATGCATCATCAATCCAGCCTTCAATAGCCCGTTTAATTTCCGGATGATTACTATCATAATTATCTAGTTCTTGAAAATATGTATGATCATCTTGTTGAATGTTGATTTCATTCCAAACATCCTCTGAATTTATTTCTAATTGTGCTTGAGTAATTTCTTGTTGAGTTAATCCAATTTGGTTTAATAAACCAGTAGCACCTAATTGAAACAAAGTTTTTTCTAATTCTGATAATTGTTGACTAACATCTAAACTAGCTATTGAATCAGTAAATATCAAAAATCCATCTCTTAAAACTTGATACCAAGCAGCATGAAGGCTTTCTTCTAAGTCAGCACCAACTAGCACAGTAAAATCAATATTTTTAGAGTTACTAATCCGGTTAAATCTACAGATTCTTTGTTCTAACTGATAAGGTATCCAAGGAATATCAAAATTAATTACCCAATCAATAAATTGGAAGTTATGACCTTCTTGTGCAGAAACATCACAAATTAAAATAAAGCAATTAGGATTACTATGAAACTGGGTTAAATTTTTTTCAGTTTCTCCCCAGTCTTGTTCTGATTGATGAATAGCAATACTTTCTGCACCAAACGTTATTGATAGAGAACGAGCAATTTCTTGGCAACTTTGCCCAAACCCACTAAATATCAAGATTTTTGGTAAAGAATCACCAGGAATAGGTCTATTAATCCGCTGCTTGATTCTTTCGCCTAATTGAGTAATATTATTACGAAATGATTGTAGCCCATAAATTTCTGATAAACGGTAGAGAAGAATAATTTTTAGTAATTCAATCCGGTCTCCATCTTCTGAGGGTTGACTAATAATTTGGCGTAAAGATGTGAGAATTTCTTCTTCACCTTCAAATTTTTGAGTTTGAGTTAACAGATTGAGATCATGATTACCAAATTCTTTGATCAGTGCTGGGTGACGAATCCCACTTTGACGTGCTGCAATTACTTGCTCTAAAATACCTAACCAAGTACCAGAAGCCAAAAACAACAATAGAAAAATCCGTTGGTAGTGTTCATCGTTGGGAGCAGCATTACGCCATTTTTCAATAAGTTCATGGATATCAAATGAGCGCTCATCTAAATCGTATTCTTCTTTAGGTGTAATATGACGATTCAATATGGCATTTTCTACCCCAGCACGACGATTACAAAGTATTCGCCGATGTAGTCGATATGTTTCACTGATGTAAATACAAATTTCATCGAGAACTTTATCTTGGCTAGTTAAGGTTTCTGGTAAAGATTTTTCCCATTTGCCTACTAAACTTAATAAATATTTATCATCAGAAAATAGTTTCTGTAGCTGCTCTAAATTATTTGCAATTCCCGAACTTTCTTGGTCATTCTTTAATGATGAAATGATTTGAGAGATGATTTGGCTGTTGTGGATTTTTACCTGAAAATCTGGTAAGTTATTTAATTGATAAATTGTTGGCTCTAGTAAATGCAGCATTACTAGTAAATCTTGGTCATTCTTCAGGATATGACTAGCAGATAACAAAAGTAAGTGTTCACTTTTATGAGCTAAATTTTTATAAATTTCAAACTGTTGACTTATTTTTCTATCCTGAGAATTAGCCATTGCTGCAATATGCTGGGCTTCATCTACAATTAGTAATCCAATCTTGGTTTGTGGTTTGATTTTATGTACATCTTCAGATGCCATTACCACTACTCTTTTGGGAAAATGAGAAATATAAAATTTATTTTCTAATTCATCTTTCCATTGTTGCACTAATTTTCCTGGAACCAGTACTAAGACTATATTATCTGGTTCATCCAATAAATATTGCCGGAGGATGACACCTGCTTCAATAGTTTTTCCTAGTCCTACTTCATCGGCTAATATGTAGCGTTGAACTGAATCTTCTAATACACGTCGGATAACTTGTACTTGGTGAGGATAAAGATGAATATTGGACGAAATTAGTCCTGTCATCCCATGACTAACAGCCCTCTGTTTAACTAAGCATTTAACTAAGGCCAACCTTCTATCATGCAAGTAAGGTGTTTCATGTCCTTTAATTGCTAAGGTTTCAATAGCGTCTTTGACCGCTAAATTACAACGAACGTAAATTTCTTTTTCAGCCGTAATTATAAACTTTTTATCTGGCAAATCAACTTGATACTTGAGAGCGTCTTCGTCCCAACCAAAAATTTTGCCAATTATCCATTGATTTTGGTTTTTTAATTGGAAATAGCATCGAGTCTGTTGTTTTAAGAGGACTGGGGACAACGACCCTAAAGGTACAGTTTTTTGCAAGCGTTGCCCTATGGAACAGAAATACTCAACAACAATATTGCCTTGAGAGATTTCAATAACCTTACCTATCCCCAAAGAATTATTCGAGGACTGTACTAGTGAGCCAATCTGAATCATAATGTTAGTCCTCTGAATACTCATGAACCTTGTAAAAATTTATCTGCCAATTTTACAGAATTCCAATTGTAGCGGGTTTTTGTTCTGACTGTTTAGGTAAGGTTGGCAATCTTGGCTAAGACAAGAGGTAGAACATAGGTTAAGTTTTGGGAACTGCTGCACAGGTTAATGCTTTTTGTCCCTGAGTGGAAGATTCATCTGCGACAAGTTCGATTTTGCCTTGGGCATTACGATGCCAAGATGTAGCTTGGACAAGAACTTCAGGTAATTTAGGGATTTGGGCTGTGACTGTGCTAGTTTTATGGAATGCAGAGATATTACGAGTATCAGCCCAAGTGCGATCGCTCCTAATTTCCTGTGTGGGATTTTGGGGTACACCACCTCTTCCTGTAGCGACAAAACTACTTTCAGTATTATTAGAACAACCACTAGCTATTTTTTGAGATGAATCAGTAAAATTCGCTGGTAATGTCACTAAACCAGAATTAGGGTCAACACCAACATTATGAATTTCCACTGTACCATTGACATTAAACTGGGAACTAGCAGTAATATCGTTTGTTTGGTCTTGGCGGGGAGTCAGGGTATTACGAAACTCTAGACCAATAATCCCTTGAGTAGTGATATCAATATTCCCACCTTTTCCTTTCACCGCATTAGCAACAATATCACTGTTTTCCAGTCCAATCATCACAGGAGCATGGATGCTAATATTGCCGCCATTACCCGTACCCGCTGATGTCGCACTAATCAAGCTATTGTGGCGTAACAACAATAGATCGCTGATTTGTAAGGTCATATTGCCTCCCTCGCCCGATGCTGTTTGAGCTTGAATGCTACCTTGACTGTCTAAGAAAATTTTATTGGCAGCAATTTTGATATTGCCCCCATCACCTGTACCTTGGTTAGTCACACTGACTACGCCGCCATTGGTCAGCGTCAAAGTTGGGGTGGTTATATTCACAGTTCCGGCATTTGCTGACAGAACATTGGGCAAATTGAATAGCTTTTGAATTAATGCTTGAGGGAACAGAACGGCTGAGTTAATACTGCTATTGTTAGCTTGACTATACCCATCAATCAAAATTGATTCCGTCGCGTTAATATTTAAATTTCCAGCTTGACCAATCAAGAATGACGTAGTTGCTACCACTCCTCCATTGAGTATTTGTAATCGGTTCGTATCTAACGTCAAGGTTTGGGCATTGCCTTTACCATAGGTGATTGCACTAATGTTGCTATAGAGTCCTGCTGGGTTGTCTCCCGTGACAGTTGTATTTTGACTGCGAATGGTTACTTGCCCCGTGGAACCATTCGCAAATGTTATTGAAGAGATGGCTGCGCCATTAGAAACTAGTAGATTATTAGTGTTAATGGAGAGATTACCTGCTGATTTAGCTGTTCGGGAAGAGGTAGTTAGAGAAGTCACGCCTGTGGGGTTGATGGCAGAAAAACCAGATATCTCAACTGTCCCCGCATCAATCTGAATGTCGCCACTGGCAGCCGATCCAAACGCATTGCTGTTAACTCCTGCGCCTTGTGAGAGTGTTAAGTGGGGAGTGATGATATGAATGTGTGAACCTGTGCCAGTATTCAATCCTTCAGTGCGGATACCACTACGAATTTTGGCATTGGCTGTTGTACCAACAATCTCAATCCCTTCTGAAGCCTGTAAAAAAATTTCACCCCCAGCGACATTTCCCAGATTTTTGGAAAAAATAATTGAACCATCACTAATTTGAATGTGCTTTCCTTGCAACTGTACTGAACCAGCATTCAAAGCCCCGACACTTGGTAATGCTCCTACAGTCAGCAACGATTTTTGGGTGAGATGAATATCTGCAAAGCTTTGTCCACTCTCGTAACCTAACTGATAACCTTGGGAGATGGGATTTAAACTGACCATTCCGACTCCACTTAAACTTCCCAATTCCAACCTTCCTTGGGGCGCGTTCAAAGTTGCGCCGGTGAGATTTAAGTTACCTCCTACCAGTGCCAAGGTTTTTCCTGGCTTGACCCTCAGTTCTGAGGCACTAGGGTTTTGAGTGATGGGGCTGAGGCTACTAACAGCTGTTAGGGCATGACCTGTACCTTGAACCGTGATGGGGCTTGGATTACTGCCCATTTGTAAGCCAATGGGGACACTCATCGTCAGTAATGGTGTTGCACTGGAATTAGTTACACTAAATTCCACCCCGTCAGCAAATTTAATACTGTTGGCTGTCGCTCCCACAAATGAACCACCAATATTCAAGCTGGCATTTTGCCCAAAAATAATTCCAGCGGGGTTGATTAAAAATAAGTTGGCATTACCTTGGGCGCTGATGGAACCATTAATGTTGGAAACGTTACCACCAGTTACGCGACTAAAAATATTTTGGATATCTGTGGCATTGTTAAAAACTGCTGAACCTTTGCTAGGAATGGAAAATTGGCTGAAGCTATGAAATAAATTATTGCCAACACGAGTGCCGTTGGTGATGGTGTAAGTACTACCAGCACTCACAGCAGTGTTGAGAGTGTTATCAGGTATGACTTGTGCGTAAACACCAGTGTTATGAATAGCAGATATGCAGATTGCACCAAGAAAACCAAACCCAGCAAAAGTTAATTTCATTAACTTAGTTCTTATTTTTTATTCAGTGTTTTATTTTTCCCAATTTAGTATTTTTTTTAACATCGATTAATTTTTGAGAACAGCTGCACAGGTTAATGATGGTTGCACCTGAGAAGGAGATTTAGCGGCAACAAGTTCAATTTTGCCTTGGGCATTACGTCGCCAAGATGTAGCTTGGACAAGGATTTCTGGAGATTTCTGTGTTTGGGCTATAACTGCGCTAGTTTTATTTTGGAATGTAGAGATATCGCGGATATCAGACCAAGTGCGATCGCTCCTAATTTCCTCGGTGGGATTTTGCGGTATCCCACCTCTACCTGTGGCCACAAAACTACTACCAGTATTAGCATCACAACCACTAGCAATCTTTTGTGATGAATCAGTAAAGTCTCCTGGTAATTCCACTAAACCAGAATTGGGGTCAACACCAATGTTGTTAATTTCCACTGTACCATTCACCCCAAACTCTGAACTAGCGGTGATATCATTTTCTGGTGTCAGTTGCGAACGGTATTCTAAACCAATAATTCCCTGAGTGGTGATGTTAATATTCCCACCTTTACCTCGAAGAGCATTAGCAGTGATATCGCTGTTTTCTAAGCCGACAATTACGGGTGCATTGATGTTGATATTCCCGCCATTACCTTGACTGCCTGCGGTGGTTGTAATTTTACTGCGATCCCGCATTAACAGCAAACTTCTTAATTTTAAGTCTATATCTCCACCATTACCAGATTCGGTTTGTGCTTGAATCAACGCCTGATTTTTTAGTTGGATAATATCTGCGATAATTTTCAGGTTGCCGGCATTACCAGTACCTTCACTTGTTACAGTCACAGTAGCATCATCCGTCAAGATCAGATTTGGTGTTTTAATGCTAAGACTACCAGCATTTGCCGTCAGCATATCGGGAAAGCCAAATGATTGACGCAACTTTGCATTAAGACGAGTCGCAGAAGAATTAATTGCACTGTTATTGTTATTGTTACGACCACTAATTGCGATCTCTTCACTTGCATTGATAATGACATTTCCCCCGTTGCCAGCAAACAGTGTAGATGAACCAATTCTTCCCCCATCTAAAATTTGTAATTTGCCAGTATTCAGGATCAAATCTTTGTTATCTCCGAACGCGAATGTAGCTAAAGTAATCGCACTGTCAAATCCTGAAGGGCTGTTGCCGATAACTGTGGTATTTTGATTGCGAATTGAAACTTTACCACTACTTCCACTGGCGAACGTAACTGAAGAAAGGGAAGCTCCACCAGATATTAGCAAATTATCACCTTTAACGAAGATATCGCCAGCACTACCAGAAGCAAAACTCAAAGTGCTAATACCACTAACGCCGTTCGGGTTTATTACTGAAAAACCAGATATTTCAATTGTTTTGGCATCAATATCAATATTGCCACTAGGAGCAATTCCCAAAGTTAGATTATTTAAACCAGCTCCTTTTTGAACAGTAAATTTTTGAGTAGAAATACCAATATTTCCCCCTACTCCAATTCCATAAGTTTCGCTACGAACTCCACTCACAATATTTCCATCTCTACTTCTCCCAATTAAATTAATTTCTGTTGATGCTTGAATGCTAATGTCTCCACCGGTAAGATTTCCATAATTTTGTGCAAGTATCAATGAACCGTCTATTAAACGGATATTTTTTCCTTGCAAACTAACAGAACCTGAATTTATACCACTGACATTTATAAGTGACTGTTCTGCTAATTGAATATCACCAAAAATTTGTCCATTTTCATAACCCAAAGTATAACCTTGTGCATTTGGAATTAAATTAACTTGTCCAATGCCGTTGGTACTACCCAATTCTACCCGTCCTTGTGGGGCAGTAAATATAAATCCATCTATTTGTAAATTACCACCTACCAAGGCTAAGGTTTTCCCTGGTTTCACCTGTAATTCTGTGGAGTTGGGTATTGGAATAATCAAAGAATTGCTATTTGTATATCCTCTTCCTTGAGCTTTGATATAAGCAGAGTTACTGCCCATTTGCAGTCCAATGGGTACACTCATTGTTAATAATGGTTTAGCCGCAGGATTGACAGCACTAAACTCTGTCCCATCAGCGAACTTAATACTACTCGCCGTAGTTCCGACAAATGAACCACCAATATTTAAGCTGGCATTTTTGCCAAAAATAATCCCGGCAGGGTTGATTAAAAATAAGTTGGCACTACCCTTGGCACTGATTTCACCATCAATGTGGGAAATATGACCACCAGTTACCCGACTAAATATATTTTGGATGTCTGCATCATTATTAAAGGCTACGAAACCATTGCTAGGAACAGAAAATTGGCTGAAACTATGAAATAAATTATTACCGACACGGCTACCTTTGGTAATGGTGTAATTATTACTACCACTTACATCTGTGTCGAGAGTGCCATCAGGAGTTACCTGAGCCTGAACATCACTGTGGTAAATAGCAGACATCAAAATTGCACCAATTAAGACCAAACTGGTAACAGTTACTTTCATGAATAGATTTTGTTATTTTCTAGTCCATATTTATTTTTCCCAAGATAATAAAATTTTTAACAGTAGTTAATTTTGGAATGCAGCAGCACAGGTTAAAGCGGGTTGCATCGGTGAAGATGATTTGGCTGCAATAAGCTCAATTTTGCCTTGGGCGTTACGTCGCCAAGACGTAGCTTGGACAAGTGTTTCTGGAGATTTTGCTGTTTGGGCTTGTACTTGTTGTTTGGTGTGGAATGTAGAGATATCGCGGGTGTCTGCCCAAGTGCGATCGCTCCTAATTTCCTGTGTGGGATTTTGCGGTATCCCACCTCTACCTGTGGCGACAAAACTACTACCAGTCTCGTTAGCACAACCACTAGCAATTTGTTGGGATGGGTCTGTGAGATTCTTAGGTAATTCAACTAAACCAGAATTAGGGTCAACACCAACATTATTAATCTGCACAGTCCCATTGACATTGAATTGGGAACTAGCGGTAATATCATTGGTCAAAACTTCTCTAGGATTGAGAAGATTGCGATACTTCAACCCGATGATTCCTTGAGTTGTGATGTGAATATTACCACCCCTACCTTGCACCGCATTGGCAATAATGTCACTGTTTTCTAAACCGACAATATTAGGGGCGTTAATTGTGATGTTACCCCCATTACCACCTGCTTCTGCACTGATGAAACTGCCACGACGCATCAATAAGACATCTCGCACTTGCAGATCAATATTCCCTCCTTCGCCTGCATTGGCTTCCGATCGCAGTTTACTGGCTTGATCCAACTTCAGATAATTAGCCTGAATGAGCATATTACCGGCATTTCCTGTACCTTTGCCACTAACTACAATTTCGCCGCGATCACGCAGACTCAAATTCTTCGTGGTCAGATTTACCGAACCCGCAGTCCCAGGGCCAGTAGAAGAAGCATACAACCCGCTGGGGCCAGTCGCATCAAGAGAGTAAAGTAGTTGGCCACTAGGTACTTGGCTGACACCTGCAATATTCACGGAATTGGCTTGAATAGAAATATTTCCGGCTGTACCGTAGGTTTCAGTTGAGGTAGAAATTCGTCCGCCGTCGAGTAAGTTGAGTTGACCAACATTAAAAGTAATGTTGCCACCTTGTCCCTGACCTAGACTAATCAGTTTTTCAGTAGCAAAATCATAGTTACCATTTGTTGAGGCAAAAAATCGGCTGGCCACGCCAGTTGAAGAACTACCAGCCACCGTTACTTCGTCAGCATTAACAATAATGTTACCCGATGCGCCTTCACCATAAGTACCTGTCCGAATACCAGGGCCATTCAAGACCTCTAGTTTACCGACATTGAGAATGATATCTCCACCCTTACCTGTAGCATATTCACGGATGCTGGTACTCATACCTGTCAAAAATGCAGGTTCATTTGTTGCAGTTTCGCCTGTTATACTTAGGTTCTGTGCTGTGATGATAATGTTGCCACCATCACCAGTTCCTCTGGCGGTAGCACGCAATTCAGCCCCGTCTCGAATGTTGACTTGTGTAGCATCAATTTTGACATTACCACCCCGACCTTGAGAATTATTCATGGTATTGGATGCCAGGGTACTCACACTAAATCGCTGTTTTGTTGGTGTATAGATTGCTTCTCCAATCACATTGACAGTTTTACTTTTGACTGTAATATTGCCCGAATCGCCAATTCCATAGGCACGGGTGTTAATTTGTGCGCCATTTAAAACATTCAGCACAGGTGTTTCAATGGTCACATCACCACCCCGTCCCCTAGCTGTTGCTTGGGAGTAAGCGGCAATTGCTGTGTTAGAAAGGGCTGGCTGACCAATTAGTTCTAGGGATTCTGAAGCTTTGACGAGAATACCTTGTCCTGTGCCTGTGCCTAATGTGTGGGAAGTGATAGTAGAAGAGCCAGACAGAGTAATTTTCCCTGCTTGGAGAGCGATCGCACCACCTTGCTGTCCACTTGTATCAACCTTAGCTGCATTAATAAAGTTTATATTTTGGAACTGAGTCACAGCATTAAAATCTAAGTTGAATCCAGCAGTATTTGCAGACAGTCCCACCAGATTATTCGCTGCAACGCTGCCTAATTCAACTTTGCCATCGGTAGCCGTAATTGTACTCTTGTCAAAAGTTAAGTTATTACCAACCAGTGCAAATGTATTTTTCGCTGGAACTGCTAATTTTGCCCTATAAACGTTAATTGCACCGGAATTACTGCCCATTTGCAAGCCAATTGGCACGCTCATTGTCAATAATGTTGGGGCATTTGTATTCACAGCACTAAACTCTTTGCCATCGGCAAATTTGATGCTATTTGCAGTTGTGCCGATAAAAGAACCACCCACATTTAAGCGAGCATTAGCTCCAAATATAATCCCAGCCGGGTTGAGCAAAAACAGATTCACACCGCTATTAGTGTTGATTGAACCATTAATGTTGGAAACATCACCACCAGTCACCCGACTAAAAATATTTTGGATGCCAGAATTATTGTTGAAGGTAGCAGAACCGTTGCTAGGAATAGAGAATTGCTGAAAGCTGTGAAATAAATTCTTGCCAACAACAGTACCGCCATTAATGGTATAAAGATTCATGCCAGACACAGCCGTGTTAAGTGTACCATCGGGTGTAACTTGTGCCTGAACATGACTATTACCAATAGCCAAGATATAGACTGCACCCATGAAGCCTAATTGAGCAAAAGTTACTTTCATCAGCCTATTTGTAATTCAAATTATCTACTTGCTGTCTAGTCTTCCCAAGATGAAGTGAGTAATTGGAGTGGCTGTGTAATGTTATGGTGAGTTTTTTCAGTTTTTATTAACAGCAGCACAAGTTAATGATGGTGGTAAATTCACAGAAGATTTATCGGCAATTAATTCAATTTTGCCTTGGGCGTTACGATGCCAAGATGTAGCTTGGACAAGAACATCTGGAGATTTCGGTGTTTGGGCTATAACTGCGTTAGTTTTATTGTGGAATGCAGAGATGTCGCGGATATCAGACCAAGTGCGATCGCTCCTGATTTCTTGTGTGGGATTTTGGGGTACACCACCGCGTCCGGTGGCGATAAAACTACTCCCATTGGTACTAGAACAACCACTTGCTATTTGCTGCGATTGATCGGTGACATTGGCTGGCAATTCAACTAAACCAGAATTGGGGTCAACACCAACAGTATTAACTTCCACTGTACCATTGACACCGAATTGTGAACTAGCAGTGATATCATTCTCTGGTGTCAGTTGCGGACGAAATTGTAACCCAAAAATCCCCTGAGTTGTAATGTCAATATTTCCGCCTTTACCTTGGAAAGCATTGGCAATAATATCGCTGTTTTCTAAGCCGAGAATGATAGGTGAATTAATGGTAATGTTACCACCATTGCCGGCAGCACCAGCTTCAGCATTAATGAAGCTACCATTACGTATGAGCAAATAATCGCGGAGTTGGAGATTGATATTGCCCCCTTGACCAACTTTTGTGGATGCAGAAAGACTACTACCATTGTTGAGATATAACGTATTGGCATTAACGTTTAAGGTACCTGCATCACCTTGAACTTCATTTTCAACAAACACTCTTGCCCCATCACGAATAGTTAATTTAGGAGTATTAATGGTGACACTACCTGCATTTGCTTTAGCGGTACTATTGTTACTAATTGCTGTAGGAGTTCTCAGTATGAATAAACGAGCGATCGCTCCAATATAACTAGGATTTGCTGTGTCTTTCATCCCGCTCACATCTATTGACTCAGTGGCATTAATGGTAAGATTGCCAGCATTCCCTCTACTTACACTCGAAACTGAGACTAAACCCCCATCTTCTATTGACAATTTCCGAGTATCTAAATGTAAGTCTCCTGCATCTCCTTTACCAAAAGTATTCGCTGATAACAAACTGATAAAAAGTGATCCAGGGGGAGCATTTAAACTAGAGACATTCACAGTATCAGCAGTAACTTTAACATTGCCTCCCTTACCGCTAGAAAAGCTCCTCGTACCAACATTAGCACCGCCCAAAATTGAAAGGCTATCAGTAGAAATTGATAAATCTCCACCTGGCTTAGTTCCAAAAGCAGCAGCAACAAGCACACCAAAGAGCGGAACAGTAGATGGATCTTGCGGATCAACCCCACCCACAGACACTGTATTGGCATCGATTGTGATGTTACCACCACGGGCCGAATTATAGCTACGATTCATAACAATTGCCCCGCGATCAATTGTTAATGTTGGAGTTGTAATCACAATATTTCCTGCGGTTCCTGATAGTAGAGCTTCATTAACTATGCCACTGGAACTAAGAAAATCTGAGGATCTACCAATTACCTGTAGCGACTCTGTAGCATTAACAGTAATATCTCCTGCTTGACTGTTGCCTAAATTTTGTACTACCAGCAAAGAACCATCCCGAAGATCGATCTGTTTACCCTGAAGTTGAATAGAACCGGGGCTGGTTCCGCGTACAGATGCAACAGCACGTTGACTCATTTGGATATTACCAAAGCTAGAGCCATTACTTGGATAGCTAAACGTTAATGCTTGCGGTGTGAGATGGATATTTGCACTGCCTTGGGTAATGCTGCCAAGTTCGATTCGTCCTCCTGGTGCAGAAAGAAAGCTACTATCGAGAACGAGATCACCGCCTATCAAAGCTAATGTTTTTCCAGGTTTAACCTGCAAACCATTTGTACTAGTTAATCCAGAAACAGGAGATGTGGGATTCAGTTTACTATTATTTGCCATCCCTTGTACGGAAATAGTTCCCAGATTGCCCCCCAACTGTAATCCGATAGGTACACTCATGGTTAACAATGGGGATTGAGTTATGTTGGTACTAAACTCATTGCCATCAGCAAATTTGATGCTATTTGCCGTTGTGCCGATAAAAGAACCACCCACATTTAAGCGAACATCTGCTCCAAATATAATCCCTGCGGGATTGAGTAAAAACAGATTCACACCACTATTAGTTGTGATTGAACCATTAATATAAGAAACACTATTACCAGTCACCCGACTAAAAATGTTTTGGATGCCAGAGGTACTGTTGAATGTGGCAGAACCACCTGTAGGAATAGAGAATTGGCTAAAGCTGTGAAATAAATTATTGCCAACAACAGTACCGCCAGTAATGTTGTAACTATTACTTCCAGACACAGCCGTGTTGAGAGTACTATCGGGTATGACTTGTGCCTGAACACTGCTGTTACCAATAGCAGATATGTAGACTGCACCAATTAAACCTAAGTTAGCAAAAGTTACTTTCATCAACCAAACTTGTAATTATCTACCTTGTATCTAGTCTTCCCAAGATTCAGTTTGCTATGGGGGTGACTGTGTAATGTTATGGTGAGTTTTTTTTCAGCTTTTATGAACAGCAGCACAAGTTAATGATGGTGCTAAATTCACAGAAGATTTATCAGCAATTAATTCAATTTTGCCTTGGGCGTTACGTCGCCAAGATGTAGCTTGGACAAGTGTTTCTGGGGATTTCGGTGTTTGGGCTATAACTGCGGTAGTTTTATTGTGGAATGCAGAGATGTCGCGGATATCAGCCCAAGTGCGATCGCTCCTGATTTCTTGTGTGGGATTTTGGGGTACACCACCGCGTCCGGTGGCGACAAAACTACTACCTGGATTGGCAGAACAACCACTAGCTATTTTTTGAGATGGATCAGTCACATTTGCTGGCAGTTCCACTAAACCTGAATTGGGATCAACACCAATATTATTAATTTCTACCGTACCATTAACATTAAATGCAGAACTAGCTGTAATATCATTGGTCAAATCAACTCTTGGAGTCAAGGTATCACGGAATTTTAGACCAATAATGCCTTGAGTTGTAATGGCAATATTCCCACCCTTTCCTTGTACCGCATTGGCAATAATGTCACTATTTTCTAGCCCAACAATCACCGGAGCATTAATACTAATATTGCCACCATTACCAGTACCCCCTGCTTCGGCACTAATGAAACCGCCATAACGCATAAGTAGTAAATCTTGCAGTTGCAGGTTGATGTTACCGCCTTCACCTGCTTTTGTGGAAGCTAAAAGGTTTCCACCATTCTTGAGTGTGAGAGTATTGGCATTAATTTGCAGATTACCAGCTGTCCCAGAGCCAGTATTTTGGACAAAAATCGTTGCACCATCAGAGACACTAACACTTGGAGCATTAATAGTTGTGTTACCTGCATTAGCACGGGAAATTGTACTAAAAAAACCAACAGGCAGAACAGCAGTACCAATATAGCTAGGTGTTTCTTCTGGTTTCACTCCACTCACGTCAACAGATTCCGACGCATTAATAGTCAGTGAACCTGCATTGCCTAAAATGATGCTAGAAGCTGAGACTCTAGCACCAGCTTGAACCGACAGTTTACGGGTATCAATGTTCAAATTTCCAGCATCACCAGGCCCGAATGTGGCAGCAGAAACTAGACTAAAATAACTGCCTTTTGGAGTTCCTTCACCTGTCACTAGAATTGTATCTGCTTTGATATTCAGATCGCCGCCCTTGCCTGAAGAATAAGGTCTAGCTGCTATATTAGCTCCCGCAGAAACAGATAAATCTTGAGTGGAAATAGAAATATTTCCGCCATGTCCCTTACCAAAAGACGCAGCGAATATCTGACTAACGGCTCGAAAAGCTAGAGGATCGCCCGATGCAAAACCATTGACATCTACTGCATCACTATTGATGATAATGTTACCTCCAGACGCTGTACTAAATGTGCGGTTTAAAATGTAACCACCTTGATCAATATTTAACTTCGGGGTATTAACGATGATATGCCCTGCTGCCGCAGAGGATACGGTGTCATTGATTAAACTACTAGAACTTCTAAAATTAGGTGACTTACCAATGATATCTAGTGACTCAGTAGCATTAACAACAATATCACCAGCAGCTTGGTTACTACGATTTTGAACAAATACCAAAGAACCATCGCGGATACTCACTTGCTTTCCTTGAATGTTGACAGATCCGCCATTTCCTTGGCTGAGATCGCGTGTAGATGCTAAAGCTTTTTGGGTAAGGGTTATATTGCCAAAACTCGCAGTATTAGGATAAATCAGGGTAAATCCTTGAGACGTGGAATTAAGAGTAACGTTGGCGTTACTGACGCTACCCAGTTCTATTTGTCCTCCTGGTGCGGAGAGTAAGCCGCCATCCAAGGCAATATTTCCACCTACTAACGCTAAGGTTTTGCCAGATCGTACTTGTAATCCTCTTGTACCAATGTTGAGTCCAGATATTGAAGACGATGCACTGAAGCTACCATTGTGTCCGGCTCCCTGAACGGTAATCGCTCCAGGATTGCTACCAAGTTGCAATCCAATAGGGACGCTCATTGTCAAGAGGGGGGCTGTTGTATTAGTGGCGCTAAACTCTACCCCATCGGCAAATTTAATGCTATTTGCACTAGTACCAACAAAAGAACCGCCAATACTCAATTTAGCATTAGCCCCAAACAAAATCCCCGCAGGATTTAGCAAGAATACATTGGCGCTACCATTAGCGCTGATTGTGCCATCGATATTCGAGATACTTCCACCTGTGACACGGGCGAAGATGTTTTCTACACTAGTGGAATTATTAAACAGAGCAGATCCACCTGTAGGTATAGAGAATTGGCTAAAGCTATGAAATAAATTATTGCCGACATGAGTGCCGTTGTTGATGGTGTAATTACTACTACCACTCACAGTAGTATTGAGAGTGTTATCGGGGGTTACTTGCGCGTAAACACTACTGTTGTAACTTGCAGATATACAGATTGCACCAAGAAAGCCAAACCCAACAAAAGTTACTTTCATGAACTGATTTTTTATTTTTTATTCCGTATTTATTGTTCCCAATGCAGTCATATCAATTCACAAAATGATTTGGTGAGACAGTTCATTCAACATTTATACAATGCAATTTTTCCTATCAAAATGGCGAATACTGCATAGAGAAGTACAAGCCGTTTTCTTGGAGTGTTTCTTTGTCACCCTCCACAGATATCAGCGGAATCCCCCAATCCAAACGAGCGGAGAAGTTATTGCCTTGTTTCCACAAAAGTCCTAACCCAGTACTAACTAATGTACTGGAAGAGGGATTGGTACCCTTGGTATTCCAGCCTTTACCGACATCAACAAAAGGCGCTAGTTGGAGAACTCCTTGGATTTTATTAGCACGCAAAATCGGAAATCGGAATTCTGAGGAAAACAAGATGCCGTTATCTGTGAGTAATGTATCTTGGCGATAACCCCGCACACTTAGCTGTCCACCAAGTCCAAATTGTTCTAAAGGTACGAGGGTATCTGCTGCTAGTTGTAAATCACCTCTAGCTAACAAGAGAGTATCCGGTGCGAATTGTCGTACCCATTGCGCCTGTCCTCGCCAACTAAAAAAGTTGCTGTCTGGAGCTTCGTTACTCACATTAGCTCCAAACCAATCAACTCCCAGACTAAATTGCGATCGCGCGGCGAAAACTTGTTTACTACTACGTTGGGTATACTCTTGGGTAAAGTGCAAGGCAGAAATATTGGTTCTACCATTGTCATCTGCACCAGGGGATAAAGGAAAGCCACCAATGTTATCCAGTCCTATTTTTGTTTGGCTTTCTTGGCGTGAGAAGGAGAAACCCACGGCTAATTCTTGGGTAGGCTTTTGCAGTAATGGTTGTCTAAATCCGAATTCGTAAGAGGTGCTATTTGACTGAATATCTAAAACGCTGAATGGATCTTCAATAACGTTGTTCCAGCCTTGGTTAACACTAAAAGATAAAGCACCATTGTGAGCATTGACAGGCAATGTGTAACTAGCGGCAATTGTATTACTACCATCGGTATTGGTGTAACCGACGCTTAAGGTATCTCCCAAACCCAGTAAGTTGGCTTCCTGTACATCTATACCCCGACGAAAACTGCCCACACTAGGCGATCTCCCGTTATCCAAGCTGACTGTAGCTGTGAAGGTGTCGGCTTCTTTAACTTCGACGCGTAAGATATTAGTTCCGGGAGTTGTCCCGGTTTGTAATTCAGCTGAGAGGTTTTGAATGCGTGGATCAAGTCGGAGTAGTTGCAGCTTTTCTAATAAACGTGGCACATTCAGGGGTTTTCCTGCACCAATGCGGATGCGATCGCGAATATAGTTGCTATTTAATCGCCGATTCCCGACAATTTGGATTTCTTGTAAACTACCTTCGACTACCTGAATTTTGATCACTCCCGCATCTACTGTTTGCGGTGAAATTAAAGCCCCTGTAGTGACATAGCCTTTATCAGTGTATAACTTACTGATGGCTTCTTTGACTTGTAATAATTCTGCAAAGGTTACTTCCCGTCCGATAAAGGGGGCTGTAATGGGGGCAAAATCTGCTGGTTTAAATACTGTACTGCCAACAACTTCAATCCGATCAACTCGGAATTTGGCACTAGAATCATCCTCTCCTGGTGTTGACTGATCAGGGAGTTGCACAGGCGGAAGTAATGGCTCTTTGTCTGATGGCTGTGGTAGTGCATCTGAGGGTAAGGGAGGAACAGAAATATCTTCAATTCTTCCAGTTGGTAAAGTCTGAGGACTGGAAGTTTGAGCGATCGCCTGATGATAATTGCACAATACCGCGGCAATAACAAAGCCGAATGTTAAAGGCTTCAGGATTGTTATGCGCGGTTGACAAATTTGTTTATGTCTGTGCGTATAATTAATTATCAATTCTGTATTCACACTTAAATACCCACGCATAAATATTGAGTCATTGTTCCCAGCGATTTCGTTCGCTGTTGTCCTGTACTAATAGGACTGCCTTACCTAACTAGATAATTTATTTTGCCCAATTACTTATCTAGTGAATCTTCGTTACATCAAATTGACTGAGTATCGTATCCATCAAAATAGTCGCTTTATTTTTTACAATTGCCGACAGTGTAAATACTGCTTTTTTTTGCTGGAAAACTTAAATTAAGAGTGAATACATACAAGTCTGCGGTCAGGATTAGAATGTATTTTTTAAACCTTTCCATCCAGGATGAATATCTAAAGTAGCGTGGATCAGTTCTATGTTTGTATTGCAGATTTATAGGAATCTCATCCTTGCAATAACTTTCTATTACGAAAATCAAATATGAGTTATCTCTGAAGAAACACTGGTATAAGGCTAGAAAGGTAGGAAGAAAAAGTGTTGCTTGGAAATCTTGCACCAGCTAGTTTATTCTTATTAAAGTCAGGTAAGCAATGCTGTAACATGACTAAAACCTAATTTCTATATTGTGGAAAACAATAAAATATTAAATTATTATGTATTATCTAGTTTTTAACTTTTATTAATCTAATGTTAACCTTAGTATTTTGAGTAGATAATAGCAGAATTCATCTAAATACATTTACGCTTCGAGTTAGATGTCGTGAAAATTTATTAACTTAAGAAAATATTTATGAATCAATAGTGTAAATATGCAGATAATTCCAGTATTATTTCCTTGTAATGATTAAATCGCTAAATCCAAAGTTAATTAAATTATTATCAACATCCAGGATAGTTACTGGAGGAAGTTTTGAACTTAGTATTAATGATTGTTAAAAAATTATTAACTTCTGCAACAGGCATATATGAGCAAAGCCAGTGGTAAAACAAGTTTGTTGCAAAAGCAACTATGGCAGCGCGAAAGACGAGCGATCGCATTTTTATCCTGTTTAAACTATCGCTCTGGGGAACTATCTAATTACCTACAGAGCATTGCCTGTGGAGTTAGCGAATTATTAGAAGTAGATTGGTCAGTCGTGACCGTGTGCCAAAAAGGTTTTGAGCAAGTACTAGCCAGTAGTATTGATATGGGTAAGGGTGAACATATCTATTCACTACATGGTTTGCTCACTGGGACTGTGATTGAAATTGGTCGCCCCTTAGCAGTAGAAGATGCGTTAAAAAATCCTGAGTATGGGCAGATTCCCGAAGGTTACTATGCTTATTTGGGCATACCATTACGGACAGCAGAAGGAAAAGTAATTGGGACTATTTGCTCTTTTCATCGCCAGCAACGAGAATTTACCAAAGAAGAAATTCAAGTAGCTGAGGTATTTGCTGAACGTGCAGCTACAGCCATTGACAATTATTATCTCTACCAACAACAGTGCGAATTTAATCAAATTTTAGAGTCGGAAGTAGAAAAACGCACCGCCGAATTGCGGACAGCCCAAGCCAAGCTGGTAGAACAAGAACGACTAGCCGCTATTGGTGAATTTGCTGCCATGATTGTGCATGAAATTCGTAATCCTTTGACGACAATGATCATGGGATTAAATTTTTTCAAAAAAACTATTTTAAACCCAGGCGCTAAAGAGCGATTATCGTTAGCACTGAGCGAAGCCACGCGGTTAGAAAATCTGCTGAGTGAAATTTTGCTGTATGCAAAACCTCAAGTGTTGCAACTAGGTGAATTAGATGTCAATGAATTTACTAGGGAGTTGCTGCAATTAATCTGTGAAATGCCAGAAGCACTTGCACGCACAATCAAATTTATCCCCAGTCCACATCCAGTCAAAATTTTAGGAGATAAAGATAAGCTCAAACAAGTATTTATTAACATTGTGCGTAATGCTTGTGAGGCAGTTTCTTCAGGAGATGTGATTATCTGGGAAGTGAAAAATTCATCTTCTGGCCAAGCTTGTATCAATGTTTGTAATGGTGGTGAGCCAATTCCTCCAGAAATTCTCGCTAAACTAACTCAGCCTTTCTTCTCAACAAAATCTGCGGGTACAGGGCTAGGACTGGCGATTACGAAACGCATTGTCAATGCTCATGGTGGGGAATTTTCTATTTCTTCTGATACTGCATCAGGTACTACTGTTACAGTACAATTACCTGTGGTTACTGTGCGGAAATAGGGAGTGAAAATGGGTGTAGGGGTGTCAGGGAAAGAATTAATAATTAAATAAACAGACTTAACATCCGAGATTACACCCAGCCCTCCCAAGAGTTTCCGGTTTACAAGTGTACGATGTTGAGGTGAAGACAATTGGTGCAACAACCAGAACTCCGACAAAGTTCGCCGATGCGGTCAATCAAGCGGGTATTAGAGATTTTAGGCAATTACCAATGGATTTCATTAGGAGCTTTGATTAGTCTCTTACTATTGACGATTGCAAATGCTGTAACTCCCCAATTATTTCGTTGGGGAATTGATCAAGGGATTGCCCAGCAAAACTTACAGATAGTACTTTACAGTGCTGCTTGGATGGTAGTAGCAGCGATCGCACGGGGTGTGTTTAACTTTGGCCAAAGTTATTTAGCAGAAGCGGCTTCTCAAGGTGTCGCCTATGACTTACGCAACAAAATTTTCAGCAAAATTCAAAATCTGAGTTTTAGCTATCATGACCAATCACAGACTTCTCAACTGTTAACCCGTGTGACTAGTGACATTGAGCTAATCCGCACATTTGTCGGTACTAGCTTGATTCAGGTAATTGGCGGATTGGTGACATTGGTAACGATTGCGATCATTTTGCTAGTGATGAACTGGCAATTAGCTTTAATTACCCTATCGGTAGTACCGGTATCAGCATGGTTGATGGCACAGTTTGTCAGTCGCAATGACCGACTGTTTGGGCAAATACAACAGCAATTGGGCAATTTGAATGCTGTTTTACAAGAAAACTTGCTGGGGATACGGGTAGTTAAAGCCTTTGTGCGCGAGTCTGCCGAAAAGTCGCGTTACACGACTTTGAACGATGGCCTCGTCACAGCCAACATGGAGACAATTCGCGCCATCCGCAATATCTTTCCCTTTATCTTTTTGCTGAGTAATTTGGTAACGCTGGCAGTTTTTGGCTATGGGGGAACTCAGGTAATTGGTGAGAGATTTTCCATTGGGGAATTGGTGGCGTTTAATTCTTATTTAGTATTGATTTTTCAACCAATATTATTAATTGGTTTTGCCGCCCCAGCGATCGCGCAAGCCGCAGCCTCCGCAGTCCGAGTGTTTGAAGTAGTAGATGCCACAGTAGATATCCGCGATCGCCCTCATGCCATACCATTTGAAATTTGTAGTGGCAGAATTACCTTTGAAAACGTTTCCTTTCGCTATCCAGGAGCCACAACCGAAGCCCTGAAAAATGTTTCCTTTGAAACCAAGCCCAAAGAGTTAATCGCTGTTCTGGGCATGACAGGTTCCGGCAAAAGCACAGTCATGAACTTGATTCCCCGCTTTTATGATGTGACTGGGGGAGCCATTCGCATTGATGGGCGGGATGTGCGGGATTTTACCCTCCAAAGTTTGCGATCGCATATTGGCATTGTGTTTCAAGAAACTACTTTATTCTCTGGCTCTATCCGCGAGAATATCGCCTACGCCAAACCGAATGCAACTTTAGAACAGGTAATAGAGGTAGCAAAAACTGCCCAGATGCATGATTTTATTATGAGTTTGCCCGATGGTTACGACACAATTGTGGGTGAGCGCGGTGTTGGTTTATCTGGCGGACAAAAACAACGAATAGCGATCGCCCGTACCTTACTCACTGATTACAGTATTCTGATATTAGATGATAGTACCTCTGCGGTAGATGCCAAAACCGCCACACAAATTCAAGCTGAACTTGATGATTTAATGCAGCAAAAAGCTTGTGTCACCTTTGTTGTGGCTCAACGCATTAGTACAGTCAAGAATGCCGATCGCATTTTATTAATTGATAAAGGTCAATTAGTCGCCCAAGGAACCCATGAAGAATTAATGCAAACAAGTCCACTTTATGGGGCGATTTTAGAATCTCAAATCAAGCAGACAGAAATGAGCCAAAAGAAATTATCTGTTTAAGCTAGAACAGCAAGGTTTGTATAGGAATCCGACTTGATTATTGAAATTACTTGTGTAGGTAGGGAACAGGGAACAGGATAAGAAATAACAGAGGTATACTGAGTTTTTTCAGGAATCAAATATGATTCTTATGTGCAATTTTCTTAGTTAGTTACGGCGGAGAAAACATGAGTCAACAGATTAAAAAAGCATTTTTAGACACAGAAGATGGACAAATTCTTTACCGCATAGGTGGAGAAGGTGAACCGATACTTTTACTGCACATGATTCCCCGCAGTAGTGATGAATTTCAAGAATTGATGAGTATTTTGGTAGAAAAAAATTTAGTTATTGCAATGGATTTGATGGGTTTAGGTGATTCCGACAAACCACCTAGAGTTTATTCTGTTGCTGACTATGCTAATACTGCGATCGCCCTTTTGGATAAATTAGGCATTCAAAAAGCGAGTATTTTTGGTAGTTTAACAGGGGGTTATATTGCCGGAGAAGTAGCCGCAGCTTATCCAAATCGGGTTGATAAACTGATTCTCTGTAATTTATTTGGATTTGACGCAGAGGAAAAAGATAAAATCCTCTACAGATATTCTCAAGGATTTACCATTAAAGCAGATGGCTCTCATTTGATGGAACAATGGTTATCTCGTGTGAATTACATCGGTAACGGAGAATTAAATCATCGTTGTGTTTTAGAAGATTTGAAGTGTTTTGGCTCTCCTGTGTATCCTGGGATTGCAATAGCTAATTATTGTCTTGCGGCTCCAGAAAGATTTCGTTTAATTCAGTGTCCAACTCTGATTTTATCAGGGGGAAATGCCTTAGAACCATTAGAAAAAGCTGGTTTAGCAAAAGCTGAAAATCAATATTGGCTCAAAGATGTAATTCCTCATAGCCAAAGAGTAGAACTAGAAGGTGGAACTTTGTGGATGGTGAATCAAATGCCGACAGAAATAGTAAAATCAGTCATCGATTTTCTACAAAAATAGTTAAGTAGACAATGACAGATGTATTAGGATGGCGAAAAAAATTTGGTGTGCTTGCGCCTAGCACAAATACAATTGTTGAACCCGATTTTCATGCAATGACTGTACCGGGTGTCACTTCTCATACATCGCGGATTCATCTTCGTGATCAGGACTTGAGTAGTGATGAAAAAATGGTACGGCTTTTAGAAGCTATTTCCGAAGAAATGTTCTTTGCTATTGATCGGGTGATGACTGCGGGTGTCGATTACCTGATTATGGCGATGAGTGCGGAAACTTTTTGGGAAGGTAAAGCAGGCAACATAGAGTTTATCAAGCGAGTTGAGGACTATGCTGATGTGAAGGTGGCTTCTTGTGCTTCGGCATATCAGGCAGCACTGGCAGCCTTTCAAGTGAATAAAATCGCTGCTAAACCCGTAATTGCCGTCAACGCCGCCACTTGGTGGTATGCTTTACGCCAAAACGACATTCATGATCAAGTTTATGGCTGTGGTAGACTTTTGCGAGAATTTTAAAATATGGGTGTGATCAGGATTCGCACCTGATCAATTTTAAATTTACATCAGTCTGCGTTTAACTTCTTCAGCTAAATCTGCTAATGCTACTTCTATTTGTTCGCCTGTTTGCAAATCTTTGAGCGATGATTTTTGCGCGGCGGCTTCATCAGCACCAATAATCACACAAAATCTAATTCCCTGTTTATCTGCGGCTTGGAATTGTTTACCTAATGGGCGTTTCTCAAAGTTAGTAATTACATTAATGCCAGCTTGGCGTAACTGTTGCGATACTTTTAAATAAGTCGGCATTAAATCTTCCTGCATATTGACTACGGCTACTTGTGCTGGTGTTGCAGGTAATGTATTTAAAATGCCTGCTTTGAGTAGTCTGCTAATTAAGCGAGTTAAGCCGATAGAAATGCCCACACCCGGCATTTTTTCGCCGATAAACATACCGACTAATTCTTCATATCTGCCGCCAGAACAAATACTACCTAAAGCTTCATGACCGATGAGAGTTGTTTCGTAGACTGTGCCTGTATAGTAATTTAAACCACGGGCAATAGACAAATCAATACAAAACCGTTTATCAGCAACGCCTAAGTTACGCACCCCGGTAATTACTATTTCTAGTTCGCTCACACCTAAACTAAATTGTTCGGCTGTTGGTAAGTTTTGTGAAAGGTGTTTGAGTTTATCTAATATTTCATCAGTACTGCCATTGATTTTAATAAACTCAATAATTTTTTCTGTCTGTTCTGGTGAAATTCTTTCTTTTTCTAATTCTTGTTTAACTTTAATTTCGCCAATTTTTTCTAGGTTATCAATAATGCTAATACAAGTTTTAATTTTATTTTCGGCAATACCCAGTGACTGGAAAAAACCTGTCAAAACTTTGCGGTTGTTGATGCGAATTAAAAAGTCACCGATGTTAACTGCTTCAAATATCTCGGTGATAATTGCCGGCATTTGCGCGTCATATAATAAGCTGAGTTCGCGCCGTGCAATTACATCAATATCACATTGGCGAAATTGGCGGAAACGTCCATCTTTTGCCCTTTCTCCCCGAAATACGACATCCATTTGGTAACGGGCAAAAGGAAAGGTTAATTCATTGAGGTGACGGGCAATATACGCTGCTAAAGGAACAGTTTGGTCAAACTTTAAAGCTCGTGCTTCTGAGCCTGTTTCGCCTGCTTTATCTCTTTCGGCTTGGCGATTGGGTGGTAAAATTGGGTCGATACCATAAATAATATTGTCGCCTTGATTACCTTTGGCTTGTAATACTTCTAACCTTTCAACGGCGGGTGTTTCTATCGGGGTAAAACCGTAACTTTCGTAAACTCTCCGGATGGTATCTAGTAAATATAATTCTAAGCGTTTTTCACTGGGTAAAAATTCTGGGAAACCGCTAGGAGTAGAAAAGTTAATTTTTTCAGTCTTTGCCATATCCGTAAATTATATATTTAAATTTATATATATTGAACTATCTATTATGTCATAAAATAGTGCGTTTACATAGTGTAACGCACTTTAATTTGAGACTATTTTTGAATTTTTAGATGACTATCTAATTCTTTGTTCTTGAATTAGGGTACGTTGGTAAATTTGATGATTTTTAAACCAATGCCATGTACGAGCGCGATGATTATTATCGGGACTGATTTGAATCATTTCATATAAGTATGCTACTGGAACTGTCTTATAAGAAAACCACAAAATCACAGTAGAATCGTCTATTTCCCAGGATTTGCCTTCGATACGTTCTGTATCAAAGTAGAGAACTTTATCACGATATGTTCCGGGAAATTTATGTTCTTCTTGTTTACCGTCAGCCCACTTATAACGATTGATTTGGTAATAAGAATAAGGACTGTCATCGGGGAACTGACAGCTTAAATGCGATTCATGTTTATCTAAAATTTTGCCTTCTGTATCTACAAGTGTATAGGTTCCTACCCAATCGCCTTCATGACGGGCAAGTACAGGCATTTCTTCACGTATGTTAGACATGATGCAACTCCTATAAGTAGTCGGCTTTATCGTTAAGATTAAGGTAGGAACTGAATATTAGCCAGCTATTGTTCTATCATTTTAAAGAATCTGGTGAAGTAATCTGGAAAAGTCTTAGCTGTACAACCTGGATCTTTAATGACAATTCCGGGAACCTTTAAGCCAGTGACAGCAAATGCCATTGCCATACGATGATCGTGATAAGTTTCAATGGCGGCTGGTGTAATGGGGCTAGGTTCAACTTTTAGCCCATCTGGAAATTCTTCAACCTTAACGCCTAAGCGACGTAACTCCGTCACCACAGCGCGAATACGTTCAGTTTCTTTATAGCGGATATGTTCGACATTACGAATGGTAACAGGTGAATTGGCAAAAGGAGCGATCGCACCTAATGTTTGTACAAGGTCAGATATATCGTTCATGTCAATATCGATACCTTGTAATTGTTCTGGCCCCGTCACTTCAATATAGTCATCAGCCTCACGTACTTGACAACCCATTTGTTCTAGAACATTCAGCCAGAGAATATCACCCTGATATGATTGCTTAGTTAAATATTTCACCCGCACCCGTCCACCAGTGACAGCAGCGGCGGCAAAAAAGTAAGAGGCATTCGACGCATCTGGTTCTATGGTGTAATGGCGCGGCTGGTAACGCTGTCCCGCTTTGATATGAAATTGATTGTCGCCAACTTGATTCACCTCTACGCCAAAATCTGCCATCACACGACGGGTTATTTGGATGTAAGACTGAGAAACCAGTGTCCCTTCAACCTCAAAAATTGTATCTTGTTGAGCATAAGGCGCAATCATCAGTAATGCTGAAAGTTGCTGACTTGTTTGGTTAGCTTTTAAACGAAAATTTCCGCCAGAGAATTGCCCACCATAGATGGTATAGGGCATAAACCCAGGATTTCCCTCAAAATTAACCGTAATTCGACTTGCTTGCAACACATCTATCAAATCGCCCATCGGTCTTTCTCGCATCCGAGGAACCCCATCAAGGCGATATTCGCCGTTTCCCAGTGCTACCAGTGCCGAAATAAACCGTGCGGCTGTCCCTGCTAAACCTACGAACAAATCTGCCTGTTTAGCGGGAATTTCCCCACCCCTTCCTGTAATCTGAATCTGAGCCAAATCAGGATTGAGAGTAATCGGAATACCCAAATTCTCTAAACATTTAGCAAAATAATCGCTATCGTCACTGAATAAGGCGTTTTCTAAAATTGAGTCGCCTTGCGCCAAAGCAGCGATAAGCAATGCCCGATTGGTAATACTTTTAGAACCAGGAATCTCTACCGTGGCATCTACTGGGCGATTGAGAGTAGGGATAGCAATGGTATCCACGTTATACCTCTAGATGGTCAGCTACAACTTAAATATTACGTGAGTTTGCGGGATTAAGAAACATGGGGAATGGGACGTGGGTGTAGGGGTATTAGGGTGTACTAAAATCAATAAACGACTGTCCGAATTCAATAAACGACTGTCCGAATTCGATAAACGACTGCCCGAATTCGATAAACAACTGCCCGAATTCGATAAACGACTGCCCGAATTCGATAAACAACTGCCCGAATTCGATAAACGACTGCCCGAATTCGATAAACAACTGCCCGAATTCGATAAACAACTGCCCGAATTCAATAAACGACTACCCGAATTCGATAAACAACTGCCCGAATTCGATAAACGGCTGCCCGAATTCGATAAACGACTGCCCAAATTTAACTAAGATATGAATTTGGCAGACCTCTCCCTCCTAAAAAGCTACGCTATATACACACAAATCTTCCTCGTAGTGGCGTGGTGCTTTGCGACGTAACTGAGGCGAACGGCCGTTCGCCCCTACAGATAAAAATATGGTGCGTTGTCGCAAAGCGCAACACACCATCAGCAAAATAGTAAGATTATAACTGTATACGTATTTAACTCAAATCTGTGTCTGCCAAGGATATCTTTCATGAAGCAGTTAAGCAAGCGTTACAAAAAGAGCAGTGGATAATTACAGATGATCCACTCAAATTTAAATTTGGTAACGTCAACTTTCAAGTTGATTTGGGCGCAGAAAGACTACTTGCAGCCGATAGAGGAGATGAGAAAATAGCAGTTGAGATTAAAAGCTTTCTCAATCCTTCTGCAATTACAGATTTTTACGCTGCTTTAGGTCAATTTCTCAGTTATCGTCTAGCACTAGAAACTACTCAGCCAGAACGAGTATTATATTTGGCAGTTCCAGTCGATGCCTATCAAAATTTCTTTCAACTTGAGTTTACACAGACAGCATTACAAAAATATCAAGTGTTGTTAGTTGTCTATGACCCCGTAAACGAGGTGATTGTGCAATGGATAAAATAGCTAAATACCGCGAGTACATTCAGACCTTGCTTACTCATTATGCTAGTGACGATGTTTCAGATCAGCAGGTTGAAACTCAACTTATCTTTGACACAGAACGAGATCATTATCAGTGGATGAATGTAGGTTGGCAACAATTTGACCGCATTTATCGCTGCGTTATCCACTTGGACATTAAAAACGGAAAAATCTGGCTTCAACAGAATTTAACAGATCAAAATCCGGCTGAGGAGTTGGTGAAGATGGGTGTTCCCAAAGATGATATTGTTTTGGGGTTGCAACCTCCGTATAAAAGACAGTATACAGATTACGGTGTGGCTTAAAAGATTTATCCGCGTCCATCTGCTGTTAATTATTTTTTTCCTGTAACTGATTAGGGGCGAACGGACGTTCGCCCCTACAGATAAAAAATATGGTGCGTTGTCGCAAAAGACAACGCACCACACAGATTTAATTATTTAATTCAACACAGATTGCATCAATGGTTTATCGGGTGAAACATTACCTGAGCGTAACCATTCTGTGAGTTCTTCGGGGGATTTGGCTTGCGTCAGGCGATCGCGCAAATCTTTACCTTCGAGAATTTCTCTGTGCAGTAGTTCTTGGGCAGTTTCTTCTAATAAGTCGCGGTTTTGTTGCAAAATGCTTAAAGCGATGTGGTGAGCATTATCTACTATTTGCTTCACTTCGTTGTCAATTTCTTGGGCGACTTGGGGACTAATAGCACGACGGGCGTTACCGTAACCATCAAGAAACTGCTGTTGGGTTTTCTCAAAGGCGACTGGCCCTAATTTATCGCTCATCCCATATAAGGTGACGTAGCGTTCGGCTAAGTCTGTGGCTTTTTGGATATCGTCACTTGCGCCTGTGGAAACTTTGCCAAACACAACTTCTTCGGCGGAACGTCCACCTAATAAGGTTGCAATGCGGCCGCGGATTTCGTCTTCAATCATCAAGAAGCGGTCTTCTTCGGGCATTTGAATTGTATAACCCAACGCCCCAACACCACGGGGAACAACGGAGATTTTTTCAACTTTACCAGCACCCGGCATCAATGCACCGATGATGGCGTGACCAACTTCGTGATAAGCAACGGTCTTTTTCTCGGTTTCGTTGAGTACACGAGAGCGTTTTTCTAACCCAGCAATTAAACGTTCAATTGCTTCGTTGAAATCTGCCATGATTACGGCTGGGCGATTGTTTCGTGCTGCTAATAATGCGGCTTCGTTGACAAGGTTAGCTAAGTCTGCACCAGCAAAACCAGGAGTTCTAATGGCGATGGTGGCGAGATTAACATCATCCGCCAATTTGACGCTACGTGCATGAACTTTGAGAATTGCTTCTCGACCAATTTTATCAGGGCGATCGACCACAACTTGACGGTCAAAACGACCAGGACGACGCAAAGCGGGGTCAAGTACTTCAGGACGGTTAGTAGCGGCGATGATAATTACTCCGGTGTTAGCATCAAAGCCATCCATTTCGGTGAGTAATTGGTTGAGGGTTTGTTCCCGTTCATCGTTACCGCCAACAAATCCACCCGCACCACCGCGAGATTTACCCAGTGCGTCTAATTCATCAATGAAAACAATACAAGGTGCTTGTTGTTTGGCTTGTTCAAACAAGTCGCGGACACGCGCCGCACCCACACCAACAAATAATTCAATAAATTCTGAACCAGAGATGCTGAAGAAAGGAACACCAGCTTCCCCAGCGATCGCTTTTGCTAGTAATGTTTTACCTGTACCTGGAGGGCCGACTAACAACACACCTTTGGGAATTTTTGCACCTAAGTTGGTGTATTTGGTCGCATTTTTCAAGAAATCTACAATTTCTTCAAGTTCGGCTTTGGCTTCATCTACTCCAGCTACATCAGGGAATTTTACCCCAGTACTACCTTCAGAATAAATCCGGGCTTTACTTTTACCAACTGTTAATGCAGCCGGGCCACCACCTTGGCGATTCATTAAAAAGCCCCAAACCCCAAAGAAAATTAACGGTGGTGCAACCCAACTCAGGAGTGTACCAATCCAAGCGTTTTGGTCTGGAAGTGGTGCTGCAAACTCAACGTTATTCTCGCGCAGAATCTTGGGTAAATCTAAATCGAGGGCGACTGGTGTAGTTGCAAATACCTGTGCGGTAGTTTTGTCATCGGGAGTTTGCCCTTTGAGAGTATATTCTATGCGATCGCCACCCACAACGGCGCGGTCTACTTTACCCTGTTGTACTTGAGCAACAAAATCACTATAAGGCACTTGTGGTAATCGAGGGCCAAAGAAACTAGGAACTATAAAATTAAGCAGTAATAACAGAGTAACCAAAATTAGTAAGCTACCCCCAAACTGCCGGAGTTTCGGTTGTTTGATGGGAGTCTTGGTATTTTTTTCTACAGGCATTTTGATGTATCCTCGATTTAGATTTGTCATTAGTCATGGGTCATTTGTCCTTTGTGTTGACAAATGACGAAACATAAAACCCCCCATTCTCAATTGCTGAAAAGCTTACTATATGGGTTGTTTCACTTCAGACTTTAGACTTCAGCCTTGATGTGTATTTATATGAATATTGTAGAGAGTCTTCCATTGAGCCTAGATTCGGGTATACCCTACAGGAAAAGGTGAATTGCCGTACTGCTATGGAAAATCAACTCAGTTTTATTGTCAAACTACTTGTACTATCAGCTTTGATCTCGCTGTTAATTAAGTATGTACTACCGAGTGTGGCACTGCCAGCGACAGCAACAAACGCCCTAATTTTAGTTTTATTGCCTAGTATGATTATGGCGATCGCTTTATTCTGGCGATTCCAAACCCAAAAAACAAACTTAACTTAAATCATCTGGGCGTTATCGCTAAAATCAGCTAACCTAACTGCATTACCAGACGCATCACACCAACCGCCGGGAGTCAGCCTGTGAACCTTGGTCAATGGATTGGCTTAATTGCCATAGTTCTCTCTCTATATATATTGTGGCAAATCAAAGAAGTATTATTGCTCATGTTTGCCGCTGTGGTTTTAGCCACCACCTTAAATCGGTTAGCAAAGCGCTTCCAACACTTGGGGATGAAACGGGGATTTGCTGTACTCCTTTCAGTTGCTCTCTTTTTTGTTGCGGTGGTGGTTTTTTTCTTATTGATTGTGCCACCTTTTGCCCAACAATTTCATGAATTAACTTACCGGGTTCCTCAAGGGTTAGAACGCTTTAATAGTTGGCTGGATGAAATGAAAACTAGAGTTCCTAGCCAGTTAGTTCCCTACATCCCCGATCTCAACAGTCTAATTCAGCAAGCACAGCCTTTTATTAATCGCGTTTTGGGGAGTTCTTTTGCCTTTGTCTCTAGTTCTTTAGAAGTTGTTTTGAAAGTTTTGTTAGTACTGGTGTGGACGGGAATGCTGTTAGCTGACCCTATAGCCTATCGCAAAGTCTTTATTCGCATATTTCCCTCCTTTTATCGCCGACGGGTAGAGGGCATTTTAAATCAATGCGAAGTCTCATTAGGCGGATGGGTCACAGGTGCGTTAATTGCAATGGGTGTTGTGGGATTGATGAGTGTGATTGGCTTATCAATTTTGGGGGTAAAAGCCGCCTTAGCTTTAGCTGTGTTGGCAGGATTTTTAAATTTGATACCCAATCTCGGCCCGACATTGAGTTTAGTTCCTGCAATGGCGATCGCTTTATTAGATGCGCCTTGGAAATCGCTTGCTGTCTTGATTCTTTACTTTATTATTCAACAAATAGAAAGTAATTTCATCACACCTTATGTCATGGCGCAACAAGTTTCTTTGTTACCCGCCGTCACCTTAATTTCTCAACTATTTTTTGTAACTTTCTTTGGCTTTTTAGGCTTATTTTTAGCTTTACCTTTAACAGTTGTTGCCAAAATTTGGGTACAAGAAGTTTTAATTAAAGATGTATTGGATGAATGGGGAACTCATCATTCACAAGACACTGAAGTGGTGATAGTTTCTAATTCTCCTAGTAATCATAATGATTGGCCGGAAGAAAATTCAGCCACTTCCGTTGAGGATACTTTACCTAAAGAAGATTAATCAGACAAGACAATATGGTTGAGTGGAGAGGATAGTAGTAACCCAACATTCTCAAGACTTTGTTGGGTTACTACTATCCTCTATCCAACCTACACCTGGGATTGCTTCGCTTTGCTCGCAATGACTGTAATTAATTTTGTGTGGTTACTTATGAGTACGAATTAGTATTCATAGATTTTGCTCTATGTGTAGAGTTTAAGTGTATAAATCTTAACTAAGAATAATATATCTTCGGAATTATGCCCGAAAAAAGTAAGCATTATCACTGAGGGTTTACCGTTTTTTTATGGTTAATGTGTATTCAAGTGTGTAAGCACAACTAAGTATATATGAAGTACAAGTCTAACAACTAGATGAGTATACAGATTGTACTTATACGGTGCATTTAACACTTGTGAGTCTGCGTTGAGAGATAGCGATCGCTATCTAAATTTCTTGATGCAGTAATCAACATTACACTTACATCAAAGTTTTTCCATGCCAATTGAAACTGTAAATATTACTACCACTACCTTATCATTAGACTATTATCTAATTGCTTATGACGCTAATGGGAATGAACGTCTAGAACCAACTGGTTTCATGAGCCAAAAGTTATTAGATATACTAGCTACTCAACCAATTACAGATGTCTTTTTCAGGACTTACGCAACTGGCACAAATAGTAGGCGGGGCGTAGCAGTGGCACACGACAATTTAAATCAAACCAAGCATATAGGAATACTTGGGCATTTTAGTTGCTGAATTAAATAATTAGAAAGCAAATTATGCTTGATTTGATAAATAGTTTTACCAGTTTGATAGGCTAAATTCTTTAATCTAACCCAAACCAACATTGCACAAGCGATATGGTTTCTTTGGAGCCTAGCTTTACGACATTGACAAGATTCAATGCCTGTTAGTTGTTTAATCTCTCGGTGAAACTCCTCGATTTTCCAACGAATTTTACACACCTCTTGTACAACATCCGTGGAACTTTGAGATAAATCGTTAGTAGCGACATAATCCGTTCTGTTGGTAGAAACAGTAACCCGGAATAGTTTCACTTTTTTATTAGCTGGGAACCCTTTAATTTTGATTATTTTACCACAGTCTAATTCTTCTTGGCTCCATTCTAATAATTCAATACGTTTATATTTTTCTTTACCAAAAGTATCATCAACTAACCGATTATTTTTTAAAGGGCAATAATAAATTTTGTCGATTGCATCAATATAAAGCATTAAACTGTTTACCGCATACCACGTATCCATCAAAACCGTATCAAACGGCAAAAGCTTATGATACACAAGGTTTTGCAGCATATCTTTCACATGGTCTATCTTAGTTTTACCATCGGCATCAGGATTAAAAATGCGGTAATCTATTACCCAATATCTTTGTAGAGTAGGGTTAACATAGACGCAGGCAGCTAACTACACCAATATCTTTGAGGACACCATGCTCATTACCACTATATTGCCTTCTGACTATTTCTATTTCTTCAGAATACCTTTTATCTAAAACGCTATCATCAAATATTATGTAACCATTGGCATCAGACTCAACTACCTCTTTCACGTTCTCCCAGAGTAATCGAGGTGTTAACTTTTCTCTTTTCAAATAATAGTTAATGGCATCATGGCTAATATTCTCTAAATGCTCTGCTAAATTTGTAGTGGTATAATTAATTTGACTACTTAATAAGTATTGGCAGTAATTAAGCTTAGTAAATCTCATTACCGTAAGCAATATTTATCTCATACAACCTCTACCTATTTTCTCCTGAATATTTCATGTTTTGCTTCCCAGGCAGCGACTTTTACTGCGAAGACAAAGCTTTCGGAATCAGATTTAATTAATACTGATGTACTATTGAATAGCGATCGCATTGTGCCAGTTGCGTAAGTCCTGTTTTTTATTAGCCACGGATGGATGGGTGACATTCCCGCAGCGAAAGAACAGTACAACAATTGGATCACAGCTATGGGAAGTAGGGCTGCTGATATCCAAAAAATCAAAGAATTACGCCAGTTACAAAACCAAGAATTTCGCCCTTTGTTAATTGGGTTGCATTGGCCAAGTAAACCTTGGGGGAATGAAGACTTAAATGCTAAACCCACATCGTACGACACATCAGGGTCAGAATTAAATAATTTAATTGACCAATATGCTCAAGATGTGGCTGATACAGAAGCAGCGCGTGAGGCTCTCAGAACAATTTTTGCAGCTTCGATAGAATATGCCAATCCCCCAGAAACATTACCGCCGCAAGTAAACCAAGCTTATGAGGTGTTAATCAAGGAAGCTGCTTTAAACGGTGATGAAGAAGATGGCGCATCTTTGAACTTAAACCCGGAAAATATTTATCAATCTCTGATAGCAGAGAACGCAGAAACCCAAGAAATCAGTTTTGGAATTGGTGATGCTGCTGATAATAAAATTCTGGATCTTTTAGGATATCTTTCCTATTGGAAGATGAAAGAACGGGCGCGGGAAATTGGTAGCACCAGTGGCTTTAAGTTATTAACTCAACTGCAAAAAGTCGCAGCTAAAACAACCCGATTTCATTTAGTGGGACATAGTTTTGGCTGTATTGTGGTTTCTTCAATTGTGAATGGAAAAGACAATAATCAGTTAGTCCGCCCAGTTGATTCTTTAGTATTAATTCAAGGTGCTTTATCACTTTGGTCTTACTGTCCTGATATTCTCCGCCGCAGAAATTTATCTGGTTGTTTTTCCTCTATTCTCAATAACCGCAAAGTTACAGGCCCAATTGTTACTACTCGGTCTATCCACGATAATTCTGTAACAAAATTGTATCCAACAGCCAGCGTACTAGGTAGGTTCCAAGGTCAAGATATTAACTTTGCTGAGACTAACTCAGAATTTCCTGAGTATGGCAGTATTGGGACTTTTGGCATTCAAGGAATCAACGAAGCTACAAGCTTAAAAATGTACCCTTGTGACAAGCCATACAATTTCCAATCAGGTAAAGTTTATAACTTGGAAAGCAGCGAGTTTATCCGTAATACCGACCCCAAAACTGGTAAAGATGAAGACGCTCACAACAGCATCGCCAAGCCAGAAGTAGCTCATGCTGTTTGGGCGGCAGCTTTTGGTAATTAATTCAACAATCAAAATCACAGGGTGTACTTAACATGAGCGTAGAACAATTAACCGAAGAACTACATTTCAACGGTATTGATGGGGCTTCTAATGGCTATTTATTACCGCCTTTAACGCCTGAACAAGTAGCTAAAATTGCTCAGGGTGAAGACTTTGATCCTCTAGAACTAAGCGAACTTAAGCAAAAAGATCCGCGCTATCAAGAAGGTCATTTTGCCCCAATGGAAGGGGTAGACCCAAAAAACCTAGCAGAAACAGGCTGGGGCGTAATTTTTGCTTTTAATGCTGACCCAGTAATTAAAGAAGCACTCAAAGAATTATTAGAGCATCGTCAAAAACAAGCGACGCAAAAACACGAGCATTATTATACTCAGATCTTGCACCTGGAAATATGAATGTCAAAACCGCAACCACGTGCAAGGGGAGTTAGGCGTTCAATATCAAGTAAAAGAAAATACACAACTATTTGTGGAAAAATAGATTCAAGGGCAGTTTGTGCAGCCAGACCCCAATCAGGAGGTGATGTTGGTTGAATATGCAGATAAGTCCAATGAGCAATCAGGTAAGCAGTGAGTGAAAGAATCAGCCAACGATACATACCCAGTAGAGTTCCTTGCCCAAAGCGATGTAATCCGAAGCGATGCTTTGCAGTTTTGAACCATCCCTCAATCTGCCAACGACGCTTACCCCACCATTTAAGAGTAGAAGCTTTAATCGGGCGAGTAGACAAAACAAAACGTTTTTCTAGTTTGCCATTATCACGCTTTAAGTAATACCAAGAAACAGTAACAGGAAAATTTAAACCAAATAAATAAACCTGTTGCCCTTGTTGATGTAAACGTCTTAACAGTCTCCCGTCAGCTAACTTACGACTAATAGATACACCTGTAACAGCATGATATTTCAGCCGACGTATACCCTCAAGAAACTCTATACTACCAAAGGCTGTATCAGCTAAAATAATTGTCTGGAAATGTTGAGTTAAAGATTGAGGTAAACGTTTAACGAGTTTCAATCCAAGCTGCGCTGGAGAAGGCTTTGCCTTACCTCTCCAAACCCGAAAATTCCAAGGAATACGGCATCTTCCTATAACCAAATAAACAACTACTATATGTAAACCTCGCTTACCATTGTACACTCTAATTAAGTCACCAAATTCTGAGAATTTGCCCCGCTTTTCTAAAGTTGTCAAATCAATAATGACTTGTAAAAAAGGTTTTCGTCCTGGGTTAGATGATGATAATATCTTTAAAATTACTTCTAATGCGTGGTTACGAATTACCCTAATCATCTTCCTTGTTGACCAAGGGTTTATATTTAAGAATCGGCTAATTGCGCTTGGAGATTTTGTCTGACTGTGTTCTGGTAATGGATGTCCTTGTGCCTCTAAGAATAATGCCAGCATAGCTTCTAAATTATCTTTTTTTTTGATACTGGGTCGGCATCAGTTCTCTCAAGGTATAAACTAGGTTTTGGGCGTGGGCAAGCATTGATTAGTGCTTTGTTTAATTTGGTATTTCACGCCTTTTCTCTCAGATTTTCAGTCTCAAAGGCAAACCTGACAATTTTTTGTTGAGTATATTTCTTGCCGATGATGCTCCTAATACCATCCCAGCAACTAGTCGTTTTTATTGCTGAATATGTAATCTACCTATCTTTTCTAGTCTACTTAGCTACAAAACTATACTTGCCTGTGCTTCTTCAAACGCTGTATTATTTGGCTCTCTTGATTTGTTTTTTACGTATTTACTCAACTAGGTGCAAGAAGTGAGTATAAAGAATACACAGGCCCCAAAGGTTATCGTCCTGGGGAATCGAAGAATCAATTTTTATCCCGTCATGGCGTTGGCCCAGGCCCAGCCGACCCAGACAAAATGCCTTATTATCTATTGATTGTGGGTGATCCAGAAGCGATTCCCTATCGTTTTCAATATCAAATAGATGTGCAGTATGCGGTGGGTCGGATTTACTTTGATACACCAGAGGAATATGCTCAGTAGAACTCTTGCATAAATATTTTCTGGTATAATGAAGGGTTATTTTCTTTTAGGTTAGAGAAGTTAAAATAGCCACAATTTACAAAGTTTCTAATATTAACTATTGCTGGAGAATCTTTACCTAAAAA
>NZ_JADEWI010000113.1 GCF_015207705.1 Nostoc sp. LEGE 06077
AATTACCCCTCCCAAACCCTCCCCTTGCCAAGGGAAGGGTGCGCGACAGTGCGGGTGGGGTGTATTTCATGTGCTTGGAAATTGCTATAAAAATAACTTCAGTTTAGCAGTGCGATCGCCAACTCAAAACTGTGCAGAATCTTGGCAAATTTAACCAGGGAATAAGCCAGAAGCAGCATCAAGGAAGGTAGATTTGTTTACTTGTTCTTTCTCAGGATACAAGACATCTAAAAGAAAATAATGCACCTTAAAAGTAGTGCCAAGATCATAAATTATGGATGCTGTTAAACGCCTAGCTACTCTTGACCGTATTCGCCGACTTAGCCGTCTGATGGATACATCTATACGCATACCTGTTTTTGGTTTTCGCATTGGATTAGACCCAATTATTGGTCTGGTTCCAGGTGCTGGAGATTTGATCAGTACAGCATTTTCGACTTACATTATATTTTTAGCTACCCGCTTTGGTATCCCTCGCCAAGACTTAGCCAAAATGATTTTTAATGTTGGTTTAGAAGCTGTAGTTGGCACTGTACCTTTAGTGGGTGATTTGTTTGATGCGTTCTACAAATCCAATATTCGCAATTTGGCAATTTTAGAGCAACATCTGACAACAGTGGAACCAGAACTACCAGAGGTATCTGCTGAAATTACAGAAAAGAAATTGCTCCGAGTTTAAAATTGAGATTTGCAATATTCGGGTAAGCCAACGCAGTCTTAATTCAGACATTTACGCTTGACTATTTAACATAGGAGATGAATTATTATGGCAATACAAAATGCTGCAACATTCTTTCAGGCAGTTAAAGAAGACCAAGCATTCCAACAAAGACTTAAAGCCACAGCTAATCCAGAAGCATTTATTCAGATTGCTAAAGAAAGTGGCTATGATTTCACTGTCGAAGAACTAGAGGCAGAAATTGATAAATTATCAGCAGAAGATTTAGCTGCCATTGTCAATCCAGGATGGGGCCCCAGACGGCATATTAATCCTCGATAATTCTGGAAATAATAGGCTAAAAGTCTATACAAAAAGACTAGATACTTGCATAGGCTTTTGCCTCCCATTATAATGCTGAACGTGCCTGGGCTAAATCACGTATAAGCAAAGTCTTAGAGTAAATGTAATCCGTTAGGCCGAGAGTTTCTTCCGAATCCAGGACTTTGTTGTTCTCAATTTGTCCTAATAACAGCTTAACCAAATCTTTGTCACTAAGTCCGAGGAGTGTACTACTTTGGGTTTGTTCCACTACAGCCCAAAACTGACGTAATATTTTTGAGTTTACAAGGCACATCTTCATTACTATCGCTCCTGGCTTGAATGAACGTGGATTAGCACTGATCACAATATAAAGAAAATATTAAATTATTTAACTTCACTAATATCGGTAATATTACAAAAACTTATTAAATATATGCAGACTTACATACTTGACAAAATTTGTTTATCAAAACCACTCTGATTGACTGATACGGTTTGATTGTGGTCTCTGATACTTATAATTTTATACCTAATCTTCATAAATAAGCGAAGTGCGTAAATGCTGTATATATCTTCCTCTATTGGTAGGCAAGTCATCCTTGTAACCGATGACAAAGACAATCAGTAACTGGTCAAATACTAGTAATGTTGCCCATACCGGAGTAATGACAGACCGCGTTTTAATTCTTGGAGGAAGGGGGCGGATTGGTAGCAATGTCGCTCAGGATATTGCTAACCATACGCAAGCCAAAATTACCATCACTGGGCGTACTCCAGCGACGGGAAATTTGCCATTAGGAGAACGAGAGCAGTATTTAACGTTAGACTTGGCAGAAGTTGATAAACTACGGGAAGCGATCACCAACTCTGATTTAGTAGTTCACTGTGCAGGCCCGTTTCACTACCGGGATGCTGATGTTCTAAAATTTTGTATTGAACAAGGTGTGAACTATATAGATGTAAGTGACCACCGTTCTTTTACTAGCAAAGCTTTAACTTATCATGAACAAGCTGTTGCCGCTGGGGTAACAGCCGTAATTAATACAGGCATTTTCCCTGGCATATCTAACAGTATGGTGCGTCAGGGTGTAGAGCAATTTGATGAAGCCGAAAAAATCAAGCTGTATTATTTAGTGGCTGGTTCTGGTGGTGCGGGTATCACCGTTATGCGGACAACTTTTCTCGGTCTACAACATCCTTTTGAAGCTTGGATAGATGGGAAATGGCAGGAAGTCAAACCTTATAGTGAAAGAGAAATTGTTGAGTTTCCTCACTATCAACGTAGTGGAGTCTACTGGTTTGATATGCCAGAAACCTTTACATTGCCTTATGCCTTCCCATCGGTTAAAAGTGTCACTACCAAATTTGGTTCATTTCCAGATTACTATAATCATCTAACCTGGATTGCAGCACATATTTTTCCCAAGTGGTTAATGCAGCGTAATGGCATGATTGAGTTTTTATCTCATGTCAGCCATACAATGACAGATTTCACTAATCGTTTTAGCGGTATTGGTGTAGCCGTCAAATCTGAAGTTATAGGCAAAAAAAATGGCTCCACAGGCGTTTATGCTTCTACTGTATTGCATGATAATGCCGCTGTAGCTACTGGTTGTGGTACTGGTACCGTGGCTCAATTAATTCTAGAAGGTAAACTGAATAAACCTGGAGTTTTACCTGTAGAAAATGCCTTACCCACAGAGTTGTTTACTCAGGTGATGAATAGTCGTGGAATTAAGATTGAAAATACATTCTTAAAGTACCCCGAATCGGTTATCAGTTCTAACACCCAAGACTCAGCGACATAACAGGATAAAATCTAGATTGCGATCGCTTTCCAAATCAGAATCTTTGAGCGATCAATTGAATATAGTTTGTCTAAATAAATGTATCAACCTACAAGTCAAAGGATCTCCGAAGCTCATTTTCAATGGAAAAACCCCACGGGTACTGTGGGGTTGTTTTATTAGGGTCTCTTATTATAGTACTATAGTACTATACTTGAGTAGAATTTACAAGTACTTTCTTTTTCTTATACCATTTATCAGAAAATCTCTCAAATTTTCATTCTTCTATGTATCCTGCATCAGCAATGATTATGTCTGCGGTTACTCAAATTCATCAATTGTAGAAGCAGGGATAGATTTTTTCTGCTTAACAATATGCGCCTCATACCAACGCATTAAGGGAGTTGCACTAACTCCATGCACAATTACTGAAACAACAATAGTCGTATAAGTTATCCAGGCAATTTGTTCAGCAGCTTCTCCCTTGAGACCATTACCAAAAGCATAAGCAAGATAGTAAAGGGAACCAACTCCACGAATTCCAAACCAACCAAATAACCAGCGAGTTCCAGGGTGTAAATTGCGGCGATGCGAACTAAATGGATGTTTACTCATTGTACTGATCCACCCACCTAAAGGTCTGATGAATAAGAACAATAAAATAATTACTAGTAAAGATTGCCCAGCATAATCAACCATAGGCTGGAATAGTAAGATAGAGCCTAATAATAGAATTGTCCCAACTTCTAACAGTTTTTCTAGTTGCTCAATAAATTCTAATTGAGCCAATGGTTTTTCAGGATTGCGATAACTACGTTGCACTACTAAACCCGCTACAAATACAGCCAGAAAACCATAACCATTGACAAATTCGGTTAAAGAATAAGTTAGTAATACTATACTAATACCAACAAAATCTTCCATTAATTTATCAGCAGAACGGCGCTTTTGAATATTTTGATCAATCCAGACGATGACTTTAGGAACTAAAATTCCCATAAATATTCCTGCGGCGATCGCCCAAAATAAATCTATTATTATCCATTGTTTAAACCAGTTTTGCCAATTATCATCTTTTAAGGCATAAATACCAAAATAAACAAAAGGAAAAGCTAAGGCATCATTTAATCCACCTTCGGACGTTAAACCAAAACGTAACTCATCTGTATCATTAGTATCAGTAAGTTGCACTTCTGAAGCTAACACAGGGTCAGTAGGTGCTAAAATCGCTCCTAACAATATACCTTCTCCCCAACTCATACCTAAAAATAATCTGGCCACAACAGCCAAGCCAAAAATTGAAATTGGCATTAATAGCCCAATCAGGCGAGAAGTGATGCCCCAAACCTGTAAATTTAGTGGCCGAATAATTTTTAAGCCACAACCAAAAACTGAAATAATAACTACTAATTCGGCAACTTTTTCTAATAACTCGGCATTGAATACGTCATCACGGCGTAATTGAATTAACCCTAAGCCATAAGGCCCTAACAAAATCCCAACCAATAGATAGATAAGTGAAAAAGATAAAGGTAAGCGGGTAATCCAACCAGATGCTAATGTAACAACTAGTAAGAGTAATCCAATCACAAATAAGTCAATAATATAGATATCAAACATGAAAATTAGTATAAAGAAGTATACCAACCTGCTAGTTTAGTTGTAATATTCCTAGCAATAAATTACCTATGGGTAGATTTATTGAAGAAAAATCCGGTAATTAATACTTTTGTTAGGTTAGTAAAAATAACAATACTAGGCACCTGAGTTATGCAACTTCCCGATAGTCCAAAAATTCCTAAATTCATGCAGTTAGTGCAATGGATTTATCAGCCATTGCAACTGATGGAAAATTCAGCCAAAGCACATGGAGACTGTTTTACTTTATGGCTAACTAAAAAGCAGCCAATGGTGTTTTTGAGTAACCCGGAAGCAATTCAACAGTTGTTTACAGATAACCTCAGTAATTTAGACTCTAGAGGTTCAGCCCAAATTTTACAGCCTTTATTAGGTGAAAATTCTTTAATATTGCTGTCTGGTACATCCCACCAACGCCAGCGTAAGCTATTAACACCACCTTTTCACGGCGATCGCATGAAAGCCTACGGCAGTATAATCGCTAACATCACAGAAGAAGTTGTCAGTCAGTGGAAAATTGGTCAGCCTTTCTCTGTACGGGACTCTATGCAAGAAATTTCTTTGAGGGTGATTTTACAAGCTGTGTTCGGACTGAATAAAGGAGAACGTTATACGCAATTGCAAAAACTCTTGACTTCCATACTAGATTTAAGTGGTTCAGCATTGCGTTCTACGATCTCGTTTTTGCCATTCATGCAAATAGATTTAGGTTCATGGAGTCCTTGGGGCAATTTTTTGCGTCAAAGAGAAAAAATTGACCAACTCCTATATGCGGAGATTCGGGAACGCAGACATCATGCCGATACTTCTGGGAGCGACATTTTATCTTTAATGATGTCAGCCCGCGATGAAAACGGCGAAGCTATGACCGATGTAGAGTTGCGCGATGAATTGATGACTCTATTAGTTGCTGGCCATGAAACCACAGCCTCAGCCTTAACATGGGCTTTGTACTTGATTCATCGCACACCACAAATACGCGAAAAGCTTTTGGCTGAGTTAGATCGTTTTGGCAACAATGCAAACCTAGACGAAATTACTCGCTTGCCTTATTTAACAGCGGTTTGCCAAGAAACATTACGCATTTACCCCATCGCTATGATTACTATCCCGCGTATTGTGAAAACACCCCTAGAAATTATGGGTCATCAATTTGAACCGGGAACATTGCTGGTAGGTTGCATTTATTTAACTCATCGCCGCCCAGATTTATATCCAGAACCACAACAGTTTAAACCAGAAAGATTTTTAGAAAGACAATATTCTCTATATGAATATTTACCTTTTGGTGGTAGCAATCGTCGTTGCTTAGGTATGGCATTTGCCTTGTTTGAAATGAAACTGGTACTGGCAACAGTACTGTCTCATGTAGATTTATCATTAGTTGATAATTATTCAGTTAAACCCATACGTCGAGGAGTAACTTTAGGGCCTTCAAGTGGTAAGTGGCTAATTATGACTGGAAGACGGCAAAAAGCAGATACTCTTGTTGGAGTGTAGCTCTTAAAGTGGCGATCGCCTATCTTCTTTTGAGCTAGGGATGCCGATTATTTTAAACACACACACCAAAAAGCCCCTTTCTGAAGAGAAAGAGGCTTTTAAAGTATAGAACCTGGCACCGAGCAATTGTGGCAGGAGGCAACCCTCCAACTATCGTAGCCGCAGCAGCGTTTCACCTCTGAGTTCGGGAAGGTA
>NZ_JADEWI010000051.1 GCF_015207705.1 Nostoc sp. LEGE 06077
TAAATCTCTTAAAATTGAGACTGAGGTACAAAAAAATAGTGTTGTTGATTTTTCTAATCATAAACAATGGAATCATGAATGCGGATGGAAGAATACTTTAAATAATTTGCGTCTCATTATCCAACCATTCTTACTATTTTGATTGATTTATCCCTGGGTAGATATTTTTCCAAATTCCAAACTATTGCTGGGATTTAATCATTTAATTGCTGCAATGAATCAATTTAAACCCTGTTATGCTTCTGGATAATTTCACTTATTTATTACTTGCTTAATTCGGAAAGTGACAGAAGAGGGTTAGTTTAAAACTAAATTCTTACCTTGCTAAAGATTTAAAATTTAGGTTAGATTTTTTGATCACTTACCAAGAAGACATAAATTGCCAATCTTCAGAATCTGTAATTGGAGAATCTCCAGAATTTTCTATCTGCTCTAAATTTTCTGCTTGCATAAACTTTTCATATTCTCCAGAATCAACCCATTTCAATAATTCACAAGCTCGCATTACAGACCAAGGAAAGCGGTACTCCATAAAACTTAATATCTTAGTGAATTGATCCAAGTTATCCAGACTAATAGTCGAAAATTCTCGCGCCTGAGTTTGAAAATCAGCAATGGTATCTGCATTTAAATATTCAGATGGTAAACCTGCTAATTTCATCAGTGCGGTAATGGCAACATTAATATCTTGGCACGCTAACAAACCCACGCGATCGCAAGTGAATTTTGACATCATCATCCAATTAGCTAAAGCTACTTCGATTCCACCAGCCGCCAAGCCTCCCAAACCAAAAGTTGTACTGTTAATTACATTTTTTAACAGTGGCATAACATTTGCCATTTGCTGATAAGCAATATATTTACCTTTGATGCGGGCAATTTCACACCCAAATGCAAATAATAATTCGTCGGGTGAATACCATTCCATCGCTTCTAAATTCGCGCTGACTATAGACCTTTCCACACCAACAGCATTGGTTTGAATATGTCCTGTACCGCGAAACAAGTAAAGTTCTGGCTTTGGTGTTAAATCAAGAATTTGGCAACTTTCGGTAAACGCATCATCTAATTTGGGAAAATTTTGCGGTGTAACCCGAAATTCACTACCAATAATTTGCATTCTGAGTAAACGGTCAATGCCATACTCATTTACCTTTTTCAACAATAAAGGCAACCCTGGCATTTTATTTAAAGTTGCTAAAGCTTTTTGATCATAAGGATGCTGACATTTGACTGTATTGAGTCCGAGAAAAACTCTTTTTGTCATTATTCGTAAATAATAAAATTTATCCTTTTTTGGTGAATTGCTTTAAAATTTCTCCTGGCTTTCTATCCCAAGTATCAATATGTTCGTATATTAAATGATCAGAATTGAATTTGTAAGTTGAATAACCATTAAAAAATATCTTAGCTTGCCAAGGTACACGTAACACACCACGCACTGTCCATTTAGCTAAAATAGTATCTTCTGCTGATTGATACACTTCATGCACATCAAAGGCGATTTGGCTAAAAAATAATTGAGCGTGAAATCGCAATGTCCAAAAAATGATGCGATAGTTGAATTTATATTTAAATTTATTTACTGGGTCTTGAAAATAAATATCCTGTGTATATATGTTATATGAAATATCTTTTTCAAAGAGTGTGGGTAAATCTTGTTTGAGAATTTCAATTACCTGTTCTATTTGTAAAATGTCTGCCATACACCCTGTCCTTTAAAAAAGATTTTTCCAGAATCTCTGGATTCTCTGCCAAAAAGAGAAAGAATTACTCTTGCTGGTTCGCTGTAAATCAGCCAAAGTTGGAAACGCCGCAGGTGTAGCATACAGGCCATTTCGCAAAACTTGAGCAAGAGCATTGTTATTTTCTCGCAAACCTTCGTAAAAAAAGCAGACTTCGCCAGAAATTCCTAGTCGGCGGTTGTAGGTGATCGCCTGCACAAGATATTCTGGGCTGATGGAGTAATTACCAAGCTTGATCAAAATTCCCGGCGCTAACTTCGGCAGAGTTGCATCTGTAAACTGACAGCTTGTTATTTGATTAGCGATCGCTTTATAACTATGAAAGTCACGGCGATATATCTGCGGGTGAATGATATCCACTATGCCCAGCTTTAACCATGCAGCTGAGTCTTGCAGATATTCTCGCAATCCCCAATCATAAATATTGGGTGCCATCGACACCAACAAGTTGGGGTTAATTCTTTTCACTTCACCATATAAACGTGCCAAAAAATCTGTCAAAATATCAGCACGCCACTGTAACCATTGCCTATCTTGGTGGTTATTGGGTGGACGATGGCCAAATTGCTGTTGATAAAGAGCCATAGTTAAGGGATCATAACCACCTTCCGATGGTAAAGCGGGAAAGCGATCGTCTCCTTGAATCCCATCTACATCATAATTTTTCACTACTTCCAAAACCAAGTTCAACATAAAATCTTGCACCTGGGGATGAAAAGCATTCATCCACTCAAACCCATTTTTCTGTAACAAATTCCCCTGACAATCACGCGCCGCCCATTCTGGTTTTTGCTGTAACAGCATTCCGCCATTCAAGTTATAAGAACTCGCAAAACCGTATTCAAACCAAGGGATAACTTTTAACCCCACTCGTCGCGCCTCAACTATTACCTCCGCCAAAGGGTCACGACCAACAGACATCGGGTCAATCTCCACCCCAAAAGTCTGTTGCATAGTGTGGCTGGGGTACATAGTCACGGCTTTATTCCACACCACGGGGAACACCACATTAAATCCCGTCTCCGCCAACAAATCCATCGCTTGTGCAATCCGTTGCTTTGACCGGAAAACTTTACTATCGGTAGTGGTCAGCCAGACACCGCGAATCTCAATTGTTTTCATAGCTTTGAGGGGAGTATGAACTATAAATTTCCCACTTCATACTTCATATAAAAATTCTCTGACATTACTACTACCGTAAACACTGCCCTTTAACAGATGCTTGCTCTAGGCAGATGGTACATAATTCTACAAAAGTCAGGTTACTTCTAGATTAAATACAACAGATGTCGGAAATGCAAAATTCCTGGGAACACAAATATATAACTACTAACGGTGTCAAGCTTCACTATGTCACGCAAGGAACAGGCCCTTTAATGTTGATGTTACATGGGTTTCCTGAATTTTGGTATTCTTGGCGGCATCAAATACCAGAATTTGCGGAAAATTTTCAAGTTGTGGCGCTGGATTTGCGCGGCTATAACGATAGTGAAAAACCCCAAGAGCAATCAGCTTATATTATGGATGAATTTATCAAAGATGTTGAGGGAGTAATTAAAGGTTTAGGTCACGAAAAATGCATTTTATTGGGGCATGATTGGGGCGGTGCGATCGCTTGGTGTTTTGCTTATGCCCATCCAGAAATGTTAGAGAAACTAATCATACTTAATTTACCCCATCCCGCTAAATTTTCTCAAGGATTAGCCACTCCTCAACAGTTAATGCGTAGCTGGTATATGTTCTTGTTTCAACTGCCAGTTATTCCCGAATTACTACTACAAGCCTTTGACTATCAACCAATTGCCCAGACCATTCAAGGCACAGCAGTTAATAAAAATGCTTTTACTTCATCTGACCTAGAAGCTTATAAAAAAGCTGCGGCTAAATCTGGTGCTTTAACAGCAATGCTCAACTACTACCGCAATGTATTTTCCCACTTTTTACCCAACAAAAATTGGGGAATTTTGAATGTACCGACACTATTGATTTGGGGTGAAAATGATACAGCCCTTGGCAAAGAGCTTACTTATGGGACTGATGCCTATGTTAGCAACTTGCAAATTCAGTATATTCCCAATTGCGGACATTGGGTACAGCAAGAACAGCCTCAGTTAGTTAATCGCTATATCAGTGAATTTACTGTAACTTAATCCACTTCTTTCGTAATTACTTAGTGTTAATTAGTCCGAGAAAAATTTGGTTAAGAACTAATGACAAATAAAAATAAATACTTGAATTTCTTAAAAATATTTAACAAGATAAAAATGGGTCATTCTCTAGCGAGTTTTTCTCTACAAACAGCCCAAAACCAGCCTCAATACTCTTTTTTCGCTGTCTACCAAGATATTAATTATCACCTGCATTTTGTGAGTTAAATCAACATCGTCTAGAAATTTGGTGAGATAATAGAATCGTGAGGAAAAGAACGGATGAAAATTCAACAAAAAGGGGAAAGATTATGAAACTTAAACTATTTGCAGCTGTAGCCTTAGCAGCAACTCCCCTCATTTTTGCTAGTTCTGTGAAAGCAGGGAATTCGCAAGATTTACAAAGACTTATATCTACTGGGGAATGTCAGCGGTGTAATCTAGTCGGAGTTGACCTCAGTGGCGCTCATTTAATTGGTGCAGATTTACGTGGTGCTAACCTTTCTCAAGCTAATCTTGCGGGCGCTAACCTAGAAGGAGCAGATTTCACCAATGCTAATTTGAAAGGAGCTAACCTAGCTTCAACTTTTGTCACCAACGTTAACTTCAAAAAAGCCAATCTTAACGGTGTGAATTTTAGCCGCGCTCAGATTATCGACTCAAATGTATATGGCGCATCAATGGATAATCTGAATATTACTGATGCCGAGATTTTTAACACTGGCATCGGTGTTGGTGGTGAAGAAGGCGCACAAATGCCAGATTGGGACTAAGCTGAAGTTTAGTAAACTCGTTTCCCGAAACAAACAATAGAACTGGACTTACGCACGCTCGTTTAAGTTTTGCGGCGGGGTGGAATGTCTTGAATAAAAGGTAAAACCCTTGTAAGGACTGGGTGTAGGGGTGTAATCACAAGTGTAGGTTTTAACTAAGCAATGAGTCAGACTCTAAAAACCAAGAGAAAATCATTGTGAGGTTAATCCCTGCACTCTTACACCCGATTCATATAAATTTTTATTGCAGACACTTATGCAGTAGCCAAACCCATACCACAAAATATATATAAAAGCTAGGTACGTGAATACAGAAGAATTTTTATTAAGTATTAACATCAATGAGCAATAGATTCATTGACGAATCCGGCTGAAGATAGCTTTAATATTCAGTTAAAATCGGCGATTATCCTTGTATAAATGAGAGGTGATCTGATTTTTGCATGATTTGTACTTGAATGAGTACGATTATCAGCAACTGATACAGCATGGGATAATCTCATCCTTAAGGTTGCAGTTGATTAACAAACACAAAACTCAGATAGATTGGGCGATCGCATCCTACCGTTTTCTCGCTTCTTTCTTCCTACTGACTGTCTACCTTGGAGTTGATGCAGTAGAGATTAGAGGCATTTATGGTTATAGGGAATACAATGTGTTACCCAGCCAAGTCTGATAAACTTGTGCCTTGCCTAATCACAGCCTTTTGGTTGTAATTGTCCGGATTAAAAAACCCAACTGTCAAATTTATGGAAGTTAAAATGCAAGAACCGGAATTCGCAGAAACAAAATCCACAGAAGCAGCAGTGACAGATATCAACAGCCAAACAGGAACCATTACTAAACTCCAGCCTCCTGCTCAACCCCAAGAGGAATGGATAAAATACGGAGAACAGATTTCTGGCTTTTTAGCAACACTGCCTGAATACCTGGGGAGCTTCTTCAATAAATACAAGCAGCCCCTGGTTAGTGTTGGCTTAATTGTGACAGCACTGATCGCAGTTAAGGTACTTTTGGCAATATTAGATTCTTTGAATGATATTCCTTTGGTAGCACCTACCTTTGAGTTGATTGGTATTGGTTACTCTGCTTGGTTTATTTATCGCTATTTACTCAAGGCTTCAACCAGGAAAGAGCTAACTAACGAAATTACAACTCTTAAATCACAAGTGGTTGGCAGAAATGCTCCTGGCGCATAATAACTAACTCTCGCTGCAATTTAATTTAAAACACAGAGGTGAGGGCAGTGGTTTGTACTGCCCTCGCTTCTTAAAGACTACAATTTAGCGGCTGACTTACTGGGATGATAATTCGTTCGGGAATTTACCTGTGGATAATGAACTTTCTCCAGGCGATTGCACAATATTCTCAGAAGAAATCTTATCTAGCCTACCCAGCTTGACTAATGCTTGATGTACCATTGCCGCTACCTCTGCACGGGTAGCAGCTTGATTAGGAGCCAAGAATTGTGGATTAGCGTTGGTAATTACCAAACCATTAGCTGTGGCAGCCGCTACCTTAGCCACTGCATATTTAGGAATATTTTTAGCATCTTGATAAATACTTAACACCTGTGATGGTTTAGCTGATTGCTTCAGGTTCAACCCACTCACAAGCGCTACTAAAACTTGTACACGGGTAATCTTTTGACTTGGTTGAAAAGTTTTGTCAGGAAATCCTTTTAAAAAGCCTGTACCCACAGCGCGATCAATGGCTGGTGTTGCCCAATATGTGGTTGATATATCTTTAAACGGGACAGAATTTTTACTCAGTTCGGTGTCAAAAGCTTGCTGGAGAATAGCCGCAAATTCAGCGCGGTTCACAGGCTGATTTGGCCTGAACGTATAATCTGGAAAACCCTTGATAATGCCACGCGCCGAAAGAGCGTTAATAAACCGATTTGCCCAAAAATCAGTGGGTACATCGTTAAATGCGATGGGGGGTGGAATAATCGATTTTTGCTCTGCTGGGGTAACTAAAGGTAAAGGCGATGATTGAATTGACGAATCTGAGTTTCTGGATGTAGAAAAAGGTGCTGGCTTTGGTGATGAATTTAGCGGAGTTATGGGAACTGCTGGAAGTATCAGAGGTGAAGGGGGACTGGCTTCAGGAACTATGTCCTTTGGTGGTAACGGTACAGCCTCAAGTTGAGAATCTGCCTTTGGTTGCACCTGTGAAGCGGGAGAAGTGACTGCGGGACTTGGTTGAGGTTTACTTGTTGAACTTGGTGATGGCGACAAAACTAGATTGAAGTTCCAGCCAGTATCCCGTCGAGAAAATGACCACAACAGAATTCCCCCGATCGCGGCAAAGGCAACTAAAATAGCAATAAATTCATCAAAGCCAAGGGTTGTGTTGTCAGATGACTTTGGATCGGAAGGCGGTAGATTGGTCATCGTAATTTCCCTGAAATCGTACAGTTCCCGCTAAAAATTAACTTAAAAAATGAACCTTGAGCGACTGAAGTCGCTGGCTAGACAAACAAAACCCGCGCAGGCGGGTTTAACAGCTTAGTTTTCAGATATCAATACTTAACTCCATACTTCTTACAGCACTCTTAAGATACTGGCAATGCTATCAATTGCTTCCAGATTTTGAATTTCATCTAAAGCTTGGCGGAAGTCGCCTTCTTTGACATCATGGGTAACAACCACAATTTCTGCTAATGCTCCCTGAAAACCAGTTTGCACAACAGATTCTAAACTCACGCCATGATTACCAAAGCAAGTGCCTAATTTACCAATTACACCAGGGTGGTCTTTGGTGAGGAAGCGGGCGTAAAATCGAGTGACTAGTTCAGCGATGGGGGTAACTTGACAGTAATCCTCATGTCTACAGCTAAGTAGGGGATTTGGTACAGCAGAATTACTCTTGAGGGCTGCTACTAAACTTAAAATGTCTGAGGTGACGGCACTGGCTGTTGCACCTGCACCTGCACCCGGCCCAAAAAACATCACTTGACCAATAGGTTCGCCTTCTACAAGAATGGCGTTATAAACACCGTTAATAGTGGCTAATGGGTGAGATTTGGGAACAAAGGTAGGGTGAACTCTCACAGACAACTGAGTATGATCATCGCCTTGGTATTTAGCGATCGCTAATAATTTAATCACAAAGCCCAATTTTTCGGCATAGTTGATATCTGTCTTGCTGACTTGCCGAATTCCTTCACAATAAACATCTTGTAAATTAATGCGTCCACCAAAACCCAAAGATGCCAAAATTGCGATTTTATCGGCTGCATCTAAACCATCAACATCGGCTGTAGGGTCAGCTTCAGCATAGCCTAGGCGTTGAGCATCAGCTAAAACATCACCGAAGTCGCTGCCTTCAGTTTGCATCCGAGTGAGGATATAGTTAGTCGTACCGTTAACGATGCCAATAACAGTGTGAATGCGATTGACACTTAAGGCCTGCTTCAGGGGTTGAATTACTGGAATTCCCCCACCAACAGCCGCTTCCAGCATTACATACACACCAGCTTCATTGGCGGCGTTGAAAATTTCTGCCCCAAAACGAGCGATCGCCGCTTTATTCGCTGTAACTACGTGTTTACCATTTTTGATGGCTTGGAGAATCAGCGATCGCGCTGGTTCCAATCCCCCCATTACTTCAACCACTATATCTACCGCCGGATCATTGACAATCGCGGCTAAATCAGTAGTTATCGCTGACTCTGGTAATTCTACCGTACGGGGTTTGTCAGGCGATCGCACACCCACCCGATAGATTTCCACTTCCTCCAACAGCGGATGACGGCCAACAGCATCTTGTAGTAGTTGAACTGTACCCGTACCAACTGTACCTAATCCTAGTAATCCTAGCTTTACACCCACAAGCTTTTCATCCAATATTAGCTCTCAGTGCTGAGTGCTGAGTGCTGAGTGTTTAACCACCAGAACTTTTTACTCAGCAAGTATATATACAAAACAATTGTAGGGTGAGCATCGCCCACCCTACAGATTATCTTGTTTTAGTTGTCTGAATCTATTGACTAATGACTAACTTAGTAAGTCTCTACGTGCCAGCGGCCAGCTTTCTTGAGTTCCTTCTGGTAATCACTCCAAGTTACGCCTTCCTTACCAGCAGCAGCAGTTAAAGCCGCATCAATCCCATCTTCCATACCGCGTAAACCGCAGATATATGTATGGGTTTTTTCGTTTTTAATCAACTGCCACAGTTCATCAGCGTGTTCTGCTACGCGGTCTTGAATATACATTCTACCGCCTTGGGGATTCTGCTGTTCGCGGCTGATAGCATAAGTCAAGCGGAAGTTATCAGGATACTTTTGTTGCATTTCTTCCAATTCTTCTTTATAAAGAATATTGGGAGAAGTTGGCACACCAAAGATCAGCCAAGAGAATCCGTTAAATTGGTATTCTGGGTTAGCTGCTCTTTCTGCATCCTTGAACATCCGCCACAGATAAGCACGCATAGGCGCAATACCTGTACCAGTTGCCATCATGATGACGTTAGCTTCAGGGTCATCGGGTAACAACATTTCTTTACCCACTGGCCCAGTGATTTTTACTTCTGCGCCTGGTTCGAGGAAACACAGGTGTGTAGAACAAACACCATAAACTGTTTCGCCACTTTCTGGGTGCTTATATTCCAACTGGCGAACGCACAACGAAACTGTTTTGTCATCTACATCATCACCATGACGAGTAGAAGCAATAGAGTATAGTCTGAGTTTTTCTGGTTTGCCGTTCTTGTCCAAACCAGGCGGAATAATCCCAATACTTTGACCTTCGATGTACTTCAACTCACTACCGGAAAGGTCAAATTTAATATGCTGAACAATACCAATCCCGCCTTCTCCAACTAACGGCTCATTAGATATACACTTACCAATAAATGGAGCATTGGGACGATAAGTGTTTACAGGAACGTCAGCGTGGGCTTTTTTGGCTTTCGCTTGAGTCATGGTGTTGCCTTGGTTATCCTTATTCTTTGGCTGTTCTTCAGCTGGTGGTTTAGCAAAGCCTTTAGCTTCACTTTTCACTTTCACAGGTGTGGCTTGACCATTCCCCCCACTGTTAGCAGTCTCTACAGGTGCAGCATTCACAACTGGAATTTGGCCATTGAGTTGCTCTAGAACACTTGCAGGTTGAATGCTAACAATTGTGCCGCCTAGGCGAGTGATACGTCGCATTTCTTCATTCATGCGGTTGTAAGGCACTCTGATGAACACACTGCCACTTTTACGAATTGGGTAGTTCGTTTGATCAGTTTCTTCGTTCTGACGCAGACCCACCACTTCGTAAACGAAGATGCGGCTACCTGATTCTGTGTTGGCAGCACCCTCAACAGCACCTTGATTGTACATTCGTTCTATCACTCCGATATTTACTTAACCGTTTTTCAAAAAAAACTATTCCCATCACTAGCCAGATTTTAGTGTATCGGATTTTTGGGTACCAAAACTAGCTTGTTGGGAAAGAGGCATCACAAAATGATACCTTGCTAAGTACACTCACCTTCAGACAAGCAGGTATTGCAATAAACACACCTGTTCATCCTTTAAAATAGTGGATAAGTCCCTGGCAGAATGTTAACCATGCGTCAATTTAATCTTTTTTTCGTGAATCGTCTTGGATGACAATTACTGCTGGAAAGTTCAAAAAACTTGATGCAAATACTTTTAGCCACTATTAAGTAATGCTTAATGAAGACAACTTTTACTCAGTATTATCTGGTATTTAAATTGATGGTTTGTTCAGGGCTAATGATACATTGTATGATATATGAATCTATCCATAAATGATGGAAAATTCAAGATAATAATAAACCACTACAGTCAGTTTCACTTGCGATGAAATTTCTGTCACCCTTGATCAAAAGCTGGTTATAAGGTTTATATTGATACTTGTAATCTTCCCCAAAAATTACTGCTCAGTTGATGATACTGAAAATTAAATCTCTACTCATTCTTTAGGTAGATTTTTACACTGTATGTAGAAAGTGTTGAGTAACTACCAATTAATCAGCAGGCACACCCCAAAATTGCCTTTAAAAGCAAAAATAAACCTACTCATCTTTCGAGTATAGGTATATCACGGGGAAGATAGTTAAAAACAAAAGTTGTGCTGTATCTAGAAAAGCTGCAATGAAACCATTAATCCGACAGTAGCACCACAAGATTCTTGCTGATATTAAATCTTGTATAGGATAACCCCTTCTGTTAAAATTAAGTATACCACTAGGATTAAATACTTACTAGCTGCAAAATAAGGCAATCTCAGACGAGTAACAGCCATTAATTTGGTTGTCGGCCCGTCTGATAATCGTTACGTGGCTGAGTAGCAAGAACACAGGAAAAACCAATGGGGTAAACTCCTGGCTTCAAAAATCTGCTGTGTGAAAAATTATTGAATGACACATTTAGTATTTAGAGGAGATTTATGACAAGTAAGCCGGAACGCGTGGTACTAATTGGAGTAGCCGGAGACTCCGGGTGTGGCAAATCTACTTTTTTGCGTCGTTTGATCGACTTGTTTGGTGAAGAGTTTATGACAGTTATCTGTTTAGATGACTATCATTGCCTAGATCGCAAACAACGCAAAGAAACTGGGATAACTGCACTTGACCCCAGGGCAAACAATTTTGACTTGATGTATGAGCAAATTAAAGCACTCAAAGAAGGTCAAGCCATTGATAAGCCGATTTATAACCACGAAACCGGCCTGATTGATCCGCCAGAAAGAGTAAAACCAAATCACATTATCGTGGTTGAAGGTCTACATCCTTTATATGATGAACGGGTGCGATCGCTGCTAGATTTCAGCGTTTATTTTGACATCAGCGATGAAGTTAAAATTGCCTGGAAAATTCAGCGCGATATGGCAGAAAGAGGTCATCGCTACGAAGATGTCTTAGCTGCTATCAACTCCCGCAAACCTGACTTTACGAAGTACATTGAACCCCAAAGAGAATTCGCTGACGTAGTTCTCCAAGTATTGCCCACAAACCTAATCAAAAACGACACAGAGCGCAAAGTTTTGCGGGTACGGATGTTGCAACGCGAAGGTAAAGAAGGCTTCGAGCCAGTTTACCTGTTTGATGAAGGTTCAACCATTCACTGGACTCCTTGTGGACGTAAGCTTACCTGTTCCTATCCAGGTATGCAACTGTACTATGGTTCCGATGTTTACTATGGCCGCTACGTCTCTGTCCTAGAAGTAGATGGTCAATTTGACAACCTAGAAGAAATTATCTACATCGAAAACCACCTCAGCAACACATCCACCAAGTACGAAGGTGAAATGACTCACTTGTTACTCCAACACCGCGAGTATCCTGGTTCCAATAATGGAACTGGTTTGTTCCAAGTACTAACAGGTTTAAAGATGCGTGCTACCTACGAGCGTTTGACATCAAAGGAAGCAAAATTAGCAGTTCAAGTCTAAAACAAAACAGCAGTGTTTGTGTCAAATTTTTTGGGGGTGCTTCCGGGGGTACCCCCTTTTTATTTGGGGGAATAAGGAGTAGTCGAAAGAAAAACAATTAACCATTGACCATTGACTATTGATATTTAATATCTTTAACTATTACTTTCTTTACAAATATCTAAACTGGATTATGTCTTTTTAAAAGATCAAATTACACTAACTACGGAATGTGTCAAGACTGGTATGATCCTATAAATAATTAGCTGAACTAAATAAAGTATTTAGTCAGTGATTATACTATTACAGGAGGAAATCTCTTTGTCTCGACGTTATTTATTTACCTCCGAGTCAGTTACTGAAGGTCATCCAGATAAAATCTGCGATCAAATCTCAGATACAATCCTGGATACCTTACTGACACAAGACCCCAGCAGTCGTGTAGCAGCGGAAGTAGTGGTTAATACTGGTTTAGTGTTAATTACTGGTGAAATCACCACCAAAGCTAACGTCAATTATGTGAATCTGGCTCGCAAAAAAATAGCCGAAATTGGCTATGTTGATGCAGATAACGGCTTTTCTGCTAACAGCACTAGCGTTATCGTAGCCTTAGATGAACAATCGCCGGATATTGCCCAAGGCGTTAACATTGCCCAGGAAACGCGCCAACAAGATAGTGATGAACTATTCGATACAATTGGTGCAGGCGACCAAGGTATCATGTTTGGTTTTGCTTGTAACGAAACCCCAGAATTGATGCCCTTACCCATCAGTTTGGCACATCGCATTGCCCGCAGACTGGCAGCAGTCCGCAAAACAGGCGAGTTACCATACTTGCGTCCCGACGGTAAAACCCAAGTAACCGTAGTCTACGAAGATGGTCGACCTGTAGGCATTGATACTATCCTGATTTCCACGCAGCACACAGCTATAATTGGGGAAATCACTGATGAGGCAGCAGTGCAAGCTAAAATTAAACAAGACCTCTGGACAGCGGTGGTCGAACCTGTTTTTAGCGATATTGACATTAAGCCTGATCAAGAAACACGCTTTTTGGTCAACCCTACAGGTAAGTTCGTAATTGGTGGGCCTCAAGGTGATTCTGGTCTGACAGGGAGAAAAATCATTGTAGACACCTATGGTGGCTATTCCCGTCATGGTGGTGGTGCTTTTTCCGGCAAAGACCCCACAAAAGTAGACCGTTCTGCGGCTTACGCAGCTCGCTATGTAGCTAAAAATATTGTAGCTGCTGGCTTGGCTGAAAAATGTGAAGTTCAGCTGAGTTATGCGATCGGTGTAGCTAGACCAGTGAGTATTCTTCTAGAAACCTTTGGGACTGGCAAAGTGGATGATGAAATCTTGTTGGAATTAGTCAAACAACACTTTGAACTACGTCCAGCCGGGATTATTCATGCTTTCAACTTACGTAAGTTACCCAGTGAACGAGGCGGACGTTTTTATCAGGACATCGCGGCTTACGGTCATTTGGGAAGACATGACTTAGATTTGCCTTGGGAGCAAATAGATAAGGCAGAATTGTTGAAGCAAGCAGTTGAGCAATTACGTTCAACGGTGATCGCCTAATACTCTAACAGAGTCAAAATCAAATTGGGAGATAAAATACAGCCCATACTCCCTCTATATATAGAATCTCCTCTGTCTTGTTGCTACTTTAGCAATATCAAGACAGAGGATTTTTATCTTTAAAGACCCTAAAACTAAAAAAATATTGGAGAATAATCCTAATTGATGCTAAAATCATGCATGGATTATTCTGTCTGACCTCTAAGCAAAAGTAAAGACAGGTAGTAACGTAGCTAATAGTTAAAATATACCTGTATACCTGCTAATAACTAGGTTTCAAAAACAGTAACGATAAAGATAAAATTCCAGAATAACCTTTACTCTAGAGAAGTATTGATTATATATAAACACAGACTTTTATAATTATCTAGTGTTTTTGTATACATTCATATCAAAATCCCCCAAATCCAATGAAGTCATGGCAATTATTTAAAGAATAATGATTTACGCTGCTTCTCAAAAAAAATTGTGTAGGTGTTAATCACCAGTTAATTTAATTTTAAAGATGAAATTGATATGGCGATTTTTGCGGAAGGGCGAGGAGATTTGAGGAATGCAAACTCACAAGCCTAACCCAATTGAAAGTAGTTTAGAAAGCAAAAAAGTGCCAGCCGAAGATTCATCAACCGAGGAACTCCCAACAATCGAATTCCCCTCCAGTGGGAAACTTAAGGCAAGTTCTTGGCGGATACACCAGAAAATTGGCTATGGCTACTTTGTAGCTATTGGTATTGGCTTTTTTGGTTCACTTACTGGTTTGGTAATTGCCAACTATTATCGAGGGCGAGAAATTAGGCAATTTAATCAAGCCCAAGAACAACGCCAATTACTAACTAACTATAAAAACGCCGTAGTTGGAGCGCAATTACATAGTTCTAATTTAGTGGCAGTATTAGAAGATTCCCCTCAACTGCTAACTAAAAAAACAGAATTTTTAAAAAATGTTAATAAAGCTCAAGACTTGGAGCAAAAAATTGACGGTTTTATCGAAAGAAAGCCGATGCAATTAGCTGCAACAAGTGCTAATTTACAGGCTTTATTAGAAGATTATACAATTAATTTAAAATCCTACGTTGACCAAATAGAAGCTGTCTTAAAAGAAATCGATCAGCAGCCTTTACCACCACAGCAACTCGCTGTAGTTAGAGAGCGGTTGTTAAAAATAATGCGTGGTGAAACCGCCATGCAGTTAGATAATCTTTCAGAGAAGTTAACAAATATTCTCCAAACTGCCGAAAATCAAGAGCAAGACAGACAAATAGATGTAGAGCAGGCGAAAGGAGTTGAAAGGTTAATTGTGATGGTGAGTATGCTTGTATCAGTAGCGATCGCTGCTATTATCGCATGGCGCACCAGTCGAGCGATCGCCGAACCAGTAATTACCGTCACCCAAGTTGCAGAACAAGTTGCGAGAAAATCTAATTTTGATTTACGCGCCCCTGTCACCACCGAAGATGAAATTGGCTTATTAGCCAAATCCCTCAATCGTCTGATTGAGCGAGTCTCGGAAAGTACAAAACAATTAGAACAAGCCAAAGAATTAGCCGAAGCCGCCAGCAAAGCCAAGAGTGTATTTTTGGCTAACGTTAGTCACGAATTACGTACACCCTTGAATGCGGTAATTGGACTCAGCCAACTCCTGCAAGATGACGCTACAGACTTAAATTTATCGGGAGACTTTATTACTGATTTAGAAACAATCAATTCTGCTGGTAGACACTTATTAGAATTGATTAACGACATCCTCGACTTGTCAAAAATTGAAGCGGGGAAGATGACTCTTTATCCAGAAACATTTGAAATTGCCAATCTCATTCATAATCTTGTTTTGACTATCAAGCCTTCCATCGAAAAAAATGGCAACGTTTTGGAAGTAGATTATGACGAACAGCTAGGAACAATGTATGCTGATCAGACAAGAATGCGGCAAGTACTGTTAAATCTGCTCAGTAATGCGGCTAAATTCACAACTAACGGCAAAGTCACACTAACTGTTAAAAGTGAAAAACCCAATTCATTATCAGAGTATCCTTTGGGTATGATTTCCTTTATGGTTGATGATACGGGTATTGGGATGACTCACCATCAACAACAACAGTTATTTCAACCTTTTATCCAAGGGGATAATTCAACCACTAAGAAATATGGCGGTACTGGCTTAGGTTTAGCAATTAGCCGCCATTTTTGCCAAATGATGGGCGGTGAGATTTCTGTCAAAAGTCAGCCAGGGATAGGCTCGACTTTTACTGTCCGCTTACCTTTGACTGTGCGGGAATCTTGAAAGAACGACTAGTATCACAGTGAAGTCAAAAGTCAAAAAGCTTAAAGGGCTAACTTTTTTGCAACTTGAAATAAGTGGTTTATTTACGCCGTACTGTACTAGAGAGTAACGCTCTTTTATCATTCTCCAGAGAATGATAAAAGAGCTAAAAATATTGTGCTGTCAAACAAAGTTCTGTTATTTCACACTTCAGACTTTCTAGAAACGATAGCCTAATCCTGCTTGGAAACTCACAGCATCAGCCTCACTATTTTTGTACGCATCAATGCCCCATTTAGCATCACCATAGGCAATAACGTTTTTGCTAACTTCCGATTCTACACCCAAGGTAACTACAGGTGCATTGCGATTACCTAAAGGGGTATTATGACCTTCATTAGCCAAAAACGAATAACCACCACCTAAGTAAACATTAGTATTTTTGGCAACAGGTGCATCGTAAGTCAAAATAGGCATAAAGGCAGTTGTATCACCACCAAATAACACGCTTCCCCGCAGTGATACAGGCGCATTGGGTACGGCGTAACGTCCTTGTACGTTACCACCAAATTGAGCATCATCATTTCTTTGTCCGCCACTAGTAGCCCCTGCTGCAACACCAGCGCCGATATAGCTACCGTTAGTACCAGCTGTTTGAGCAGCAGCAATTCCAGCTGAGAGGACGATAGAAGCAACTACAAGGGCAGAAGTAGTTAAAGTTTTGAGTTTCATAAGTTTCTCTCCACTAGAGTAGAGTGCAATCAATGCTCTCTACTACTAGAGTCGCTTTTTTAACCAGTTTCACCCTCCTGCACTCAGGTAGCCGAATGGGTGAAAAATCCTTCACCCAATTGGGTGAACTAGAGAAACAACTCAGATCATCAAAGCTATTTTTTTAAGAAACGCTGACGCATACGGATAACAAAAGTATTCACTTCTGGTATTTTCATAAGTGAGGCGATCGCAGCAAACACAACTAAACCCACTAAACCAGCAATTGATAACTCTATCAACTGAATAACTAAACCTTTTGTACCTAATAATTGCTGACAACCAAACAAAGTCCCATAGCTGGCTACCCCAGCAACAACACTACCCCCAGCCAAACCGAAAATTGGCAAACTCCACTCTCGCCAAGGTAAACCGTTAAGTTTGCGGTCTAGTAACCATAACAGCATTAACATCGAACTGCAATTAACACCAACAGTTGCTAACACCAAACCCGGTGCGCCAAAGGGTTGAACGAAAAAATAATCAAGTATAGCGTTCAAAACAATGTTAAAAGTGCTGATGCGAAAAGGTGTTTGCCCATCTCCCAAGGCGTAAAATACCCGCACCAACACATCACGCCCTAAGTAAACAAACATCCCAATACCATAAGCAACCAATAACGAAGACACTAACTGTGTAGCATCTTGCTTAAAAGCGCCGCGCTCATATACTATCTGCACAATTGGCACAGATAAAACCACCATTAAAGCCCCTAATGGTAGCATAGTGGCGGCTGTGAGTAATAAACCTTGGCGAATGCGTAATTTTAAATCAGGCCAATTGTCTGGTTCCGCTAGTTTGGCGAAGATGGGCAATAAAGGCAACAAAATAATATTAGAGATAATCCCTAAAGGTGTTTGAACTAGCAAATTTGCATAGTTAAAACCAGCCGCAGCACCAGGAATCGGGCTGGCAAAGTAAAGATCAGTAGCAACATTAATCGGCATCATCCCCGAAGAAATTGTTGCTGGAGTCATGATTTTAATCACTTCTTGAACAGCAGGGGCTTTAAAATCAAACCGTAATCGCAGTGTCCCCAGTCCTAATCGCCACTGCACAATTAACTGCACCAACCACTGAAGAATCGCCCCAGCTAAAGTTCCCCAAGCTAACACCATCCCGCCCATGAAGGCGTATTCGGGCAGAATAATGTTCTTGCCTAATTGCAAAGTTAAAATACCAATACCAGCAACTACAGTAATGCTCGATAATAAAGGGCTGATGGAAAGTAACCAATATTGATTAGCAGCATTGAGAGTACCGAAGCCAATGCCAATCAAACCGGAAAATAAAGCCATTGGGGCCATAATTTGCAGTTGTTGAATAGCGATCGCCCTTGTAGTCTCTGCCAAACCATGACCAACAATATCAACAATTGTATCTGCGAAGAAAACCTGAGCAACAGTTACCAATAACAGTACTCCACCTACCAGCGTTGTCACTGTCTCTACCACAGGCGCGGCTTCTTCTCGCTGGCGTTTGGCTAAAACACTCACAACAGCGCTGTGTAACGGCCCATTCACACCACCCAGTAATATCAATAAAAAGCCAGGAATAATATAGGCATAGCTATAAGCAGTAGCAGCTGCACCAACACCAAAAGCGGCAGCGATCGCCTGCTGCCGTACCAAACCAAATATCTTACTAATTAATGTGGCTGCGGCAACAATGCCAGCAATCCCAGCGAAAGAACGAGAGGATTTTTGTTCTTGATTAGTCACGAATAATACCTGACAACTCTTACAGAGTGCATATCTGACAATATTTAACCTGAAATCTTACAGTCTGTCAGGTAAATTTTCCTAGAAGCAGGAAGTTTAGATTAAATAGGGGAATCGGGTATGTCATCACCCAGAATTAAATGCCAATTCGACTTATCGGCAACCCAAACTATCACGGGTAGCCACACCTGTCACTGAATTTACACCATCAGCCCTTTCACATAACAGTGAAACTTGATAACGATCAATTAAAGCATCTGTAAAATCCGCGCCTGTAATCTCAGCATCGTAAAAACGACTACGGGTTAAAGTCGCTTCAGTAAAATTAGCATTCTTTAAGTTAGCACCATCTAAAGTCACACGATCTACTAAAGCACCGGTTAAGTTTGCGCCTTCTAAATTAGCTTTTAATAAAACACCCTTGGTAAAAATAGCGTTTGTTAAATTCGCTCCTTGGAAGTTTGTTCCTCGCATTTCTGCTGCAACAAAAGTTACCCCAGCTAAATTACTATTAGCAAAGTCACGGTTGTCTAAATTTGCATTGCTGTAGTTAATTGTATTAATTTGGGCAAAAGCTGGTCGCGGGCTAAGTATTACCCACAAACCAGCCAAAAGCAAAATCATAATTAAACTTAACAATTTCCGCCAAATCTTTTGCATAACTTTATGCACCTCACTAGTGAGTTATGAAGACTGAGTGAAGTTTGATTGTACTAAACTTAATAATCTCAGCCAAATCTTTTTCATAACTTTAGAGTCAAGAGTCAATAGCCTGTAGTCAAAAGTGAGGTATCAGGAGCAGCATCACAGATAATTAATAACTAACGACAATTGACTAATGACCATTGACTAATGACTATTTCCAATCTTTACCAATGCGAATGGTAATATCAGATTCCAAATCTCCCGATGTTGACACTTCAATTTGACCTAAGCCTAAGACTTTTTGCAAGTCAATTCCTGGCTGTCGGCTACCTCTTTGGACAATAATCTGAGTTTGGCGCTGGCTATCAGGCCAATCTGATACTGTGTATATATTTTTAAAGCCTTTCTCTTTAAGATAGGCAATAACTTTTTCGGTTACTTGTGGTTGATTAGAAGCGTTTTGAATAGCAATTTTGAGGTTAGAAACCGGACGTGCATCTGGTTTGAGGCCAGGCACATCTACCCCAACATAATTATTCAAGAGATTTGATTGTCCAGTCATATTCAGCCAGTAGCTATTGGGGTCTTTACTGAAACGACTGAAAGTTCCAGGTACAGTGGTCATTTGGAAATTATCCCGCTCGACATTCACGGAGAAATTCACCAAAGCCATCATTTCTTCTGTCTTTAAGTTGGTATCAAAATACTTCCGCATGATGCGGGTTAATTGAGGCAATTTAGGTACGACAGTAGGACTATTGAGGCGTTGAATCAATGCTGCCATGAGTGCTTGTTGGCGCTGTACTCTCGGTAAATCCCCTAATCCATCTTCTCGGAAGCGGGAAAACTGTTCTGCCTGTTCCCCATTGAGAGTTTGCCAGCCACTCACTAGATTAATGTTCAATTGACTGCTACTATCATGATATTCCATTGCTTTAGGTACAAATACTTCGATCCCACCCAATTGATCAACTAATTGCCTTAAGCCACTGGTAGAAATCCGAATGTAACGGTCAATTGGCGCATTGTTTAAAGTCCGGCTGACTACCCGCGCGGCCAACACTGGCCCGCCTTGGGGATTGGCATCCGATAGCTTAGTTAAGCCTTTTTCTGGGATAGCAATCATCGTATCTCTGGGGATTGAAAGCACCCGAATAGATTTATCACTGGGGTTGAGCCGGACTAAAAGCATGGTGTCGCTTTTCCCCGCAAAACTCTCAGGTGAGCCATCTACAGCCCCGTTAACTGGCTCAATCCCCATGATCAAAATATTCATGGGGCGTGATAGCTGGTATTGAGAGATTTTGCTCCATAATTCCCCAGGTAAAGGAACTTTTTGCTCGTCTTTACCAGCAAAACCCAGTTCCTCATCGGTTTTATCCAAATTGCTCCATAAAGGAGTCCAGAGAGCCAGAGTTGAGACTAGCAGCCCAGAGAGAATCACACCCATTACCACTGTCAGTATCCACAGTAGCCAGCGGGGCATACTTAAGCCCAATCTCTCGTACAGTTCGTTGGGAATTGCACTGACTGATTCCACGACAGTGCGAGTGGAACTGGCTGAAACTGCTTGAGATGTAGAGTCTAAGTCTGTATCTGCTACTGTTTGCAGGGTTCCTTGAGTTTCTACCCGTTGGATTTTACCAGGCTTGCTTTCCAAATCCAAATTCGGTATTTGCTGAGACTTAACTTGATTGTCTGATAATTGAACTTCTCTAATCACAATTTTCTCCCCACTCAACCACTTCCATAAAAGTTATGTTAATGCAAGCTACAAATCTTGCCAGAGTAAAAGCTGACTGTAAACTTGTAGTGTTCTTGCGTAGGTGTGTATGACAACATGAATAGTTCCTTGTTCCCCGTCATTCTTGCTGGTGGCAAAGGTGAGCGTTTTTGGCCTCTGAGTCGCAAAGACCGTCCTAAACAATTTTTAAGCCTAGATGGTAGTTCTAGAAGTTTACTGCAAGCAACCGCTGATCGGTTGCTCCCATTGGCAGACGGTTGGGATTCCTTATGGGTGATTACTTCCAGCCAGATAGCTGAAGGTGTCCGCCAGCAGTTACCTGAACTGCCATCGCCAAACTTACTAATTGAGGTAGAAGGAAGGGATACTGCCGCCGCTGTTGCTTGGACAAGTTTAGAAATTAAAAAGCGTTATGGAGAAGACGCTATCATCGGCTTTTTTCCGGCTGACCATTGGATAGCTGACCAAAAGGCGTTTACAGACACATTAAAGGCTGCTACTCAATTAGCAACAAGCACCAAAGCGATTGTTACTTTAGGAATTAAGCCCACTTTTCCATCAACTGGTTACGGCTACATTGAACAAGGCGAACAGATTGGTAGCTTTAATGAGTTGCCAGCTTATCATGTCAACCGCTTTACTGAAAAGCCCAACCGTGAATTAGCAGAAACTTTTTTATCTACGGGACGTTTTAGCTGGAATAGTGGAATGTTCGTCTTTCGGGCTGGAGTTGTTCTAGAAGAACTATACACCCATGCTCCAGAAATCATTAAACCCCTAGAACAATACGGCCCGGAAATTTACCCTGAGTTACCTAAAAAGAGTATAGATTATGCACTCATGGAAAAGACAAATCTAGCATACGTCATGCCTGTTGATTTTGGTTGGGATGATTTAGGCGATTGGAATGCGATCGAACGTTTGTTTAAAAAAGAAGAGACTCCCAATGTAGAATTAGCTACCCATATAGGTTTAGATACGCAAGGAGCAATTGTTTATGCTACTAATCCAGAGGATGTAATTGTTACTATTGGTTTAGACGATGTGGTGATTGTGCGCGATCGCAATGTTACCCTCATCGTCAATAAAGAACGCACCCAAGAAATTAAACAGGTTCTCAAAATCCTGGAAAATGACCCCCGCTTTACTGACCTACTGTAATTCTCAAAGTTAAAACCCTTGACAGAGGCTTGAAAGCTAGTTTTTCTATTATAACTTGACTGTCTGTTGTTTTTACTGACAGTTATGACTACCCTTAGCTTTGAGCCTCTGGCCAAGACAATGGCAATTAACTCTATCACTGCTTATCAAAAATATATTTCTCCGGTGAAAGGGTTCTCTTGTCCTCATCGTCAATTACATGGTGGAGAATCTTGTTCTACTTATATTAAAAGAATATTAAGTGAGCAAAACTTGATAGAAGTTGTAAAATCATCCCAAAAAAGATTTCAAGACTGTGCTTTTGCCAGTAAAACCTTAACTAAAAATAGTTCTGGCTGTATTGTCATTCCCTGTTGTCTACCCCTTTAACTTCTCTGCGTCCTTGCAGTTGTTTACCACAATGTTCCTAACCCAAACTGTTCCTCGTCAACGAGAAATTATTGAAGTAGTGCTGCGTAATGGCTGGGATTATATGCGAAGGCTACTGACTGGTGGCAAAGCTGATGAACCCCAACTACCTACCCCAGCGGTGTTAAAAAATATTTTGGTAAATTTGGGGCCTGTTTATATTAAGCTTGGTCAGTTGTTATCTACTCGTCCAGATTTACTAAGTGCCGCTTATATTGAGGAACTGTCAACACTGCAAGACGAAGTACCCCCAGTTGCTTGGCCAGAAATAGAAGTCCTCATCCGTAAACAGCTAAAAAGTCCCCTGGAAGAAGTTTTTCAAAAGGTTAACCCCGTGCCAGTGGCGGCGGGATCAATTGCCCAAACCCATCGCGCCACACTAGCTGATGGTCGGGAAGTCGCTTTAAAAGTGCAACGTCCTGGAATTGATCTCACTATTGCCCAAGATATTGTTTTAATTCAGGGGATTGCTGATTTAGTTGCCCGGACTGACTTTGGGCAAACTTACGAAATTAAATCCATTGCTGAAGAATTTACCAAAGCCTTAGAGGCTGAGTTAGATTTTACGCGAGAAGCTGGTTTTACTGACCAATTACGGCGGAATTTAGCGAAAGGTCGTTGGTTTGACCCGCAACAAATTGTCGTAGCAGAAATTCACTGGCAGCTTACATCTGAGAAGTTATTGGTGATGGAGTGGTTAGATGGAGTGCCTTTACTCTCAGCCCAGTTGACCAGTGAAAAAAATGGTAAAGATATTGCTACCCAACGTAAAGATTTAACGACTTTGTTATTTCGGGCATTTTTTCAACAGTTGTATGTGGATGGTTTTTTTCATGCTGATCCCCATCCGGGAAATTTATTTTATCTGCATGATGGTCGGGTAGCAATTTTAGATTGTGGGATGGTGGGCAGACTTGATCCCCGCACCCAGCAGATTTTAACAGAAATGTTGTTGGCGATCGTAGATTTAGATGCGGGAAGATGCGCTCAGTTAACGTTGCAACTATCAGATTCGGCACAGCCGGTCATTGTGGCACGGTTAGAAAATGATTACGATCGCATGTTACGCAAATATCATAATGTCAGCTTGACAGAGATGAACTTCAGTCAAGTAATTTATGAAATTTTACAAGTCGCCCGTAACAATAAAATTAGATTGCCGAGCAATATGGGCTTGTACGCCAAAACCCTCGCTAACTTAGAGGGTGTAGCCCGTGCTTTTAATCCAGAGATTAATCTGTTTGATGAAGTTAAGCCGTTAATGACAGATTTGTTTCGCCGACAATTAGTCGGTGAAAATCCAGTGCGATCGCTGCTTCGCACAGCCCTCGACCTCAAAAGTTTATCATTACAATCACCCCGACAAATTGAACTGTTACTAGACCGTGTAACATCAGAAACATTACGCTGGAATTTTTCCTTGCATGGCTTAGACGGTGTACGCCGCACAATGGATGATGCAGCCAATCGCCTCTCTTTTAGTATCCTAGTAGGTTCAATGATTATGGGGGCAGCAATTATTTCCACCAAAGCACAGACAACGCAACTATCTGTTTTAAGCAGTGTGTTATTTGCTGTCGCCAGTTTATTAGGTTTGTGGCTAATTATCAGTATTTTGCGATCAGGGCGTTTGCGTTAGAGTTGATAGCTTTACCACTCTCAATCATAATACTGATAACTGAGGATACATATTTGATAATTTAAAACCGCAGGAGACGTGCAGCAGCTTCCCATCGGGTTGCACGCAGATGCACGCTGATAATTGATGCAAATTATTTATCTAGATATACATCACGTCCGTTGAAGGTTTTAAGATAAATTTTATGCCGAGTATTTTTGTCGACAATCTCAGTAAATCTTATACGGTGGCGATTAAAGAACCAGGTATTGCTGGGACAATTACCCACTTCTTCCGCCGCACCTACCGTTCAATTCAAGCTGTAGAAAATGTTTCGTTTGAAATTGCTCCTGGCGAGATAGTGGGATTTTTGGGGCCAAATGGTGCTGGAAAAACTACCACACTCAAAATGCTTACTGGTCTAATTCATCCTAGCAGTGGCTCAGTTAGGGTAGCTGGACACGTCCCATTTCTGCGCCAAGAAGCATTTTTACAAAAAATTACCTTGGTGATGGGACAAAAACAGCAATTGATCTGGGACTTACCTGCGATCGATTCGTTAAAAATTAATGCTGCTGTTTATAACATCTCTGATAACGAATTTCACGCACGGCTCAGAGAATTAACAGAGATGTTAAACCTCCAAGGAAAGCTTACTCAACCAGTACGCAAGCTATCTTTAGGTGAACGGATGAAAGCTGAACTGTTAGCAGCACTTTTACACCGACCGCAAGTATTGTTTCTTGATGAACCAACATTGGGACTGGATGTTAATGCTCAGGTAGCAGTGCGTGATTTTCTGCGTGACTACAATCAGCGTTATCAAGCGACAGTATTATTAACTAGCCACTACATGGCTGATATTACAGCTTTGTGCCAGAGGGTGTTATTAATTCACCAAGGAAAGCTGATGTATGACGGTAGTTTAGATGGGCTATTAGAACGCTTCGCACCATACCGAGAAGTTCATGTAGAGTTAGCCCAACCCTTATCTAGAGAAAAACTCAAATCTTATGGGGATGTGCAACTTTTAGACGGGCGAGCAGTATGTTTTATGGTACAGCAAGAAGCTCTCACCCTTACAGTGTCTAAGATTTTGGCAGATTTAGAAGTCATCGATTTAAAAGTAACCGAACCGCCAATAGAAGAAGTAATCGGCAAAGTATTTCAGGCGGGATTTGTTTAGAAAGTGCTGAGTCAATAGTCTATTTACTATTGAATATTGACCTTGACCCTTGACCATTAACCAATGAAAAAAACTATTAGAAAAGCGTTAACGTTACTGGCTGTACATAACACCTACATGATGGAGTTTCGTGCAGAACTAATTTTATGGGTTTTGTCTGGATCTTTACCAATAATCCTGATGGGTGTTTGGATGCAAGCAGCCCAAGGAGGTAAATTTGGTTTGTCATCAGTGGATTTTTCCCGTTACTTTCTCACAGTATTTGTTGTTAGGCAGATGACGGTTGCTTGGGTAATTTGGGAATTTGAAAAGGAAGTTGTCGAAGGTAAGCTGTCACCTAGGTTATTACAACCAATAGATCCTGCTTGGCATCATGTTGCATCTCATCTGGCTGAAAGAGTGACTCGGATACCATTTACGATATTGTTAGCAGCCTTATTTTTTGTACTTTATCCCCAGGCTTTTTGGCTGCCGAATTTAGGTCAAGTGCTTTTATTTACGTTAGCAGTAGTGTTAGCGTTTATTTTGCGATTTGTAATTCAGTATACCTTTGCGGTATTAGCTTTTTGGACAGAACGAGCTAGTGCTTTAGAAAATTTCTGGTTCTTGTTTTTTTTATTTTTATCGGGAATGATTGCGCCTTTAAATGTGTTTCCTGAATATGTACGAAATATTGTTTTATTTACACCCTTTCCCTATTTAATTGATTTCCCCGCCAGTATTTTGGTTGGGCTACCTGTAGATATAGGGCGGGGTTTTTTATGTATGATTGGTTGGATAATGGTGTTTTTAGGCGCAAATCGTTTGTTGTGGCGGGCGGGATTGAAGCGATATTCTGGGATGGGGGCGTGAGCTAATATAGCAGAAGGCAGAAGAGAAAGTCTTACTATTCCTGGCATTCAAACTTTTAAATAGTCCTAATATATCTGACTACCGCTATATCTTTTTATTTCACGCAGAGACACGGAGGAATTGAGAGTTTTACAATCAATAAGTTTATTCTTCGCTATCTTGATATAAATCCTGTAATGCTTGCAGTTGAGTTTTCCGAGAGACTCGACGGTATTTTTTACTTTCCAGCTTGGGTTCGTATTTACTCTCTCCTTTGCCTTTATTTTTTAACTTTAAGGTGGATTCAGGATCAGCTTGCTGGTTTAAGTGGGTTTGCCGAGCGATCGCTTCATCCAAAAACTCTAGATAATGTTCATAGCGTTCCCAATCTCCCCGCACAGCGCAATCAGGTTCGTCTCGATGCAAACAATCGCTAAATCGACAGTGATTAATTTCTATAAGCTTTCTTGCTTCAGGAAAATAATAGACTAATTCTTCTGGTTGGTAATCCAAGTCTGGTTGGTTAAAACCAGGGGTATCAGCTAATAAACCACCATCAGGTAATTCAAATAATTCTACATGGCGAGTTGTATGGCGACCGCGTGCCAGTTTACCCGAAATTTTCCCGACTCGTAGGTTAATATCAGGGATGAGGGCATTAATTAAGCTGGATTTACCCACCCCAGAAGGCCCAGCAATCACAGTAGTTTTATCAATAAGATAAGTTAATATTTGGTCAATATTGATACTACTTTGCACACTAATGAATAACGGTTGATAACCCCAACCTAAAAGGCGATCGCTAATTTCTTGTTGTTCTTGGGGTGAGATTAAATCGCTTTTATTTAAACAAAGTACGACATCCCAGCCAGTAGACTCAGCCTTCACCAAAAATCGACTCAACTGGTAAGGTTCTAAAGGCGGATCAGCAACCGCAAATACCAGCATAATCTGGTTGAGATTGGCGATCGCTGGGCGATCTAATTGTCCTGTGCGGGGTAAAACTTCAGCGATCGCCCCGCGTCCCCCAGCCCAATCGGGTTCTTCCACCACGACGCGATCGCCTACCATCACCTGCTGTCCAATTTTTTTCAATCGCGTTCTGCGCGTACACAACAGGAGAGAGAGATGACCCATCTTTTTCTCCTGCTCCTGTTGATCTAGCTGTACCCGATAAAAATTTGCTTGTACGGCCAAGACTGTACCGAGTAACTGTCCAGTAGTTGTAACAGTTTCCCCTATCATTGGTTAGCGATCGGACAGCGAACTAACAAAGAAAAATAACCAGTACAGTCTGTAATATTCTCTACCTGATAGCCTGCCATAGTTAAGCTATCAGGTACTTGCTCAATTGGTTCTCCTGGGTCGAGCCATACTTCCAGCAAATTTCCGGGCGACATTTTTTCTAAGTGGAGTTTTGTTCGCACAAAGTTAATCGGACAAGGAGTACCGCGCAAGTCGAGTTGAGCATCAGGAGTAGATATAGAAGATAGACTCATTATTTAAACAAATTTCCCAAAAATCCTTCTAAACCACCTTTACCAGTGCGATCGCCTTTAATTTTAGCCAGTTTCTCTAGCAATTCTCTCTCCTCTGGGATGATCTTTGTGGGGATATCAATTAACACTGTTAGGAGATGATCTCCCCGACTTACCGGATTACCTAAGCGAGGTACACCACGATTTTCTAGCTTCATGACTGTATTTGGCTGCGTTCCTGGCGGAATGATTAATTCCACTGGCCCATCGACTGTATTCACTTCTAGTCGACAACCTAAAATCGCCTGTAAGTAGCTAACTTTGATTTCCGAAAGCACATTAATTCCATCTCTTTGGAATTCTTCATCTTCGTTAACAAACAGGTAAACGTACAAATCTCCGGGCGGGCCACCACGTTGACCTGCATCCCCTTCTTGTCCTATACGTAAGCGTGTACCGTTATCTACCCCAGCCGGAATCGTAATTTTGAGTTTCTTGGTGATTTGATTTGTACCTCTACCATCGCAAGAATCACACTTATCTTCAATTACCGAACCAGTACCGTTACAAGTTGGACAAGTCGAAACTTGCGTAAAACTGCCAAAAGGCGTTCTCGTTACCCGTCGTACTTGACCAGAACCGCTACAAGTTGAACAAGTGCGTGGGCGAGTTCCTGGTTTTGCACCTGAACCACTACAAGCTTCACAAGTTTCTAGGTGAGAAATGCGAATTTCTTTTTCACCACCAAATACTGCTTCTCGAAAGTCTAACTTCAGGTCTAGCCGTAGATCATCACCCCTTACTGGGCCACTGCGCCGTCTTTGCGCTGTCTGTCCACCCACACCACCACCCGCGAAGCCACTGAAAATGCTTTCAAAGATATCGGCAAAACCACCCATATCGCCCATATCTTGGAAACCAACACCAGCACCGGAAACACCTTCTGGGCCAAAGCGATCGTAACGCGCACGGGTTTCTGGTTCTGAGAGTATCTCATAAGCGCGGTTAATTTCTTTAAACCGTTCTTCCGCACCTGCTTCTTTGTTCACATCTGGGTGATACTTGCGGGCTAAACGGCGGTAAGCTTGTTTGATTTCTTCTTTGTCGGCGTCACGAGAGACACCCAGAATTTCGTAATAGTCGCGGGCCATATAGCAAAGGTAAAAGATAGAAGGAAGGAACTAGAGGCTAGGGACTAGGGACTAGAGGCTAGAGGCTAGGGACTAGACTTTTTTACTCAGCACTCAGTACTTAGCATGGATTTTAGCCCCGCTACGCTAACAGCACTTTTGTCAGGTAGAAGGCATAGATTAATTTTTATTAATAATTGATTGTACCTTTTACCTTTTATAAAAATCACTAGCAAATATTGATTAATGAAAGTAACAGCAAAGTTAGCAGATGCCAGAGTCTTTGGCTGTCTCTTTTACAATTGTGCTACGTGTCAGGGAAAAACCCTGCTGATGAACTAGAGGGGCTACCCGCACCATTAGGTGTGGAAAACCCCCCATTTGTAATACATCGCATCTGTAGTCAGGCTCAATTTGCGGATAAAGGACAAAGTATTGAAGGTTTTAATTTCATACTTCATACTTTAGACTTCATAGTTTCTTATTTAGTCTATCGCCTCATAATCAGCTTGTGCAGTCATTTCCTCATCAAAATCAAAATTAAACTGTGGTATTACAGTCCCACTCGCCGGATTTTCTGATTGAGAAGTTAATACTGATTCTGAACCTTCTTCACCGTCATCAGTATTTTGACCGTTAGCGCGGTTATAAACATCAGCACCGATCGCAAATAGGGTTTGCTGGAAGTCATCTAGGCAATTTTGAAATTCTTGCAGCGAAATGCTGGGATTAGTCATCACAGCTTGAAGTTGGACAAATTTTTCATGAGCTAAACTCTTCATCTGCTCACCAATAAAGTTGCCATTATCCTTCAAGGTGGATTCGTAACTGAATACTAGATTATCTGCTTGGTTTTTGAGTTCAACAAATTCCTTGCGTTTTTTGTCTTCATCAGCAAATGCTTCAGCTTCTTGGCGCATCCGTTCAACTTCATTAGTACTTAAACCACCGGTATTAGTGATCCGAATGCTTTGCTCTCGACCAGTCCCTTTATCTTGTGCGCCAACCTTGAGGATACCGTTCACATCGATTTCAAAAGACACTTCAATTTGCGGTACACCACGGGGAGCCGGGGGAATCCCTGCTAACAAAAACTTACCCAGACTTTTATTATCCCGCGCCATTGCTCGTTCCCCTTGAAGAACGTGAATTTCTACCGAAGTTTGACCATCAATAGCCGTGGAAAAAACTTGGGATTTGCTGGTGGGAATTGTCGTGTTGCGTTCGATAATTTTCGTAAATACTTCGCCCAGGGTTTCAATACCCAAAGATAGGGGAGTGACATCTAATAACAAAAGATTATCAACTTCGCCACCCAGAACTCCAGCTTGAATTGCAGCGCCCAATGCTACAGCTTCATCAGGGTTAATTGAGCGATCGGGAGCTTTACCATTAAAAAATTTTATTAAAGCGTTTTGAACGGCGGGAATGCGGGTAGAACCACCAACTAAAATAATTCTGTCAATATTTTGTGGTTTAAGGTCAGCATCTTTGAGAGATTGAATCATCGGTTCGATGGTAGCTTCAATCAAACTTGCAGCTAGTTCCTCAAATTTAGAACGGCTAAGTTCCATTTCTAGGTGCTTTGGCCCGGTTTCATCAGCAGTGATAAAAGGCAAGTTGATCGAGGTACTAGCCATACTGGATAGTTCAATTTTGGCTTTTTCCGCTGCTTCCCGCAGACGCTGCAAAGCCATTTTATCTTGGGCGAGGTTAATTTTTTCTTGTTCCTGGAAGCGTTCAATCATCCAGCGCACAATACAGTTATCGAAGTCATCACCACCGAGTTGATTGTTTCCGCTAGTAGCTTTGACTTCAAAAACTCCATCGCCTAGTTGCAGAATGGAGACATCGAAAGTACCGCCGCCCAAGTCAAAAACTAGAATTAGTTGCTCTTGGTCTTGTTTATCTAACCCAAAAGCTAAAGCAGCCGCAGTAGGTTCATTAATGATGCGTAATACTTCTAAACCGGCAATTGTGCCAGCATCTTTAGTGGCTTGTCGTTGGGCATCGGTGAAATATGCTGGTACGGTAATTACTGCTTGTGTGACAGTTTCACCCAAAAAATTTTCTGCGTCCTGCTTTAGTTTTTGCAGAATCATCGCGGAAATTTCTTGTGGTGTGTAATTTTTGCCACGAATCTGGACATCAACAGTTTCATCTCGACCTTTGACACAGTTGTAGGGAACGCGATCGCGTTCTTGTTCTGTATCTTCCCAACGACGGCCGATGAATCGTTTGATACTATAGACTGTATTTTCGGCATTAGTTACGGCTTGGCGTTTTGCCAGCTGACCGACCAAGCGATCGCCACCCTTGCCAAATCCCACGATACTAGGAGTGGTTCGTCCGCCTTCAGAATTGGCGATCACAATTGGTTGACCACCTTCTAAAACTGCGACGCAACTGTTAGTCGTGCCTAAGTCGATCCCAATAACTTTTCCCATACTTACAGTATTTGTACTGAATGCTTTTCGCGTAGTGTTGTACGGGATATCTACGGGCAAGAAATCAAGCGTAAGGGTGTAGGTGAAAACTTGAACACCCTTACATCCTTTCTTCTAGAACATTAAAATCAAAAGTCAAAAGTTAAAAGCATGATTTGTTTGTTTTGACTTTTTACTTTTAACTTTTTACTTGAAGTAAGGCAAGCAAAGACAGTTTAACTGTTAGCTGGACTCGACTGATCTTCTTGTGCAGACGGTGTATCCTCCTTCGGAGCAGCCACCTTGACCATTGCATGACGTAGCACGCGATCGCCTATATAATATCCGCGTACTAACTCTTCTAACACTGTTCCTTCCGGATGTTCATCCGTAGGTTCGCGCATTACTGCTTCATGGAGGTTAGGATCGAACTGTTCACCTTCCGGTCGCATGGGTGATACACCTAAGCGTTTTAAGGAATCTACTAATTGTTTATAAACTCCTTGATAACTTTTGTGAATTGTCATCTCGCCATCGCTTTGGGGCTTCAGGTGCGCTCGCGCCCGTTCAAAATTATCTACCACTGGCAGTAATTCCAGAATTGTGTTCCGCTTCACTTGTGCGTCTAGCTCTTCTTTTTCTTTGCTAGTACGTTTGCGGTAATTCTCAAAATCTGCCGCAATCCGCATGTACTGAGTACTACGTTCCTCTACCTGCACCTTGAGAGACTCAATTTGTTGAGTCAATTCTGTCAAAGCTGCTGTATCTGTTTGTGTTTTATCGGTTGCAGCGAAGCCATCTTCTTGATTGAGCGCAGCCGTATCTCCTGATACATTGCTTGTGGCTGCCACTTGCTCAGTAACCTCGCTGCCAGATTCGTTGGAGTCTATTTGGGCTGGAGAGTCGCTCATCATTTCTTGCTTTACCTCTATTGGTTCACCCAATTGCTGGCTTGTATTGTTTACCTGTTTATTTTCGTCCATCATTGTCGCTTCCAGATACTATTGAGGACAATAAATCACCGCAAAGGTAGATTTTCTTGTCAACATTCTTCTGGAAGTGATGTCACCGTCATTTTATTGTGACAAATGGTGAACATCTTAGCGTATACACGCTGAGGACGGGAACCCGAACGACAAAGGATGAAGTGTGAATTATGAAGCCTGAAATTTATACTTCATAATTCACACCTCAGACTTCAATCGAAATTTTATTAAGTTTAAATGAAAATTCTGTGCCGTAGCTTGGGAATACTCTAATCAGAGGTTTTCCCCACTAATTGCTCACCTATGACTCAATCGTCACCACAACGGCGCAGTACCGCGCTCACGACCCGAACAGAGTTTTCGCCATTCGGCAGTAAGCTAGTGCAATCTGGCTATGTTAATAGCGAACAGATGAGACAGGCACTGATTGAAAGTCGCAAATCTGGCAGACCCCTGACGGAAGTGCTGGAGTCGATCACTGGGCGACAACTATCGCCTGAATTTCTTAGGCAGTATAAAAAACAACAGCTATTTGAACTTAAAATACTATACGGCGTTGAATCCCTAGATCCGGAAGTCAATAATATTGGCAATACGAATGTCGGGAGTCTTATTGAAACTCTCATCCCGGTAGATATTTGTCGTCGCCATCGCTTAGTACCCTTATCAAAAAGTGAAGACCAAAACCCACCAAGCGTTTTAGTGGCAATGGTCGATCCAGATAACTTAGAAGCTTCCGATGACCTAAATCGCATCTTGCGCCCCCAAGGCTTGGCATTGCAGCGGATGGTGATCACTCAGGAAGATTATCAGCAGCTAATCAACCAATTTTTGGATGAGATGGCTGTCAAGCAAAAGCATCTGGAACAAGAAAAGTTTACAGATATTAATCAGGATTTAGAAAATCTTGGCAATCTAGATATCCAAGATGCGCCGGATGAAATGGAAGCTGATCTGGGATCGGCGATGAAAGGAGCAGAAGATGCTCCAGTCATCAACTTAGTTAACAGAATCCTGGCGAAGGCTTTGCATGAGAAGGTTTCTGATATTCACGTTGAACCTCAAGAAGAAAACTTACGCATTCGTTTTCGTAAGGATGGTGTATTGAGTGAAGCCTTCGATCCCTTGCCGAAAAAAATTATCCCGGCGGTCACAGCCCGATTTAAAATTATTGCCAGCTTAGATATTGCTGAAAGACGGATGCCCCAAGATGGACGTATTCGTCGGATGTTTGAAGGTAGAAAGGTAGACTTTCGGGTGAATACCTTACCCAGTCGCTACGGGGAAAAAGTAGTACTGCGGATTTTGGATAACTCATCTACTCAATTGGGATTGAATAAGTTAATCACCGATCCGGAAACATTGGGTATTGTCCAAGAGATGGTGAGTCGTCCCTTTGGTCTAATTTTGGTGACTGGGCCAACTGGTTCTGGTAAAACTACTTCGCTGTATTCGGCATTGTCAGAAAAAAACTCACCTGGGATCAATATCAGTACGGTTGAAGACCCGATTGAGTATAGTTTGCCAGGGATTACCCAAGTACAGGTTATCCGGGAAAAAGGACTGGACTTTGCTACAGCACTGCGGGCTTTCTTACGACAAGATCCAGATGTGTTGCTAGTAGGGGAAACACGGGATAAAGAAACCGCTAAAACCGCGATTGAGGCTGCCTTAACAGGTCACTTAGTATTAACGACCTTACACACTAACGATGCACCAGGTGCGATCGCTCGTTTGGGAGAAATGGGCATTGAACCATTCATGGTTTCTAGTTCCTTAATTGGTGTTTTGGCACAACGTTTAGTGCGACGTGTCTGCTCTGAATGTCGCATTCCTTATACTCCAAGCACAGAAGAACTAGCTCGCTATGGCCTCTCTGCTGCTGGTGATGTGGAACTCACATTCTACAAAGCTAATACTTTAACTACAGAAGCCTTAACAGAAGCCAAAGCCAAAAATCATGTTTGCCCAACTTGTAATGGGATTGGGTACAAAGGACGCTGCGGTGTTTATGAAGTCATGCGCGTCACCGAAAACCTCCAAACCTTAATTAACCAAGAAGCACCTACAGAACGCATTAAAGAAGTGGCTGTAGAAGAAGGGATGAAAACCTTGTTGGCCTACAGCTTAGATTTAGTGCGTCAAGGAGCCACCACCTTAGAAGAGGTTGATCGGGTGACATTTACCGATACAGGCTTGGAGGCAGAATTAAGAGCCAAACGTAAGAGTGGGCTGACTTGTCGAACTTGCAGTGCTGAACTTCAGCCGGAATGGCTGGATTGTCCCTACTGTATGACACCCAGATTTCAAGATTAATCAATGGTCAAGACAAATGACCATTGACAAAAACAAATAACAAAAAGGAAATAGAACGATGGAAATGATGATTGAAGACATGATGGAGCAAATGATTGAAATGGGTGGTTCGGATATGCACTTATCCGCAGGTTTGCCTCCCTACTTCCGCATCAGTGGCAAACTTACACCTATCGGTGATCAGATATTAACTGCTGATCAATGCCAAAGATTAATCTTTAGTATGCTCAACAATAGCCAGCGGAAAACTCTAGAACAAAACTGGGAGTTAGATTGTTCTTATGGTGTCAAGGGTTTAGCTCGTTTTCGGGTGAATGTTTATAAAGAACGCGGCGCTTATGCTGCTTGTTTACGGGCGTTAAGTTCCAAAATTCCTAACTTTGAAAAATTGGGTCTACCAGATGTAGTCAGGGAAATGGCAGATAAGCCTAGAGGGTTAATTTTAGTGACAGGCCCTACAGGTTCTGGCAAAACAACAACCCTAGCGGCAATCATTGACTTGATTAACCGCACTAAAGCAGAACATATTTTGACCGTAGAAGACCCAATTGAATTTGTCTATGAACCAGTGAAAAGCTTGGTTCACCAACGACAACTTGGTGAAGATACAAAAAGCTTTGCTAACGCCTTGAAAGCAGCTTTGCGGGAAGATCCAGATATTGTTCTGGTGGGGGAAATGCGAGATTTAGAAACGATTTCTTTGGCGATTTCCGCGGCAGAAACCGGACACTTGGTATTTGGGACACTACATACCAGTTCAGCCGCGCAAACAGTTGACCGGATCATCGACGTTTTCCCCCATGAAAGACAAACTCAGGTGCGGGTGCAGTTATCGAACTCTCTAGTAGCAGTATTTAGCCAAACTTTAGTGTCGAAGAAAAACCCCAAACCCGGAGAGTACGGCCGAGTTATGGCGCAAGAAATTCTGATTGTTACTCCTGCTATTTCTAACTTGATTAGAGAAGGCAAAACGTCACAAATTTACTCTGCTATTCAAACTGGTGGCAAATTGGGAATGCAAACTCTGGAGAAAGTTTTAGCAGATTATTACAAAGCTGGAACTATTTCTTTTGAAGCAGCTATGTCTAAGACTTCTAAGCCAGATGAAATTCAACGTCTTATCGGTGCGGCAACGCCCTCAGCCGGAGCCAAACCCGGCGCTGCTAAAGCTCACTAAAAATTACATCTGTAATCAGAACTTCCGTGATTAATAGTCAATCTAAATATTGACTATTAATTACTACTTAGTGACCAAATTTAAAATTTTGAATTTATTATATCTATGCCAACCTTTGTTGCCCGAATTCGGGATGCCCAAGGAAAATCTCGAACAGAAAAAATTGTTGCTGAATCTTTAGCACAAGCCCGGACTAATCTCAGAGATAAAGGTTTTGTCGTCCAAGAATTAAAACAATCTCAAGGCTTCGCAGTCAGTCTTGACTTGAAAAAAATTCAGAATTCCTTTGTTAAGGTTCCGATTAAAGAAAAAGCTGTTTTTTCTCGACAACTTGCTACTTTGGTGAATGCCGGAGTCGCAATTGTCAGAGGTTTGGGGGTGCTATCTGATCAGTGTACCAATCCTAAAATGAAACAAGCACTTATTGATATTAGCAATGATGTGCAAAGCGGTGTAAATCTTTCTGATTCTATGCGTAAGCATCCTGACTGTTTTGATGGTTTGTATGTCAGCATGATTCAGGCTGGGGAAGTAGGGGGGGTTTTGGATGAAGTACTCAATCGTTTAGCAAAATTATTAGAGGATGTAGCGAGATTACAAAACCAAATTAAATCAGCACTAGCTTATCCAACGGTGGTAGGTTTTATCGCTGTTAGTATCTTTGTTGGTATGACAGTTTTTCTTTTACCTATTTTTGCGAAAATCTTCATAGAAATAGGTACAGAACTACCTCCTTTAACGCAATTTTTGATGACGTGTAGTGAAATCTTAAGAAGTTGGAAATCTTTTTTCATCGTTGGTGCCTTTATTGCCGCAAAATTTGCTTATGCACAATACTACAAAACACGCGTCGGTAGAGAAACAATTGATCGTTTATCTCTGAAAATGCCTTTGTTTGGTGATTTGATTCAAAAATCTGCCGTAGCTAGATTTAGCCGGACTTTTGGTTCTTTGACTCGTTCAGGGGTGCCAATTTTGACTTCTTTAGAAATTGTGCGAGATACATCAGGAAATCAAGTAATTGCTAATGCTATTGATGCTGCTCGTGTAGAAATTCAACAAGGCGGGATGATTAGCATTGCTTTACAAAAAGCGAATGTCTTTCCAGCAATGTCCATACAAATGATTAGTATTGGGGAAGAAACGGGAGAATTAGATGGGATGTTAATGAAGGTTGCTGATTTCTATGAAGATGAAGTTGAGCAAGCAGTAAAAGCCCTAACTAGTGTTTTAGAACCAATTATGATTTTGGTTTTAGGCAGTATGGTTGGTACTATTTTGATGTCGATGTATCTGCCACTATTCAAAGTATTTGAAAAGCTGGGATAAAAGGCAAAGGGATGAAGTTATATCCTTCATCCTTTACACTAGCCGGTGGCAAGCCACCCAAAGGGTGTCTACATACTTCTACTTTATAAAATTATGCCTGTGCAAAAATCTCATTATGAAGCAAGCTTGGCAGAATATAGCAATCATCAAGCAGCGATCGCACTACTCAAACAACATCGACCATACTTAGAAATGATTCCGAGTTTGCGTCGTCCAGATGAAAGTGTAATTACTATACCTCTGCCGATTATTCGTCTGCGTAATCATGTTTCTGCCACAGTACAAGCAACTTGTTTACCCTGCGATGTGGCAATTTTAATGTGCGATCCAGAATGGAAAATTAAAACTGGAGCCGAAATTTTAATATTTATTCACCGTCCCCATGAAGACTTTTCTGATTTATTAGGACGCTGGCGACAAACCCAAGTTTGCTTAGATCAAGATTATGAATGGTTAATGCCGCCTCGCCATAGTCATGTATTAAGTGAAGGGGCAAATACTGTATATCCGTTGTTTGTAGTATTTAGTGAAACATCAGAACGCATTCAACGAGGTTTGATAGGTGCAGAATTACCATTTGTGATGCAAACATCATATTTATTGCTAGAAGAAGAGCGAAAAGATGAAGAGGGGCTAACCCATAGCCCCTAGCCGCTTATTTCACAAATTGAGGCATGATTTCGGCAGCGGTGAATATGCCGTAAATGCCACGTTGATGTAGTTGCATACCAGCTTTGAGATAACCGAAAGCAGGGCCGCAGACATTTGCTGCCATGCTGGTTTCATCGCCTAATGTAAAGGTATGGGTGGAAATCTTACCTTCAAAGGTGCGCCCAGTAACTTTAACGTTGGTGCTGAGGGGCTTTTTGGGATTGCGGGTATCAACTACACCGCCTACAGTCACGCGATCGCGTGATACTATTCCGGCTAACTCTAACATCACATCATCGGCGTGTTCCATGTTCTCTAAGGTAAGCACGCCGTTTGTTTTATCTAGTAATGCTTCTACCTCGGCATCAGTCATTGCCCTGGCTACTTCTACGGTATAACCAGGCATATGACCAATATCTTCCCGCACGGTGGCGCGGTAAGCTTCCCAGTTGGCAATACCGACACCAAAGGTAATCTCGACTTTGTGAATTTCGGCATAGCTTTGGGCGGCTAAAGCCGCAGCGGCGGTTAAGAGTCCTGGTGTTGCACCACAGCCTGTCATGTAGGTAATACCTGCGGCTTGCAGTTCAGCTTTCATAGCAATTAGCTGTTCTACCGCACTGGTGCGCTTGATTGCATCGACTAACACACCACGCCAACCAGATTGAATAAACTGTCGGGCTACGGATGGAATAAAGTCATTAGGTAAGTTGGGTAAAGCTAAAAAGTACCCATCTACAGGTTGGGCGCTATCGATTAAATCTTGAATACTATTGTTGGTTAATGTACCGACTGGTTCTAAATAACCTACCGAACCTTGAGATTGATAAGCGGCAATGTTTTCTTGAAAATTTAAACCTTCAGCAGCGTAGGCGTAGCCTTTTTGATCTGCCACTGCAACTAGTGTCATTTCTCGTTTACCAGCAAGTACCTTGGCGGCTGCTTGTCCGAGTCCACCGAAACCCAATACTCCCACACGTAGCGCTGGCGTAATATTTGCTGTACTCATAGTCAATTACTTAAGTTGAATCACAAGCTTTGAGTCTCAACCATCTTGGCTGATGGCGACTGCTCGAAGCTATAAAGGTTAATTATGCTTTATTATCCACCCAGATCAGTTTTTTCACCGTAAATTCTTACTGGGTAGGCGAGGCTTGAATAAATTTTCACAAACAAGTACATTAAAAGCGATCGCTAAAGAGCATGATTTAATTAAGAATGTGACTGAGTAAAACCCGATTATTATTTACTATTTAAGATATGTATCTCTGCTCATTGGGGTAGGTAAGCAATCTCCATCTAAATACCAAAAGTTTGATCAATCCACCAGAAACAAGCTATGACTGTTGATACAGAAATTTTACAAACACTAGAGCAAATGCCAGAGCCACTAAAACAAGAACTCTTGCATTATGCCAAATATTTAGTTGAGAATTATTCAAAAACTAGTTCTCAGGAAAGTTCATTACGAAAAAAGCGCCGTTCTGGCATCTTAAAAGGCACTTTTATTTTACCTTTACCGGATGATTTTGATGAACCTCTCCCAGATTTTCAGGAATATATGGAATGAGTAATTTTCTGTTAGATACTCATGCCTTTATCTGGCTGACTGAAAATGACTCTAACCTTAGAGATGATCTGAGGGCGATAATTGATAACGCAGATGTGGTTTATCTAAGCATAGCTAGTCTTTGGGAAATTGCTATCAAATTAAAACTTGGCAAATTATCATTGCAAAGTAGCTATGAAACTATAGTTTCTGCAATTGAAGCTTCAGATATTCTCATATTGGGAATCTCGTTTGATGATACAGTTTTAGTCCGCAATCTTCCGCTACATCATGGTGATCCATTTGATCGGATGCTAATCGCACAGGCGGTTAATCACTCCTTAATCATCATTAGCAGGGATACAAAATTTGATGCTTATACTAATGTTCACCGAATGTGGACATGAAGAAAGCGATCGCTAGAAATCAGGGACAGGCAATCGCTCAAAGCTATAAAGGTTAATTATGCTGGTGTATTCTCCCAGCAGATCCGTTTTTTCACCAGAAATTCTTGCTGATTGATCTAGGCTTGAGCAAATTTTCACGCGACATCACCTCACTAGAAAGCTCAAGACTCACAATATTAAGAGCATCAGCTTAAATCATGGGTTTAATTCAAAATTCTGTTATTTCTTAAGATTTTGTGTGAACTATAACATTACAGCCCACATTGCCATCATATTGGAGTGTCACATCATGGATTTTGTTGATCAAGTCAGAGCCTTTGCATCTACAATTCCTGCAAAATTAGGCAGCATCAAAACTGAGGAAGCGACAAAACACTTCCTCATCATGCCTTTTATTCAGCAAATCTTAGGGTATGATGCCTTTAATCCAGATGAAGTAATGCCTGAATATGATGCAAATGTGGGAGCTTCCACAAATTACAAACTAGATTATGCCATATTCCAGAACGGTCAACCAGCACTCCTGATTGAGTGTAAACGCTACGGTACTGATTTTAAGAATGATCGTGAATGGAGTCAGTTATTTGCTTATTTTATGGCAACTGACGCTCGAATTGGTGTATTAACAGATGGGGTAATATACAAATTCTATGCTGATTTGGAAAGGACTAATAAAATGGACAAAACTCCATTTTTGGAATTAAATTTGCTTAGTTTAAATGAATTAGCAATCCGTGAGCTTTCCAAGTTGACTAAATCAGCATTTAACATTGATGAAGCTATTATAGCCGCATCAGAGTTAAAGTATGTTGGTGGTATCAAGGCGCTGCTAAAAAAGCAAGTTGAAGAACCGAAGAGCGAGTTTGTCAAATATTTTTTTAAAGAGTTATGTCCTGAAAATAATTTTGTAGGTCAATTGAAAGACGAGTTTACTGGATATACACAAAGGGCTATTAAGGAATTTATTCGAGAGGAAATTGAAAGTCTTTTAGACGAAGCAACAGGACGTTCAAAAACAAAACAAGAAACTACCATCCCAACGGAACCACAAACAGAAACAGAACTGACAACCAAACAAACTGATTTTTCAGATGAAGAAAAAGAGGGATATTACATTCTTAAGTCGATTTTGTGCCAAGTAGTAGAGCCAGCACGAATAACATATAAAGACACAGCTAGTTATTGTAATATTCTGCTAGACGGTAATAGTTGGAGACAGATTGTTCGTTTGCATTTTAATAAATCTGATTCTAAAAAGTTAGAGATTTTTTCTCTAGATACCAATGGTACTAGAGTTTCGGAGAAAGTTTCTATCGATAATGTTAATGAAATTTATCAGTATGCTGATAAGTTCAAGGCAATTGTATCTGCTTATCAACAGCCCCAATTCAGTAACAAAAGTGCGGCTATAGTTTAATAGATGTGAACAGCGATCGCATCTTGGAAAAATCAGCCTTTAGCCTGACAGTTAGTTGAGCAAAGGTAATAATTTATAGTCAGGGCGATCGCAACTGGTCATCAAAGTTAAAATTAAACTATGACACAGGCACTTGAACCAAAAATCTACACATCCCAGGAATATCTTGAACTGGAAATTGCCTCCCAAACGCGTAGCGAGTATCGTAATGGAGCAATTATTCCCATGACTGGCGGTACTCCTGACCATAATGAATTAGCAATCAACCTTGCAGCCCTGTTAAAATCTAGTTTACGCGGCAAACCCTACCGTATTTTTGCCACTGATCAACGCCTTTGGGTTCCCAATCGGAATATCTATACTTATCCTGATGTCATGGTTGTAGAAAAACCTTTACAACTGCAAACAGGACGTAGCGATACAGTTATCAATCCTTGTTTGATTGCTGAAGTTCTTTCTAAATCAACACAAGATTACGATCACGGCGAAAAGTTTTCGGCATACCGTACCATTGAAAGTTTCTGCGAATATCTACTCATCGATCAATACAGTATTCATGTAGAACATTATGTGAAAACTGCTGCTAATCAATGGCTACTCTCAGAATACTATGATCCTCATATCACACTGTCTTTGAATACTTTTGATGCTCATATTCCAATTATCGATATCTATGAAAATATTGATATTTGATTCTCTGAAAAAGGATTAAATGATGGTTGCTTTACCCGATAGCATTTTAATAAGCGCGGAAGAATATCTAATTTGGGAACCTACCCAAGAACAACGCTACGAATATTGGGATGGTGAAGTTATCGCCATGAGTGGTGGTACGCGCAACCATAATCGGGTTTCTCTAAATTTCTCGAAGCTTTTAGATGATGCCTTAGCCGATCGCTCTTGTGAAGTCTACATTGTAGATGTAAAGGTGCAGGTAGAACCAGGAGAGAAGTATTTTTATCCTGATTTGGTGGTGACTTGCGACGATCGCGATGATGATCCACAATTCATAAACTTTCCCTGCTTAATTGTTGAAGTGTTATCACCATCAACGGAAGCAGCTGATCGAGGAAAAAAGTTTGCTGCGTATCGTCAATCTCCCACCTTGCAAGAATATGTCTTAGTGCAAGTAGCACAACCTGGTGTAGAAGTCTTTCGCCGCAATGAACAGGGAAAATGGGTATTATCGGATTATAATTTGGGCGACAGATTGCTATTAGAATCTGTGAATGTGGAAATAGCGATCGCTGATTTGTACCGACAAGTTGAGTTTGAAGCCGAAGCAACCGACAATGAATAGGCGATCGCATCTCTAAAATCTGTTTTCAATATAATACTTAAGTGTGGAAAGTGGATTTATAGCAGCACTTCTCGAATGCTGCGGAAATTGGGAATCACAACTTGGAGCAATTTTATGTCTAAAAAAGTTCTCATAGTGTTAACCAGTCACGATAAATTGGGCGATACTGACCAAGAAACTGGATTCTATTTACCAGAAGTTAGCCATCCAGTGGCGGTATTCGATCGCGTTGGGTTCACTGTTGAGTATGTTAGTCCTAAAGGTGGTAAAGCACCTATGACTGGAGTGGATTTAGATGATCCGCTGAATGTCGCATTTTTAAATAATCCTAACAAGATAGCGCAAGTCGAAAATACACTGCATCCAAAGGAGATTAATCCATCGGAATATGAGGCTATTTTTTATGCAGGTGGACATGGTACGATGTGGGATTTTCCCGATGATGTTGAACTTGCTCAAATTGCTGCCAAGATTTATGAACAAGGAGGTATTGTCGGTGCAGTTTGTCATGGCCCCGCCGGATTAGTGAATATTCAACTTGCTGATCAAAGTTATTTGGTTGCAGGAAAGATAGTATCCGCTTTCACCAATGAAGAAGAAGCCGCTGTTGGTTTAACGGAAGTGGTTCCCTTTCTGCTGGAATCTAAGCTGATTGAAAGAGGCGCAACGCTGGAGAAAGCACCTAATTTTCAAGCAAAGGTGGTATTATGCGATCGCTTAGTTACAGGCCAAAATCCAGCATCGGCTGGGGGTGTAGCAGAACAGATAGTCGCGCTATTAACAAATGCTAATGTCAAAGCTGTGGTGTAGAGGAAAATACGTGTAGATGGGTTTGAATAAAATCAAATCAAGCATTTCCAATGTTTCTATAGGTTGAGTTGAAGAAAAAACTCAACCTCATATTTTTTCCACCTTCAATGGCATTCAATTTACCATTGCGAAAAGGGAAATTTTGCTAAATTACTGTTGAAATACTTGCCATCAGTAGATACTTCTTCACCAATCCATTCGGGTAATTCAATTTGTTGCTGTTCATCAGTCAATTCTACTTCAGCCACTATTAATCCTTTATTATCACCATCAAACTCATCAATTTCCCAGATTAAATTACCCAATTCTACCTTGTATCGCACTTTTTCAATTAATGGGCGATCGCACAATGTCTCTAACATTTCTTCAGCATCAGCAAGCGGAATTTCGTACTCAAATTCTGAGCGCGAACAATTCACACTAGGGCTTTTAATTGTTAAATAACCTCGGTTGTTAGCAATACGTACCCTCACTGTCACTGCTTTTCGAGTGGCAATATATCCTTGACGATATACGCTACCTACACCGAGTTTTCTCCAACCATCTCCTTTAACTAAAAATTTCCGTTCTATTTCTTTAGCCATACTATTTCTTGAGTAATTTGTAATTGTAATATCCAGAAAACCTAATTTTGGTTTCTCAATACGTGCTGTAAACTGTTCAATAAATCTTGGGCTGTAAAAGGTTTTAGCAAAACTAGCTGAACATTAGCATTTCTCACTCCTGTCAAATTTTCTTGTGGATTAAACCCACTACAAGCGATGATTTGCACTTGGGGATTCATTTTTTGCAGGGTGCGAATTGCCGTCATACCATCCATTTCTGGCATAACCATATCCATTAATACAGCTTTAATTTGATGTTTATATTGGGCATAAAGGGCGATCGCTTCAATCCCATTACTAGCAGTCAGAATTTTATAGTTATAGTTTTCTAAGACGATGGTAGCAATTTCTAGAATTTTTGCTTCATCATCAACAACTAAAATTAATTCTCCTTCCCCTAAAGGTACAGCTAAATTTTCGGTTTTTATGGCTTGACGGCCTTCTACTGCTGGTAAGAAGAGTTTAAATTTAGTGCCTTTACCGATTTTACTAGATACATTAATAAAACCAGCATGACTTTTAATAATGCTTACCACCGTTGCCAGACCTAACCCAGTCCCTGTTCCGATTTCTTTAGTTGTGAAAAATGGCTCGAAAATTCTATCTAATATTTCTGGCGGCATCCCAATACCATTATCCGCTACAGTTATCTCAATGTAATGTCCGGCTTGAGCGTCGTCCAAATTCATTTGCGCGTAGGCTTCATCAATAAATCTATTTTCTGCGGAGATTTCAATTTTCCCGCCATCTGGCATGGCATCACGGGCATTAACTACCAAATTCATCAGCACTTGATGCAGCTGGGTAATATCCCCAGAAATAGCCCACAAATTATCGGGGATAGCGATCGCAAATTCAATAGATTTCGGAAATGTCTGTTTGGCGATCAACAACATTTCTGAAATTAAGTGCTTCATCAGAATAATGGTGTTATCCCCTTTAAATCCCCGCGCAAAAGATAATATTTGCTTCACCAACTCTGCACCACGTTTGGCATTATTTTCGATAATTGCCATTAGCTGATAATATCGCTCTTTATCTGGCGGAAATCTCAGTTGTAATAGTTGCGATGCTGCTAAAATCGGGGTCAAAATGTTGTTCAAGTCATGGGCAATTCCACCAGCCATAGTACCTAAACTTTCTAATCTTTGAGTGCGAAAAAACTGTTCTTCTAGCTGTTTCTTTTGGGTAATATCAGTATCAACAATCAAAATAGATTTTGGTTGTCCTGTACTATCCTGCATCAGTCTCCAACGACTGGCAACGATAATTTCTTTGCCAGATTTGGTAACTTTATGTAATTCACCTTGCCAAGCACCACTCTCAATTACTGTTTCTATCGCCGCCGAGATTTTTGGTGCAGATTGTTTAAATAAAATTTCATCAGCGTTTTGTTCTAAAGTTTCTTGTGCTTGCCAACCATACAGACGTTCAGCACCTTGATTCCAAAAGAGAATGCGATTTTGTAAATCTCGCACTAAAATTGCATCTGTGGCAATATTCAGCAAAGCTGCTTGTTCTTGAATTTTCTGTTCAGCTTGTTTGCGTTCGGTGATGTCTTCAACAATCCCAGTGTAATAACAAATATTTTCCTGTTCATCGCGGATTGCAAAGGTGCGATCGCAAACCCAACGCATCAATCCATCAGGACGTAGGATGCGATATTCGGGTGAACGAAAAAAGGTGTGGGGAAGAGCTTAGTTAGCGGATGATATCCGCTAACTAAGCTCTGAGTAAGATAAATTTTAACTTTCATCAGATTTTTGATATCTTGTAGCTTCTTCAACTAGGTC
>NZ_JADEWI010000052.1 GCF_015207705.1 Nostoc sp. LEGE 06077
TCCATTTATCCACAACTACAGATGCAAGCGCATCAATGTTAACTGCTGATACAGTCTTATCAACCAGCGATGCTAGTTTGTTTCGCCCACCGATAATTTCTAATAAGCCATTATCAGTTAGATAGTTAGTTACCATCAGCAAATCTGTCGGCAATTCAAGTGCATTGAGTTTCAGGACAGCATTATAGATTCGACCATGAGCGCTGATATAGAAGTGATACGGTTTCAAAATGTCGCGGACACGTTCTATAGCTACGGGGTCAAGTAAGATACCCCCAAGTATCGCTTCTTCAGATTCAATGCTTTGTGGTGGCAGCTTAGAGGCTGTAGTGCCAAAAGGAATTACGTTGTCGTCACTAGCGTACATATTCAGCTTTGATTCCCATTAAGGCTAAAGTTATACATTTATGCACTTAGGAAGTACAAGCAGTGGTGTGATTGTCGTTCCATCAATCGGGAATATCGACAAATCTTTCAGGGTATCTGGCACTCGCCCATTCATACCATTTGGCAGATACAATATGCTTGCAAAACTTAGACAGCCCTTCACTTAGGAGCATATTGTAGTAGTGATCATGCTTCCACGCCTCCCAGTTGAGAAAATCATACTTCTTGCGCTGTTTTTCTTTCTCTGTGGGGTCATCAGCGAAGTTGTTAATTTTCTGCTGTAATGTCCGGCAAGCCGCCTTCCATTGCTCGAACATACAAAGTACTTCAGTACTACCTTCATCTTGTTTAGAAAGTACTGTGGTCACGTATGAAGCAACGCTGTTAATGTCTTTGCCTTGCGCTCGCTGATAGGTTTGATAGTAAAGCAGGAAATCAACCTCTTTAACTGGATCTGAGCTAAAAACTAAGCTTTGAGAATCGTTCTCACGCGCCGCGCCGGAAAAATGGTTTTCATGAATGGATTGGTCGTTAGTTGTAGAGACTTTCTCTTTATTAACAGCGTGGCGATGATCTTGAACTACTTTGTTTTGTCCAGTGGCTTTGCTTTCTTTTTCCTCTTTTTTCTCTGTCCCTCCAGTGATCGATTGAGTTAATATTATTTCCTTGATCTTATTAGAGGGCTGAAAGCTTTGCTGTGAAGGAGTTTCAAGCTGAGTAGCATCCATTTTTGGCACTATGCCATCCACTTTTGGCACTATGCCATCCACTTTTGGCACTATCGGTGGTTTTGTATTATTTACATCATCCATTTTTGGCATCATGGATACTGATTCAGCCGATGTATTATTTACATCATCCATTTTTGGCATCATGGATACTGATTCAGCCGATGTATTATTTACATCATCCATTTTTGGCATCATGGATACTGATTCAGCCGATGTGTTATTTACATTATTGATTTTTTGTACTACAGATAAGTCTTGCAACAGCAATGCGCCAACTTTTACGGGGTCAACACGGTAAAACTTAGCCGCATTGCCCTTATTTTTTTTAAATTGACAAGAAATTACGTAGCCTGATTCCTCTAGCCCCAGTAACAAACGTTGAATACTACGTTGTGACCCTAGTGCTGGATATGCGTTTTCCCACTCTTTGTAAGTAGCACTAGTCCACCATTCCCCATGATGAAAGTAGCCATGCTTGTTGAGTTTGGCATTGCTTAAACACCAGCTTTCAATGACTTGAATCAATAAAGCTTGGTTAACACCTACTACGTTTGCTACGCTCCAATAGAGCTTAGTATATGCAGGTTCATAGCCGTGAGTAAGTCGATAAGCTGTAATCGGGCTTGCTGCGGTTAGTGTTGTAGTTCCCTGTATAGGATTCATTTGTATTACCTCGAAATCTTCTAGATTTCGGGTAACTCCTCATCTTGCAAACTCGTGCCGCTAAGTTATTATGATTATAGCGAGCGCGGTGTACCCAGTACCAAGAAGTGTCCAGCCTCTTATTGCACTTGGAGTTACCCGGCGTGTTTAAATCAATAAAAATCCAGCCTCCGCTGGTACGCGTCCCCTCTAGTTTCTGCTAGTGGGGATATCCGTTTTAAGGAGCGGTGCTAAATTTTCTACGCCTTTTCCAGGGCTGTCGGTTCTATATCGCCGCTTCTCTTTGGAATTGGGACTAGGATTTATTTTGAAAGATTTTTGCATTGCACTTTTCCTAAATACAAAATTGGTTTTACGCGATCGCTTAATCTTCGCTCCATTCCAACAATTCACCGGGCTGGATTTTATAGAAGTCACAGATTTTGTTAAGCGCTAATCTATTAGGTATTTGCTCAGGATTTTCATATAAGCTGTAGACAGTCGTTTTGCTTAAGCCTGTGCGCTCGCTGAACTCATAGCGCGTAATTTTGAGCTTTTCGTCAATAAACCTCCTTACTGTGTTGCGAACTGGCATAGAAACTCGTCTGGTAATAACAGACTCCTATTAAAGCATCTTACAAGGAATGTTGTTATACACAGCGTTATTTGATTAAAAGCAATTTGACATTAAAAGCTGTCTTGTATTAATATAGCCATTGTAAGGCTAAAAAGACAAGGGCAGTCAAAACAGTCAAGGGCTGACAAAGGTTTCACCCACAACGGCTTAATGACCGCAAGTATCCAAAAGTCTTGCACGGTAAATATTTTCAAAACCTTAATAACTACATAGAGCGGTAGTCATTCCGCTCACTAAACTTGATGCCTGCATTCATCAGGAGTTATTTATCAATGCGAGTCAGTATTAGACAGCCATTGCAGCCATTTATTAATGCAAAGGCTAAAGAATTGGGTGTTGATGATGCTGGCGAAGTGGTTAACTATTTGCTCTTGCAAATTATGTCAAACAACGCCACGAGCGAACCCGTACAGACACAGACTAAAAAGGCTTAAACGATGAATATCAATTTACGCAACTTAGAAGCAATCAACGAACTGCCTTCTGAGAGAGCAATATTCAATCAAAATCAATTACGAAGGTTAAAAACTTGCTCTCGCTGGCTTAGAGAAATTCAAAATTCCTCAGAATTCAAACAACTGCAATACTCTCCAGATGTAACACTTGGCGACGCAATTCAAGCTTTGGATGAACTACTTAATGAACAAGATTACTGTGACTGGGGGGAGAAAATAAGATGACTGATTTGCAACTTGTTGGATGCGTTACTTTGCTTACCCAGTCTAAAACCTACAGCATTGACGGCATTTTGTATCGATATCTATACAGCAACGGCAGTATTAAGCACACACAATATATGTTCCGTCCTCTGCCAAAACAAAGAAAAACCGCCGATTTGCAACTCAATCGAGACAAGGTATTACGCAGGGTTTATGAAGTACCAAGCTTGTACAACCAGCATCTAGCAACACAGACAGCTACAGCAATTCAACAGAGTTTGTTTTAAAGGTGATATCTGCTACCGCGCGGAGCGGACAAAAGCAAGAAGCGAGCGCGTCAACTAGCCCTAAAAGGGGTGTATACGCGGGGGTAAAATCGATAATTCAGTAAGTCTGCAATCGGTAAGTGCTTTGTTATTACGCGGTTCTAGCCATTGAGTGCAACACCGTCAAAAGCTTCTAAAAAGTTATTTTCTAAGGTTATTGACAGCCTCTAATAACAGGGGCATATCCATAACTCTGAATCAGTCTTGGGGGCTAGTCAAATACCTGAGAATCTCTGGACAGTCAGTTGGTTTTATACACACTTAGACAAGATTACAGAGGTAATGTGGCAACAAAGAAGTATTTAGCTAAGTATCGCAAGCTCAGACAGATTTATGAGCGAGCGCTAGATAAGACAATTTCAGACGAGACTTGGTATCGGGTGGTGTCTTTTCTCAAGCAGCGTTTTAGCTTGAGGGTTGAATCGGAGAATGCAGAAACCATAGTTGAGACATTTGCGGGACTTAAACGGCGTTACAGTGCGCTAAGTCCAACCAGAGAGGGATTTGAGGAGCGTTGGCAAGCATTCAAATATTTTTATGACTCAGAAGGTGGCTACAGCGGTATTGAAGCATTATCAGCCCTGTCCAAATATCTAAAAATCAATCTTGACGACGTACCCCGCAGCACTCGTTACTACTGGTTTAGTCAAGCTGGTCTGTCTTACAGCCTTCATGGCAGCTATCACAGCAAAGATTTAGCACTTGTCGCGTTTGTTGCAGCTAAATGGGCAATTAACAAGCGTTCGCAACCAGTTAAATCTGCTGAACCAAAAGTTTTAACACTAGCTAAATAAAGAGCAATCACCATGTCTGACAAATTTACTAATAACGTCCGCGCTCGCTTGTACAAGCAAGGCTATCAAGGATTTATTAAAGACGATTACACTCAAGCCGCCCTCGCTGTTGAATGCGATGACCTGAACAATCCCACCAAAGAACAATTGAGCCAAGCCGTTGACTATCTCAAAGCCAAAGCGACAAGTCAATTATCTGTAACTGATGAAAGAGTTGAAGAAAAATTTCTCACACCAGTAGAGTTTGAACAGGCCGAGACTGAAATTGAAATAGGTACGCTCACGGTGTCCCCTCAAGATGTAGGCGAGATGATCACGAATAAAGCCTCACAAATGGGTGTAATCCTTTCAGAGCAACAAATTAATGACATAGCCGATAGCGTTGACATCTCAGCCAACACCTTTGACGAAATTCTCGAACAGGTAGAAACAGCACTACTCGCTTATGCTGACTTTTCAGCCAATCAAGTTGACGCAAAGATTGACCAGACGTTGACCAGAGTACAAGAACGGGTAGTTAATCGCCATGAACAAAGCAGAGACAAACTATCTCGTGGACTAACGGGCATTAGTGCGGCTTTGGAGAATAGCCGTAATCAAACTAAAAGCCAACTTTCCGGGATACTCACCAGACTCAACGCGGTTCAATAGTGACGACTTAACACTGCTTGAATGCTTAGTAATTCGCTGTTCAAGGATGAATTACTTCTCCAGAATTGCTGTTAGTTTAAGTGCGCTTGCTGCTGTGATTTTGCCGTTACATTACTGGGTATATCTGCCAATTAAAGAGCATGATAACTATCAGCAATATCTCAAACGAAAGTCAGCTATTGAGCAATACGTAAAACGAATGGAATATCACTGCCACAAAATATTTACCCCAGAAAAAGAGTATGGCTGTAAAAAATTCAATGAAGCTCAAAAATCAGGTAACTTCCAAATCTCGCCACTTGGAACGCCAGTTAAAAAATAAGTTCAACGCATCTACTAACTTAGTAGTCAGAGCCTTAACAGGTGATAAATCAGCATTGAAGCTGATAGGACAAATGGGTAATGACGGGGCAAAGATTAGCGAATTCGCCCCACAAGTAAGAGAGCAAATGTTAGCTGCTATCAAAGGCACTGAGGACTTAAATCTAGTCCTGGGTGATATTTATAAACAGGCTGGTGTAAGCGGCGAAAAAATTGAAAGAGCAGTGCAGTCAGCAATTTTAGCTGACACTCATTTAGCGAACATCCTAGAAGAGATGAAGCTTGATTTCGCTTCGTCCCAGGATAAAGAAACGCTACGTCATCAACAAGCGACAGACCACATCAAGCTGAAAGCATGGGTCGATAAACACATGATGCAAGTTGATGGTGAATATAAGATGTTACAGACCGAATTACAGACAGATATTAGACAACAAACAATTGACCTGCAACATGATAAAGAACTGGGCAAGTATTACTTAGAAATGGGTGATAACGCTCGTGATGATTTTAAGCCGAAAAAGCAATATGCTCTACGTTCAATTGTCCAAAAAATCAAGGATGCCCTACTAGGTTTTTGACAGTTCAATCCCGATAGCTACCACCTAAATTGACTGTCGGGCAAGTAAATATCTTAGTGTTAACATGACATACGATATTGAGGAGAATCAAGAAGAATTAGTCAGTGAAATCTCCCCCGATACGCCCCTACCAAAAGATTTAATAGAACATCTGGAATCGCGTAAACAGCACCGTAAAGATGTTATTAATACAACTGATAAATTGACACGATTCTTTGTTACTTGGTCGCTAAATTCTACAGGATTATTTATAGCTAAGTATCTCTTAATAACTGGCGGTGGCGTTAACTTGTGGCTGGCAATTACGCTCTCGTTTTCTATATGCAGTGTTGGCTCTCTGGCTGGGCTAACGGGCTTGAGAGTTAATTACAACAGTGACGGACTAGAGGTAGATAATATGCAAAATCTGTTGAAAACTGCTGGGGGTTTGTTGTTTGCAGGTGTCACTACTTTGTTAGCAGTTAAAGACTATCAATATTTTGAGAATTTGACTAAAGAAACAGTCAGCCAGATTAGCCAAGACATCCAAACTATTGAAAAACAAAATCCACAATCAGACCCTTGGTTAAGTATTGCAGTCGCGTTGGCTTTATTCATTGGTTCCATTGCAATTATTTTTAGGGGACGAGAATGAAACAAGGTGTTTTCGAGTTAACGCTGGCTGGTGTGTGTGGTGTAGCTGCAATCATCGGGCTGGCAACATCGCAAACACGTCAGCCCTACGATTTGACACAGATTCAGTTCTGCCCCACGTCAATTAATGGTGTAGAAAGTCAAGTAAAACTAGATAAACGTTTTTGTAACCAGCCGCGTTTTGTCCTGACTGAAGAATGGCGACGCTACGGGCTGTATGGCAGTATCATTCCCTACAAAGGTGATGCCATTCAATGGGTGCGTGATTTGCCTACAGATAACCCTAATCAGTTGCTTGGATATGGGGTTGCAGTTGTGGGGCTATGGGGTATTGTGGGTTGCTTGCTTGTGCGTTCGCAACGGCTCAAGCGCACTGATTATGAATTGGGAGAGCTTGAAAAGACAGGCGACTATGCAACTTGGCAGCACAATTTGCACAAACGTGAAGTTAAGCAGCATTCAACCCAGCTTTACACTGAACGCTTGAAAGATGGGCTGTCAGGACTGGACACAGAAGAACGTTTTGCGCTGGGCTTGACAGATGAGGAAAACGAACGCGCTAAGGCACGTATCCAGCTAGAGGACTTTATGAAAGCCCGTGCTGTTAATCATTCTGTGATGGATAAAACCATTGCTGAGAACCTGAGAGATCAAGCCAAGGCTGAACAAGAACGCGGCAAGATTGAGGGTAAAACCAAGGGAGCGATCGCAGACAGCGACAATCAGCAGTCAGTTGATCAGCAACGAGCAACTGAACTCATAGAAGCGCTCAAGGCTCATGAGGATGGTTGGTTGTGGAAGATTATCGACAACTTAACCCCACTGTGGTTAATCGGTCGCCAGGGGTCAGGTAAAACTTACACGAGCGCGGCTATAGCTCTTGTTAGAAAGCATTGCTTAGGGATTCCTATTTACTACTTAATTGACCGTCACGCAACTGGGGACAACTCTAAAGCATGGCGATATCTTGATACTCAAAATATTGCAGAGTCCGAGTTAGAGATAGGTACTGCGCTTGATACTCTCTGTGAGCATTGGCTATTAAGAATTAAGGGTAAAAATGACTTAAATCAACCTGCTCAAATAACGCCGGAACAAGTTCTTATTGATGAATATACCAACCTGAAATCATTGATTGGTGAACCCGCAGAAAAGTTTTATAAACTGCATTTGACAGACACCAGAAAAGCAAAAGTAAATGTTACTGGTATTACCCATAATGACACTAATTCTAGCTATCCCGAAGGGACACAAGCAATGAGGGAGGCAGGTACAATCCTCATTCAAAAATTCTCAGCTAACGGTAAAACCCCACTGTCTAGAGTCAAGATTGTTCGTGGTTTGCTTGATGATAATGGGGAGGAGTTGAAGGATGCAGAGCGTACACTGCCAAGCTGGTTTAATCCAGAGGATATTTACAACCATTTCAACGGTAAGCCAATTGATTTTGATGCGTAAATTAATGTGCTTACTGAGGAGCATACCTGCAAACATAAGGGCGTTCTGCAACCATAAATAGACTGTATCACCCAGAAGCGCAGCAGAGCAAGTAATAAAAGTTACATAATTTATGTGTCTGCTTTTGCATAATTTTATGATGCTTATAAAATATAAAGATTGGTTATTTCCGCTCCGATGCAATAACCCGCTCCAACCCCTACCCTATGCGTACATTGAGGGTAGGGACTGCCGCGATTATTTCAAACGTGTAATAAACATACCAATTTCGCTTTCTTTCCAACAAAGCGACTTTACCCAGTCACCGGGATTTAAATATCACTATTATAGCGTTTTACTAAAACTATCAGCTAGCTAACCAATAAAGAATCTATAACTGCTAGAGTTAATCATTATGAGCTATTGTAAAAGTTGTTGAGCGACCAACAATACTCGACTCGCCCTTGACTGGCTAAAATACCTAAAACTCAAGCCAATAACGATAATTTTGAATTTATGACTCACCGATATACAGACATTGATTACAAAAATCTTCAGATAGCTATAGACAAGGTTGTTCTAAAAGGGGAACGTATTATTCTTCAAAGAGAAGGAAAAACTGTAGCGGCTATAGTTCCTATCGAAGAACTAGGTATACTACAAGAATTGGAAGAGTTGGAAGATGGTTTTGATTTAAAAGCAGTTCAGGAAGCGATGAAAGAGCCTGGAATAGTTCCTTGGGAAGAAGTGAAACTAAAATTTGGGCTTTAATTGTTCTTTTGTCTAATTTTCAGCATTTGCAAAATAAATTTGCTTGTGCTATACGTTTAAATAATCTATACACTCACTGCGGAGTTTCAACCGTGATAAAGATACTGCTAATCGATACAGGCTAACACGAGGGGAAACCCTGAGTATTTCAAACGTTGAATAAGCATAAAAATTAACTATAAAGCAAAATGGAATACAATACTGACCTAAAACCTTGTGCTGCGAGAGATTTTGGAAAACTTGCACAAGATGTTCAGAAGGCTGTTGCGGATGTCATAGACTCCTTGAAAGAAAATCCGCGACCTGTAGGAGTGAAAAATTTTTCTTTTAATAACCAAGACCTGTATAGAATTCACGAAGGACATTACCGAATCATCTACGAAATTAATGATGAAGCCCACGTAGTGTTAGTAGTAACAATTCGGAATCAATACGAAGGCTATCTGAATATTTGATACAAATGACATAGATAATACTTATTATTATCTATGTCATTTGTAGCACTTTTAATCAAATCTGCATCCTCTACTATATAAATCGAGAATACTAGCACTATGTAATGCAGATTAGACAAGCGCAAAATACGAGAAGTATAGTATTGACTTTGGCACACCTCAAATACAACCTCTTATGCTGTAACTAAGGTGTAAATTATTCAACTTTAAACAAATAGCATGTATCTGAATTGATGTCTACTACCATCTACACAGCCATCACTTTTGCACCCACACAGGAATTTATTGAAAAGTCTTGGAAACTGCGCGACTTGTACGGCAGTTCATTTATCCTTTCCTACCTAGCTCGTGCAGTATGCGAAGCTGCTAAAAAGCAAGGTTTTCATGTTGTCTCCCCAGCGATAATTAATGTTGTCGAAGGTATTCCTAACCAAATAATTATACGGGGAGCATTTCAGGAAAAGGATGCAATCGCTGTATTCAAAAAAGCCTGGAAAATTATCACTCGTACCTGTCAACAGTGGATGGAAAAACACCTTAAAGGAAAACCCCAGTGGCGTAAGGAATGGGAATTATGGACAAATCATGCTTGGGAGTTTTTTTGGGTACAGGGTGAAAGTATCCGTGATGTCTGGTGCAAGCTCCATAACATCAAGCTTCAGCGTAATTGGATTGGCATCAATTGGCAAGGTGAAAGTTCTATGCTTTCTGGTGTAGATGCTATTGCCTACTTTGGCATGGGAAGTCATCGCAACCCCACTCAACCCAATCTCAGCGTCGAAGCAGAAGAGATTCGCTTGTTTTACAAACAGTTGAGTCAATTAACGCTAGTAGAGAACGTATTTGTAGATGAAAGCGAACAGTTGAGCATACCTGAATTAATTAAGCGGCTAATTACTTTTGATGCTATTGCCAAGCAACTCAACCTTAAACCTGATGAACTCCCAAGTGTACAAATTCCCGAAAATTTCCGCGACTTAAACCGCTTGGCTGATAAATGCTGGACAGGGTGGTTTCAAGGCAATTGCGACAAAATCGTTACATTCTTAACAACAGTCTCAAATCATGAAAATGAAGAAGATATTCTCAACCAATTCAGTGAAAGGATGCTGAACTGGGGTAAAAATTGCTTGAAACCTTCTGTAGCAAACGGTCTTGGTCAAATTATTTATGCAGGCAGTGACGATTTTTTGGGAGTATTTTATCGCAATTCGCTAGGGAAATTAACAGCCCAAAAATGTCTGCGTTGGTTCTACGGTTTCCCCAGAGTTTGGCGTAAACACGAATATGCAGAGGATATTACAGCCAGCATCGGTTTTGTGTGGGCGGCACCGAGAGTGCCACAGAGCGATGTCCTGCAACATTGTCGAGAAGCAGAGAAGTCAGCAAAGGATAAGGGGCGCGATCGCATAGCATTGCGAATATTGTTCAACAGCGGTAACTGGCTCGAATGGGTTTGTCCTTGGTGGTTTTTGCAGGATGTATTGGAAAGTTATCGTGACAGGAACTATGGGCAAAAGTGGACACATATATATGATGATGTCGCGATGCTGGAGTCCCGCCATGCTTTCGATGGTAATCAATCAGAAGTAGCTTTGGCACTGTTTGAGGTTTACTTTGGTAGCGTCAATCGAGCCACGTTGGAGAAACACCTGTGGGATGTTCGGGCTAAAACAGGAATTTTAGTAAATCGTCAGGAAGACTGTAAAGACCTACATCAAAGTCTCAACGAATGGATTATCAATTTGGCGAAAGTCGGGTTTCATTTAGCTGATAGTTGACGTTCAATAGTTCGCTGTTAATTGTGATTTTTATTTTAACTCAGTTACGTATGTTTAAGTTCCTAATCATTATCGAACCCTTGGGATTTCTGTATGGCAGTGCGGGGCGTTTCCTCGAAGCAGAAAATTTAGTTGGGCGTTCAGGTAATAGCTTTCCTCCCAGTACGGCAACGGTGTCAGGGTTATATGCTGCTACAATAGAAACTGAATTAATCGCCTCACTCCAAATTGCTGGCCCGTTTTGGGCATATAATAACGAACCACAAAATTTTTACGTACCATTGCCGTTTAACTATTTGGTGCAAAAGGGGAAAATCAAACACCTATTGCATTGGGACTCCAACGCGCAGGAATGGCAAACGGAAACGGGCGACTCGCCAAGAGGCAAGTTTGATAAAAGCGAACGCTGGATTGCAATTAACTCTTGGCATAAACCGCAACAAGTGCATCAAAATCCTTGGAAATACCTACCGCACTTACATCCTCACTTGGGATTGGAACAGCGCAAGGTTGAAACTGACAGCAATCAAGGCAATTTGTTTTTGGAAAACGCCGTACAAATGCATCCTGATACCTGTCTAATATATCTTAGCAACACACCTTTAAATGATGGCTGGTATCGCTTCGGTGGCGAAGGGCACATGGTAGATGTGTATTGTGCAGAAATTGCGTATTCAACTCAAAAGTTGTTTGATCAACCTGTTGGGAGGCAGTTTGCCCTAATTACCCCTGCCGTTTGGGGTTCCACTCGCTTATCTTACCCCGAACCAATGACTTACAAGAATAACAACTGGGAACCTGCTTGGGACAACGAAGCTATCCTCACGGAACGCCCCAAACCTTTTCGGTATCGGCTTGGTGGTAGCGGCAAAACTAAACGCCTATCTCGCGGACGCTACGCCGTTCCTCCAGGTAGCGTGTACGTTCTCAAAAAACCACTGAAACAACCTTGGTATAAATGGTCAGAGCTATGGTTTCCCACAGAGGCTTATAACTTCAAACGTTGGGGATGCGGTCTAGCGCTTCCTTTGGGAGATGGTAAATAAAGGAGAAATAATTTTTAGCTGACTCGTTTCTAATTAAAATTTACCACTTTAAAACAGGAGCTACATATAAATGTATTTGAAAGGCTACGGCATAATTAAAACTTTAGCACCCCTGCATGTGGGAGCAAGTGCAGACGAAGAAAGTGGGAACTTAAATTTTATCTTCCGTGACCAATTTACACAGACTGGTATTGTTCCTGGTAGTTCAATTCGCGGTTCCTTCCGTGTAAATATGCGTCAATATTTTGGAGAAGCTGAGGCTAATTATTGGTATGGTGAAAGCCTTACTTCTGAAAAGTCGAATATTAATAAAGAATCGATTATTAAATTTGAATATGCTTCGATTGTTTGGCTTCCTGTATTTTGTCCTGGTCAACCAATCGTTTGGGTGAGCTGTCCCTATTTACTCAGACGCTACAAGCGTATTACTGGTAGAAAATTTGATATTCCTTACCCATATACAGGTTCAACAACCTTAAGAGCGCGTGAATCAAAAGGTAGAAAAACCTTATTTTTTAACTTGGGTTTTTTGACAATTAATCAAATTGAAAATATTAGCGATTGTTTTCCATCCGGAGAAGAATTACCCGCAGTTGTCGTAGACGATGCAGATATTTCTATGATTCACGATATGGCATTATATCGCCAAAGCCGCATTCGCTTAAAAGAGGATGAAAAAGTAGTAGTAGGTGGTGGTTTCTTTAACACCGAAGCATTACCTGAAGGAACACTACTAATTTTTCCTATAGCTATCAAGACTACTGAAGATAATCGTTATAAAGGGTTCCCATTTGGTGAATATCGGAAAAACGAATTAGAAATGTATCTAGGTGGATTAGAATCTATTGGTTTTGGTCATTGCTTAATTACTTTGGAGTGGAGCTAAAAATGACTTGGCAACCCTATAATTTAGACCAAGAAGCACAGCGTTTAGTCTTAAAATATCGTGATTTAAAAGGCGTAATTGGACAATCGCACAAAATGCGGGCAACCGTTGCTTTTGGATTAGAACGATTTTGGGGAGAACACCTGCGACTAATAGATAAAAGAAACTATGAGTATCAAAATCCAGGTCAATACTGGCACGATACTTGGAAAAGTTTTACAAACATTATGCGACCAATAGGGATATTAATTCCCTGTGAAGAAATTGAAAGCAGCGATACTAAAAATATTCAAGAAACCGCAGAAAAACTGTGGAGTATTCCTCTAGAAGACCAAAGAATATGTTTAGCTGTTCTCGCACAATTTTGTGACAGCTTAGTGTGGTGGAGTCAGCGATACAAACTTCCCGGAGATAGTGATGACGAATAATAACGCTAATGAAGTTCCCTTAATGTTTCAAGCGCCAGTTAGAGGACGCGGACAAATTCAATATATTCAAAACCCAGAAAAATTTGAAAGATGGGTTGATGAATGGGTAGAAGGTGCTGCAACAGACGTTCCTCAGTTTAGTAACAATATCAGAACAAAAGAATATAAAATCACCTGGCGTTTTGTTTCTAACAGTGGACAAAATGAAGATATGATTCGACCAGTCATCGCTGCAAAAGGATTTCCATTTTACCCTGGTGCAAGCATGAAAGGTGCTTTTTTACGCGCTTGTACTCCAGAACAAGCGCAAAGATATTGCGGTGGGAAACTTCATAGCAGCGATACCCAACCTGGATTTCTCCGTTTTCACGGTGGTTATCCCAAAGATGCAACTTGGGGTGAACAAAAGTTAATTGATGTTGTTCATCCTCAACAAGATTGGCAAGTTAAAAATAACAGTGGACACTCAGCATTTATTCAGATATCCCTTTATCAACCAACCTTAGTATTTGGGATTTCCAGCACCGAAACATTAGAAACAATTGAATGGGAGACTATTTGGAGTATCTGGGATAAAGCCATAGAAAGGGGTATTGGTTCGAGAGTTAGTGCTGGTTATGGTCAACCTATGAACCACTCACACACAAAATTAGTCACTGTTAATTTGTGTGGACAAGGATTAGCATCAAAATTAATTGATAGAACAGGCGAATTTCGTCCGAATATGTTTAAAGCCGCTTTACGAAATCATACGTTACGTTTATTTAGCGGTGTCACTGATGAAAATACAGCAGAGGAATTAACTAGAGAACTTTGGGGAGGATTCGCTGGTCTAAAAGGTGCTGTTGTCGGACAGTTAGGAATTGCTTTTCATGCTGTTGATTTAGAGATGAAAGCGTACCGATATGGTAAGGTAGCTGTGCCTATCTATGAATTAAATTCAGGAATTCTGAATATTGTTTGCATGGGTAACTTCTTAGAGGAATACAAGAAAGAATTAAAGAACTTAGCATTACTAATTTTAAGATTTTCTATGCTGCTGGGTGGTTTTGGTAAATCGTGGCGAAGAATTGACCATAGCTTATTCTTCCCAGAATATGAGAAACATCCGATAGGTTGTCATTGGGAATTTACTAAGCAATCAAATAAATACTACTTTCCGGTAAATCGCCTCAATCATATCACTAATATTTTGGATTTTGCTTACAATACTGTCAACAACTGGCTCAAATTAAAAGGTAAAAACCCAAGTAATAAAGTTAGTTCATGGCGCGAATCATTCCATCCTCAAAAAGTTCAAGTATGGGGGCGCATTGCAGAAGATGAAGACGATAGTTTAGCAGTGAAATGGTTTCACTGTAATTACAAAGAAAACAAATCAATTAAAAGCTCAAGCCTCACGGGTAAGATGGGTCAAATCGGTCGAATTTGGCATCGAATGTATCCGCATTATATCAAGACTAAGGAAGGAGAAATAAGGCGTAAAGGACGAGAATATGTAGAGTTACTCACGATTTTTCCAGATAAAAATGATGAAAAAACACAAGATTTTTTAAAATTTATAGAAACTAGCCAGTTTACCAAGCTTTGGGGTGAATAAATATATCTATTTGATTTGTGTCAACTGGTAATAGGGGCTAAACTAGCAAAAATACAGTAGTCACTTGTCATGAATCTGCATCCTCTACTCTGGTGGTAAATCCAACTGGGTACAAAAATCTTTGTCGTATTTTGCCTTCTCCCAGTTCATAGCAGATTTAATTTGATCAATAGTTATGTTTGTGGCACCAGTTAGGTCAGCACCAGTTAGGTCAGCACCAGTTAGGTCAGCACCAGTTAGGTCAGCATCAATAAAATAGGCACCATTAAGATAAGCACCATTAAGATAAGCACCATTAAGATAAGCACCATTAAGGTTCGCACTTTCGAGGTTGGCAATTCTAAGGTTAGTACTAGCGAGGTTGGCACTAGTCAGGTCGGCACTTTTGAGTTTGGCACAAAATAGTTCAGCATCTTTGAGGTTGGCACTAGTCAGGTCGGCACTTTCGAGTTTGGCATTAATGAGGTTGGCACTAGTCAGGTCGGCACTTTCGAGTTTGGCATTAATGAGGTTGACACTTTCGAGGTTGGCACTTTCAAGCTTGGCACCGCTTAGATTTAACTCACTTATAAGTTCTGCATCAATTAAAAATTCGATAACGTTACCTTTTCTTTCGCTATCTTTGTCTAGCCTCCGTAGCACAGATAATGTTCTAGCTCGTGCTACATCTAATGCTGCATCTCGCAAAGGGTTTTTAATGTCTAAAGTCTTAAAATTTTTATCAAGCAACAGTTGTGACATACGATCAATATAAGACTCTAAAGCTTCTTCTCGTAAATTTTTATCTGCTATTGCTTTTTCCACTTCAGCTTGTTTTTCAGCACTTTCTTTTTCTTCTTGGGCGCGTTTATCTGCACGCCTCTGTTCCCTACGCTCAAATTGGAATAGCACAATTGGAATTGCTAATGTACTAGCTAAACCTAACCAATCCCAAAAAGTTTTACCCGATTGAAAATTCTCTGTTGTCTCTGTAAGCTTAATAATTGTTCCATTTTTGGGATTTATTACCTCTCTGATAGCCACTGATTTATTTGAGTCTTCACCAAAACCACTCCAGTTAAATTGATAGAGAATAGTGATAACTCCAGCAGCAATAAAAACACCTATAAATAATTTTTGTTTATTAGGTAAAGACTTTATCAAATTAGTAAGCTTTTCGCGCCATTCGCTCATATATATTTTCAAGCATAGGTATCTAACTATACTTTACTATTAAGCACTCATTTACAAGAGTAAGCTTGTTTACTTCTCTAATTTTTTGAAAACTTTACTAACATGGGGTAGCCTCCTTTTCGAGCGTTTGTACAAAAAACCCCAGGTAGTAAATTCTCAAACCCACACAGGACAAGATGATCGCACAGAGTAGGTATCTCGGCGGCCACCCAAATAGAGTTACCTGCAAGCTGCTTTCCATCCTGCCCTATAGCGGGGTACAGTTTCAGCAGATTGGCCAGTCCCGTGACGAGGGCGAAGATGTAAGGTGATTTCCGTATCAAGTCGAGAAAAAATGATATCCGTTTTGATAGCAACGATTGATTAAGCAGGGGTATAGAAGCGAGTATAGACAGTTGAGACAGCCGCAATATGAGCAGATCCTATTTGCGTGGATTATACCTGTAAGTGGTCATCGCGCTGCAAACATAAGCAAGTTTAATCAGCCAACGAAAGAACAAGGGTTGTAGCGTTTGTGCTGTCGGGCTGAAGTATAAGTCTTGGTTAAGGGTGTGTCATCGCTGACGAAACAATAGGCTTTTCGGTCGCTTAGATTGTGATTTGACAATTAGTTGGTCATAGATTACCTAAATCCCAAAGTATGGATGCCCAATCTAAAAAAATTTTGCATAGGTTTGCATAGGTAAAACTAGATAATGCTATATTGAAAAACAAGAATTGAGGAAAAACCAATTTCAGAGTATGTAAGCCCAAAAGAGGCAGCACGACGGCTGGGAGTGAGCGTTGACTCCTTGAGACGATGGGAAGCTGCGGGCAAAATTAAGGCAATCCGAACCCCATCCGGGCAGAGACGATTTGACATTAACTCCTACGTGCCTGGCGATAAACCTGATACAAAGCCAAAGACAAGCTCAAAAAATGTCAAGACAACAGATGAACCAACCCTGCGTCAGATAGCTAAAGGAATAGTTCAGTATGCACAACAAATGCAAAAGCTCAAACTTTTCCCTTACCCAGCAGTTCTGCAACTGGGAGTAGAAAAATTACAAGCTAATTGTGTGATGCAAAGTAAAACCCAACCTCAAGGGGTTCCAGATTTCCTGAGTAACTGGGCGGAACATCCTATAAAAGATTGGACTATTGAAATTGACTGTCCAGAAGAGTGGAAGGATGTTCAATTTGTTGAAGACCAAAAGCCTAGTGGTTTTTGTATTGAATTAGATGGTTCATATATTAGCGAAGCCGAGCGAATTCAAAAAGAGGTGATGGAAGAAGTTTTTAGAAAATCTGCACAAGACCCAAACTTATATATAGAGTTTCGCCGCTTACTTGTTAGTAACCCTGTGATCACAAAAGGAGAGCGAGATGTAAAAGCAGTTCTGCAACTCAAGCCATTACAAAAGGTCTTAGAAGATAGTTATGAAGAAGCTCCAGCTTCTTACAAAAAACAGGGAAAGTTTTATTGCTGTGGTCACTGTAGCGGGTTAATGCATCGGACTGTGGACAATCAATTAAACTGTGAGAACAAACACTGTGCTAAACAAAAAAAAGCTCCAGTTCCTTTTGAATGTGATAAAGATGACCAAGTTTTATGGCTGAAAAAAGGGCTGCGATATTTTATTCATCGACCAGGGTGTGCAGAACTAAGAATAGAAAAACGTATGAAGGAGTTAGGATTAGAAGTAACTCTCTATCCAGATTTTGATAAATACGACCTGCATATTGTCTTTCCTGATAAAACAGTCTGGGCAGTTGACGTAAAGTTTTGGGAATCTGCATATAACTTAGCTAAAAAGGTTAACGAGCCTATACCTAGACTTACCCATCAGCCATACCACGAAGCATTTTTTGTATTCGCTGATGAAATTAAAGAGTATGGAGACGAGTATATTCAAGAGTTTATAAATCACTGTCCAGTTAAATTAAAAAAGTCTCAGGCAATGTTTGAAGGGACTTTTATGAAAGCAGTTGAGAAAAAATTAAGAAATTGTCAACTATGAGAAATACAAAAGAATGGCGGACTCGACTAATCAAAGAAGGATTAGTCGATAATTTATGTGATGTAGAGTTAGGACTGTATTTATTAAGTTCTTTAGTTCCTAATGCTCCCGCAAGTAGTCTATGGGTATTGCTGACTGGTTATCCTTTCTCTATTCCAGAATCCAAAAGCTGGAGTCAATTGCAACATAAAATGTATGCCTCTGGGCGTTATCTATTAACAGAGTATAGAAGACCTTATGTATGGTCAGAAGCACTGAATAATTATCGTAATTTGCCCACAGACCAGCGAGGCTATGAAGTATCTGAATCTCTAAAAGAGTTTAAAATTAATAGCAATATAACAATTGCCAATTTTAGATTTGACGTATATGCAAAAACATTAAAAAATCCTATCCCATTATATAAAAGACGCGAAATAAAATGGGCAGAAGCTGACCAAACATATAAGTGTGAAGTAAATGGAATCATAGAAACAATTGCAATCCCTTCTGCTCTTGTAAAGTCTCCGCCAAACGGACACAATTTAAGTGGTAAATCCCTACGAGAGCCACTTTGTATAACTTGGAGAGAGCTAGAAGATACCGCAGCATGGATGGATAGACAATGTAGTAAGCGGGGGCTAAAATCCCAGTGGAAAAGATGGATAAAGAATGTCAAATTACAGGTTTTTAATGATAATGATTGTTTAGTCCAAGTTGAATCTCTAACCATCAACAAGATAATGCATCTAGTAGGGATGGTATCATCAGGCAAATCCAACTTAATGAAAGTTCTGGCAGTTTGGGCAGCAATAAAAGGATTACACATCACGTTAATCGTAGGAGATATCCTTCAAATTTTTGAATTGGCTAAGACTTTTGCTGATGTAGGAATAACCGATGTTGCCCCAATTTTAGGAAATTCAAATAGAAAGAGTCATATTAATCGATTACATCAAGCTGTTTATAATAACCATCCTGAAGAACCATTCAATCAAGAACATCCTGCTTTTCAATGGATAAGTAATACTTGCTTGTTGAGCGGTTTGGTTAACCCTGAAATGTCAAAACCGTTTGAAATAGGAAAACAACCTTGTCTCTCTCTACAACTTATTAAAAAATCAGAATCAACGGATATAGAAAATCATGAGGCAGATGAGAAACAGTCAGAGTCACCAAAAGCGAAAATGGCTTGTCCTGCTTACAGCGTATGCTCTTACCATAAAAAGGAACGAGATTTAGTAAAAGGTTCCATCTGGATTGCTACACCGGGGAGTCTAATTTATAGTAGGTTGCCAAAGCAGATAAATCAAGAAAGCTTACTTTATGCTGAGTTGGTCTGGAGGCGTAGTGACTTAGTAATTGTGGATGAAGTAGACCAATATCAAGCTTATTTAGATAAGGCATTTAGCCCAGAGCAAACATTACGCCGACCAACAAGAGATGCTTGGTTAGATGAAGTTTTGCAAAAGGTTGAAGCTGAATTGGTACGTCAAAATTCTCAACCACTTAGCAAAAAAATCGTCAGCGATTGGTGGGATGCTTCTCAACAAGCTAAACGAGTCACAGACCAAATTTATTGGATGTTAGGAGGAGACTATCCTGAATTATCTCAATGGCAAAATAGTAAAAAATATTTTACAGATTGGTTGCTATTGCGAGAAGTTGCTATTGATTTAGCCGGAACAGAAAATGCCGATAATTTAATGAAGGATATATTTGAACCTTATATAAATAATCTAGACAATGACAAGGATTTACTTTTTACCCTCACTCATAAAGCCATTGATAAGAAAAATTCCCTTATTGAGTGGGTCAAGAAACAAGCCACTATTCCTTTAGAACCACAGAAGATTCAAGAAATTGCCGTTAAATTAGAGTTTGCATTATTAGTCTGCGTTTTACAAAACAAACTTTACTTTATGATGCGTCACTGGAGGCAAGTACAAGATACCCTCAAACTAGAAGCAGAAGATTCAATGTGGTTTCAAGCACCACCCGCAGACTACAACGCAATAATTCCCGCAATGCCAATGGGAAATCAGTTGGCATTTCAGTATCACAAATCTTATAAAGAACAGTTAGGAAGTCTGCGGTTTTTTCGTTGTACGGGTGTTGGTCGTTGGTCACTTCTACATTTCAATGATTTGTTCGCCAGTGACAACATAGCAAGTCCCCATATATTGCTGATGTCAGGAACAAGTTGGGCTGGTAAATCTCCGGCATACCACGTTGATGTACCAGTAACCGGAGTCCTGTCACCAAATACTAATAAGGGATTTTCAATCTCCTCTGAATTTTTACCGTTATACGATGAGCAAAATCGACCAATCTTTGTATCAGGAACAGGGGATAAAAAACAGAAGAACTTGGAGAAAATTGTCACGAAGTTAGTAGAGGAAGAATATTTAGCTCAGAAACTAATAGACCTTAAAGGACGAAAAATATTGTTAGTAGTTAATAGCTATGAACAAGTAAAAATAGTCCACGAACATTTAGTTCGTCTAGGGTGGGGAAATCGAGTTATAGCTTTAACAAGAGATGATAATAAATCTGAATGGCTAGATGATGATTCAGAGAATGAAAACCATAACACATTGCAAAGAGGACGAGTATCTGAGTTTGCCAATAAACCTGACAAGGTAATTCTAATAGCCCCGCTAAAAGCGATAGAGCGTGGTCACAATATTGTTGATGAGAAAGGAATGGCAGTAATTGGAGCAGCTTACTTCTTGGTTTTACCACACCCAAGTCCTGATGACCTCAGCTATGCAATTCACTCCATAAATCGTTGGGCAATTGAAAATTACAAAACATTTGAGGAAAAAAATCTGGAAGACTTAGGTAATAATTTTCGAGACACAGCTTATCGTCAATGGTTGCGGTTGCTACACCTACCAGTAAGGCTAAGAACTCTTGATGAGAAAAACTTACCTGCTATGCATTGGGATATTGCTGTTTCACTTTGGCAGGTAGTAGGTCGGCTTATTCGCGGCAGTAGTAATGCAGAACTCTTTTGGTGCGATGCCAAGTTTGGACTTAATGTTGCACAGATGAATGAACAAGAGGATACCCCTTCAACAAGTATCCTTATTGGCATCCGAGATTTGCTACAACCTTATTTTGAGGAGGATGATCTTCAGATTACACAGCGAGATAGACAGATAGTTCAAGCTCTTTATCGCCCATTTTATGAAGCGATCGCCAAAACTAAAAATCTTTTCTGATGTTCTTCTGTAAACATTTCACAAATTTACAAATAATTTGATTTATGTCATCACCTAAATACAACAAAATCCGCCTGTGTGCTTTCCGCCTCAAACACAACTTAGCCGCTAAAAATTTTTATGCACTGAATTTTCCAGAAACAGTTAAAGACTCATTAAAAAATCTTGTAGCCGAGAGAGATAGCCGCCCCAAAGATAAAGTTGGTATTCCCATCACATCACTCAATGAAGCTCTACGGGCAAGTATCCCTGGTTTAATTTACATTGGTAGAATTTGGGAGAAAATCTGGTTATACAGTCCAGTTGAAATTTCAATAGATAAATTATCAGTAATTTTCTCTCATTGGCTAGATACTGAGTTTCCAGATGAACACCCAAACAAGCGCAAGAAAGGGATAACCTTTGACCAACGACAAGCTGTAATGCAGCAACTGTCGAACCCTAACAATTTCAAGTGGGAAATGGTAACTCTAGAAACGGAATTATGGAAAAAATATGCTAATGGAACCGCCAATATTACTGAAAATGCAGATGGATTTATCCTATTGCCTGATATTCTAGCAACGCAATTGAGTGACCCAAACTTAAAGTTCAAATTAAGTGATGAAACAATTCAGTTCTATCGCTGTGCGCCAATAGAAGGAGCAGGAGCAGAGTTGATATCTTGGCCTCCGCTATCGTACACAGAAAACAAACATACTTACTATTACTCAATAGTTCTGACTTTGAAAGTACAAACGGTTCCATTCCAGCCATATCCTCAACTGCAATGTGATATGAGTATCCGGCGGTGGTGCAGTAGAAATGATACTGGTTTGCTACTAGGAGGGCAAGCTAGTTCTGTGTATATTCGTACCAAGCTTCAATGGAAGGGATTAAATCCTTACGGTTATACCGAATACTTTCAAGTCGCTCCACTGGTATGGAAAGGAGAGCCTAAGTGGAATAATAACTTAGCTGGGTTATTAGCTCAATTCAACCCGCTTCCATATACCCCAGAGCAAATTTTAGCTAATCCCACACAAGCACTTAATTTCTCAAATATTCCTAACATTTGTGTTACCTACAAAGATGGGATAATTCCAGGTCATAAAGTAGGTAAAGGATTGCCACCAAGCAACCGTCGTCAATTAGCTGAACAAATAGCATTGTTGTTAAAAGATCATTGGGAACTAATAGAATATGAGCGGTTCAATTATCAAATAAATACTAAGCAATCTGCTAAAATATTTGATTTACCCAAGCCTGATGGTACATCTTGGACTATGGGTATCCCAAAAAGAAAAAAAGCGGAATCAGAAGAGCAATTTAAAGATAGGTACGATAAATTTTTTAAAAAACAAGAATTAGAGAGAGAGCAACTTAAAAGTAAATATAATGTTTCCGAGGAGCAATTTAAAGCTAGGTACGAAAAGCTTTTAATAAAACAGGAATCAGAGAGAAATACTTTTCATAAAAAAGAAGATGAAACAGATGAAGAATTTAAAATAAGATACGATAATTTATTAGAAGAATTTACAGAAAAACTCCGTTCAGAGAGTAAAAGACTTTGTGAAGCCATACGTAACTGTATTGGCAAAGAGCTAACCATCGAAATTTGGTATATTAATGAGTCAACACGGGATGCACTTATAAAAGCGATATGGTATTGCCTGGGGTTGAAGACAGCGACAACGGGTATTCATAATTTCCCAGATATAGATTTGACTATAACTATACGTACACAAGAAATAGGTAAATTAGCAGAACGTTTAGCTTTATCTACAGATAAAACAAAAAAACCAAATTCCAAACAACGAGAAGAAGCTATTAAGAGTAGAAAAGCTGAAGTAGCAAAAACTGTTAATCAAATGCAACCTGTCACAGGGAAAGTAGGGGTATTAGTTGAACTTTATGGCGAAAACCATTGGAAACCTGAATGGACAGACCCCCAAGCAGCTATTCGTTTAGGCTTTGCTCAAGAGAAAATTGACAGGGTATCTAAGTTTATTGTCCCTGAACATGAGGAATTAAGAAAGGAATATGAAAAGGCAGCCAAAGATAAAGGAAGAGAGTTAAACAGGCGAGAGCAGAATGAAATTAACGAATTACAAGAAGAACTGCCGCAGAAAGCGATAACTTCTTTTTTAGACCTACTGCGGTCGTTGGGAGTACAAATAGCTCCGCCTCGCATAGTTATCCCATCAGCAATTCTTCCTGAACCTCTTACTTATGTTGGTTTATTTTTGGTTAACCGCACTTCTAAAACCAGCGCACATGGGAAACAACAACTCATCCCAGTTATGGTGAAAATGCGTTCTGACTCTCAAACAATAGAAGCTACTTTTAATGGTCTATCTGATTGGATACCCTACGATGAAGCTTTAAGAAAGATAAACTCAAAAGGAACATCTATTACAGGAGATAACGACAAGTTAAAAAAGGAGATAAAAGGATTTATCAAACGAATGCTACAAACCAAAGAATTAAGAGATAAAGATACATTACTCCTCTGTGATGCCCAAAACATCCGAAGGTATTGGACATGGCTACAAGATACACAAATATCTCAAGATGGGATAGTTTTTGGCACTGAATCTCCTCAAATGATGCCAAAACTTCGCGTAGTTCGGGTACGCCAGGATGGAGAAACTCCAGAATGGTATGCTCTGCATGATACAGAGAAACAGAAAGTGAAGTTGTTTGATAATTTGGTGGAACTTGAGCAAATAAGTGTGGCGACGGAGGGACTATTTAAGACAGACAGTAATGAACGTATATTTCTTAGTGTTGGGCAAAAGTCTAATACAATGCCAAAGGAAAAACGAGATTTCAGTAAATTGGATAAACCTCAACTCCACTGGTCAAACCCTGCAATACTTGAGTTAGTAGTAGCTTGCATACAACCAAAAGATGAACCTTGGCATTGGGCAGTATTGACGCATGAATTACGTTGCTTGGCATTGCAATACAAAGACACTTTAGCTCGTCCAATTGTTCTTCACTTAGCAGCGCAGATGGCAGATTATGTTTTGATGGTGGATGAAGATTCTTCAGATGTCATCTCATAGCTTGATCAAAGTAAAAACATGGGCTTGAATAGACCCAAAACAAGGGTAGCTGTCGCCAGAGCCAGCTGCTCAAAATTGATATCACTCACTGATAGCAATGATTTATCAACCAGGGGTATAGAAAGCAAGTACAGACGATTTTGATAGCAGTATTGCTATCAACTATTGTCATCCCTACCTCTGCTCAACACACCCTGTCACACTCTAACCCCAAAAGATGGATAGTGGTGTTCGTTGACCGTCAAATCACGTACTACTTCGTCAACCCTTACACTTTCATCGCAGAAAATTTTGAGATATCGCCCTCTCCAAACGTCAATTATCTGACAAATACTCTTCAAACCCCTCCCCCCACCGTGCTGGGACATAGTGCGACAATATCCGTTTTCACACCACTTATAAGAAAAAACACCTCTCTTCAACTAAGATATAGCTTGAGTATTCAACTTCCCAATCTCTGCTGCGCTATCACCAATGACACCCATTCACCCTGAAAATCTTAGTGTCTTAGAAAATTCGCTGGCCTTAGCGATCGGTGAGGATTTCTCCTTAGAGAATGACCCTGACGTTATTCAGCAATTGATTGGGGATAAGCGATCGCCCAACACCAAACGCGAATACCAAAAAGACCTGAAAGATTTTTTCCTGTTCGTCGCCAAGAAAGAACCCAGCCGGGACTTGGTGTTAGAGTTTCTGCACCTGGAACAGCGTCATGCCGTTGCTGTGGTTCTCAAGTACAAGGCACATCTCATCAAGAAAAAACTGGCTGAAGCTACGGTGAATCGTCGGCTCAGTGCTATCAAGTCGATGGTTGCAATGGGGCGGCGGCTGGGTGTCTGCAATTTCTCTTTAGATGATGTCAAAGGTGAAAGGGTCGAAACCTACCGCGACACTACAGGTATTGCCGCTACTGACTATGCCCAAGTTATCGCACTGGTTGACCAGAACACCCTTAAGGGCAAGCGTGATTATGCAATTCTGCGGTTACTTTGGGATAATGGCTTGCGTCGCAATGAGATTGTCAATTTAAATGTGCATGACTTTAACGCCAAAGAAAAAACGCTCTCTATTTTAGGTAAAGGCAAGGGTAGCCAAAAGGAAGTGCTTGACTTATCAGACAAAACTGCAACGGCGATCTCCGCTTGGATTAAAGCGAGTAAGAAGAAACGTGGCGATGACCCGCTTTTTACTGTGCTGGCCTATCACAAGAATGGAGCAAGATTAACCGGGGAAGCAATCAGGCGACTGGTGGATGGGCTGTGCAAACAAGCCGGAATTACTAAGAAGATGTCGCCCCATCGCATCCGCCACAGTGCGATTACTACAGTATTGGATCTTAATAATGGCAACTATCGCGCAACTCAGCGATTCAGCAGACACGCCCAAGTGCAGACAGTATTGAAATATGATGATAACCGCCAGCGTTTGCAAAAGCAGATGAGCGACTCAATATCAGAATTGATTTAGGTCGGACTTTGGCAGCTAGAGAGCGTTATTTGGGTGTTAATGAAAAGCATAAGCAAAACGCTATATCTGCTTTGGGCTTTTGAATATTTCTATACTAGATTCTACACGGGAGGAATCAGCAAAGGATTAGCGATGGCGTAATTACTTACCTGGGGTTTTTGGGATAAACCCTCGAAAAGGGGGATTATGAAAAGTGAGTTTTGATGCTATCACCCTATAACTCTTGCCAGATAAGATTCTTGGCTAAACCCCGTCTCAGAAAGTATACAATTTGAGACAAGTCTGAATTATGTCTCTTTACATGTCTCAAAATACCATTCTTAGATCGTCTAAGAAATAGTGATACTCTTCACACTGACTAGCTTTCACCGATCGCGTACTAATCAAAAGAGTGAAGTACCATTCAACAACAAATTCTAGAATCCCCCTTTTCGGGGGTTAATGCAAAAAACCCCTACCTTCTTGCCATCACTGTCTTACATTCCTAATTTATGAGGTTTTGTTTTTGTCGATATCTTAGTTGTTGATTGCGTCTATTATCTGGGCGTACTCTACGTCTTGGTTGTCGATTGCGTATTCTACTTGGCCGTATAATAGGTCTTTCTCCTGGATTAAGCCCTCCACCTGGTCTACCTCCTCCTGGAGGTGGTTTTAATGAATAACTAGCGATAGTAACTTGTGATTGCACAGATATCGGATAAATACACTCACTAATAACTATCAAGTTAGTTGTGCAAAATAGCGGTATAAATAATCGAAGAAGTTTCATTGAAGATATAACCCAAATTTATGGTTAATCTTGAAAGTGAATAATATAAAAACACCAATTCCTGATTGGTAACAATTTTGTTTCAAGAATTTATGACTGAAAAATTATAGCAGATTCGGATCATTCGTAGCAATTTAAAAGTAAACTAATTTTGTCAATATGCCTAAATATAGATAATGGATAAATTGATCAACTTGGAAAATGATGTTTATATTTTCGTAACATACATAATCATTCACACCTCATTCTGGTCTTTGGTTCAAAGATTTTTGTTACCCCCTCAGTACCAAACCCTGTTATTAACAAAGATAGTAGCGATGGTAAAAATGGTAGCCAGTAACCTTGAATAAGGATGATTAGACAAATCTGATATAAGATGAACGCTACAATAAAAATTGCAAATAATAGATATAATAACTTTCGTAAAAGTAAACCTAATAGTCCCCCTGTAAAAGAGCAAATTAAAACAAAGATTCCATCACCCCATTGAATACCCTTCCACTGAGGCAAGACTGCCAGTAAAGGTCGTTGATCCATTACAGCACTTATAATTTGACTTACCATATAAGCATGAATGTATACTCCTGGCTTTTCGCCATAAGGAGTATCAAACCAGTCTTTTGAACTGGAATCCGCATAACCAATTAAAACTACTCGCTCCTTGACAAGGCTATTATCTATTTTTCCTTCTAAAACCTTTTCTAGAGTGACTATTGGTGCCAGCTCGCCTGAACGGTAATTAATCAATATTTGATCACTTTCTCCCAATTTCTGATAACCGCCACTCCGATTTCCCAGTGATTTTAGGATAACTTTACCAAACTGCCATTCATTATTCTGATTAAGTTCTAATGGTTTGATACCTTCAAAAGATAAGAACCAAAATACTAATTGAAAACTGAAACTATAAGGAGTCTTGCAAGGAGATGGCGAAAAACTAGGTTCATAAGATAACAGTTGACGACGAATCAAATTGGTATTTTCGTCAGGAAAAAAATCACTAAAGCCTAGTTGCTTGATTTTCTGTTCTTCTGTCAATTCTTGAGGAGGAGCATAGTCTGAATTATCATTTGAATTGCTGAAAGAACATACAGTAAAAAAATTTTTATTTTTCTTGAAAATAGAAATTAATTGTTGACGACCTTGGCCTCTGGGCTTATTTCGATGTATATCTAAACCAATTACTCTTGGATTATACTGCTCTAAACGCCCAATTAGTTGGGCAACAATAGAATCTTCTAGTGGATAACCGCCATACTTGCTAAGGTCTTGATCTGTAATTTTAATAATAAGTAAACGAGAATCTGGAGCTTCCGATGGACGCGACCGAATTAACTGGTCAAAAGCTGTCAGTTCCAATTGCTCTATTTGTGGTATTCCTAACCAACGCACCCCCATTACTAAACCAGTAACCACGATACTAAAGGCCAGCATAGTCCTAACACGATACCAGACAGATCCACCATTCGCCTTTAATTTGCCAGGCAATGGCTGGCCTATTGTTTTTTTTAAAGCTTTTACATCATATATGTTTATCTTTGTTGCTAATTCTGATGCAGAATTCTCAATCCAAAAAAGTTTTTTTTTAAAACTGGTATTTGTCCCTCAGAAATGTTTTCCAGTTGAATAGCGACCATACCTTCATCAAAGGCTCTTTGAAACACATCTCGTTTGCCTGAATTTTTGTAACCCAACCCATCATAAAAGCCTTGAGCAAATGCAATTGCTGCTTTGTCTTCAATTGGTTGATTCATGCCAATTGCATAATTAATATATTGGCTAATTGCTATAGCAGTTTTTTCTGAATGACAGGCATTGAGCAGCACACAGTTAACATAATCAGCGTGTAACTTAAATAGTAATGCTAAACCCTCTGGTGCAACTGGCTTATTACTTCCCCCATCATCCTCTAATAGCAAGCTGCCATCTTCCAAACCATGTCCACAAAAATGAACAATTTGAGGCTGTTCTTCTGCAATGGCACGACGGATATCTTGAGGACGTACAGCAGTTCTAATGCGAATTTCAAATAAATCTCGATTGGTGGCTCGTCGTATAGCTTCCTCGATTTCTCGAATCTCTTTATCCAAACGTAGCCCATGAGGAATTGCTGTTAGAATCAAAATTTTCTGCTGCTGATTAGTTTGTTTTTGCGGAGTGTTATGTGAGGAAACAGAAGATGTTTCTGGGTCGGGATTTGGTAATATTCTTTCGGCAATAGCCCTAAGTGGTGGGTTTCCAGGGTTTGAATCACACGCAGCACGAACTAAATCTTCAACCCATCCCTGAGAATTAGCTGTTTGTATTAATTTAAAGACAATATCTTGTAAACTCCCTTCACCAGCAATAACTCTTAGATTTTTATCTAATTCAAATGCCAACATTTGCTCTAGAGATGCCAGAGTAGGAAAAGCATCAATTAAAGCCAATTGTAGTTCTTTACGTTGTTGACCAGATAAACTCATATTTTTTAATACAAACTATACCTAGAAGTTGAAGTAAGTTAGAAACTTTTCTCACCAGTTTCAAACGATAACTAAATTATTCTGTTACTCCTTAGTTACTTTGTTTTTATCTCAGATTTTCCAGATACAACCGTAGATGCAGAACCATCATTAGCCTTTAACCATTGCTCAATGAGTTCTGCCACAACTTGGCTCATCTTCAGTCCCCCGTAGGACGCAAGCAAGCTGCATGGAATCGTTTCTTGAGGTCGTCTGCAATACTAATGTGCATAGCTAGAGCGGTTTTTGTATCTTTTTAACGATTTTATAGTTAATTATGCTTAAACAAAAGTAGAAATGTACAAAATATATTAGACAGCTTTTAATCACAACATTCCTGTGACGATCCCGATTTGCGACATCAGGAGTTCATTGCTATTTATTAAGAGTGTTGGCAGTTACAATCGCCCCTTGCACTCTATCACCAGCAAGTGCTTAAACCAACGGTTGGGATAATGGGCTTAAACGAAATTGAAGGAGGGGCGGAAGTAGCAGCCGAAAGCGTGATCGCACTCTGGAAAAAACTTTATGAGCTACTGACACTTTATTCCCTCCAACAGGAAACGGTAATTATCGCAGGAATGTCGTGGCTCAAACTTATCTAATATTTTTTGTACATTTCTAACTTTATTTAAGCTTTATTAATTCTAAAATATTTAGAAAATTACAATAACTACTAAATATACACATTGGTATCTTGGACAACTTCAAAAAGCGGTGCTAGGTATATTGGATTAAAAATTAATAATCCTCTCTCTTATAGGCTGAATATTATCATATGAGATATAAATTAGCTCAGTATTAGAAATGTAATTAACTGATTTAATTGATTTTAATTCATAAACTTCAAATATTTGTAAGTAATTATTTTTATTATAAATATGAATATAAATGAGTATTAGACATAATATTTTTTTGAACGAGTAGTTATACAAACCTTTTATAAAATGAGGCAGGTAAAACCTAACAACAAAACAATTAATTTTCTAATCACGCCATTACTAAGTATTCTCAAACACTCCATATTCGGTATCTAAGCAGTTTATATTAAGCATATGCAATTATCCGGGCAACAACTTAAAGAACTACAATTGGCTTTGATTAATGCTTTTCCCAATACAACATCCTTAGAACAAATGCTGTTGTTTGAATTAGGTAAAAATCTAAACGCAATTGCTGGCGAAGGAAGGTTAGAAGATATTGTTTTTAAATTGATACAAGTAGCAAATTCTCAGGCATGGGTTACAAATTTAGTTGATGCTGCGTATAATTACAACCCTGGAAACCCAGGACTTAGGGCTATTGCCGAAAGACTATTGCCGAATCACGACGCACAAACCTATGATGCAAATTTTAGCTCAGGCTCAGACGCTGTATTAGACTCCAAAAATGATTCCTTAATTATATATGAATTTGTCTTAAGTGGACGTGTTAGTGAAGTCAGTAAGCAAAGATTAGAAGCTATCGTTGAGCATCTTCGAGAAATCACAGGAGATGTTCATCTTACTCTTATAAAAATTAGCTCTGGAAGTATAAAGTTGGTTTTAGAAGGTTCGGAAAAAGGTTTTCAATTTCTCAAATTATTGCTTGAATCAGGTGAATTGATTCAAATATTGGGTATTTCTGTTCAGGAAATTAGACAATACACATTAGATAATTCTTTAAAACCTCTGCTATTAGATATATTAAGAAATTCTAAAAAACAATGGAATGCTTGGAGAGAGAATAATTCATCTATGTTAATAGATCTCAGAAATGTAGATCTTAGTGGTGTGTATCTTGGTAAGACTAATAGAAGAGGAAATAACGTCAAAGCAGATTTGGAGGAAATAAACCTTAGTGGTGTAATTTTAAGTAATGCTGTTTTAAAAGGGGCAAACCTCAACGGTGCAAATCTCAGTGAAGCAAACCTTAGCAAGGCCAATCTCAGTGAATTAAATGGTAAGATAGTAGTCCTTAATGATGCAAATTGTAGTAGAACGAATTTTGAAGGAGCAAATCTTAAAGGAGCCTGCCTTAGACGTGCAAATCTTAGCAGTGCTGATCTCAGCAATACAGATATTAGAGATGCAGATTTTATTGACGCTAATCTCAGTGGCACAAATTTTAGTGGCGCAAAAGTTCAGGGAGCATTGTTCGGCAATAACTTAGGTCTTTCACAAAAGGCAAAATCTGAATTGGTAGCAGACGGTGTTATCTTTTTTGAGCCTCCTGAGTAGACGCAGCATAATAAGTGGTTGCACCGAAAACTGGAAAGGTTATCTGTTGTGTTTGAGAGGTATCCATGTGCGATAACCTTTTGTTATACGCCTTCCTTAATTTGTGTGGATGTGGCAAAACTGACTCATACGGATCTGTGGCGATATCCTCGAAACTGCTGTAATTATTGTGTAATCGAGGCTAAAATAATCGCTTCCAAGGTGCGACCGGGCAATGAGGATACACAGCCGAAGCTCTCAATCACCTTGCTATTACTTAGCTTGTGACAACTATTGGTAAGAAATTAATTCCTAGAGTTTCTTAATGCTGTATAACTCAATTGTGATAATTTCGCATTGGCGAAATTTCGCCAATTAACAAATCTATATTTTCGCCTTACTGCCATTTTACGTTGTTAAATTCCATTACATTTTGACCTTCTGCTACTGAAATAATTCTGGGTAGAACTAATCAAGCGCAGGTGAGGATAAGAAATGGGACTTACAGCCAAGATTCAACAGATAATGTTTTCACTTGTTGAATCCTCTGAAAGTCGCTGTCTGCTGACACAACGATAAGACCATGTTGTAAAGCTACAGCCGCAATCCAAAGGTCATTTTCATCAAAGCCTAGATCAGTTATTTTCGTTTTTCTGCGCTTACTTTTCTCCTTCGGTGCAAACTGATTGAATAAAGCGGCTTTCAATTGCCCGTAGATAGTAGCAGTAGATCCATCAATATTATGGATGTAGATACCCGTTAGAAAACCGTGAATTAGTGCTAAGTTACTTTCCTTGCGTTGAGAACGTTCTGCCATGTCTATCAGTTCGCCTTGAACGATGGCGCAGGTTGTAATTACAGAATTTTCGACTTTCGCAAGGCGATTAAGCAAATTGGGATTACCAAGTATTGCTTGGCTACAGTGATTTGTATCTAACAGGTACATTATTCAAAAGGGTTTTCATAATCAAATTTGGCTTTGCCGCGAGTGGCATAAACTAAAGAAAGACATTCTTCTAAATCATCACCTGACCATTTACCAATTGTTTTTAAGTGTTCGAGCAGTGAGCGACCTGTGGAATTTACCGTAGTGTGAGGGGCGGAAGGAGAAACTTCAGAAACAGGCTGTGTTTGAGTTGACTTTGTTTTTAAAAAGCGTATAAAGTCTAGCGTTTCAGCCAGAATGGCATCTGGGGTTGATTCGATTTCCGAAAGAAGCAGTTCTTTGATAGTCATATTGGGTATGTCCTCTACTGGAGCGAAAATCCAGGTATAGCAGCATCAGTCTTTTTCATTATCGCAATAGTTTCTTTTAGCGTTACTACATTACGTTCCAAGCGTTCAGCCAGGGGTCAATCTAATTCGGAATTTCGCCAAGGCGTAAATTCACCAATTAGTAAATCTATATTTTCACCTTGCTGCCAAACTATGTTTTAAGTTTTCAGCCAGGGGTCAATCTAATTCGGAATTTCGCCTTGGTGTAAATTCGTCAATTAGTAAATCTATATTTTCACCTTGTTGCCATTTCACCCAGACAGCCATCAGAAAATCTACCAATTCGCTTTTATCAATCTCTACACCACGTCTTTTGAGTTTGAGTAATTCTTCCTCTACATCTAAATCTGTTGAGCGTTTCACATAGTAAGTGCGCCCAATCCAAGCATCATCAGACCGCTTTCCAGTTGCAGGTCTGCCACGTTTGCGTGGTTCATTTTGAGTTGGTGCTGGTGGTGGTAAGGTTGGAGTCGGTGTCACGTTACTTTCTGTGGTTGCTTGTGTTGGTTGTTCTGGCTCAATTTGTGCTTCTTCTTTGGTTTCAAATAACTTTTTAAAGGGGCTAGGCTTGCTCATGACAGTATCTCCTTACCCACCTCTTGATATTCGCGCCATGCTATTTTGCTGCTACGGTCTTTTACTTGATAAACTGGCAACCCTTCCAGTGCTGCTTTTTCATAAACAGCAAATCGTCTAATCCCATATTGAAACAGTGGTATTCCCTCTGCCTCTAATGCTTCCCGTGCTTGCTGTCCTGTTAAGCGAGGGGCTGGGGGAATGATTGTGAGCAACACACGATAGCGATCGCTGCCCAATGATTTGAGAGTGCTTACAGTTTGCAACAGTGCATCCATCGCTAAAGCATCAGGGGTAGTAGGCAAGATTAATAAATTACACCCATCGGCAAGAGCTTCTAAATCTTCAAAGCTTGGTCGGGCTGCTGTGTCAATGACCACATGATCATAATTACGGCTGTGCATAGGGGCCTGCAATAAATCCACAACTTTAAAAGGTAATGCCCCTCGCTTTGCCCATCCTGTAGCACTGTGGTTTGGGTCGCCATCGACCAGCAATGTGCTGCCATGCTGAGATAAAAAGCAAGCAATATGGATGGCGCTTGTCGTTTTTGCTACGCCTCCCTTGAAACTAGCTAGGGTGATAATCACTCCATATACTCCAATAAATGCTGCTAGTTTACCCTCAAAATAACGAAAATTTGTATTTCTCAATTTATAAAATGGTAACTGGGCGACAATTCAAAATTTCGCCAATTCAAAAATACAATAGTCTATAAGGGGATTGAGCCGAGATATGTGTAATTTTGAGCAAGATGGTCTGTAAACTCCTACTATATATAGGTTTCAGCAATTTTCAAGTAAAATTGACGCAAGGGTACAAATCTTGGGTATCTATCGCTACAAAAACCAGAGTATCTATTAACTTTATTTACAGGTTTTACAACTTAGACAATAAACATCTTTTACCGGGAATTGTCTGAAACTCTTACAGGAGAAAATTTGTATTCATTTCAACCACACAGTATTTATTATTCTCTTTGGTAGGCGAAAAGCAATTATTGACCCTCACACTGCAAGTATGCGCGGCTGAAATCAAGCAGAACTATTAAAAACGCTAAAACCTATATGCAGCAAGCTTTTCCAGACCATCTTGCATCTTTTTACACATATCTCGGCTCAATACCAATCTAGTACTTCAAACGATGTTGCCTCTGGTTTTAAACTTTTTCTTACCAAGTTTTTGCACCATTATTTCGCTACAAGCTCAAGATTACAGGATTTCCGCTCTTCTCTAGTAAGTTTTGCCACGCTAGATTATTTCTCAGTACGCATAAAAAGAGACACAGTTATTCCCAACCCGATCACTCCCCAAGCTAAAAAATTAGTCATATTAGAGGAATAATCTAATTGAATTGGTGAAGCATTTGGATTCTGGATTAAAAAATTAATCTTTCCTGCGACAGCTTTGGCTTGTGTCGAGTCTTTTCCATCTTGACCAATTTGGTAACTAATACCTTTTCCTGTTACCCCTAACACCCGAAAAAACTGTATATCCTCACTAGCTCCATCTACATCAGATCGGATAGCATTAATTATGGCGACTTTTGCCTGTGTAATATTATCAATAGTTTTCTCATCAATTATCTGTTGACTAAATGCTAAACGTTCAGTTATTGTGCAAGATGCAGTTTTCGACTTAGTAGCTTTGCAGATAACAAGTGAACCCCCAGACCCATACCGTAGAATAGTTATACCAATTAAAACCAAAGCAGCACCAAAAAATAAGCGCAACAGTATATCAGGTAAATTTTTCATATTTATGCACCTATCTTGGATGGGACATGACGCTGACAATCCCTTTGTTATAATTCCCAAATATTTTCCGTAATAAAAGATAAAATTAGCTTTTTGGGGCAGATATAGCCATTCGTCACATCAATATATATCTAGTCGCGCTACACGTTGTTAGAAAAAAGTGGAATCGGCAATATTGGTGAGTGTGAATGCAAAACTGCGCTCATTGAAAAGAAGGTTAAGTTTATTCAATGGCAATGAGAAAGGCGGTCACAAAGGGGTAGTTATAGAAAAGTCTCCAAACAGCTTAAAGCAGAAGAGAATTATTTCTCAATCTGCTCCCATTAATCACTTAAGATTGCCCATAATCTGACACCCAGGGATCTAGCTTAAACTCATTAGACAGGAAATCAATCAAACAAAGCACTTTAGCTGGCACAAATCGACCTCGACGATAGACAGCGTAAATTGGTAGTGGGACAGGTTGATAGTCTTTGAGAATCACTTTTAGATTGCCATCACCCAGGGCATCACCAAATAACCAGACCGGAGAAACCGCAATCCCTAACCCGGCACACACGGCGGCTCGAATGGCAGTAGAGTTATTCGCCTGAAAATTGCCACTCACCACAACTTGGATGACTCCTGAAGTTCCTTGAAAATGCCATTCATTACCTGTAGCAAGGCGGGTATAAACAATACAGTTATGCTTGACCAAATCTTCTGGTGTTTGCGGTTCACCTGCTCGCTCAAAGTAAGATTGATGTCCAATTGTGATTCGCCGTGTAGTCCCAATGCGTTGTGTAATCAGTGAAGTATCCTGCACCTTGCCAATCCGAATTGCCAAATCCACTCCTTCTTCTATCAAGTCTACAAAGTGATCTGCCATCATCAAATCAATTTTGATATCTGGGTAGCGTTCCAGAAAAGCTTTTAGTCTTGGTACTACTTGCAGTTGACCAAAAGCTACAGGGCAACTCACTCGCAATACCCCCGCCAGCTTTTGTCGTTGTCCCACACTCGATTCTGCCTCTGCAACTGCCTCCAACACCCGTTGACATTGCTCGTAGAAACGGATACCTTCATCGGTCAAACTCAAGGTGCGCGTAGAGCGAACGAGTAACTGAACCTCCAAATATTCCTCTAGTGCCGCAATCTGCTTACTAATAGTGGGTTGAGTTGTGTCTAGTTCGCGGGCGACAGCAGAAAAACTGCCAGTCTCTACCGTCCTGACAAAGCTTTTCATGCAAGCAATACGATCCATAGCTAAATTCATTCTTATTTGGAATAAATCATATTCTTTTTCGCTATCTTCTCAAATATTTGAGCATCAATCATGATGAAGATGTCAGCAATAAATGGCATATCAAACGCTAGGAGGTTTTTATGAATACCAATGGTTCTGTTGCTCTGGTTACAGGTGCAAATCGAGGAATTGGTCAGGCTTTTGTCGAGGCACTGGTTCAAGCAGGCGCAACCCGGATCTACGCCACTGCGCGTAACGTGGATTCTTTGAAAGATGTCATGGCGATCGCTCCTGACCGGATCGTACCTCTGGCACTGGATGTGACAAATCCTGAACAAGTTGCTGTCATCGCCCAAACTGCTCCTGATGTAAATCTGCTGATTAATAACGCTGGAGTGTCAGGTACAGGTGGCTTCTTTGCTACTGCCAGCTTGGAAACGGCACGTTGGGAAATGGAAACTAACTACTTTGGTTCACTGAATATAATTCGTGCCTTTGCTCCTATCCTCAAACAAAATGGCGGTGGGACGATTGTCAATTTGCTCTCAATTGCATCGATGGTCAATGTTCCAGTTTTCGCCTCCTACAGTGCATCTAAAGCAGCGTTGTATTCGTTGACACAGGGAGTACGAGCAGAATTAGCTCAACAAGGAACGCTAGTTGTAGGTGTCTTTCCCGGCCCTGTCGATACAGCAATGGCTGAAAATGTCCCCCTTGATAAAGTACCTCCCATTCAGATTGCTCACGCCACATTGCAAGCAGTAGAGCAGGGAATTGAAGATGTACAGCCTGACCCCGTTTCTGAACAAGTATTTGCAGGCATTCGACAAGACCCCAAAGCAGTTGAAAAACAATTTGCGAGTATGTTACCTCAATAGCATTTCTTTATAGTTGGTGTAAATAAAAGGTTCGTGCAATCAAGGGCTGTTTCTTCACTCCCTATTCCCTAGTTTCTTCATCTGTACTACTGTCTTTACTTCAACGTTTAAAAACGCGCTTTGTCAATTCCTTTTTATCAATAGACATCTTGAACAGTTTCCTAAACAATTTTGGATGTATTTATGGCGAAATCATACTTCAAAAAACTGATTTCAATATAGAACTGCTTGAACAAAAGAAATCTGTTATCTCAACTTTAAATCCATATCAGAACAAGTCCACTAATCCTATAGAATTAATGGTGTTTTAAGTGTGAATTTAGTATCTTTTCCCACAATGCCCAAGAGGTAGCTGTAGGGGTAGCTCTAGTGGTGATACTGAGCTACCAGTAGAGACATCAAAAAATCAATTGTTACCGTTTCTTGACTTCCCCTACTGGTAGCTGTCGGGTAGCTCTAGTGGTAGCAGTAGAGACAGAAAATTTTGGCGACAAAATGCACTCGAATCTTTATCTAGTCCCAGTATCAGCTATTTTTTCTGCCTGTTTACATTCTCAATAAACCCCTAGCTTATTGAGAATACACAATACTGCAATGTTACGAACGTAATTCAAAAAATCTGCTCTTGATTAACTGCTCAACGTTGTCAATCTGTAATTTCAATTTTGAGTTCAGCAGTCATTTCATATATTTAGCGTTAACTGAAATCGAAACTCATCATACACAAAAACTCAAATTAAATCCTGTAACTCTATAGATTTAGTGTTGTTATCAGTAGTATTTTAGTCTAATCCGATACTTGAATTTTTGGCCGTCCAAAACATCAAAAAACAGTGATTTGTTGCCTTGTGGGACAACTAAAAACGCCTTTGTTAATGAAACTTTATGCTCTGTGGAAAAATCTCGGCCGTCCAAAAGGCGCAAAATGACCCAAATTGTGTCCCAAGGGACACCCATTATTTTTGAAAAAATCTGCGTGTAAGCCTTATCCCGTCTCAATTACAGCCACTTTTTTGAGGCGGTTTTATTGTCAATAAGCCGAGGTCTTATTGACAATGCGTAATCTGGCGATGTTGCAAACGTACTTCAAAAAATCGGTTTCAATTGAGTTACTAATTGGGCAAGAAAATCTGTAATTCCAAATCTTGTTTAGTTCAATGAGAGCCACTAAGAACAGCCAGCACTTTCTATATTTGAGTTCCTTCTAGCTTTCACTTTTACCAAAACCAGCAGATCCCATCACCCAAGTCAACCACTGTTTTAGTTCGCTCGACCAGAATTTTACTCAGGTTTTGGGCTGAAAATCCAGCCTCAGTATTCCATATAAGACTTGAGTTGAGCTTTAATAATCAAGGTTTTTGAGCCACCATGACCCGCGCAATCGGTAAATATCAGTCATCCAAAAAGCTGGTTAGTTGCTGGTTTTAGAGCAGCACAGGTAGGGTGCAAATCAGCACTGAAACGGTGCAGATTTTGCACAGGTTTTGCACAGTTTTAGACCAAAAGCTGTGCATACTCATGACTAAAAGTGCCAAATTAGCCGTACCGAATTGTGCAGAGTCTGTGCAGAACTGTGCGATTTTTGCACTCGGATTGTGCCAAGTGCTTTCAATTGGTGGCGGTGGATGGGCGGTAGCAGAGAACTTTGGGATGAGGGTACTAATATGGAGGTGTACTCACTACACTTCCGCGCCCTGCGGGTGGGCTGCGCCCATCTTTCGCTACGCTCAAGACGCAGAAGTTTCGTTCGCCCCTACGGGGTTTTGCACAGCTTTGGCACACTTGAAAAATTCGAGAGAAAATCAATGGCGGCTTTAGCGATTCTGCGCGTTGAAAAACTCAAATCTTTCGGCAATGTTGGGGGTAGCGAAAAGCATACCGCCCGTTTACAAGATACCCCAAACGCTGACAGCACTAAAAAAAATATCCGCTTGATTGGTCAGGAGGACGGTACAGCATTGGAAGATTTGGTCAAAACCAAGATAGCCAGCACCACTAAGCACAAACCCCGCAAGGATGCCGTGCTGTGTAGCGACATATTTTTATCGGCATCGCCCGAATATTTCCGCCCTCATGACCCATCTAAGGCTGGTGAGTGGAATCATGAGCGCATGGTACAGTTCGCCAGGGCTTCCACTTTTTGGTTAAAAGAAAACTATGGTGATAAGTGCGTCCGGGCAGAATTGCACTTGGACGAAGCTACTCCCCACATTCATGCTTACGTTGTACCCATCAACGATAAGACCAAGCAACTAAGTCACAAGGAAATGTTTGGCGGTGATGGTCGGGCTGCCAGCATCAAGTTGTCTAAACTCCAAGACAGTTATGCAGAAGCACTCGCTCCTTTGGGCATTGAGCGGGGAGTGAAGGGCAGTAAGGCAACCCACACGAAAGTAAAAGAATATTACCAAGCTGTTAACAGTGAACCACTAAGCAACGTTTGGTCAAATCAACAATTAGCACCCTTACCTTTGGAACCAGCTAGGGCTTACGTTGCCCGGATTCAGCAGCATGACGATTTTCAAGCCATTAACCATCAACTGGCTGACCGCGCTTTCATGCAAGAGCGATTATCCCGTGCCGAGCAACGGGCCTTAGATAGCGAGAAGGAACGGCAGCGACTTGAAAAACGAGTGCAACTTTTGGAATCAACCAGTCAACTGCGTGATTTACCGCTTGCTGATGTCGCTTGGGAGTTGGGGCTAAATTACGATCATGAAAGGTGGAAAGGTCACGGTCACATCATTAATATAGATGGGCCAAAGTTCTACGACTTTTCACCCGAACAACAGAAGGGCGGCGGCGGTGCGATTGATTTGGTGATGCACGTTAATGAGTGCAGTTTCCGGCAGGCGATCGCTTGGCTGCATGACCGATTTGGGGAAGCAGGAGCAGAAAGAGCAGCGATCGCCCATGCCAGGAAGATGACTAGTGAGATTATCCAGTCCCAAGCGCGTCCCCAATTTCAGCTACCAGTTGAGGATAATGCCAAATGGCAGTTAGTCTCTGACTACCTCACCCAAAACCGGGGCATACCCCAAAATTTTGTGCAACTTCTACACAGCAAAGGTCTGGTTTACGCTGATGACCAACAAAATGCTGTGTTCATGATGCGGAATCTTGACAACCAACCTAACGGTGCATTCCTACGCGGAACACGAGGTGAGAACAACACTTTCAAAGGCTACCAAAAAGGAACCCAACGGCGTAATAGCTGGTTTCACTTCCAATTTGGTGGTCAGAAGAATGCGGCTGTAGAAAAAGTTGTCCTGTGTAAGTCGCCCATCGATGCTATTTCCTTCGCCATGCTGGAACATCAGCTTAGAGGAGATGTGCCACCGATTAGAACAATGTACATGGCTGTTGATGATCTTAAAAGTTTGCCCATAGAAGAATTACGACTCCTTCCTCATGTACAAGTGGCGTTTGGTAATGATTTGGCGGGACAAGCGGCAGCAGGGCGTGTTTTAGAACTACTGCCACAATCCAAACCTCTCAATTGCACGGCTAGTGATTGGAATCAGCAGCTTCTCGATTATTGGCAGCAGTTACGGCAACAGCAAAGGCAACAGCACGAAGAAGATGATTTAAGTCTTTAAAAGCTATTTTGTAGTTTCAATGTAGTTTTTAGTAGTTCTTTTTTCCAATTACTCTGCTTTCACTCGTGACTTTTCGCTCAAAAACTTTCCGCCAATTATGGCGTACTGTGCGTCAAAAAGCAAAATCAGGATAACATATAATTGCCAGGAAAGTGACTGGGATAAGCCGCGTAGGCATCTGATGTTCATCACAGAATTAGCATAAAAGCCATTTTTAAGAAGTTACAAGAAGTACTGAGAATTGACCGAATAATTACATAAATAAATCAGATACTTCCCTAGTTTTTATCTGATTTTGACTGACAATTAACACAGAAGTAACGCATCAGCAAAACCGCTATACTGATGTGTTTTGTTACTAAAAAAAAGTTATTTGTCAAATTAAAAGTGAAGTGGTTTGGATGAGTTTGCTGAGGTTAGTTGTAGATCCAGATACTTCACCTGTGATGATTACCAAAAGCATTGCTGTATTGAAGCGTCTTATTCAGCTAAAGCGCGGAATGGGAGTTGTCCGGCAACTGAGTCTGCATTCCACGAAATAGCCCAATCGTGTAATTCTGCATTGCTTGTAAGTCGTAACATCAAATCTGAAATATTGGTATAATTTTTTACATTTACATAGAGAATTCAGTTAATACTTTGGGAATACTAAATCCAAACATTTTAAAGATTTAGGGTATGACTAGCACTCTTGTTGAGAATATTCCCGGATATAACATCAGCGAAGAACTCTATAATGGCTCCCGAACCCAAGTTTATCGAGGTTATCGAAAAGTTGATCAACAACCAGTAGTCGTTAAATTACTGAAAAATCCTTATCCCAGCTTTAACGAACTTTTGTTGTTTCGCAACCAGTACACAATTGCCAAAAATCTCAACTCCTCCCTGATAGTTAAAACCTACAGTCTAGAACCTTGTCGAAATGGTTATGCACTAGTTATGGAAGACTTTGGAGGAATTTCTCTGAAGGAGTGGCTAACTAGAGAAACCCAACAATCTTTAGAAGAATTTTTAATGATAGCGATCGCACTATGCAATACCTTAGATTTACTCTATCATCAGCGGATTATTCATAAAGATATCAAACCCGCCAATATTTTAATTAATCCTGGAACCAAACAAGTTAAATTAATTGACTTTAGTATTGCTTCTTTACTACCACGAGAAACCCAAGAAATTCAAAATGCCAACGCTCTAGAAGGCACACTTGCCTATCTTTCGCCAGAGCAAACTGGACGGATGAACCGTTTAATTGATTACCGGAGTGATTTCTATTCATTAGGTGTCACCTTTTACGAATTACTCACTGGAGTTTTACCATTTATCTGTGACGATCCGATGGAATTGGTACATTGTCATCTTGCCAAAACTCCCATTCCAGTACATCAGAAAAATCCCAATATTCCCTTAGTTTTATCGGAAATTATCAGCAAGTTGATGGCGAAAAATGCCGAAGAGCGGTATCAAAGTGCTTCGGGAATTAAGTATGATTTAGTGATTTGTCTAGAACAATTACAAAAAACAGCAACAATCAAACCTTTTGCACTGGGAGAGGGAGATATTAGCGATCGCTTCCTCATTCCGGAAAAACTCTATGGTCGAAAATCCGAAGTATCAACCCTCTTAGAAGCATTTGAAAAAGTGAGTTTTGGGGCAACCCAAATGATGTTGGTAGCAGGTTTTTCTGGGATTGGGAAAACTGCCGTTGTGAATGAAGTTCATAAACCAATTGTGCGCCAACGCGGTTATTTTATTAAAGGGAAATATGACCAATTTCAGCGTAACATTCCCTTTAGCGCCTTTGTCCAAGCCTTCCGAGACTTAATGGGGCAATTACTTTCTGAATCAGATGCACAACTACAAGCTTGGAAAACCAAGATTCTGGAAACTGTTGGGGACAATGGACAAGTTTTGATTGACGTAATTCCAGAGTTAGAACGCATTATTGGCACTCAACTCCCAGCTACAGAACTATCAGGGACTGCTGCCCAAAATCGCTTCAATCTGCTGATGCAAAAATTTGTGCAAATCTTCACTAGCATTGAACATCCCTTAGTGATGTTTTTAGATGACTTGCAGTGGGCAGATTCCGCATCGCTGAAATTGCTGCAATTGTTGATGGCAGAAACAGGACATTTATTAATTTTGGGTGCATATCGGGATAATGAAGTATCACCAGTTCACCCATTCATCCTCACTGTAGATGAAATTGTCAAAAATGGGGCAGTAGTTAATACGATTGTGCTGCAACCATTAAGTGAAATAGATATGAATCAATTGGTGGCAGATACGCTAAATTGCGAATTATTGCTTGCCCAACCTTTGACAAAATTAATCTATCAAAAAACTCAGGGTAATCCTTTTTTTGCTACCCAGTTTCTCAAGGCATTAAATGACGATAAACTAATTATATTTGACTTAGAATTCCGCCATTGGCAGTGTGATATCGCTCAAGTCAGAGCCTTAGCAATTACTGATGATGTGGTGGAGTTTATGGCACTGCAATTGCAGAAATTGCCGAACCAAACTCAGAATATTCTCAAACTAGCAGCTTGTATTGGGGCGCAGTTTGATTTGCAGACATTGGCAATTGTTTCAGAACAATCTTTAGAAGCAACGGCGGCTGATTTATGGAAAGCCTTGCAAGAAGGGCTGATTATTCCAAATACGGAAATATATAAATTCTTTATTCAATCTGATAGTGCCTCAATTTATGATGCCGCAGCTAATCCGATTTATCGGTTTTTACATGACCGGGTTCAACAAGCTGCTTATTTCCTAATTCCTGATGACCAAAAGCAAGCAACCCATCTCAAAATTGGCCAGTTACTTCAGCAAAACTCCTCAGAAATAGAACGAGAAGAAAAACTGTTTGATATTGTCAGTCATTTGAATTTAGGACAGGCATTAATTACTCAACAGCAGGAACGAGAAGCTTTAGCGCAACTCAACTTAAAAGCTGGTGGTAAAGCCAGAAGTTCAACTGCATACGCTGCCACCAGACTGTATCTACAAACTGGAATTGAGCTACTAGAGGTGGATTGTTGGCAACATCAGTATGAATTGACTCTGAATTTGTATGTCGCAGCTGCGGAAGCCAGTTATCTCAATGGTGACTTTGCGGGTATGGAACTCTTCGCAGCATCGGTGTTGCAGCAGGCACAGACGATTTTGGACAAAGTGAAAATCTACGAAATTCAAATCGTGGCATTAGTGGCTCAGAGCCAAATTTTAGCAGCGCTCGCAGTGGGAAGAGAGGCTCTAGGGCAATTGGGGGTAGAATTCTCGACAGAAGTAGACGAAGCTTTAATTGGCAAGGCCTTACAAGAGCTTAAAGAGCAACTCCAAGGCAGAGAGATTGCTGGGTTGATTGACTTGCCCGTGATGAGCGATCGCACCACCATCGCCGCAATGCAACTGTTAGGTATGTTGTTTCCACCCGTGTTGCTAGGAATGCCAGGTTTAATGCCTCTGTTGAGCGCGACAATGGTGCGGTTATCGCTCCAATTTGGCAATGCCCCCACCTCAACGGCAGGATATGCGATTCATGGCATAGTGCTGTGTGCCTTTTTGGGTGAAGTCGAAATCGGCTATGGGTTCGGTAAATTAGCGCTCTCGTTGCTAGAGAGGTTGAATGCTCAGGGCATGAAGTGCATCACTCTCAACCTGTTTGGAACTTTCATCCAACATCGTCGGCAAGCGCTCTTGGTAACGCTAGCAACACTGAAAGAAAGCTACACGGTTGGTATGGAAAACGGCGATTTTCTCTACGCTGGTTACAGCATAGTAGGGTACACCCAAACGGCATTGTTCGCCGGTGTAGACCTAGAGGCCTTGACCCCTGAATTATCTGCTTATAGTGCTGCCCTGGCTCAGGTGAAACAAGATTCGGCACGTATTTATTTGGACATGGTGGGGCAAACAGTGCAGCAATTGAGAGAAACGGTGAGCCAACCCGATTGCTTAATTGGCTCAATGTACGATGAAACAGTGATGTTCCCGAAGCACCAGCAGGATAAGGATCTCACAGCGTTCGCCTTTGCCTACAGCTACAAACTTTTGCTTGCCTATTCTTTTGGCAATTATCAGGCTGCCCTCGACTATATCACCCAAGGCAAATCCTATTTGATGGCAGTATCAGGAATGCTTTTTATTCCCATCTTCCATTTCTATGCCGCCTTAACGCACCTGGCACTTGTTCCCGCACAGCCACAAGAGCAAGCTGAAATTCTCGCCGAGGTCGAAACCCATCAAACAGTTCTGCACCAGTGGGCGGAAAATGCCCCGATGAATCACTTGCATAAATGGCATCTAATTGAGGCAGAAAAGTATCGGATTTTGGGCAATAAAGCAGAGGCGATCGCTCTTTACGATCGCGCCATTCAACTCGCCAAAGAAAACCAATTTCTTAACGAAGAAGCTTTAGCCAACGAACTCGCCGCCAAATTCTATCTCGATTGGGGCAAAGAAAAAATTGCTCAAGTCTACATGCAAGAAGCCTATTACTGTTACAGCCGATGGGGAGCAAAAGCCAAAGTTGTCGATCTAGAAACCCGCTATCCTCAACTACTCGGCGTAAATAGAAGGTTCGTGCAACCAGGGGCAACCAGTCATTGAAATCGTTGACCAGTAAGAGGTTCAGCCATTATCCATTTCTAATGATTGACCCCAGTTTTTCCCCTTTTACTATAAGTAAACT
>NZ_JADEWI010000053.1 GCF_015207705.1 Nostoc sp. LEGE 06077
CCAATTCCGATTTATTGCTTGGATTTAATCACCTAATTTTTACAATGAACCAATTTAAACCTTTTTTCTCTTCTGGATAATTTCATTTATTTACTACTTGCTTATTTCGGAAAGTGACAGAAGAGGGATACAGCACTTCCGTCTGTTATAAAGTACAATAGATTAAAATATAAATACTTTTAAATGAAGTCATACTCTATCGATCTTCGAGAAAAAATAGTTGCGGCACATCTTCAGAAAAACATTTCAATCAGGAAAGTAGCTAATATATTTTCTGTCTCAAAGAGTTTAGTCCAAAAGCTTGTAAAACAACAAAAAGTTGAAGGAAATTTACAATCTAAGCCGCGAGGAAAACCACAATTTAGTCATCTAACAAATGCTGATATAGAGTTGACAGAATTAGTTGCATCACATCCAGATGCAACATTGATAGAATTGTGTGAATTATTTGCAGACAAGACTGGCAATTTCGTAGGTCGAAGTGCAATGTGTCGTGCGTTACAGAAATTAGGATTAAATCGAAAAAAAAACAAAGCGGAGTAGCCAAGCAGGCACGGAGAGAGTCCTGAATTTAAGATTAGATTTTTGGGAAAAGGTGAAACATATAGAGCCAGAAAATTTAGTATTTTTGGACGAAACTGGCGTTCTAATGGGTTTAACAAGGACTCATGCCCGTTCACAAATTGGAACAAGAGCTTACTCTCTGAACCCCTTCTATCGTGGATCAAAAGTTACAGTAATTGGAGCAATTAGTATTAAAAAAGTAGTCGCATTAATGACAATAAATAATTCAATGGATGGTGAAGCTTTTGAAGTATTTATTGAGAAGTTCTTAGTGCCAGAGTTATGGTCAGGAGCGGTGGTAGTAATGGATAATTTATCCGCACATAAACTCGATTCAATTGTGCCAATGATTGAAGCTGTCGGCGCTTCAGTTCTTTGTTTATCACCATATTCTCCGGATTTTAATCCAATTGAATTATGGTGGTCACAACTCAAATCTTTTTTACGCAGTTTTGCTCCAACTACAACAGAAATGGTTGATAAACTAATATCAGTTGCACTCGACTTAATAAATCCTCAACATTTAAGAAACTGGTTTGCTACTTGCTGCTACTGTACCTCATAACAGCCGGAACTGCTGTATCTAACTTGGAAGATAGAACTGACTTTGGCTCCAAGAACTGCAAACATATCAGTACCAACGCCGTCATCATGACCAGTACAAAAGAGAACTTAGCGGATCTAAAAAACATGGTTTATGCTCCACCCTTTTTACTCGTGTAATTTGAAATTACAGATAATGGTTAGATTATGCATCCATACAGTCTTGCTTAGGATAACGATTAGATAAATGCCTATACGGGTATCGGCCGAGATACCCTATACCGTTTTGGTCAGTTAATTCGATTTCTACTTTCTTATTCGCTGCTGGTGTAACTGTTGGTAGTTCACCACTAAATTTAATTGTCACTTCGCTTTTGACTTGCTCCCGCTTGCCCCTGGCTCATCAAAGATTCAAATTTTCCGTTCCTGATTTTATCAGGATTGGAGAACAACTTCGCATCCTAAACATTATTTAATCCCCAAGGAATTTAAAAGATGTAGAGAAAAATCGTTTACCAAAACGTTTTTTGTATTGTTGGGGACATTTACGAATCTTGTTCGCGGTCTGCCTGTTTAGTGCAGCCAGAATCCGCGAATTAAGTATAGATTTAAATCAATGATTTTTAGAATTTCTAAGCTTTTTACTGATGATAAATTCAAAAGTAAGAAACAGAAGTAAGAAAAAGTTTGATGAGGCTGTAAAAGGCATGAAGAGCAGGTATTTCAGCCGCCGATGCGTCGCAAACAACTTGCTCAGTCGTGGCTATCATTGAGATTTTCAGGATTTTGGGAGTCAGCCCTTGTAAATTTTTTCTTTTTAATAGACTTGTCCACAAAAGATAAAAAGCTTACTGTGAAAGCGTCACACGAACTATAACTGGGATGAAACACTAATTATGGCTGAACGCAAGAATAAGGTTTTGGGGATGAGAATATCAAACTTATTAAAAGTTTTCAGAAACATAGCTTTCTAAATAATAAAATCTAAAGGCTGATAATTCAAGTTTCATTACTTAGTATAAACGAATAATTTAGATGTAACCTAACTAATCCACATACAGCCATTATTACCTGATTATAACGATGTCGAGCTAAACGAAATCTCTCACTAGCTACTCGAAAAGTTTTAACTCTACAGATGAGATGTTCAACACCAATTCTTCTTGATGATAATTTCTGATTTTCTTGTTTTTGAATCTCTGAAAGTTCAGCTTTTCTGGGCTTTTTATAAGGTGTGGTAATAAATTATTCTCCTATATAAGCTGTTTTAACTTAGCTTCTTTTTCTTCTAAATCTTTCTCCAAGTTTTGTTCGTTCTTCATCAAATTCTTGTATACTTATTTCTTGTTCTAATTTTGATTTTTTTGACAATTCTTCTACTCCTTTTTCATTTCATCAACAATTTTGCAAGTTCCTTGTGCAATGTAAAGAGCCGCTTCATTGATGTCAAATTCTTCAGTATTTGTATTATTCATTTCCCAGTCTTATAGGCTGGACAATTTAATATTACCTTACCGAGCTTGGTTTACACTATCTTTATTTTCATTTCCGCAGGAATGAAAGAATCGCATTTTGAACACTTTTCAGCAACCATTTTTTATTTCCTAAAAATCGGTGTTAATAATGGTAGATATGTACTAAAGTAAATTTAACCGTAAAAACACGTAAAATTAGTTTTTTTGTCCCGGACTTGTCCAAAATATTCTGTACTTCTATCAGTGCTTTCTCTCCTTGAAGTGCGATCGCCCCTGGCTATATGGGAAACTGAGATTCTATAACCGATAATGAAATTTATCGGCGATGACACCAGAGGCAAACTAAACCGTTTCAGATCATTTACCGCCCCCGAAGCGATCGCTAATGTAATACTTGTTGCTTTCTCCGAGTCGCACCTGTAGGAGAGATCGCCTGAGTTCGAGTTGAGGGCTGTAGGTGAGAATGTAGTACATCCTTATAGAGACGCGCTCCGGCATAGGTGGTAACGTTTTGCGGGAGAATGAGGGGGATAGGATTGCGGGGAATTCAGCTGCCTTGCTTTTAGCATGACTTCAATGCTTCAAGGGGCGACAATCGCCCCTAAACCCGGACAGGGAATGGTTTGGGAGGTACAGACCCCTGGAAAAAATGAGGTGCTTATTGAGAATGAACTGTATAGGGTTAATAGACTCTTCTGTGGAGATCGGTTTCGTGGTAAAAAAGAACGGTCTCGTAATTTGAACAAGACCGTCATTATAATGTTGGCATCATTCTACCAAAATTTTTTAGAAAAATACCTGAATAAAGCACAGTTAATCACCCTAAAGATGTTGGTTGGTGTGGTTGCTACAAAATCAAAAACAAGTGAAGATAGAAAAACTGGCAGCGACCCTACCGTTACCAATACAACAAAACAGTCAAAGACGGCATTTACAAAGGTTTCTAACGCTAAATGCTTTGAGGGTAGTATTGTTATGGTTTCCCATCATTGAAGCAATAATTAACCAACATTTTAAAGTAGGGTCACAATTAACCATTGCAATGGATAGAACACAGTGGAAAGAAAACAATGTGTTGATGGTTAGTGTGATTTACCAAAAAAGAGCGTGGCCAATATATTGGTGTTTGTTAGAGAAAGATGGTAGTAGTAATCCCGCTGAACAGCAAAAAGTATTACGTCCAGTAATCCGTTTATTAAAAAACTACAAATTAGTGATTATCGGGGATAGAGAATTTCACAGCGTAGAACTAGCACAATGAATGGCTCCACAAGGAGAATATAGGTTTTGTACTCCGTCAAAAAAAGGATCCTACTTTTCGGAAGAAAAGACAGAAATTTCAGCCTTTGAGTAGCATTGAGATTTATCCTGGTGTTCGCTCCTTTTATCCCGATGTTAAAGTTACTCAAAAACGTGGTTTTGGTCGGTTAAATTTAGCTGTTTATTGGAAAAGAAAATACAGGGATAAGCAAGATAAAGAAGCTTGGTATTTATTAACTAATTTACCTGATTTAAACACTGCACTCAAAATCTATGCTCAACGTTTTGGTATTGAAGCGATGTTCAAAGATTGTAAAACAGGCGGTTACAATTTGGAAAACTCTCAAGCCAGTCCTGATAGACTTGTACGAATAATCTTCTTAATTGCTTTAGCCATGACTAGTGCTTGGTTGCAAGGTCAAAAAATTAAATTGCAACGACAACAATCTTATGTCTGTCGTTCCCAAGAGCAAGGTAAAACTGGAAAAAGGCATAGTGATTTTTGGATAGGTTTATATGGTTTTAATTGGATAGAAGCTTTGCATGAGTGTCAAGCATGGGTTGAGGAACTGGTCAGTTCTATTCGCAATAAGCAGGTATATTATCAGCAAGGTTTACGGGCTATGACGCTTATACAGCAATCGCTTTAGCTCGATTGTCGCCCCTTGAACTTCAATGCTCTCAAAAACACCAAACTAAGAAACTTGTTATGCCGCTTTGCTAACACTTCTAATTAGTTCCGCAATCTCACTCGCAATTTCCTCAATCGTGTGTGTTGCTGTACTTCTGGCGACTTTATCAGCAAGTGAAGGACTAAACTCGATTACTTCCTGTTTTGAAATCTTATGCCAGATAGGAAGCAAGATTTGTTCTCCAGTTATTGTTCGTGTAACAATTCCATCTAACTCATAGTTTGTCCAGCCTTTACTAATGAATGATTGTGAGAGAACGACAAGTCCTACACGGCTGTTTGCTAAACCACGATCAATTTTCCGCCGGAGACTATCCCCAATTTTTAATTCAAACTCGTCATACCAAACCCTCAATCCCTCATTTTTTAGTGCGCTTGCTAAAGGCCTTACTATCCCTTCTTTATCCTCTGAAGCATGAGAGATAAAAACATCGTACTGACGTGTATACTCAGTTACATCTGGCAAGAAGTCAGGCTGTACTAAACTAGGAACTGAAGAAAGCGGAGCTTCTTTGATCGTCGGTAACGGGCTTGGAAGTAAACGGGCAGAGGAACTAACACCGCCACGCAGACCTCTCATGTCTACAGCAATATGCCAATTACCTGATCGAGGGATTTGCAGGCGAACTGGTGATTTTGTCGCTAGACCTCCAAAGTATCTATGCTCTCGACCATTTCTGTAACTTTGGAAATTTGAACTGTCCATTAGAAGTACATTAGCGGCACTACCTGAAAGGGTGATTTCCACTATTTCGTCACTTTTGCACTGCCCTAGATCATGATGAACAAATTTCATGTGAATCTCAATTACTATTTGTAGTTTTTTTGTATTATATTAACGTAGTTATAGAGACTGTTTCTATTCAATATCTCTAAGCATTAAAGGCTGAAAATCAGTGTTTTCATGGTATATCTGTACTAAGAGTAATTTAACCGTAAAAACACGTAAATTTAATTTTTTTGTGCAGAACTTGGACAAAATATTCTGTATTTTCATCAGTGCTTTCTCTGCTGGAAGTGCGTTCGCCTTAATTGCGTGTTCCTTCCGGCCTCACAGGGATGTCGTCATACGTGCATTAACCGACATCTTAACCCTCATTTGTCACTCTAAGCAGAGGAAAATACAAAATCAGGGTGAGTCAGGAATATAAAAAGTGGGGAAGTGAGTCTATAAACAATGGATTGAAATTTAGCAAATCCTAATGATAGTTGAGGGATAGGAAAAACTGTCAGCCAAGGCTGGATTAAGTTAAATAGGATAAAAGGTTGAGCAATTAAGCGAAGATTATTCAGAATATTTTTCCAGCCTTTGTTATCATCCCACCAGGGGTGCTGGGCTAATTTTGATGCAGATGTTGGAGGAGAAGGCTGCATTTGTTCAGCGTGAAGACTAACCATTAAGTAAGCACTACAAATAATCTCCCACCACCGTTCAATATCTTGATAGCGAGTAAAACGATAATCTGCCCAACCTAATTCATCTTTACTTTGCTTTAAGCCATACTCAACCCAGGTTCTTAGACCATAAAAATTCCCAACTTCTCTTGAAGTAATGTCGGGATATTTACTCATCACATACCAAGTAGAGTTGCCAGGTAAGTTCTCATAGTTTGTGGTAATTTGCTAATATCTTTTTTCTTGCCGCTTACCATGAATAATTTCTCTAATAAATCGATTCTCACTGCTCAGGTCAGAGAATACACGTTTAAATCTTTGCCACTCTAAATATTGAGTACGCTGCCTCGGAAGTAAATCTACCTCATGGTTTGAGCGAATTGCAACTATATAGTTTAGATTCATTTCATCTAACACTGATATGAAATTAGGCTCACTCTCACCATATAAACTATCTGCTAGTACCAGATTAAATCCAAAGCCCATTGACTTGAGTTTTTTGATTAAAGTTGCGGCTATTTGTGGCTTAGTTAGATATTTATCTTCTGGCTTTAATTTTTCACGAGGCTTATAGACTTCAAACAGTAATGTTCAGGTCATTCCACAGAATACACCGTATGCTGTAACTACTACAATTCCATTGTCTACTTTTCCTAAGTTTCCTCTATACTGCCTTTTGACATAATCTGTCTTAGAACCCTTCTTTTTATCTCCTGTTTCGTCAATGATTAAAATGATTGGTCTATCTTTTATTACTTGAAGGATTAGTGCTAATCTCATGGCTCTTAACTCCTCTACATCCCAAGGTGATGTAGTTAAGAAATGATGTAGTCCCTGCTGGTTATCTAACCCTGTAAGTTTTGCTATTTCTGGTAAAGTTTTCCGTTTTAGTTCAGAAATACAACCGATATGTAAGTATTTAAATGCTTCAAAACTTCTAACATCTGAAAACAGCTTTCTATACCACTGACAATATTCATCTACGAATTTGACTGTTTTTGCACCTTTTCGCGGCTCTATCATATTCCCTAAAACACTTTCGGCGTTTTTCCTCTATTATTCTCTCATGGGAGTGACAACAAAGGGTTACTGTTTGATTCAACCTTGGCTTATAGTATTTAATATTCCTGGCATGAAACGCTGCTTTCTCAAATTAATCGACTTCATGAATGATTTTCGCGCTTCTCCTATCAGTTTTCCTATTGCTAGTTCATCTCCTTGTAGTTTTTTCTCTTCCTAAAGTAACAAAAGAGGGATCATATTGCTGGTATTAGTGGGATAGGTTCCAACAGATTCAATTTTTCCAATAACAACACCGACGACAACATCTGCCCCTTGTTGAAGTCGGGTTTCCAGATAGCATTCTCCCCAACCTCAGCCTGTGCCTTAGCTCTTTTGCTGTCTCGACTGGTCAAAAACTGCCGCCCCACAAGACGATTTTTAGATATTTCTAATTTATAAGACTCATTGTAACAAATAGTAACGGGTCTTGACCTATTTATAACACGCAAATGTTCATTGGGAATACTAGCTTCATCAAACGAAATTATACAACAGGGTAAGTAGAAATGACAGACGTAAACTCTACTATAGTGATTCCTGGGTATCAAATAATCTCACAATTTTATTCCAGTGCTAGAACTAGGGTATATCGAGCAATTCGAGAGCAAGAAAAACTTCCAGTAGTAATCAAGATTCTGACATCAGAACATCCCAGCTTTAACGAAATACTACATTTTGTTAACCAATATACAATTAGTAATAATCTTCATATTCCTGGTATTATTCATCCCATATCGTTAGAAATCTATGGTAATGGCTATATTTTAGTGATGGAAGATAGGGGAGAAATTTCTTTAAGAGAATATATTAAGACTACTATCTTCACCCTAGTTGAATTTTTAGAGATTGCAATTCAATTAACTAATATTCTTCATGGTTTACATCAAAACCGTGTGATTCATAAAGACATCAAACCTGCAAATATTCTGATTCATCCGCCAACGAAACAAGTTCAACTGATTGACTTTAGTATCGCCTCTCTATTGCCTAAAGAAAACCAAGAAATAAAAAATCTCAATATTCTAGAAGGAACGCTGGCTTATATTTCTCCAGAGCAAACAGGTAGGATGAATCGAGGAATAGACTACCGTAGCGATTTTTATTCTCTAGGAGTGACATTTTATGAATTATTGACAAAAAAATTGCCATTTATATCTGATGACCCAATGGAATTAGTACATTGTCATCTTGCAAAAATACCAAATGAAATCAAAAATGAACAGATTCCACAAGTACTTTCAGATATTGTCATGAAATTGATGGCAAAAAATGCTGAAGATAGATATCAGAGTGCTTTGGGGTTAAGAGATGATTTAGAAAGTTGTTTATATCAATTACAAGAAATAGGTAGGATCGAGAATTTTTATGTTGGTCGAAGGGATGTGAGCGATCGCTTCTTGATTCCCGAAAAACTTTACGGTCGAGAGACAGAAGTTAAAATCTTGCTCGAAGCTTTTGAGCGCGTCGCTAATGGTAGTTCGGAAATGATGTTGGTAGCAGGGTTCTCCGGAATTGGTAAAACAGCGGTAGTCAATGAAGTCCATAAGCCAATTACCCGTCACCAAGGATACTTTATCAAAGGTAAATTTGACCAGTTTAATCGCAACATTCCCCTATCAGCCTTTGTGCAAACCTTACGAGATTTGATGGGTCAATTATTATCAGAATCAGAAATGCAATTGCAAACATGGAAAACTAAAATTCTGGAAGCTGTAGGTGATAATGGACAAGTCTTAATTGAAGTGATTCCTGAACTAGAACTAATTATTGGTAAGCAACCTCCAGCACCAGAATTATCAGGAAGTGCAGTACAAAATCGCTTTAACTTATTGTTCTCAAAATTTCTTGCTGTCTTTACCACCAAAGAACATCCGTTAGTTGTCTTTCTAGATGACTTACAGTGGGTAGATTCCGCTTCTTTACAGTTAATTAAACTCTTGATGCAGGATAATAATTATTTACTGATATTAGGGGCTTATCGAGATAATGAAGTCAAAGCTACACATCCTTTCATATTGATGGTAGCAGAACTGAAGCAAGCCCAGAAAACTGTGAATACGATTATTCTTTCACCGCTGGGTTTAAGTGATGCTAATCAGCTAATTGCTGATACATTGAATTGTATAACCGAGCGCGCATATCCTCTTACAGAGTTAATTGTTCGTAAAACCCTGGGAAATCCATTTTTTATCACCCAGTTTATCAAAGTTTTACACGAAGCAGAGCAGATTACATTTAATCGTGAACAAGGCTATTGGGAATGTAATATTGCTCAAATCAATGAGCTATCTTTAACTGACGATGTAGTAGATTTTATGGCTACTCAGTTGCAGAGATTGCCTACTGAAACTCAAGAAATGCTTAAGTTAGCAGCTTGTATTGGCAATCAATTCGATTTAACAACTTTAGCAATTATTTGTGAAAAATCACAAGCCCATACGGCAATGGCTTTGTGGAAGGCTTTACAAGAAGGATTGATAGTGCCACAAAACCAAATGTATAAATTTTACTTGCACCCTAATACCGCAGAAGAGAATACTGGCAACGTTAAAAATGTATTGTATCGCTTTCTGCATGATCGCGTCCAACAAGCTGCTTACTCCTTGATACCTGAAGCACAAAAACAAGCTACTCACCTCAATATTGGGAAATTACTTTTAAGTAAGATATCAGAGCAGGAATTAGAAAACCGACTATTTGATATTGTGAATCAGCTAAATATAGGTATTAAATTGGTCAAAGACCCTTGCCAAAAAGAACAGTTAGCTCAGTTAAATATGCGAGCTGGCAACAAAGCTAAAACTGCTACAGCATACTCTGCGGCTGTTAGTTATTTAAACACAGGTGTAATGCTCCTGAGAGTAGATAGTTGGCAAAGTCAGTATGAACTCACTTTGAAAATGTATGAATCTTTAGCAGAATTAGAATATTTAAATACTAATTTTGAAAAATCGAAATATTTAATTGAACAAACGCTTTTATCAGCTTGTCAAGTATTAGATAAAGTAAAAGTTTATGAAATCCAAATTCAATCGTATACTTCCCAAAATAAACTTATAGAATCTATAGATACAGGTAGAGAGGCTCTGAATTTACTTAGGATAGATTTCCCTTATGAGTGTGATGTTAAAACTATGAACAATCGACATCAACAACTCAAAATTATTTTAGGTGATCGCCTCATAAAAAGCCTAGCAGATTTACCATATCTGCAAGATCCTTATCAATCCGCTGCAATGCGAATCCTGGTAGGTTTATTTGCATCAGTGTATTTAGCCAAGCCTGAATTGTTACCCTTAAAAATATTCACAATGGTGAAAATTTGTATTCAATATGGTAACTCTCCCCAAGCTGCAATCGCCTATAGTCTTTATGGTTTATTTTTATGCACCATAGGAGAAATCGCAAGCGGCTATCAATTTGGTCAACTTGCAACTATTGTTTTAGAACAATTACAAGCCAAAGAATTGACTAGTAAAGTTAATCTCACTTTTGCTTTATTTATTAAACATTGGCAAGACTCTATTCGTTCTGTATTACCTGTATTTTTAGCTGGGCTGACTAGTGGACTAGAGCATGGAGATTTAGAATATGTTGGTTATTGTGCTAACAGCTATTGTCAATTTTTATTTTGGGCGGGAGAAAATCTTGAAATTGTTGAATCCGAAGCTGATAAATACTCCCAACTAGTTCAAGAAATTAAACAAGAAGCTTCTGCAATTTGGACAAGTACATGGCAACAAACTGTAATGAATCTGCGAGGTAATGCTGAAAATCCCACAATGCTAATTGGTTCTAGTTTCAATGAGCTTGAAACTCTTCCATCCCTAATTCAAAGTTGTAATGTATGTGGAATTTGCTACGTTTATTTAGCTAAAATCTTATTATTTTATTTATTTAATGACCCTCAAAGTGCAATAAAGTACACAATTAAATTTGAAGAATATGAACAAGGTGCAGCGGGATTGCTAATTATTCCCTTGAAGAATTTTTATCAATCTTTGAGTTTGCTCTCGTTGTATTTTAGTACAGATGCAGACATGGAAATTAGTGATTTTGACAAGGTTGCCAATAATCAAAAGTTTCTCAAAACATGGGCTGATTATGCTCCCATAAACTACTTACACAAGTTTCATTTAGTAGAAGCTGAAATCTGCCGCGTATTAGGAAAACATTATGCAGCTATAGAACATTATGATCTTGCCATTGCTGGGGCTAAAGCTAATGGTTACATTCAAGAAGAAGCTTTAGCTAATGAACTGACAGCTAAGTTCTATCTGAACTGGGGTAAAACAAAACTTGCTCAAGTATATATCGAACAAGCTTATCACTGTTATGCTTTTTGGGGAGCAAAAGCAAAAACTACCTATTTGGAACAACAGTATCCGCAACTACTAACAGGTATTCTCCAACCAATCAAACAAGTTGCTGTATCTAAAGCAAGCATTACTCAAAATTTAATGCAGAATGTCAATGTCTCTAGTAACAGTATTAGTCAGGATTTGTGGTTAGATTTGCCAGCAGTTATGAAAGCTTCTCAAGCCATTTCTCAGGAAATTGAATTAGAGAAGCTGTTAGCAACTTTAATGCAGATTGCTATAGCTAACGCTGGCGCACAAATTGGTTATTTAGTTCTTAAGGTAGAAGAAAAATTATTAATAATTAATAAAGCTAATGCCGAACAAGTAAAAAACTTAGAAATTCTTCTAGAACAGTGTGAAGAAATTCCCCAGAGTTTGATTTATACAGTAGCACGAACTCAACAGACGGCTGTATTTGGAAACTTGAGTCATTCACGGCAATTCGATAAAGATAACTACATCATCACTCATCAGCCCAAATCAGTTTTGTGTACTCCCATCAGTTGTCAAGGAAAACTTGTTGGAATTTTGTATTTAGAAAATAACCTAACTGTAGGTGCTTTTACAAGTGATCGCATCGAAATTCTCCAACTTCTCACAAGCCAAGCTGCCATTTCAGTAGAAAATGCTCGGTTATATCAAAAAACAGAAAACTATGCTCATATTTTAGAAGCTGAAGTAGAACGTAAAACCCAAGCTCTTACACAAAAAGCCGAAGATTTAGAGCAAACTTTAAAACAACTGCAACAAACTCAAGCGCAACTAATTCATAGCGAAAAAATGTCATCTCTAGGTCAAATGATTGCTGGAATTGCTCATGAAATTAATAATCCAGTTACTTTTATCCAGGGCAATCTCACCCATACAGAAAATTACATTCAAGATATGATGCGTTTACTGACACTTTATCAGCAGCAATACCCTCAAGCTAATCCGGTTATTCAAGCTTTAGAGGAAGAAATTGAGCTTGATTTTCTGTTTGAGGATGCACATCAAACCTTAAAATCTATGAAAGCTGGCAGTGAACGTATCAGCCAAATTGTTTTGAGTTTACGTAACTTTTCCCGTTTGGATGAAGCCGAAATTAAGGCTGTAGATTTACACAGTGGCATTGATAGCACATTATTAATTGTCCAACATCGCTTGCAAAAATCTGTAAACCAACCTGAAGTTTGTGTGATCAAGGAGTACGCTAATCTACCTCTGGTGACTTGTTATCCTAGCCAGTTGAATCAAGTTTTTCTGAATATCATCAATAATGCGATTGATGCGATTCGAGATAATCCCTTATGTAGCGAAAATCCTCAAATTCGTATTCGTACTGAAGTGATTGACAGTAAACGCTTACGAATTGCAATCTTTAATACAGATAGTACAATTCCTGAAAGCTTTTATGAGCGGATTTTTGAACCGTTTTTCACTACAAAGCCGGTGGGACGTGGTAAAGGCTTAGGTTTATCTGTCAGTTATTCAATTGTTCAACAACATAGCGGCAATTTAACTGTACATTCTCACTCCATAGAAGGAACGGAATTTGAAATTGTTCTTCCTATCAGTTAAATTCACTATTGTTTTAGCCATTTATCCACTTCTCCCAATCAGGAGCCGCCGCCACCAACTGTTCAAACATCGCAGGCTCCGATTCCTCAAAAGCCACCATCACTCCCCAACGCTCATCGTTAAAAATTCGCAATTCGCAATTCGCAATTGTGGACTTAATTGAAAATAATTCACTTAGGGTACAAACCCCTGATTTCAACCAGATCAAAGAAAGAAACTGCTTGTGTATCAATATTCAAGTTCTTAACTTCGTTGTGAGCAAGGAAACTGCGAATTGCGAATTGCGAACTGGAATTAACCTGCTGCCACCATGAATCAGCGAGGTTGTCTTGCCCCTCCAAACCCACGCAATTATCATTAATGGGAGTGATATTGTGTCAGTAACTTGATTTTGTAACTTTATATTATTAGTGACTGACACCAACTCTCGATTTAACCGCTGCTTGAAAATCCCAGAGCGCTCATCATCAGGCGCAACAAACTTATACACAAACTCCCGCTTACCCCTCGGCCCCAACCGCCCCACATACGATAGCCGCAAATCAATCTTGTCGAGTAACTTCTGTGCGATGCCTACGGCAACCCGAAGCGGGAACGCCACAGGAGTCAGAGTCAGTCTAGAACTGCCCAGAAATGGTGCAGCCCCTTTGAAGCAGAGCAATATTATTTATACTTATTGCAAAATTCTTTCACTCCCCACCCGGAAACCGCCGCATCATCTCCCGCAATTCAACAGCCTCCCCATCCGGTGTATACACGCACGACCCCACCCGACATCGCCAACACAATTCTTTCCCTTCGCGCTCATTCAAACCAAGCACTAACATCAGCAGTGACAGTATTCTTGCCCTTAGCCCCACTCTTGCAGGAATTGATGAACAGTCCAGTCGGATTGTCGCACCACCTTGAGAGCGATCCCATCTTTGACCTGGCGATTACACTCCAAATTGCACCAGCACCCACAACTGTGATCGCACCCTGGGAATTTTCATAGTATCAGTGTACCGCTAGTTTCTTCTAAGAAGGAGGGGCGATCGCTCTTTGGTTTTCCTCTAAAGGAAGTGCTAGTGAGAGAGGCAGGGCGATCACTCTAGCGTACAACAGGGAACAAGAGGTTTATTAGCAATCTCTTTTAGCCCTACATCTTTTAGCAATTTATGCCAATCTGTTACCAAAGTTTTGCTTTTAGGATTACGGCGACGAAGTTGAGCTAATTGAGTTAAGGCATCGTACCAAATACCTTTTTGGGCATACAAAATAACTTGCTGGCGATTAACTAAAGCAGTATGTTGAAATTTAACTCGTTGAATCCAACCGTTAACATTGATTGATTCATCTTCACCATTGCAATTTATGTTCAGGGATAAATACCAATGATAGTTTTTATCTGTTTCTAGTTTAACTGTGGATGGCAGACTGAGCGCGATCGCTCCTGGTGTTCCCTTCACAGTGAAAGTTCCTTGATAAATTTGCTGATAATTTCGCGGTTCGCGGCTAGTTTCGTCCCATAATTCTAATTCAGCTGCCTGAATATCTTTGGCTAGGTAAGGAACATAAAACCAGAATGTAGGAGAGGCACTAACGGTTAATCCCCAAACATTATTAATTTTTGGCGGTGATTCGACAACCGGAACTATAGCGGTGAGACGTTCTTTAATATCTAGTGCGGCGCAATTGCGACCGTCACGAGTTCCGCCACCTTGGCGATTTCCCGGTGCGCCTCTGGATGATAGCGGAGGTTGATTAAAAATTACCGCAGAAATCCTAGAGGGGGTTAACTGGGACTGCTTGATGGAGGATGAATGAACTTCTCCCTGATTCACCGCTAAAACCCATACCAAACCTAATCCTATCAACCTCATCATGATTTCCCTCCCAAATTCCGCTTTAAACGAGTTGTAATCACGTATGTAATCGCCAAAGCAAATACTGATGGTATCATAGGGATACACAGACCGCTCAAGAAGAAGCCAAAACACAGGCTAACAAGGATAAAACTGGCTGTTACGGCTACAACTCGACGATATAAAACCGAGTCAAATTTCCCAATACATAAACCCCCAATGAGTGACCAAATCCAAATCCAAATCGCATCCCAATCCTGGGGCCAAAACCGGAGTAAGGGGCGTTCTTCTTGGGCAACACTGAGCATTTGACTCACCATTTGGGCGTGGATAACAATACCGGACATTTTTTTGTCAACTTCTTTACTAAAGGGAGTAAAAAAGCGATCGCCAATTGAGGGCGCTGTTACACCAATCAAAATAATCCGATCTTTCACCCACTGGGGCGGCAAATCATTGTTGAGAACTGCGGCTAAGGTAACTTCCCTGGCGACTTTTTGCGCCGAACGGTAATTGAGTAAAACTTGATGACCACGCGGATCAATGTTGTGATAAAAACCAGTATGATTTTCCAAAGGCTGAAAAACAGTAGAGCCAAGCTGCAAGTTTCCCTCTGATGTGGCTTGTGGTTTAATGCCCTCAAAATCGAGGTAACGCCGGGCTAATTCGGTACTGAAGGCAAATGAAGACTGACACCGGGAATTTCCTGGATCTATATGCAACAAAGAACGCCGGATTATGCCATCTGATTCCACTACCAAATCAGTAAAACCTACATTAGTTGGCGGACTAGTAGGGGGAGGCGCAACACCAAATTTGTTATCAGTGTTCGACTCTGGTTTGCTGACTTCGCAAGTCGTTACCAGACGGGAGTTTTTCGGGATGTGGACGGATAGTTCGCGGTGTCCGGGTTCGACCGGTAAATCGCGGTAAATATCTAAGCCAATAACTCTGGGTTTATGGGCTTGGAGTTTCTCTAGTGTTTGCAAAATTACGCGATCGCTCAGAGGATACCGCCCTTGCGCTTGAATATCTTGTTCTGTAACTTTGACAATCAAAAGACGCTCATCAATTCCGCTATCTGGTTGCAGGCGTATAAATAAATCAAAAGCCCACAATTCTAGCGGCTGGAGTCCACCTAAAAACCGCAATGTCATAATTAAGCCAGTCGCTAGTAAACTCCGTACCAAGATATTTTGCAAATCTTTCCAATCCAGCCGGATGCGGTAATTAGGACGGCTCATCGGCCGCAAATCTTTCCAAGTCGGTGGTACTTGGGCGGGGTTTTGGTAAATCATCGGTAGCCAAGTTGCCCCCGGTAAATCCGTAAATTCCTCTAGTCTTTCTTGGGCGCGGCGCACAGCAGTGTATAAAGTTTGTCCCGCCGCATATTCCCGCAAGAATTCTTTGAGAAACGATTGAGCAACGACATCGGGGACAATCTCTTGCATAACAATAATCACCGGGACGTGTAAATCAGCTAACTGCTGTGCTAGTCCCAAACCTTCACAGGAGTTAAAAATGGCAATCTTTAACCCTTTTTGCATCGCTTCCCGAAAAGCATGTTTAAGTTGCTCAGTTTCGATGCTTTCTCTAGTACTAAGACTAATGCGGCCTCTTTGTTCTACAGTCTGACTATGGCCAGCAAAAAAGAAAATATCCCAGCCTTGGGGATTTCGGAGTTGGGTAATTAATTCTCGCCCTTGGGGTTGATGACAAAAAACTGATTCTGTTTGTGGAAGATTAGCGATCGCCTGACGATCTGCTTCTAAATCTAGGTGTTGATGATCACCAAAAATTGCCAGCAACCGGACGCGATCGCGTGGCGTTTGCTGTGGCGGAATTTCCCAAGATTCATATTCTATCGGACTGTAGCTAACACCAACATTTGGATAACTCGCTAGTAAATCCCAGGTATGCCAAGGTAACTTCCATAACATTGGTTCTTTGGCTTTAATCCCTAACCGCAGAGTATCCGGCTGACTGGCTAACTCTTTACTCAACCTTTCCCGAATTTTTTGCCAACCAACTTCCCCCGATGCTTGCAACCATTGATTGAGGTTAGTTTCTACTTGTCTCATTCGTTGCCGACAGTCAACCGCGATTTCCCTAGTAGCGCGATTCGTCGGCAAGCTTTCCTCAATTTCCCAACCATCATAGCGGGTGATCGTTGTGAGATTCCGAAAAGATTGTTGCCACAAAAAATACAAGCCTTCAATCTCTGTATTAGCTCCCAACCTACCTTCAATTTCTCCTACCGAAGAACCGCCATCTTCCCTCAGTTCTAGGGATACTTCAAACCCTTGAGCAAAATCTCCGCTACCAATTTTGAGAACTGCTACCCTGCCCATCGCTGCTTTCCAGTTAATTTTTTTTCTTACGCAGAGACGCAAAGATTAACATAATAATATCGTCTAATTTGTTTAAGCAATAAAAGTCTCACTCACGCTGACTTTATCCAAAGTTACCAGTACTTGGAATTGAGTTCCGGGCGGGGGACTAAAGCCCAGTTGCAGAATTTTGTCTTTCCCTACGCCTTGTTCATCGCTTCTTGTTTCTGCTTGCAAACGAGTTTCACCGCCAGCAATCACGCTCAGAATCAGATGAGGTGGTAGTTGATGTTGCTGGTTGATTGGCTGTACTTGTAGCCGCACTCCAATTTTTGATTCTGTTTTGGGACGAATAGTGACAACCAGCGCCACTTGACAACCCGCCAATTGCAACCCTAAATCAATCAACCGGGCTTTACTGATTCCGGCTTGGGGATGATCAGGGGCGATTTTGCCTAAACTTAAAGCCGCTTCCCAACGGGTTTCTTCATCCTGGGCAACTTGTAACAATTCTACCAACGCCGCGATCGCCTCTGGATGACCGACACCAATTTGTCCTAACACCCCGGCGGCTTGACAGCGTTCCTTTTCTGGGCGATTGGATTTGAGGAGGCGAATTACTGGAGCGATCGCTTCCACAGAAACTTGCTCTTCCGCACCCCGCACAGCACTGAATTCTGGTGGTGTTAAAACTGCCTCTACAGCTTGCCAAATTTCTGCAATTATGATGTCAGCCCTGTGTAACCACTGGTGCAAGTTGACTACAGTTAAATTCGGCGATGATAACCGTTGCTGGTAGAGTTTTTGCCGCAACTCTTCATTGACTAGTAATGCTGCCCATTGTTCAAATGTTACCGCTAATCTAGGGGAGTATAAATCAGGATTACTGATTTGCTTGTATAAATCTGCCACTACTTCTGTAGATAACTGCGGTGGCGCTGCTGTTTCGGGACGAGAATTGGGTTGGGGCAGGAGGAGCAATTGTGTGATATCTTCCGTCAAGACAGCCTGATTAATATAGTAAGAGCGATCGCCCTGATCATATATCCCCCGACTCTTCAGTTTTTGATAGCTGACATATCCCCACAACCGCAGCCAAGATTGCTCAGGTTCACCTAAATTAATCTGCACAGCCAGATAATAATCTTTTCGCCAGCTAGGAATATCAACCCACTCGCCGGGAACAACAAATTCCTCTAAATCACTCGTTTCACTGGGAATTAAAACTAATCTAATTTCACCTAAATCAATAGGAGTTCCATTCACAAATTCCCACAGGGAGTTACAAGTATTTGCAGCAAAAATATTGTTGATGCTAATGTGAGCATCTTCTTCTGCTAACCAAGCCTGTAACCAAAGCACAAAAGACTTGAAACACAGATAATTCAGATAAGCTTGACAGCAAGCTCCTGCATTAGTATGAGCTTGAGATTGATGCCAAGCTTCTTCTTGCAGTTTTGGTGATAACGGCAAGCATATATGATTCGGATAAATCGTGGCAATTTTTTGCAAATTCAGCATTTTCCTTCCTCAAGTTCTCTGAATTTCTTGGTAGAGCAAGTTTGTCGATAGCCAATCTTCAATTATTTGCCCAATTTGTTGAATTTCCGTTTCTAAAAAAATACCAAACCTCTTGTCAATCCTCTGGAGAAAAGAACGCTGCAACTGCTGTTTAGCTGTAGTAATTGTTTGAGCATCACTATTAGATTTGTGTATTTTTTGAGCATATTTTTGCCATAAAATTTCTTGGGATGGTGATTCTAATTGGGTAAACGACTTTAATAACTCAACTTGAATTAAATTTTGATAATAATTTTTTAGCCATGATTTGATATAGTTATTTTGCCATTGCTTGAGTATATTTAAAAAATTGGTCTGTAATTCATCTTCGGCTATAGTTAGTTTTTGTGTTACTTCTTCTTGAGTAAGAGATTTATTCTGAGCAATAATTTTAGTTAGCTCGGCAATATTCAGTTTTTGACCATATTTAAGTTTGATAATTTGTTGTAATTCAGGTGCTAAATCTGCGAGTGCAGCAATTAATTGAGATGCAAGGGGATTAGCTACTAGATTAAAATTGCTAAATTTTTCATTTAAAAATGTTGTGACATAAGTTGTCGGGTTAAATTGTTCACAGGTTAACTCCTGAAACTTTTCTAATAATGGCGTTTCTATATACTTGGAAATATAGCGCGAGACGGTTCCTTGATGAACGTTCATTTTACTAGCAAATTGTTCTTGAGTTAACAGCGCCAAGCGATGGGGATAGCACAAAGGCATCACAGACTGACGGTAAGATGTGGGGATTTGACTGCGAATTTTAGCTAAATTCTGCTCAATCAGTTCAAGTTCGCTACGTAAAATCAAGTCTACTGCTGCTAAAGATTCTGCATTTTCTGCTTCTTTTTCTCCGGCTTCCCAAAAATTGAAACTGGCTGTATCTGGCTGTTCATTACTATTAGCATCGTAAGGCACATCCTTAATTTGCTCCGATTGCTGTAAAGCTTCAATACAGGTATTCATCCATTTTTGAATCATGATTGGTGTGATGGCTGCACCAACGGCGACTTGCAGGGGTGCGCCTGGTTGAAATCTCTGAGAGTTATAATCTTTAGCCGTTTGGACAAAATCTGAAAATTCTGGTTCTGGCCATTTTCCCCCGCCTTGTCTCTGAGGATGGTAGACGCGGTTATTTTTGTAAACAGGAATAAAATATTGCCAAGCAAAAAGATATTGGGAAATTTCTGGTTCCTGTTTACCAGTGCTTTGCAATGCTGCTTTCAGGCGTTCGGCTGCGGTTTGCAATTTTCTGCGACTATTAATATCAACATCGCATAATAGATGCCAGGGTGATTCCCAATTTATATGCTCACGAGTGACATTTCTCAGTACCCCTAAGATATAGGTTTTGAGACTTGCACCACTATAGTCATTAGTTTTGTACTTATTGAGATATTGCTGTAATTTTTCGCGGTTACACAGGTGTTCGTTAGTCAGAGCGTATAAATTTTCGGCATAAGCAGCGTAAAACGGCAAACGACACCAATTGCGCCAAATGAGGTAACAGCGATCGCGATCAAAGTAAGCTAATAAGTGCCAGTGAGCTAACTTTTTCTCTGTTTCCGGTTGGGAATCATCATTGAGAATTGTGACAAAATAATTCACATAGTCGCTCTCACCCCATTGGGGATGTAACCGCAGCAGCTTTTCTATTCTCTCTCGCAAACGATTTTGAATTAACCGTTTGAAAGGAGGATAACCACTAGTTTCTGTAAAGTCATACAAAGTCCAGAATTGATCATTCATTTGCAGAGATTTTCCGCTTAATGTTTAATAGCTTGCTCCTTGAGCGCCAGAAGCTAGTTTAACAGAGCTTTTCAAAGCTTTTCAGAACTTACGCACTAGTGACAGAAGACTAAACACAGAAAAGCCAGTGCATTACTTTGGTTGCCAAAGCCACAGCAACTAGCACAACACCAAAAAATCAGATTTGCAGATGATTTTTGCGTAAGTGTTACTTTTTTAGGAGAACTTGATTTGATTCTTCTATATTATTTTCATGGAAGAGACAACAATTTTGTGATTAGTAGTATTATGAACTGATAATATAAACCAAAATTGTCACCTTTCAAGAAGTATGGAAAAAATGAGGGTTACAGATTTTAGCCTATTACCCTCAAATTTATCAGCTTGATAATTAGCTTTTGAGACTCAAAGTCTACAGTGGTGCTATTACAGGGAAGTCAATTCCACTGAATGCAGGGTTTTGTGTGGTGTTAGTTCTCTCCATAGTTACCACAAATGAGTAAAGTCTATCCAAACCTACATCATGGATCAGATCCACAGATCGGGTCGTATTATCTATTATGTTGAACCCATTAGAACTCCATGTACCGCCGACTGTCGTTAAACCAGTAGCATCTCGGTAAGTAAGGTTTACCTTAATTGCCGATGCAGTTCCGATTCCGTCAGTATCTCGGTAATAAACTCTGTATCTGGAGATATCGTTGTCATTGGAAAAATCGACTAATGTGTTGGCGTTAATTGGCAGTGGACAGTAAAGGGTGACTGTACCAGTAGCAGAGCCATTGAAAACATAAGCTCCGTTCGAGATGACAACTGACGCATCCCCACTGTCACTATTTGGGCGACAAGCGGTAGCAGGGACAGTTGTCGCTAGTATATCCCGATCATTGGCTGACGCAACACTAGGAACAATCATGGATGCGGCAATGGTGGCGGCGGCTAGGAAGTTTTTTGAGATAAACATAAGAAATCCTTTGACTAGTTATTGTTATTTGGGGTTTGAACCCTTTGATTTGGTTATTGGGATAGGATTTGCTAATTTATGCACTTCCAGCCACTCACCGTTGAAAAAAGCCCTTTGTAAAGGATTGTTAACAAGAAAAATAATAACTACAACCCAATCAGGGTAAGAATTTCAGCAATTTTACTAGCTACAAAAACATTTATGACCTGGGGATAAGTACATAAATCAAAAAAGCCTATCCCATTAACTCTAATGAAAGGGTTAAAACGCAACGATGAAAAGGAAGCGAGTTAAATTCACTGTCGCTCATTACATCATTAAGTAAACACCCTTTTAAGAAGTAAGAAGTAAAAAGTAAGAAGTAAAAAGTAAAAAGATAATCACCATAAATAAATTTAGGTGCTTGTAACAATTTTTTTTCTTTCTTTTAACTTTTATCTTTTTACTTTACCTTGTTCGTTCAACATTTTACGTCATTTAAATTAAGGAGAAAAACCATGTCTAACTTTGACATTATTCGCGCTTGGAAAGATGAAGACTACCGCAATAGCTTGAGTGATGAACAACGTTCTCAATTACCTGAAAATCCAGCAGGTTTGATAGAACTTCCCGATGCAGAATCCAATGCTTTATCCGGGGGCGGTTGTTCAATATTTACAGGGACTTGTGGACGTGTCTGTGAGAGACTTACACCCCAGTACGGTTGTAAAGGCTGTGACAATGGCGGTTTGACAACCTGATAGTATGAGGCTGAATGTGATTGCTTGAGATATAAATCAGGCGATCGCACTTAATTTCTGCGCCAAAAACTAACAAGATTGGGTAGGCTCTGACCTGCCCAATCACATCTTAATTAATACTTCCATTTCTCCCGGTAGAAATATCTTATTTAGTCTTTAATTTCAGGGATTTTTATGTCAAAAGCAGATAATAATACACGCATATTAACAGATAAAGAGTACGAAATAAACTTATCTGATAAAATTAAACAATCCAGCACAATATCTTCTACTTGGTATCAGGCTATCACTTTATCTGAGCGCATTAAAAAACAGTTAAGCTCTAAAAAATTTGATGCTGAACTTGCTGCGCGGCGTGTACAAAAATGGCAGTCACAGTCTAGTTTTGCTGATCAAGCTGACTTCGCTCAACGTTTAGCAATTAATGGCATCAGTGCAGAGGAATTTTTCAATTTACTTGGTGAACCGATTGAGGCAGTACGAGAACGTTATCCCCACCCCCCACAATGGTTAACAGATATCATTTCAGCCTTTGCTCACCCGGTTGCTGCTAATTTACCGCCACTTCCCCAGAAATTGCAAAATGCAGAAACGAGTGTTTTTTTGGATGCGATCGCACCATTAATTAGCCAAGGATGCGATCGTTTACAAGCGGGCATCGCTGCGTTAATCGCCACGCAATCTGATTTACCTTTTGTCCCCAGCACAATTACAGAAGTGTTGTTTGCCAATCTACCAGAAAAGTTACTGGCAATGTTAAGCCGGACAATGGTTTTAGAACTCAATGTTGCCCGTCTGCAAGGCAATCTCCAAGGGGATACACCCAAAGAAAGATTCCAAAGCTTTTTAGCACAATTACGCCAACCGGAAACAGCGTTCAACTTGTTGCAAGAGTATCCGGTTTTAGCTCGTCAACTTGTAACTTACATCGAACAATGGGTAACATTTAGTTTAGAATTTCTTCATCATTTATGCTCTGATTGGCAAGCAATTAAAACTACTTTTAGCCCTGATCAAGAGCCAGGATTATTGATAGCATTAGACATGACTGTAGGCGATCGCCACAGAGGCGGACGCAGCGTATCCATTGCTAAATTCAGTTCTGGTTGGCAACTGGTTTATAAGCCGAAATCATTAGCTGTAGATATTCATTTTCAAGAGTTTTTAACTTGGCTAAATCAACGCAGCGATCTGCCAGCATTCCGCACGCTGAAAGTTCTCAATCAAGGTACATACGGCTGGGTTGAGTTTGTGGAAATGCAAAACTGCTCCTCCTCAGCCGAAGTTGAGCAATTCTACCAACGTATGGGGGGATATCTGGCATTACTTTACGTTCTAGAAGCCAGAGATTTTCACTTTGAGAATTTGATCGCAGTGGGGGAACATCCGGTTTTGATTGACTTGGAGGCACTTTTTCATCCGCGTCTGGAAGAAGGCGATCGCCACCAAGTACATCAGTTTGCCAATAATATTATGTATGACTCAGTTTTGCGCGTCGGACTACTACCCTATCGCGCCTGGGCAAACGCTGAGTCTGGAGGCATTGATCTGAGTGGTTTAGGCACGGTAGGCAAACAGCTAACACCAGACCGTCTTCCTTACTGGCAAGGTGTAGGTACAGATGAAATGCAACTCCAGCGCCAGCAAATGGAAATGCTAGGACAGCAACATCGACCGATGCTCAATGGTCAAGAAATTCATGCCTTAGATTATATAGAATTTCTCATTTCTGGATTCACCAAAATTTATGGATTGTTGTTACAACACCGCCATGAGTTACTAACAGAAAATAGCCCTTTAACGCGGTTTGCCAGCGATGAAGTGCGAGTTATCCTGCGTCCAACGCGAACTTACGGACTGTTGTTTATGGAGAGTTTTCACCCCGATATCCTACGCAATGCTTTGGATCGGGATTGCTACTTTGGCAGACTGTGGGCTGAGGTCAAAAGTTACCCAGATATAGCTAGAGCGATCGCCTTTGAACAAGCAGATTTACAAAATGGTGATATTCCACTGTTTGTCACTCATCCCAATTCACGAGATATGTGGAGTAGTTCTCATGTCCGCATTGCCAATTTTCTCCAAGAACCAAGTGCGATCGCTGTTCAATGCTGTCTGCAACAACTCAGCGAAACTGATCTCAAACAACAGATATGGTATATTCGCGCTTCCTTAAGCACCCTGGCTCTCAACGTTGAGCAGCAAGCGTCTCACCCCAGTTACTCTGCAATCAAATCGCCGACGGCTATTAACCGGGAACAGCTATTAACAGCGGCTCAAGTAATTGGCGATCGCCTAGAAGAACTAGCACTGCGCGATCAAGATTTTGTCACTTGGATTGGTTTGACACCTACCATCACTAGCCAATTATCTCTAATTCCCTTGGGGTTGGATCTCTATGGTGGTGTGGCTGGGGTGGCACTTTTCCTCGCCTACCTTGGTGCTGTTACTAAACAGGAACGCTACATGACGCTGGCACAATCCGCACTGAGGACATTGCAACAACAGACTCAGCTAGGTAAATCATTTCTCAAGTTAACTGGTGGGTTTAGCGGCTGGGGAGGTGTGATTTATACTTTGACCCATTTAGCAGTATTGTGGGAGCAGCCAGAGCTATTGACTGAAGCTGAAGCCCTTTTAGAAATTTTACCTGATGCCATCAAGCAGGACGAACAATTAGATATTATCGGCGGTGCAGCCGGATGTATCATCAGCTTAATTAACCTGCATAGATATAAACCCAGCGATCGCATAATCGAAGTTGCTCGTCAATGTGGTGAAAGGCTACTCACCAAAGCTCAATCTATGGAAAAAGGCCTCGGTTGGGTAATTCGCCACGCCGGCACCAAACCTCTAGCTGGATTCTCTCACGGTGCAGCCGGAATTGCTTTGGCATTGCTAGAATTAGCCGCATTAACTGGTGAAATCCGTTTTCGCACAGCCGCACTGGAGGCGATCGCTTACGAGCGCAGCCTTTTCGCCATCCAGGAAGGAAATTGGCTGGATCTACGCGACTTAAAAGTTCCCGGAACAGCTGTCAGTGATTCCCAACCAGCCTTGATGACAGCGTGGTGTCATGGCGCACCAGGTATTGGCTTGGCTCGATTACTTTCTTTGCCATACATTGATGATGCAAAAATCCGTTCCGAAATTAACACAGCCCTAAAAACCACCATCAACCAGGGCTTTGGTCACAACCATTCTCTCTGTCACGGAGATTTAGGCAACCTAGAACTGCTGTTGCAAGCCAGTCTAACTCTTGATGATCCACAGTGGAAAACTGAAGTTGATCGCTTGGCCGCTGCCATTCTTGAAGGTATCAATCAACACGGCTGGCTATGTGGTGTTCCCTTGGGAGTTGAGACACCGGGACTGATGACGGGACTAGCGGGTATTGGTTATGAATTACTGCGCCTCGCTGCACCAGAGATTGTTCCTTCAGTTTTGGGACTAGAACCACCCAAGGTTAATACCTTGTGAAATTACTGAGAACACATCTATCCCATCGGCGTTTATCGGCGGGTTAATTCATGAAATACCACCTAATTCAACAACATAGCGAAGAAGACTGCGGCGCTGCCAGTCTCGCAACAGTGGCTAAACATTACGGTAAAACCTTTAGCATGACTCGTTGTCGGGAAGCTGTCGGGACAGGACAGCAAGGAAGCACTTTATTAGGATTGAAACAAGGCGCAGGAATTCTGGGTTTCAATGCACGAGCCGTCAAAGTACCTCTGGAGACTTTCAACGAAATCACCCTTCCTTTACCCGCGATTATCCACTGGAAAGGTTATCATTGGGTGGTTTTCTACGGCAAACAGGGTAATAAATACGTTGTAGCTGACCCAGGTGCAGGTATCCGTTATCTAGAAAAAAAGTGGTTTTTAGAAGCATGGACAAATGGAGTTATGCTGCTGCTGGAACCAGATCCAGTGCGCTTTTTTACTCAGGAAAATGAACCAGAGAAAATTGGCGGTTTTGGTCGCTTTTTGCGGCGTGTTGCCCCTTATCGCGGCATTCTGAGCCAGACCTTATTACTCAACTCTGTTTTAGGTTTACTTTCCCTCGCTTCGCCCTTTTTGTTGCAAATTCTCACCGATGATGTGCTGGTGCGGGGAGATACCCAACTGCTAACGAGTGTTGCTATTGCTGTGATTGTCATGCACTTAGTTAGTAGTAGTTTGCGGTTGGCACAATCAAATCTGGTCGCCCATTTTTCGCAGCGGTTACAACTAGGATTAATTTTAGAATTTGGCAGGCAGATTTTACGCTTACCTTTAAGTTACTATGAATCTCGGCGCAGTGGTGAAATTGTCAGTCGCCTAGAAGATATTCAACAAATTAACCAATTAATTTCACAAGTTGTTGTCAGTTTGCCTAGTCAATTTTTTCTTGCTTTAGTATCTTTAGGTTTTATGCTGTTTTACAGTATTAAACTTACAGTTGTGGCTGGGGCAATCGCTCTATTTATGACCTTATCTACCGTAATTTTCTTGCCCACTTTACAGCAAAAAATTCGTAGTATTTTGGTGTTATCCGCCGAAAACCAAGGTGTTTTAGTAGAAACATTTAAAGGCGCTATTACCCTAAAAACTACTACTGCGGCTCCACAATTTTGGGAAGAATTTCAAAGTCGATTTAGTCGGCTGGCTAACTTGACTTTTCGTACTATGCAAATTGGGATTGTTAACGGTATATTTTCCAATTTAGTATCTAGCATTGGCAGTATTACTTTAATTTGGTTCGGTAGCAGTTTAGTCATTCAGCAAGAACTATCAATTGGGATGCTTTTAGCTTTTAATAGTATGAATGGGAATTTTACCAACTTTATTCAAACTACTATCGATTTTGTTGATGAATTTACCCGTGCTAAAACTGCTACCCAACGGCTCACAGAAGTTATTGACGCGACCCCAGAAATTTTAGACCACAATCAAAAGCCTTGGGTAAACATTCCAGGTAATGCAGATATCACCTGTACCAACCTCAACTTTCATCATCCAGGTAGAGTGGAACTACTGCAAGATTTCTCTCTAACTATTCCTGGGGGTCAGGTAATTGCTTTGATTGGTAAATCTGGCTGTGGTAAAAGCACTTTGGCAAAATTGATTGCGGGTTTATATCAACTCCAGTCGGGTAATATTCGCTTTGGTATTTATAATTTAGAGGATATTTCTTTAGACTGTCTCCGCCAACAAGTAGTGCTAGTACCGCAAGATGCACACTTTTGGAGTCGGTCAATTATGGAAAATTTTCGTTTAGGTTCACCTCACGTTAGCTTTGAACAGATTGTCAAAGCTTGCCAAATTGCTGGGGCTGATGAGTTTATTAGCAATCTTCCCGACAAATATCAAACAGTATTAGGGGAATTTGGCGCAAATCTTTCTGGTGGACAACGGCAGAGGTTAGCTATTGCTAGAGCGATTGTGAATAACCCGCCAGTGTTAATTTTAGATGAATCGACCGGCGCACTCGACCCAGTGAGTGAAGCTCAAGTATTAAATCAGTTACTCGCTCACCGTCAAGGTCAAACCACTATTTTAATTAGTCACCGTCCCAAGGTTATTCAACAAGCTGATTGGATTGTGATGTTGGAACAAGGACAATTAAAAATTCAAGGTTCTCCAGAGGCTTTGTGTCATCAAGCTGGTGAGCATTTAGATTTTCTTGATGCTGTGAATTTATCCGTTAGCAAAAATCCTTGCCACTGTTATCCGAATGCAAGTTTCCCCAGCAGCATTCGCTAATCTCTACCGTACTCAGTACTCAGCACTCTTCATCAGGAATACTGTTATGCTTAGTCAGTTTAATGCAGACTCTTTGCCCCCAGTTGAAGACCATGAATTTCTGCCACCGTTGAGTAATTGGGTGAAAATCGGCAGTTTGATACTTGTTGGTGCTGTAGGGGGAGCGATCGCTTTATCTTCGATCATCGAATACAGAGTCACTGTACTAGGACAGGCGATCGTCCGGCCTACGGGAGAATTACGGCTCGTCCAAGCGGCGATGACTGGACAGATAACCAATGTTTTGGTTAAAGAAAACCAGGCAGTGAATCAAGGAGATGTGTTGGCGACAATTGATGATTCCCGCCTGCAAACTCAAAAAAGCCAACTGCAAGGCAATATCCAACAGGCGCAATTACAATTACAACAAATTGATGCTCAAATTCAAGCTCTCCATCGCCAAATTCAAGCGGAAACTGACCGCAAAAATCGTTTAGTGAGTTCGGCGCAAGCTGGATTCAATCGCGCCCAACGCAACTATCGAGAACAGCAAATTACTGTCCAAGCAGAAGTAGCCGCAGCCCAGGCAAATTTAAACAGAGCGCAAAATGAATGGTACAAAGCCCAGATAGAATTACGTGCGGCTGATGCTCAGTTGAAGTCAACAAAAATAGCCATGAGTGCGGCGGAAGCTAAACGCGATCGCTATCAAAAGATAGTTCAAGCGGGTGTTTTGTCTTTGAATCAATTAGAGGAAGTGCAGTTAGATGTGGCTCAACAAAAACAAGCGATTGAGATGCGACAAGCGGCGGTAGAGGCACAAAAGCAAATTATTGCCCAGCAAAAACAAACTGTGATTGCCGAACAAGCCAAACTCCGCCGCGCTCAAGCTGCACTCAATCCGATTAATGCGGAAGTAGCGATCGCACAAGAGACGATTGCTCAAGAAATTGCTGGTGGACAAGCTACTCTCGCTACCCTCAACCGTGAATTGCAAGCTTTGTTACAACAGCAACTACAAATGAAAAATCAGATCCAGCGTGACACCAGGGAACTACAACAAGTGGTTATGGATCTCAGCCAAACTAAAATTACAGCGAGTGAAAATGGAATTGTCGCCCAACTAAATCTGCGAAATCCCGGTCAATCGGTGCGTCAGGGTGAGGAAATTGCTCAAATTGTCCCTAGCAATGCTCCTTTAGTCATCAAGGCTGCCGTCGCCCCTGATGATGTGAGTAAATTAGCTAAAGGTCAAGAAGTCCAGATGCGGGTGTCTGCCTGTCCTTATCCCGATTACGGTACTCTTAAAGGTGTTGTTAGTCAGATTTCTGAAGATACAATCAAACCTTCAGGAAATCAAGTTGTTTCCACTGTTGTCAAAACTGCTGTTTACGAGGTGACAATCATCCCAGACAATTTGAGTTTTGGTAGAAACCAGCATTTATGTCATATTCAAGCGGGAATGCAAGGCAGATCTGATATTATTTCCCAAAAAGAAACTGTTTTGAAATTTTTACTCAGGAAAGCTCGGTTAATTGCAGATATTTGAACGCGGAAGTCCGCAGAGTGTTTGTTTATGCAAGGTTCTGAAGAAATTCATCTACAGAGTACAGAGTTGACAGCGATCGCCGCAGCCATTAGATTTTCGGCGTTGCTAACTAATTAAAGGGATGAATTTTGTTTCGCGCAAAAGCAAGGCAGCGCGTTAGGCGGGTTCCCCAACTTAAAGCGACTGCCGCGCAAAGGTGCTGTTTTGATCACAAACCATTGCCAATCAAAATAAAGGCTGACCAGTAAAAAGGATGACTGAGATGCTCGCTTACCTGTGGAGTGAGGTTACTTTTATGGGGCGGAAAACTCATTTTTGAGTAGTTTCCCGTAATCAGGGCGATTTGCGCTTGACGTAGGGCTTCGGCCTTGGTTGTTTTGCCTTGGGCAAGGATGTTGTAAAAAGCATTCATTAGTACTTGTGTACCGCCATCATCTACCGACCACAAAGAGGCGATCGCGGCTCTTGCGCCTGTTTGTTGTATCTGGTAGCCAAAACCGAGAATTTCTCTACCATTGCCAAATTGATCGCCTAATCCGGTTTCACAGGCTGAAAGTACGATTAAATCGACATTGGGCAATCGCCAGTTTTTGATATCTCGGAGGGTGACGCGATCGCCATTTCCTAACAAAATAAATGATTCTTCTGGCTGTCCGGTGGTAAATGCGGCGTGAGTTGCTAAATGGACGATGGCGTAATCATTCATTTCCAGCACAATATCTGAATTGAATTGCTTGTCTAATAATTTTTTGGTGCTGGGAATGGTTTGAGCGAGTGTTTCGATTTCTAAACTGGCAAAGGGTAAACCGGAAAAGTCAAACTGCTGAGATCCTACCTGAAAACTATAGTTGCCTTGGGTAAAGGCTGCCGCTAATACATTTAATTGATTGTGGGGTTTGGTGTTGAGGTTGGTTAAGCTGACGGCAGTAATATTATTGATGCGGAAGCGTTCAATTAACCATTTTTGACCGTCATAAAGGGCGGCGAGGGGAACATAACGCAGTTGTCCGTCGGGAGCGTAGATGATAGTTTTAGCTTGTGCTTGTGCTAAGTCATTTTCTAGGGGTTTAATCAGCAAATCGTAGAGTTTTTGGGCTGGAACTTTGATTTTTGGGGTACGTTTTGGTAAGGTGGTGCGAAATTCTAAAATTGCTCGGTTGAGTTCTTCTTGGGTGACAGCCACGGTGCGGCGGATTGGCGGTGCGTAGGGAGTGACTAAAACTAGTTCTAAGCGATCGCTCAATACTAGAGGATACAGTATGACTGCGCCTTGCTGAAGTTGTTTTAAGTTATCTTGTAAGGCACTGGCGGAGGATTCCAGGTTAAAATTCTGCCCTTGGGTGGTTTGCTGGAGTTGGGCGATCCATTCGCGCACTTTCGGGCTATCGAGGAAGGTGTTAAAGTCTTTGGCTAGTGTCTGCTGAATTTTGCGTAATTCTAAAATACGCTGTTTCTGGGCTGGAGTGCGGCTGCTCACACTAATGTTTTCCAGTTGGGCGAGTTCTCTACCAAGGGCGATCGCTTGCTCAAATTCTGCTTGCATCACCTCTCGAATTTGCCGTTCTTGGGGACGTTCCACAACACCAGTCGCCGTTTTTTCACTTCCTCGCACGTCGCGGAGATAGTCGTCAATTTCTTGGACTTTGAGCAAGTCTAGTACTTGTTGCGCTTCTAAAATTCGGTTGCGTTGCAGCAGGATATCTGCTAAATGGCGATAATCTTTGGCAATGGTTTCTGTATAAGATTGCTGTTGTTCTTTACTTAATTCCCGAATATTATTCCGAATCGCTTCTCGCACATTTACTGATTGTTTAAAGAAGATAATTGCTAATTCTGGTTGGCTCTGTTTTTCGAGTAAGTTACCAATAGTATTAAGGATATGTCCTTCGCTTTCTTTGTTGCCAATTTCTTGAGCAATAACTAAACTTTGCTGTAATAATTTCCCGGCTAATTCATATTGTTCTTGCTCTAAATAAACTTTGGCGATCGCATGGAAAGTTATCCCTTCTGCCCGTCTAAATTTTAATTGTTGATAAATCTTCAAAGCTGTTTGCAAATAATCTAAAGCTAATTGATATTGTCTTTGTTTGAGGTGAACAATCCCAATATTGTAATATGTTGTTCCTTTGAGAAATTTTTGCAGTTCTTTATTGTTAATTTTTGCCAGCACTGTTAAGGCTTGCTGGTGGAAGTCTAATGCTAATTCATACTTTTCTTGTCTGTAATAAATACTGCCGATCGCATTCAGGGCGTTGACTTCACCGTCAATATCTCCGATCCATTTCCCGTCTGAGTCAATCAGTGCAGGTCGTTTGGCGATTTTTAAGGCTTCCTGATAAGATTTTAACGCAAGTTCGTATTGTCCCAGCACTTCATAAATCTTCCCCATATTAAATTCAATTCCTACCCAGTCGCCTAAAATTTCTTGCTGGATGGGTAAGGCTTTTTGATAGTAATCCAGAGCTAATTTATACTCCCCTAAATTGCTGTAAATGATTGCCATTTGATGGAAAGTCCGCCATTGCCTTGGCTCATCACCTATTTTTTTGGCAATCTCCAAGACTTGCTGGTATTTTTCTAAGGCTGCTTGATATTTACCTACTCTCAAAAATTCACTAGCTTGATTTGTATAAATTGCTGCTATGGCTTTGAGGCTGGATTTTTCCCAACCGCGATCGCCGATCTTTTGTTGAATTGCCAAAGCTTGCTGATAATATTTCAACGCCTGCTGGTAATTTCTTTGGCGATGATAAACGTCTCCCAGGTGGAACAAAGTTCTGCCCGTACCTGTTTTATCTTCTATTTGTTGATAAATTAATAAAGCTGCCTCAAAGGTTTTGATGGCTCTGGCATATTCGCTTTTGATATACTGCCCCCAACCTGCTTCATACAGTTGATCAGCTTTCAATTTTTCTGGTGTTTGAGCAAAGAAAATCACGCCACCTACGGGGTTAAAAGTCGTAATTTTTCCAGATGAAAAGCGAATCTCGATTTGTTCGCCATCAAAAGCCCCGCTCAATGGCGTTTTACTCAGGAGAGTTGCTGTTTTCTCACTTTGTTTTGCGATTTCCTGTCTAATTGCCAAGGCTTGTTGATCAACTTGAGTAGCGGCTTGATGTTCTCCTAATTGTTTGTAAACGGCACTCATCTGGGTGAGAATTATCCCCTCCCAAGGGCGATTTTTTTGCTGGCGAACAATTGATAAGGCTTGCTGGTAAGCTTGTAATGCAGCTTGGTACTGAGTTTTGAGATATTGTCCTTGAGTCGCGTAACTGTTTCCCTTGGCAAACAAAACTACTGCTTCTCCTTCCAGTGGGTGTACTTGCACAAGGGTTTTTTTCGCTGCATCCCTACCAACTTCCGTAATTAAAACTGCTTTTTGACCAGTAATACTTTCTAGATTACGGTTGCTAATTTCACGCTGTAATGTATTTGCTTGCTCACGATACTCCTGCGCTGTTTGCTTCTGCCCTAATTTGGCGTAAATTGCGGCGATACTGTTGAGAATTGCGTCTTGATCTGGCTTTTCAAAGGGTATTCTTGTCCAGCGAAATAATTCCTGTTGTCCAAATTGGCGGATTTGTTGTTCTGGTACAAAATAGTTATCTTGAGTTTGAGGATCACGAGCGATCGCTAATGCTTGCTGATAGGCTGTCAACGCCGCTTCATACTGTCCTAAATTGGCGAAGATTTCCCCAATTTGCGTTAACAGTATCGGTTTTTGATTAACCAAGCTGTGGCTGCTGTTCTCCATATCCACAATTGCCAGAGATTGCTGATAATAATCCAAGGCAGTTTGATACTGTCCTAATACTGCGTAAACTGCACCCATGCTTCTTTTAATTCGCTGTTCCTGCTGGCGATAATCTCCTGGTGACAATTCCTCTCTGCGCCAACGAACTTCGGCATTTTCTGGGCTGGACATTTCTGCATTGATGATTGCCAAGGCTTCTTTGTAGAATTGCAAAGCAGTTTGGTATTGTCCTAGAGTTTTGTAGATATCTGCAATATTAGCTAAAGTGTTTTCGGCTTCGTTTTCGGCAAAGTTTTGCCATCCGGCTACCCCAGCGATTACTTCTAGCCGTTGTCCGCGTTTCTCTATCTCGGCTATTTCTGCGGGTTCAACAGTCGTGATGGCAGTTTTGATTGGTTTTCCTTCCCCTACCTTAATCAAACCATTGCTGAGTCCATCTTCTAGTTTGATTCCCTCTGGGTGATGAATATTGACATCAGTACCAAAGGCTACCCGAATTGTATGGGGAATTGGTGTTTTTGTTGCCTGTTCATCAACTTCCCGACGAATTGCCAAGCTTTGCTGATAGGCATCTAAGGCTACTTGTAACTGTCCGAGACTTTCGTAAATTGTCCCCATTTGATTGAGAATTACCCATTCCCAGGGACGATTTTTTTGCTGACGGACGATCGCTAAAGCTTGCTGATAGGATGACAAGGCGGCTGGGTATCTTCCAAACTTGGCGTGTTCTAAACCGTTGCGGTAGTGGATGAGTGCTTCCCCTGTCAGGAGTGTAATTAAAGTTGGTCTTTTTTGGGGTATGTTGTAAGTCACCAAAATTGCCTGTTTGACAATATTTGTCACCCACCCCACATGGACACCCATTTCCTGTCTGATGGCTAAGGCTTGTTCTTGATACTCCTGCGCCGTTTGTGGGTAGCCTTGGCTATGGTAAATATAGCCTAGATTATTCAGGATTTGCTCTTCTAGGGGGCGATCACCAATTTCTCGCGCTATTGCTAAAGCCTGTTGATAACACTCCAGGGCAATTTGCGGCTGTTGTCCTTTATTTTTGTAGGTGGAGGCGATCTCAATCAGGATTTTTGCTGTTAACGGGCGATCGCCAATTTCGCGGACAATAGCTAAAGCTGGTTCGGAGAAATCCAGAGAAATCGGGCGAGATTCCCGTTGATTGTCGATTCCCCAGTTGTAATCTTTGCTCAAATTCAACATTACTGTAGCTTCACCGATGCGATCGCCTGCTTGGCGCATCTTGGCTAAGGCTTGTTCGTAATATTTTACAGCTTGTTCTTTTTGATCTACTGCGGCGTAAGTCATGCCAATACCGTTGAGACTCCAACCAACTCCCGCGCGATCGCCCAAAGCCTCCATAATCATTAAGGCTTGCTGGTAATATTTTCTTACCTCCAAGTAAGACTTAATTTCCTCCGGCTTTTTGATCGTCTGGTAGTAAAGTTGCGATTTAATATAGCTAACGTAAGTATTTCCCAAGCCAATCAAAGTAATCGCTTCCCCAGATTTATCTTTTACCTCACGCCGCATTAATAAAGCTTGCTGGTAGAATTGCACAGCATTTTTGTACTGCCCTTGGATTTCGTAAACTGCGGCGATGTGATGCAAAGATGCCGCTTCCCCTGTATGGTTGCCTAATTCGCGTGTAATTGCCAAGGCTTGCTCATGATGTTGGAGAGCAGTTTGAGTTTGTCCTTGATGACGATAAACTTCTCCTAATTTATTGAGAGTTGCGGCTGTATGAAGGCGATCGCCAATTGCTCGATAAATATTTAATGCTTGTTGAAAAGACTGTAATGCACTTAGAAATTGGCTTTTATCAAGTTGTTGATCACCTTGCTCAAAAAGCTTGTCTGCTAAAAGTTTTTGAGCTTCTGAGATTTGAGAAAAAACCTGAGAATTAGCAATTAATTGTCCTGCAACAGCTCGCCTTTGAATAGGGTGATAGTTTACCAGCCCACTCTCAATGGCAAAGATAGTCAATAAAATAGCAAGTGCATTCAGTCCAAATCTTGGGGATTGCATCGAAGATATTTTTGGGAATTTGAAAATATTTTTGGGAATTTTAATCTATCTTACTTTGTTAAGCAACTCAACAGCCTCCCCATCCGGGGTATAAACAACATTACCAGACATCGCCAGCACGATCCTCTGCTTCCTCGCCCACTCGAACCATTCACTCACATCTGCGGTAACGGTATTTTTCCCCTTAGCCCCACGCTTGCAGGAATTGATAAATAGCTCAGTGGGATTATCACACCAACCTTCTGCGATGTCTGCGACAAGCCGCAAGCGTCTACGCATCTTTTACACGAGCAATCGCCCCCTGAACATTATCCCAATATTTCTTGACCACGCCCAAGCAAGGCTGAGGATTTATCCGCAACCGCCTTAACTCATTACAAACCTCTGCAATTTCCTGCTTAGATACATTTAAATCAGATTTAGCCTCCGCTTAACGGGAAAAGTCAGGCTCCTTAATTAGGCACTATTCTTAAGTCTTTTCGTGATAAAAAAGGCTTTAAACCTCCGCCAGTTGGCTCTTATAACTTTCCATTGTTGTAGCGTATGCAGAAGAATTAAAGCCAAAAATGTATAGGCTATCCAAAAATGAATGCTTCTACCTAAGTCTACTAAAAGGGAGTTTTGTGGAAAAAAATCCGGTAAAGTCAACCCAAAAAAACGGACATTATTACTTTGATAAGAATTAGAAAAAAAGAACCCACTGACGGGAACTGCAAACATTAAGAAATAAAGAAAAGTATGCAGTATAAATTTACGTGTCCATTCAGAAGTAACCCTTGGCAGATTTTTAGTATATTTTCGCCACCATACCCGCAACAAAACTAAAATCCGCCAAGTCAGCAAAGCTACTACCAAAGCTCCGATTGATTTATGAAAATCATATAATTCTGATCTAAAGAAAGTTCCACGGGATAGACGCGCCATACCTGAACCCGTGGTAAATAAAACTAAATAACAGGCGAACATTATCCAATGTACAGACATGAGTTGCTTAAACGCAGAATTAACCCTAGCTTTCTTAACTGCTGATGTTAAATTCATCTCAAGACACCTGGTTTTTTTATAGTTTTATCGTAAGAATTCAGGAGTCAGAAGAGTTAGAAAATAATGAGAACTATTTGATGAATCAATTTACTAATCCTACAAATACTTTACTATTCTGGCTTCTGACTCCTGGGTACTGAATTATTACGTTTTACCTTGCAGTTTTAGGAGGCTTTTTTCCTGTTTTCTTGCTAGGTAGATAATTTTCCTTAATTAGACAATCTTAATATATCTTAACTTCTTTTATTTATCCACATATTTACTCCACCCGGAAACCTTTGCATCATCTCCCGCAACTCAACAGCAGCCCCATCCGGGGTATAAACAACATTACCTGACATCGCCAACACAATCCGTTGCCGCCTCGCCCACTCAAACTAAGCACTAACATCTGTGGTAACGGTGTTCTTGCCCTTAGCCTATCTTGCAGGAATTGATAAAAAGCCCAGTCGGATTATCACACCAACCTTCTGCGATGTCTGCGACAAGCCGCAAGCGTCTACGCATCCTTCACTTGTGTAATCGCCCCCTGAACATTTTCCCAATGCTTCTTGATCACGCCCAAGCAAGGCTGAGGATTGATCCGCAACCGCCTTAACTCGTTGCAAACCCCTGCAATGTCAAATTTTTCAGTACTCAACCAGCGTCAATGATTAAAATATAGAATGTTAATAACCTCACTTTTCTGATAATTTTTTAATTATTAAGTTGTAAATCTCAGGAATATTTAAATGTTTTTCTACAAAATAACAAGCAATACTTTGCAGAAACAGGCAGTCGATAGGGCTAGGTTAATGTTATATGTGACAGCAGTGATAGAGGCTTCATAGTGCAGTTACTAAAAATTAGTTTGGTCTAGTCTATTGTCCATGATAGAAAATACTAGCCTTTATGCTTTAATCTTAGCATCTGTTACTGATTAGTAATTGATTAATAGCAAATTTATCCCAAGATAGAAATCAAAATAATCAAACTTGTACAAAATAACTTTCAGAATATTAAAGGTATGACAATTAAACAAATTGAGAAACTGAAAACTCCTAAATTTATCCAGCAAATTGAATCAATCCTAAAACCATTAGGATTTTTAGATCGTTGCGCCAAAGATTATGGAGATATTTTCTTTACTAATAGTTTTGGCAATCTAGAAACTTTAGTTGTTAGTCATCCCCAGGATCTTCAAGAATTATTTAATCCAGCCAATAAAATACTTGATGCTCCAGGTGCCGCTAATGAAATATTCAAGCCTCAGCTTGGAGAAAACTCATTAATTGTACAAGACGGAGAACGACATCAACGTCAGCGAAAGCTAATAATGCCTCCGTTTCATGGAGAACAGATGCTGAATTATGGGCAACAAATTTGTGAAATAACCCAACAAGTAATACAAAATATTAAACCAGACGAAGTTTTCATTGCTCGCCATTTAACTGAAAACATTACCATGAAGATCATTTTAAAAGTAGTCTTTGGGATAAATGAGGGCTTAAGGCTAGAAAACCTGAAAAATCTTATGACAACTTGGCTGTCTTTGACTAGTTCACCACTCAGTGCCAGTGTTTTATTGCTTCCATCTCTACAGAAGGATTTAGGTACTTGGAGTCCTTGGGGAAAATTTCTGCGTTTAAGAAAACAGATTGATGAAAACTTAATGGCAGAAATATTGGAGCGTCGCCAACAAATGCAAACCTTGCGTTTCGATATTCTGAGTTTGCTAATGAAAGCAGAATATGAAAATGGAGAGGGCATGAATGATGCTGAATTAAGAGACAACCTGTTAACTTTGCTGAATGCTGGTCACGAAACGACTGCTACTGCTATTGCTTGGGCTTTGTATTGGATTCATCAACAACCAGAAGTTTATGAGAAACTATTGTATGAGTTACAAAGTTTAGATAATCCCGACCCTCTCAAAATTACTCAACTACCTTACCTCACAGCAGTTTGCCAAGAAACCTTAAGAATTTATCCTGTAGTTCTTTTCACTTTCCCTAGAATTACTTTACGCTCTGTCAATTTAAGAGGGTATCAAGTTGCTTCTGGAACGTATGTGACACCTTGCATTTATCTAACTCATCGTCGAGAAGATTTATATCCTCAACCAGATGAATTTCAACCCCAAAGGTTTCTCAATCGGAAATACTCACCTTATGAATTTTGGACTTTTGGAGGTGGCTCTCGTCAATGTCTAGGGCAAGTATTTGCTTTGTTTGAAATGAAATTAATTTTAGCAACTATTCTTTTAAATTATCGACTGAAATTAGAAGAGAAAGCTCCAGTTCATCCAGCACGTAGAGGGTTTCTATTAGGTACTAAAGGTGGAGTTAAAATGAGACTTGTTGCAGGAACTTCATGCTAAACTTTTCACGAGATGGCATTAACGAATATGGATATTCGCATTGCTGAAGAATTGGATATTCCGGCATTAGCCCAACTGTATCAAAGCACAGTTTTGGCGATCGCACCCGAACGCTACTCTCCAGAGCAAACCCAACTGTGGGCAGCTTTTGCATCGGATAGAGATGCTTTTAAACAGTTCATTTTGGCAGCCACAACATTCATAGCCACTGATGAAACGGGAATTTTAGGTTTTGCGGGGATTGCAGAAGAGGGCCATGTTACTTCTACTTATGTCAGGAGTGATCTCATTCGTCAAGGGATTGGCTCTACATTAATGGAGAAAATTTTAGAATATGCTCAGATGCACAAAATTGAGCGTTTATATGCCGAAGCAAGTGAATTTAGCTTAGGCTTATTTCAAAAGTTTGGCTTCTACATCTACGACACTGAAATTGTAGACCGCCAAGGAGTTAAGTTTAAACGCTATTTGGTAGAGCGAAGTGGACATTGAAAAAATTCTGTTATCGAATGTTGCTAAGATTGAGTAATTTTAAAATCTTCAAAAACAATCCTACACCCATCTCCTTGTGGGGATGCTGCCATTAAACCAACTTGCAACGTCTGGGCTGGAGTTAGGTATGCCAGCCGCAACAAGTGATAGTGTTGACCATTCAGGGAATACTGCACCTCAATTGCTTCTTTTCGACGCTGAACTCGCAACCACAGAGATTCTGGAGACAGCAAAAGTTCAATTACAGACCAATCTGAAAAATCTCGCGTCACGACAGCACTGACATTTTGAACCTCATCCACATACTCAATTCCGCACTTGAGCCAAGTACTTTCATCTTCGCGTACCATGAGTCCAGCTTGGTCATACAACACCTGATACTGCCCAGTAATTTTTACCTCTGCTGTAAAATCACCGCTGAGTGTTTGGTAAAAGAAGTGACCATTATCTCGAATAAAGCCATAATGAGTTGTTCGCCAAAAGTCAGTTTTTGAGTCGGTTGTCAACGAAACTTGATGAGCAGTCTGCGTCCATTGGGCAGGTTCGTTTAGCCATTGCATCATGTTTTATTCTCCTCAAGCGATAGTCAGAATTTGTGTAGAAGTGAGATCGCCGATCTTCACTACTGCTGAGTGTACATTGGCCAAACATTTGCTGTGTAGTCTTTTTCATTTCCACTATCAAGCCAAGAGTGTTCATGACAAAGACATTACACCAAAACCCATGTTAAAAATTCAAGGGAGCAATTAACCGAGAACTCAGAAATCATGAAAACTATTAGCTGCAAAGGTATCTATAAATGGCAAAAACCTTTGAAGTGAAGGGTAAAATTGTAACCTAACTGGAAAATCATCTGTTTGGGATACTTCCAATTCAATGGTTTGTTGCTCTTGGTTATCAAAGAGTAGCTGTATTTTATAGTCTGTCCAAAATTGCTCACCCAACTCATCTTCTAAATCGAAAAGCTGTTCCTCATTGCCCCAGATATCTGACCACAGAACTATTCGATTAGCACGAAAATGATTTTGACCTCTTTCATCTCCAACTACAAAATATACTTCGACATTTAACTCAAAACCGAACTCATCAACCTCTGCTTTTTTGATTTCGCTGTTGACCACAATTAAACTATCAGGGTTAACATTTACCATCTGCTGTTGCTGGAATAATTCTTGAAGTACATAATCAGGTATTAACTTTGCACTCTCTTCTAGCGCGAGTTTTTGAGTTTCAGGAGAGTAACGAGTTTTCAATTCTTGGGTGACTAAACTTAAAATATCACCCGTTTTGACATTAACAACTATCTTCTTATTTTGAGGATTCAGGAAACATCCGTAATTCAAATTAATCTGCTTGCTAGTTGCCATAAGTATTCACAATTGTTTTGTTTCAAATGAATGCTCTTAAATGCAAAATTCAAAATATAAGAATTCAGCACTCAGGAGCCAGAAGTCAGAATGAATAAGTCTCTATAAAATTAGCAAATTGATTTATTCAATATTTCTCTGCATCTTTACCCCTTCTGACTCCTGAATACTTACCATTTTATTTTTCAAATAGCGCAGCTTTTTCTGTTATTCAAAATTAGCGTACTGAGGTGGACTGGCCCCGACTCGTTCTCGGATTTTAGGATATTTGCCTGATGGAACTGTATCTGAAATGATTTGGACATCAATCTGGTGCCACCAATCATCCCCAAAATCAAACCAGTAACCAAAAGCATCATCAATTGATAAACCCAACGATGCAATTGATGTACTAGCAACATCTCCTGTAGGTGCTGGTGTCAAGTCAGAACTGGAAAATGCTTCTTTTAAGCAGTAGCGTCTGGCATTTGGATCTTGCGGCCCCTTGCCGCCAACTTGAAATTCGTACATATGTTCATCTTCTCGGTCAAATGCTTTGAAGATGATTTTATGCAGTTGGGCTAAAGTATTGCTGCCCTTAATCTCAATTGTTCGAGACACGACTGGATTCTTTGCTGCAAATTCTTCTGTAATTGGCCCTTCAACTAAAAATACCTCTAGCACATATAGCGCATTTGGAGAAGGGTTAACTGTTGTTTTAGCAATAGTTTCTGATTTTTTCGTTTTAGCCATACTGTGAGCGTGAAGGGTATAGTTAAGTATTGCGTATTGCGCGGCTAAGGCAAATTTAACCTTTGGTTATAAAAAGCCATTTGCTCCAAAGCATACCAAAGTCATCTTTATAAGAAACAAGCTAATAAATATAGTTGTAGCCCAAATTCAAGATATTGTAGAGTCAAGAAAAGTCCTAAGTATTGCCCTGCACAACTCACTTTATGACTACCGCACCCTTAAGCTGGCAAGAACTAGAATCCCTCACTAACTATCAAATAGATACTGTAAATGGTCTTACTAATGCTAAAGCTAGGTTGCGCTTGTTTGGTCAGCCGGAATCGGAAGTGCGCTTAACACTGTACCGCGATAACCACGCTTGGTGTCCTTACTGTCAAAAAGTTTGGTTATGGCTAGAAGAAAAACAGATCGCCTACCGCATTGAAAAAGTGACAATGTTTTGCTATGGGGAGAAAGAAAGTTGGTACAAACGTAAGGTGCCATCAGGAATGCTCCCGGCAATTGAGTTAGATGGACGGATTATTAAAGAAAGCGATGACATTTTGATTGCTTTGGAAAAGGTTTTTGGTCCATTAAACCAAGGAATGGAAGATCGCACGGTGCTGCCTCTACGCCAATTAGAACGGCTTTTATTTAGAGCCTGGTGCGCTTGGCTGTGCTACCCAGCAATTTCCGCTCAACAAGAAAAACGCAACCGAGAACAATTTATCACAGTGGTAGCTAAGGTCGAGGAGGCTTTAGGTCACACATCAAGCCCTTATTTTCTAGAGAACTTCGGCATCGTCGATGTCATTTTTACGCCATATCTGGAACGGATGAATGCCAGCCTTTACTACTATAAGGGTTACTCACTGCGAGAGGAAAACCCTCGTTTGAGCGCATGGTTTGCGGCAATGGAAAGCCGACATACCTACCGCGGTACTCAGAGCGACTTCCACACCCACGTACATGATTTGCCGCCTCAGATGGGTGGCTGTTGGGAAAATGGCGAAACCCAGATGCTTCTCAATAAAGCGCGGGTAGATAACGGCCCCTGGTTTGGACTACCAGATGTTACTTATCCAGAACCAGAAAACTCACGTATGGAAGCTCTTCAAAGAACTATCGAGCATCGCATCAATATTATCCGCGTCAACCCCTCAGATGATAGCTTGTTTGATCAAGCCTTACGTTGTGCTTTAACACATATGATGACAGGGGTTGAGTGTATACCTCCATTGGGGTCTGATGTCGCTCTACGATATCTGCGTGATCGCATTAATGTCCCGCGAGATATGTCCATTTATGCGGCCAAGCGATTGAGGGAATCATTGGAGAAAACCGCAGCCCTTGCTGGTGATGGACAGCCAGACCCCATTCCGACTCAGCATCGACGAGATCAAGACCCGTCTAACTTTGTCAGAAAGTAGCATTTAGACACGCGTCTTGGCAGAACACGCAACTCTCCTAGTTAATAGTTATCTTCGTTTCTAAGCTCTTTGTATAAAGAATCCCAAAGCAGGAATGTACAAAGCGTTTGGTTAAGCTAAGGTAAAGATAAAATAGCATAATCAACAATTCAAACTTCCAACTGATGGGTATATTTATAAGTAATTGACGAGGGTGATTATGACTAAAGAATACATGGATTCTTTAGAGTCGATTGTTGACCAATTAACATTGGCAGCAGTTTTAGAAATGTTAGAACGTATTTGTCATAAAAAAGCCGAAAATTTGCGAACTCACTGGAAAGACGAAAATTCTGCCAAGCTTTGGGACAAAGCGGCCAGACAGATAGAACAGATAAATATTGATGTTTAATCCAGCAATCAAATTCTGCAAGGGATGTTTATCAAATCGATTTACAGTTGGGAGGTATCTCTAAAAATCGGAACTAAAAATAATCTAATTATGTCCTCTGATACTCAATCCGCACTTGCTCAACATTAAATTGCTCAGATTCTTGGTATACAATTTTTTCTACCTGTCGTAATCCCAAACTTTCAAACAGTTTGAGTTCCTCCTCTGATAGTGGCCAAGGTGGGCCACTTGGTTCTACTTCGGTATCTCGAACACGGTTGATCAACAAAAGTGTGCCATCAGGAGCGACCAGGGAGGCAATTGAAGAAATCACTAGAGAACGCACATTTAAAGGCAAAGCTTGAATGTTACGACACTCGAACACAAAGTCAAAAGCAAGATGCCATTGTGCTGGAAGAGCAAACAAATCTGCAACTATGTAGTTAACCGAAGAATCAGGGAATCGTTGTTGACACCAAGCGATCGCAGTTGGAGAAATATCAAAAGCTGTTACCTCAAAACCTAGTTTTGCTAGAGCTTCAGCATCATCTCCCAAACCGCAACCGATGATTAATGCTTTTTGTCCCAGAGCGAATGGTTGATGATGAGCTAACCATTCTTGCAGATAAGGGTGAGGGGATAACTTAGCCCAAGGAATTTGTGTTGCGTCACCTTGAGCTTCGGCATACAAAACGTCAAACCAAGTAGAGGGCTGTGCTTTTTGTAGTGCTTCCTGAGCTAACTGTTGAACATGAAGCTGTAAATTTTGAGGTTGTTGTTCAAACATAGTCCCTCTTTTGTTACCTTCGGCAGAGAATAATTTCAAACCCCTATTTGAGGTCTATTTTCAATAAAAGTGCTGAGATGACAAAGTAGATGTACGAGTGCCCAGTTCATTCTGTTGTTTACATTCAAAGCTGGGGCTAGATTTTTCTCTTCTCGTAGTAATAAAAGAGGGTTAATTTTCTGATGTCTGTGTAAACTGTGCAAACAACTCTGCTCCTGTCATGTTTTTAGTTTCATTAGCAAAAGAGTAATATTCGGGCTTCTCATCGATAAAAACCTGATGTTCAAAAATTAGACCTTCTGTGTTATCGAAGATTCCAGCAGGTATAAAGTATTGGTTATTTTGTTTCAATCGGAAAAATAGATGGCTGCCACACTTCTTACAGAATCCACGTTCTGCCCATTCGGAAGATTGATAAACGCCGATATTTTCTGCTCCCTCAAAACTAACATTACTGCCACACTCAATGGCAAACATTGCTCCTCCGCCCCACTTTCTACACATACCACAATGACAAGCTCCTACGATATTATTCATATTTGTTGTGGATATGCTCACCGCTTTACATAGACAGCCACCTTTGACAAAATTAGACATCTTCTTTACTCCTGTAGCTTGAATCATCATGCAGATTAAATATTACAGGGATAAATGAGTTTATAACTACTAGATCTACACCATCGCCACCCAATCGCACACCACCGACCTACAACCATCCGCCAAGTTTAACGCAGTTTGGCGCATCTTCATATAGAATTGGTACTGCCCTTGGCTCCACTCTTGCAGCTATTGATGAATAGACAGTCGGATTATCACACCAACCCTCGGCGATCGCACGCCTGATGGTGGAGATGTTGAGAAGTGGCAGTGTTTGTCCCCAGTCCTAGAGTGTTTTCCACGTACCAACGCCTACCATTAGCTTTGATGTGCTTGGATATTTGAGATAATTACTCATGTCATAAATATTTATCAGAAATATTGAAGGTTATTTGTATATTGATTAGTGTCAGTAAAACTACTGTTTAATTCTAGGTTAATAATTAGACCTATTTTCCCACGATGAGCAAAAATTAGTGACGAACAATAGTGTGAAACGCCAGTCTCCAAAATACTATAGAACCCATTTGGGATCTTTGACGACGAGCTAAGATCAAAAATAAATGCCATATTCCAGTAGCGATTAGCGACAAAGAGTGGGAACTTATAGAGCCATTACTACCGCAAAAGAAGAAAACCAA
>NZ_JADEWI010000007.1 GCF_015207705.1 Nostoc sp. LEGE 06077
GGTTAATAGAACTCCTCAAAGACTCAGAATCTGATGTGCGTTCTAGTGCCGCAGTTGCGTTAGGTAATATAGGTACAGAAGCAGCAATTTCTGGGTTAATAGAACTCCTCAAAGACTCAGAATCTGATGTGCGTTCTAGAGCCGCAGAAGCGTTAGGTAATATAGGTACAGAAGCAGCAATTTCTGGGTTAATAGAACTCCTCAAAGACTCAGAATCTGATGTGCGTTCTAGAGCCGCAGAAGCGTTAGGTAATATAGGTACAGAAGCAGCAATTTCTGGGTTAATAGAACTCCTCAAAGACTCAGAATCTGATGTGCGTTCTAGTGCCGCAGTTGCGTTAGGTAATATAGGTACAGAAGCAGCAATTTCTGGGTTAATAGAACTCCTCAAAGACTCAGAATCTGATGTGCGTTCTAGAGCCGCAGAAGCGTTAGGTAATATAGGTACAGAAGCAGCAATTTCTGGGTTAATAGAACTCCTCAAAGACTCAGAATCTGATGTGCGTTCTAGAGCCGCAGTTGCGTTAGGTAATATAGGTACAGAAGCAGCAATTTCTGGGTTAATAGAACTCCTCAAAGACTCAGAATATATTGTGCGTTCTAGAGCCGCAGTTGCGCTGAATAAAATCGACAAAAAAACTCATAGTGTAGTCATTACTCTTTCTCAATGGATTAACGAACATCAAGATTCCGAATATATTGGATATGCAATCAATTTGCTATGGGAGTTGGTATGTGGCTAGACAAGCTGAAATTACCATCTAACAAATCAGTGCTGGCGAGATAGACACAACAATGCTGTAGACAATGCCCAAAAAAATAATTCTGGATGTAATATAATAATCGCATCCAGAATTAATCTCATCTACTCTACAAATATTATTTAAAGAAAACCAGAATTAATTTACTCAACCGTTACCGATTTTGCCAAATTCCGGGGCTGATCGACATCTAAACCACGACGGGCGGCGATGTGATACGCCAGTAGTTGCAAAGGTACAACTGTGAGGATAGGCGATAGTAATTCATCGACTGATGAAACGGGGAGTAAATCATTAAAGATTTCTGCTGCTTCGCCGTCTTTAACGGGAGTTACACCAATTAAGCGAGAATCTCTGGCTTTGGCTTCTTGGGAATTGGAAATTACTTTTTCATACACACTACCAGGAACTGCGATCGCCACAACTGGAACTTTCGCATCTAATAGCGCAATGGGGCCATGTTTCATTTCTCCAGCCGGATAACCCTCGGCGTGAATATAGCTGATTTCTTTTAATTTCAAAGCCCCTTCTAAAGCAATGGGGAAGTTAATCCCTCTACCTAAAAAAATGAAATCTTGAGTATCAGCAAATTCGTGGGCTAGGTGTTCAGTTAAACGTTCTTGGCTGGCTAAAGTTTCTTCAATTTCTTGAGGAATTCGCCGCAATCCCGCAATAATTTTCTCTATAGTTACTTGAGAAACTGTTTGACGACGAGCAGCTAAATCCAATGCCAAAGCATAAAACGCCATTAATTGCGCGATAAAAGTTTTGGTGGCTGCAACACCAATTTCAATTCCGGCTAAGGTACTGATGATATGCGGTACCATGTGACCGAGGCTGCTTTCTGGGCGATTAGTAATACCTAAAAGTCGTGCTTGATATTTTGCGTCTTTCCCTTGGCGGCGTTCTTTTTCCATTGCTAAAGCTGCCAAAGTATCAGCAGTTTCCCCAGACTGGGTAACACCAATAATTAATGTATTTGGTGTTAATGGTGATGGTGCATAGCGATATTCAGAAGCATAGTGTACCTGAGTGGGAATTTCTGCCAATTGTTCTAATAAGTGTTTGCCCACTAAAGCCGCGTGCCAGCTTGTACCACAGGCGACGATATGAATTTGTTCTAAATCTGCGTACAGTGACTCAGATAAGCCAAGATTAATAGGGGAATGAGATGTATCGCCCGAATTATGAAAGTAAGCTTCTAAATTAGCTCTGACTACTCCTGGTTGCTCATAAATTTCTTTGAGCATGAAGTGTTTGAATCCCTGTTTTTCTACCATTGTGGGACTCAAGTTAAGCATTCGGGGTTGCTTTTTCAACCTGTCGCCAGCAAAGTTATAGATTTCCACGCCTAAAGGTGTAAGGCGGGCAATTTCCCCATTATCTAAGGGTAATACTGCGCGGGTGTAAGCAACGATCGCTGGTGTATCCGAAGCACAGAAAAATTCCCCTTGACCAAATCCAATCACTAAAGGTGCTTGTTGGCGCACAGCAATTAATTCGTCGGGATAGTCAGCCGAAATAATTGCCAGCGCAAATGCCCCATTTAGGTGGTTTACCGCTTGGCGTACCGCTTCTAGAAAAGGCGAAGGGGAGGAGGCGAGAGGGAGAGATGGGGGATTCTTTAAATATTCGGCTATTAAATGGGGAATTACTTCAGTATCAGTTTCCGAACGAAACTCATATCCTTTTTGCTTTAATTCTTCTCTTAATTCGCGGTAATTTTCAACAATACCATTTTGAATAACTGCTATTCGCCCCACCATGTCTAGATGAGGATGGGCGTTATGTTCTTCTGGTTTACCATGAGTTGCCCAACGAGTGTGACCAATGCCAATGGATGATGGGTTGTCTACCTGTTCGAGTTTAGAACGCAGGTTATGTAGTTTACCTTTTGCCTTGATGCAATTAACTTCACCTTCCCAAATTGTGGCTATTCCCGCAGAATCGTAGCCTCTGTACTCTAGTTTTTCCAGACCAGACAGTAAAATTTCTGTTGCTGCTTGAGTGCCTATATACCCAACGATTCCACACATTGCTCACACCATTTTGGTTTTAGGATTATTAGATCCAGTATAGTGTTTAGCACAAAGGTGAAGTTTTGTCACAAGTTTTTATAGCTGTAGCCAAGGTAGTTAAGACATCGGTAAGCGATAAAACTTAGACAATAAAGACTTTTAACTCTCTCACCTGTCACCTATCACCCAATACGGTTCAGAGAAGAAAACTAAATCACAACACAACCAACAAATATAGCAATTCCCAAGCACATGAAATATACTCCACCCGCGCTTTCGCGCACCCTCCCCTTGCCAATGGGAGGGTTGGGGAGGGGTAATTTTGTACCATACCAGAATTGGAAACGCTATAGTTACTCAACAAAAAACGAAAGAATTATTTTGCAGGGGGTTTGGGGGACGCAACCGTCCCCCGATTGGGGGTTTGGGGGATTCTCCCCCAAATCTTGCTCATTGTCTGATAAGTAAGCAGAAATTGAGAAATCAACTCTCATCACCTTAACTGAACCGTATTTACCTATTACCTGTTACCTGCTATGGCTTGGAAAATAAAGAACTTTTACTGCTGGTTTCCTCAAAAAAAAAGGAGCAAGATGCTCCTTGTGCCACTAAGGTATTTTTATGGTTTTTGAAGTTGTACGCTTAAAAGTCACCTAGTAAGGTGGGCAGTACCCACCCTACGATGCTAAAAAAGCTTGCTATGGAAACGGTTAATTGTGAGTCTGATGAGAAATTTGGGGCAAATTCCTCAATATGCTAGACCCATACTACGAGTTGTTTCAGCGCCCAGGTAAACCCGGATGCTCAAAAAGTCGGTGGGACAGGCAGTTTCACAACGCTTGCAGCCTACACAGTCTTCTGTGCGGGGTGAGGAGGCGATTTGAGCAGCTTTACAGCCGTCCCAGGGTACCATCTCCAGCACATCAGTGGGGCAGGCGCGAACGCATTGAGTGCAGCCAATACAGGTATCGTAGATTTTTACGGTATGAGACATTGAAAAAAGGCTCCTTTCGAGTTCTCTTCTCTGCGAAAGAATTCATAATCAAGGCATAGTTTACCGCAGTGGCTCATCCACAGTAAGTAAAAGGCTACATAACTTCAAACAATGTAATAGGCACTTTTTAAAGTTAAAATTTGCGAAATTTCTCTGTTTCCTTATAAATCAGCTACAAGACGGCAGCGTGTTTACCTCATTTGGGCGCTATGCTCCATTTTTGGTGTAAAGATATATGAAGGCAAAGTGGCAATAAAACAAAGTAATTTGAGTTATCGATGGTATTGATTGGTTAATTACTATGAATTGTCAAACAACTCAAAATTTGTAACGAAATTTTAAATATTGAGTTAAATTTCCAAATTCATGTTCGCAATTAAAAATTATCAGCAATCTGCACCAGCTGCTTAATTGCTATTAATTGCCGATGGACAATGCAATCTGGTTAAAACTTAATTTGTTGGTTGTTGACATCGCCCACCCTACAATTTTTCCGGTGAACCCGTTACCTAGGAAAAATGACAAATGACAAAAGACTTATGCCATTTGAAAATTAGTGGCTTCTTCTACCAGTTCATAACCGGATGCTAATTTGTCAGTGGCGCGGTCAATTAAATCTAAACCTTGCTGGACTGTTTCAATTAAACTTAACTGTCCGCGTAATTCAGCTGCACCGACGAATCCTTTAGCATACCAAGTCATATGTTTACGGGCTTGACGGACACCGCGATCGCCTTTATATTCCCATAAAGCTTGTAAATGATCTCTGGCGCATTCTAAACGCTGAATTGGGGTTGGCGGCGGTAATATTTCCCCAGTCTTCAAGAAGTGGTCAACTTCGCCTACTAAAAAGGGATAACCCAAAGTTCCGCGCGAACACATCACACCATCAGCGCCAGTTTCCTCTAAGCATCTCACGGCTGCTTCCACGGAAAATATATCACCGTTACCAATTACTGGGATAGAAAGCACTTCTTTCACACGCGCTATCCATTCCCAACGGGCGTTACCATTGTAACCTTGAGCGCGGGTGCGGCCATGTACAGTAATCATTTTTGCCCCAGCATCTTCCATCCGCTTGGCAAAGTCGAGAATGGTAATTTCTTGGTCATTCCAGCCAATACGGGTTTTGACTGTGACTGGTACATTAACAGCTTTGACAACTTCGCGCACAATTGCTTCGGCGACTTCCGGTTGACGTAACAGAGAAGAACCGCCACCATTTTTCGTAATTTTATTGACTGGACATCCCATATTAATATCAACAGTATCAGCCCCTTCAGCAACAGCTTTGATGGCTGCTTCAGCTAAAAAATCAGGGCGACAGTCAAATAACTGAATACTAATAGGGCGTTCGTTGGGGTCTACTTCCATGATTTTGGGTAACTGCTTCACATAGTGCAGTCCCGTGGCGTTGACCATTTCGGTATACATCATCGAATCTGGTGCATAGCGACGTACCAAACGACGAAACACCAAATCTGTCACCCCAGATAAAGGCGATTGCAGAACCCGGCTTTTAACTTCAAAAGAGCCGATTTTTAAAGGTTGGGAGAGTCTAGCTTGTAAGCTGGGAGACAGAGTAAGCATATCAACAATTCACAATGCACACTTAATCATATCTTTTTATCCCAAGCGCTTAGGATTTCCTTCTAATCTGCATAGGACTTACGCACGAGTTACGGAATAACGTAGACGCGATAGCGGCTTGCCGCAGGCTACCACTCCAGACGCAGAGGATACAGAGGAATGAGAGTTTGAGAGGTTTTTTGCGTAAGTCCTACTGCAATTAACAGTGCTTCTACCTCTGCTTTGAAGAATTGCCAATACTTCAAAGTAATATTCCACACTAAAACTATCAAAATGTCTTGTTATGCCACTCAATGGAGTTGCGACAGGGTTTGATAGTCTGTGTAACCATCTTCATTACCACCATAGAACCCCCTGACATCACCAATAGTCAGAGGGGCATTAAGCCGTAGCCGCTCCACTAAGTCAGGGTTAGAGATGAATGAGCGCCCAAAAACTATGGCATCAGCCCGTCCGCTTGTAATTGCTTCATCACCATGTTGTCGATCAAACCCACCAACAGCCAGCAGTGTTCCTTTGTAAACGCTACGTATGAGATCAATCGGGTTGAAATCCGGTGCAGTTCCTCTGCCATAGCCTCGGTCATAGCCAACGTGTAAGTATGCCAAACCCAGTGAACTGAGTGTTTTTGCGACATAAGTGTAAGTTTCGGCAGGATGCTCATCAAATGTGTCGTTGACTGTGAAGCCTGGGGCAATTTTGACACCAATCTGTTCGGCTCCCCGAACGCTACACAGAGCATTGACTACTTCGAGTGTGAAGCGAGTTCGATTCTCCAGTGTGCCACCATAGGCATCGGTGCGTTGGTTGGAACCACTGACTTGAAACTGGTTTGGGAGATATCCAGTTGCAGCATGAAGTTCCACACCATCAAAACCTGCTTTGATAGAGAGTTCTGCTGCTGTGCGGTACTCTTCTATTATTTTGGGTATTTCGGACAACTCTAAAGCATGGGGTGTCTCGAAAGGGACTTTGCCATCCCAAGTGTGAATTTCTTCAGACACCACTGGGATAGCCGAAGGTGCAATGGGTAGGGCATTGTTTGGTAATAGGGAGGAGTGTGATACCCGTCCTGCGTGCATCAGTTGCACAAATATCCGACCGCCAGCCGCATGAACTGCATCTGTTACTTTTCGCCAGCCTTCAACCTGCTCTTCGTTGTGCAGCCCAGGACAAGTTGTGTAGCCCCGCCCCATTGGACTTGGATGCGTGCCTTCCGTAATAATGAGTCCGGCTGAAGCTCTCTGGGTGTAGTATTCGACCATTAAGGGGGTAGGTACACATTCAGCTGTAGCCCGGAGTCGGGTCATGGGAGACATGATGATACGGTTGGTCAACTCAAGCGAACCTAGTCTCACGGGCGTAAACAGTCCTGATGTTTCTGGCATTGGCTTTGTCCTCTTCTAGAACCAGAACGCTCTCTTACGGCATGTCATCACCTGCTTCGCCATTGAAAGTGTCATTGCTCCTGATTTTATCAGGGTTAGAGGAAAACTTCGCATCCTAAACATTATTTAACCCCAAAGGAACTTTAATGTTATTTCTTAACGGGTGACAAAGCAGGTGAAGATGAGACGTAGCAAGAATTTGAGAACATAAGGTGGTAAACAATAGGGGGAAGTGAACCCCCAGAAAAAATAAAATTCCACCAAAATCCAATACCTTCGTCAATTTACGAGAAATATTATTCTGTCGTAGCAATAATTGATTCTGACTTCTAAATTATTCTGCAATTCCGAGATTCTGTACCCCCAGAAGGATGCCAAACCCATCACCGACTACACAAGCTAGAATTAGAAACTAACTTTAGTAATGGAAAATGCCCCATATTCTACTCGTAGATGATGAAGCAGCCCTGTGTGACAGTCTCAGCTACACACTACAAAAAGAAGGCTACACTGTGACGACAGCTATCGATGGGCATAGTGCGATCAAACAATTCCATAAACAAGTACCTGATGTCATTTTGCTCGATATCATGCTGCCAGAAGTTAGCGGGATGGAAGTTTGCTGGCGAATTCGGGCATTTTCTGATGTGCCTATTGTTATGCTGACGGCTAAGGATCAAGATATAGATAAAATTTGGGGTTTAGAAGCAGGCGCGGATGATTATGTCACTAAGCCATTTAACACCCGCGAACTCGTAGCCAGGATAAAAGCTGTGTTGCGTCGTCGTTCTGGGGAATAGCCTTTATGAAAGGCTGGAGGCCACAGATTAAATTAAATACAATTCATGCCAAGTTGTTAGCTACCTATTTGATGCTGACAGCTTTTGGTACATCACTAATGGCTGGTTATATCCTTTGGTCGTTTCATGTGTACTTCATGCGGACACGACAAATGGATTTAGAAAACTGGACAAGTGCGTTGAGTGAGAGTGTTGCTGATGCGTTGGAAGAACATGATGTTCCAAAAGTAAATTTACTAGTAGAACGTTATGGCGCACCACAGACAGTAACACTGCGTGTTTTTAATGATAAAGGCATTCTCATCGCTACATCTGACCCCAAATTAGATCGACAGGTAGCAGACTGGTACCAAGTTCCAGGAATGCAGCAAGCTTTCCAAAATTTTGCCGCGAAAGGCATTGCTAAAGGAGTATTAACTAACGAAGATCGTCTTTATATTGCCAGACCAATTAAGCGTCATGGTCAATTTTTAGGTGTATTGCGAATGTCCATTACACTCCAACAGTTTCAGCGTCAGTTTTTAACTGTAATTTGGAGTGTGTTAGGAACTTTAGCAGTGACAATTTTGTTGTGTGCATTAATTAGCAGCCGCTTTGCACGCAGTCTGTCAAAGCCAATTGAGATTATGCGTAACTTTGCGATTCGCTTGGGTAGTGGGCATTTTGGTGACAAACTGATTATCCACCAAAATAATGAGTTAGATCAGTTAGCCGCAGAACTCAATCGGATGAGTGAAAGATTAGCATCCTTAGACCAAGAACGCCGAGTGTTTTTAGCTAATGTGTCCCATGAATTACGCACACCTATCAGTAATGTACAGGTGACAGTTGATGCACTGAAGAATGGTGCTTACGAAGAACCGCAATTACGCGATCGCTTTTTTCAAACTATCGAGAACGAAACCAAACGTTTATCACGCTTAATTCATGACTTGCTCGATTTAGGACGCTTGGAAGCAGGAGTCACTGCATTAGAAAAGCAATCTATTTCTTTGCAGGGGTTGATTAATCGGACTGTGAATGCAGTAGAACCGCGAATGCAAGCTGCGGGTGTGACTGTACGCATAAATGTCGTTGAACTACAACTACAGGGTGATCCAGAGAGGTTGTTACAGGCAATTCTCAATTTATTAGATAATGCAATTAAACACTCACAGCCCAATTCTCAAGTATCTATATTTGGTTATAGCGAAGAAAAAAAAGCAATTATTCAAATTCAAGATCAGGGTAGGGGTATTAGCAACAGTGACTTACCCCGGATTTTTGAGCAATTTTATACCACAGATCCTTCGCGCAAAGGTAACGGTAATGGATTGGGATTGGCGATCGCTAAACGGATTATCGAAGCTCATCAAGGCAGTATTACTGCCAACAGCATCCCTAATCAAGGAGCAACTTTTACAATTAGCTTACCTCTGCAAGGATGAAATCATTTCAATTTAAAAAACTAAACAGCGAAATAAAATATCTTTTTATTGATTATTTTGACAATCGCTGTTACAAAATATGAAAATAATCAGTGGTACGGTTATTGCGATCGCGCATTGTTATAAAACCGAACCACCTGCTGTTTAATCTTGCTCTAATGTGTAATTAAGAAGCTGGAAATTGAGCTTTACTCTATTTAAATTATCAAACTATTGTTAACCAACAAATAAGCTTTAAATTCAGCTTCATCATCCTAAATACTCTATCTTAGAGGTGACAGATATGGCACTTATTCGTTGGGAACCGTTTCGTGATATTGAACGCTTAGAACCATTCCGGGAAATTGAAACTATACAGCGACAAATGAATCGTCTGTTTGATAGATTAGCTCCTACAGACGGTGGTGAAAGAACAGCATTTAATTTCGTACCTCCTGCGGAAATAGAAGAAACAGATGATGCCATTCATCTGCGGCTAGAAGTACCTGGTCTAGAAGCAAAAGACATCAATGTAGAAGTTACACCAGAGGCAGTTTCTATTAGCGGCGAACGCAAATATGAAACTAAAACTGAAGAAAAAGGTCTAAGCCGCTCTGAATTCCGTTACGGCAGATTTCAACGGGTAATTACGTTACCTTCTTTAGTTCAAAATGACAAAGTACAAGCTGAATATAAAGATGGTATTCTCCGCTTAACTTTGCCAAAATCTGAAGCGGAAAGACAAAAAGTTGTCAAGGTTAATATCGGTTAATTACCACCAGTTACGGTAGGAATTAAGTGTAAAAATTCAAGTCTTAGGGTATAGGGTGTAAGAGAAAATCCTGATCTTATGCCCTATACCCTTTGTTTAAACAGGGAATTTTTCAGATCACAGTATCCGCTTTAATTGGGATAAATTTGGCTAAAGTCGGAATTTTATGAAATTTTCCGCCTTTAGCTGGTAGACTGCTATAGATATCGCTGTTTTATGGGTATAAATTACAATCTTACTCTAGATGCTTTATTGTCATCAAAGTTAGATGGGCATTGGGAAAACTCAGCTAAACTCTGATTTTTACGTTGAGGACATTGCCTACCCTAGAATGATGCAAGATAGAAGAAAAAATCTCAAAAATTAAATCTCAAGGTAGATAGTCAATTGAATAATTAAATACAAAAATAAAATACGTAGTTGTTGTTTTCTTGCTCATTCAAGGCAGATGCAAGATGTTATTCAAGTAGTTAGATCTAGAAAAAACGCATTACTGAGGTTAACAAAAGCAAGTCAACTAATTAGTCAATTTCGACAGTTGATAGATGAGGGGTTAACTGTGTTGATAATTGCACCTTTGAGCAGTAATTGGCGCAATTATCAGCATAAACATTCAGATTCATTGGCGATCGCATCTACCAAACCAGTATGCAAAAATCTGGACACACTCAAACTCATCCCCAAAAAACACTGCCAAACCCTCTACCAGCAAGATTTTGTAATAGTGGAGCCAAAACCGTGACTCATCCAATGAAGACAAATATTTCTGAGGATGTCTTTGCCGGTGGTGGAGAAATGGGTTCCCTGATGCGATCGCTTGATTGGTCGCAAACCCTCTTAGGTTCAGCATCAACATGGGCGCAAAGTTTAAAAACAGCGATTAGTATTATTTTGAATTCTCGTTACCCCATGTTTATTTGGTGGGGTAAAGAATACGCCAATCTCTACAATGATGCTTACCGTCCAATTCTGGGTGCTAGTAAACATCCGCAATTTTTAGGACAGTCGGCTAAAGATTGTTGGATAGAAATCTGGGATATTGTCGGGCCGTTAGCTGAGAGCGTCTTGACTACAGGTCAATCTACCTGGTCAGATAATCTGCAACTAATGATAGATCGCTACGGCTACCTGGAAGAAACTTACTTTACTTTTTCCTATAGCCCCATTCGCGATGAAACAGGGGGTGTAGGTGGAGTTTTTTGTGCAGTCATTGAAACTACCGAACGGGTAATTAATGAGCGTCGTCTCCGTACACTCAGAGAACTGGCCTCTAACACCGCCGCCACAAAAACAGTCACCGCAGCTTATCGGATTGTGGCAGAAACTCTAGCTCAAAATACCGCTGACATTCCCTTTGCTTTACTGTATCGAGTCGAAGCCGCTGGCACACAAGCACGCTTAGTCGGGACATCAGGCATAGCATCTGGCACTTTTGCCACTCCTGAACAAATTGACTTCACCGCAGAAAATGATCCTTGGCATTTGACAGAAGTTAAGCAGACAAAACAAGCCAAGTTAATTCAAAATTTACCTGAAGGAATAGGCCTCAATTCCACATCATCGGCATTAGTTATGCCCATCGCCCAATCAGGCAAACCCGAATTAGCCACAATAATTGTCCTGGGTATTAGTCGGCAACGGGCATTTGATGATGAATACAAGGGATTTTTTGATTTAGTAGTGAATAATATTGCCACAGCGATCGCTAATGCTGATGCTTACGAAGCCGAACGTCAACGCGCCGAAGCATTAGCAGAATTAGACAGGGCGAAAACAATATTTTTTAGTAATATTACCCATGAATTTCGCACCCCTTTATCTTTGATGTTGGGGCCATTAGAAGAAACTTTAGCCAACCCTAGGGGGCCTTTGCCGAGCGATCGCCAAAAACTGGAAATTGCCCATCGAAACTCCCTGCGTTTACTCAAGCTAGTCAATACCCTACTAGACTTTTCCCGCATTGAAGCTGGACGGATGCAAGCAGAGTACCAGCCAACGGACTTAGCCATCTTAACCGCAGATTTGGCTGCTGTATTTCGGTCAGCAATTGAACAAGCCGGAATCAGCTACTTAGTCAACTGTCCCCCCTTACCCGAAGCAATCTATGTTGACCACCAAATGTGGGAAAAAATAGTACTTAATTTACTTTCCAATGCCTTTAAATTTACCTTTACCGGGGAAATTTCTGTGGACTTGCGCTATTGCCAAGATCATATCGAACTGGAAGTGCGAGACACAGGTATAGGTATCCCCGCCGAGGAATTACCGCGCATATTTGAGCGTTTTCATCGCGTACCATCTGCTAAAGGACGCACCTATGAAGGTACAGGGATTGGTCTGTCATTAATTCAAGAACTAGTTAAACTGCATCAAGGCACTGTCACAGTTACTAGTATGATTGAGCGCGGCACCAGCTTCATGATCTCCATCCCCACAGGATGCGCTCACTTACCAAGCGATCGCATATCTGACGTTGCCACCACCTCCCCACTCCGGCCAATCATTCAGGCCAGCACTACCTATATTACGGAAGCCCTACAGTGCCTACCTCAAGAAGGGAACGAAGCCGAAGAATTATATCTATCACCTATCCCCTCTCACCTGTCACCTTCCTCTGCCCGCATTCTGTTAGTTGACGATAATGCAGATATGCGCGACTATGTGCAGCGTTTATTAAGTCTGCGGTATGAAGTTGAGGCAGTTGGAGATGGAGTTGCAGCTTTAGCAGCTATTCGCCAAAAACAGCCGGATATTGTTCTCACGGACATTATGATGCCGAGACTAGACGGTTTTGGCTTGTTACAAAAGTTGCGGGCTGATCCTCAAACAAAAGCTTTACCGATTATTCTGCTTTCTGCTCGTGCGGAAGAAGAATCTTGTGTTAACGGATTAGCTACTGGAGCAGACGATTATCTCATTAAACCCTTCTCTGCCCGTGAACTATTAGCTCGTATTGACGCTAACCTGAAAATGGCACAAATACGTCAAGAAGTTGCCCATTATGAGCAGAGATTACGTCTAGAAGCGGAGACAGCCCGGAATCAAATTGCTACCATTCTGGAAAGTATCACCGATGCGTTTGTTGCTTTTGACCGTCAGTGGCGTTACACCTATGTGAATGAGCAAGCTACAAAGCTGTTGCAAAAAACCCGCGAACAAATGCTCGGTAAGCACGTTTGGGAGGAAGTATTTCCTGAATTAGTCGGAATGCTGAGTTATCAAGAACTTCACCGGGCCATTAATGAACAAGTTACTGTGGTTTTAGAAGAATTTCTTAAGCCTTTAGATAAGTGGCTAGAAGTTCATGCTTATCCTTCACCTGATGGACTAGCTGTTTATTTCCGAGATATCACACAACGTAAACGCTCGGAGTTAGCACTACGCGAAAGTGAAGGAAAATTCCGTAATATCATCCAAACAGCCAATGAAGGAGTTTGGTTAATTGATAACAATGCTCAGACACTCTATGTTAATGACCAAATGGCAACCATGCTCGGCTATGCTGCCACAGAAATCATTAACATTCCCGTGATAGAGTTTTGTTTCCCAGAAGATATTCCATCTGTACAGCAACATATTCAGAGAAATTTGAATGGGAATGTTGACCAATTTGATTTTCGATTCCGCCACCAGAATGGCCAAGAATTATTCGTTTTAGCTTGTACCAGTCCAATTCGGGATGGACAAGGAAATATTATCGGCGCATTAGGAATGTTTACAAATGTTACAGACCGCAAGCAGGCAGAGTCAGCATTGTACCAAAGTGAGGAACGTTATCGTTCACTGATAGCTGCTACATCAGCAGTAGTTTGGATTACCAATCCTTTTGGTGAATTTGTTGATGTACAGCCCTCTTGGGAAGAATACACAGGGCAAAGTTGGAATGAGTATGCTGGTTTGGGTTGGTTGCAAATGATTCACCCAGATGATCAAGCAAGAGTAGAAAGAGAATGGCAACAAGCACTAGACCATAAAAGACTCTACGAAATAGAAGCAAGATTGTGGCATCATCCAAGTAATCAATATCGTTATATTATTACTCGTGGTGTTCCCGTTCTCAATGCCAATGGTTCAGTTAGGGAATGGATTGGTACAGAAACAGATATTCACGATCGCAAACAAATTGAACAAGAACGCAATAATTTACTCAGTCTAGAGCAAGCTGCACGCGCCCAAGCAGAGGAAGCAAATCGCGTCAAGGATGAATTTTTAGCCATTCTCTCTCACGAACTCCGTTCCCCACTTAACCCCATTTTAGGTTGGTCAAGATTACTGCAAACGCAAAAATTAAATGCAGCCAAAACGGCGGAAGCTTTAGCAACTATCGAGCGCAATGCCAAATTACAAACTCAACTAATAGATGATTTGTTAGATGTGTCACGGATACTGCGTGGTAAACTCAACCTGAATGTCGCACCAGTCAATTTATTATTCATTATTGAGTCGGCGATGGAAACAATGCAAACTGCTGTTGTTGCCAAATCCATTGTCATACAAACTCAATTAGAGAAAGTAGGACAAGTTGCTGGTGACTCGGCGCGGTTACAGCAGATTATTTGGAATTTACTCTCGAATGCGATTAAGTTCACCCCTGATAATGGACAGGTATCAATTCAGTTAAACCGAGTGGGCAAATACGCGCAAATTACGGTGAGTGATACGGGTAAAGGTATTGAACCAGAGTTTTTACCATTCATTTTTGACTATTTTCGCCAAGCTGATGCTTCCATCACCCGGAGATTCGGTGGTTTGGGATTAGGATTGGCGATCGTGCGACATTTAGTAGAATTGCATGGTGGTACAGTTAATGCTACTAGTCCAGGTGAGGGTTTGGGGGCAACTTTCACAGTGATGCTGCCATTATTGTCTGCCAAGTCACAAAAGCCGCAGGAGAGTAAATCTATTCATCCAGTGATAGATTTGACTAGTGTGCGCGTTTTAGTTGTGGAGGATGATCCTGACTCCCGCGACTTTTTGATTTTTGCACTAGAAGAATATGGTGCCACAGTTATAGCCGCCGCAAATGCAGCCACAGGCGGGGAAATGTTGTCACAATTTCAACCAGATATCTTGATTAGCGATATTGGGATGCCTGGTGAAGATGGCTACAGTTTAATTCGCCGCATTAGAAAACTAGCAGCAGACCAGGGAGGAAAAATTCCGGCGATCGCTCTCACTGCCTATGCTAAAAATGAAGATAGTCAGCAAGCATTGGCCGCAGGCTTTCAAAAGCATCTTGCTAAACCTATTGAACCATCACAGTTAGCCATTACTATCGCCAGCCTGCTGAGATAGAGTGATGAGAAAATAAAAAAGTTGTATGTTTTTCTCGTTTTATGACAACAGTAGACCTGTTTTCAACTCTCAGAAATTTACCTCGCCCAGAAAAATTGAAAGTTATGCAATTTTTAATTGCAGAGTTAGCTAAAGAAGAAGAGCCAACCTTACAAGCTGGAGCAACATACTCACTTTGGTCTCTCCTCAATTCACATGAAGCGGCTCATAAACTTAGCCAACTTTTAGAATCGGATTGAATCCCGCGTATGTAAAAAAGTAAAAACTTACCCCCTACATACGCGTGAAACGAATAAATTACACTGCCATCATTTCCGGTTCTGTCCTTGTTGCAGATAAATTACCAAAAAAGTCGTAGTGATCTAAAGCTTCTAAAATACCCCAAGCATAGCGCCCTTGAGCAAAGTAAATCTGGGGATAACCGCGTAACTTGTGGATTTCTTTGCTGTAATTTCCAACAACAACGGCTAAGGTATTACCCGCCAGCATAGATTCATCATTACCGGATGCACCTGCTACTAAGAACTGTTTTACAGGTAATCCCCATTTTAAAGCTACATAGCGCAATGCATCGCCCTTAGAAGCCCTAAATGGCAATAAGTCAAGATACATATTATGGCTAAAGATGCCTTTGACGGGGAGTTGTTGCTGGCGCAGGTGGCGGATGATTTCGCGGAAATTTGGGGCTTGATCAGCATCAACAAAGTAGCTAATTTTAAACTTGCCTTGGGTGTCTGGTGGTTGTAATTCCAGTCCAGGAATAGCTTTCATCGCTTCTCGAATTGCCGCAGGTTGCCAATTATAGCTGATGTGTTTTTGCCAACTTGTATCTGTAACGATTTTTGGGCCGTAGTAGATTTCGCTTCCGGCTGAGGTGATGAGTAAATCAGGCATGGGAAATTCCCATTCTTCTAACATACTTAAAGTAGTTTCCAGGTTGCGGCCTGTAGCAATACCAACACCTGTTGTATGTCCTTCAGTATGAATACGCTGGATTAATTTGTGCAAAGCTTCCTGATCACCTAATAAGGTGTTATCAATTTCGGAAACTAGGAAGCGATCGGCGGTTGGTAGATGGTTGGTTTCTGGGATTTTCCAGTCTGGGCGATCGCGTGTAGGAAATTCTCGCACCGGACTGAGTAAAGATTGAATTTTCTGTTGGGGAAATAAACGCACTTTCGCTAAATATTGCTCTACATGACTCTCCCAAGAGAAATGTTGGCAAACATTAACTAAGCCATTACTAGACCAACGCTCCCATGTTTCGCTATCGGTTAACGCATTACGCAAGGCATTTTGGATGTCTTCAATATTCAGCGGATCAATCAACACACCATTTTCACAAGCGCCAATAATATCCCGTGGGCCACCATCAGATGTCGCAATAATCGGCACACCACAAGCAGAGGCTTCAATCAAAGTTAACCCAAATGGTTCTGTAAGTGCAGGATTAATAAACACTCCACGAGTTTTCGCTGTCAAGCGATATAAATCAGGCACATCATCAGAATTATGGTGTTTGGGATAGGCTATGTGACCATAAAGGTCATAGCGATCGATTAACTGAAATATTTCTGCAAACACCTGACGCGGCCCAGATTCCATCGTCGAGATGTCGTCTCGTTGTCCTAGCACGACTACAAGATTAGCTAGTTGACGCAGTTCGCGATCTTCCCCAAAGGCCTTGATCAAACGATTGACGTTTTTCCGCATCGCTGGCCGGGAAATTGCCATAATCATTGGCTTTTCTGGATCTTTGAGAAATCGCTGCAACTGCTTGTAAATTGGGGGATTTGGCCAATTTTCTGGCGCAGGATAAAACTTTTCTAATGTCACCCCTGGTGGAATGACTACCATCCTTTCTGGTTGATATTGGTCATAAACACTGTACTGTTCATCAATTTCTTGATGAGTGCTGGCGATGACTAAGGCTGCGCCGCCCAGGGTAATTTCTTCGGCTTCAATGCGGGTACTAATATGAAAGTGATCTTCTATTGTTTCGAGTTTGGTTCCTTGTTCTAATAATTTTTGCTGTTTAACTCGGCCCAGAGAATGACCTGTATGCACAAGCGGTGTTCCCAGCCAGCCAGCAACTCGACAACCAACATATCCAGCATCAGCGTAGTGCGTATGAATGACATTGGGAATTCTGCCAATTTTGCGAATATGTCTGAGTAATTCATCGGCAAAGGTATCTAAATGCGGCCAGAGAACTTCTTTGCGGAGATAGCGTCGTGGGCCACAAGCCAAGCGAATGATTTGGGCTTTGTCTGACAGCATTTCTACGGGTTTAGCGTAGTCTGAACTGACTTTTGGGTCATCTACTAAACGCGTCACTAAGTCTACTCTTTCAACTTGGGGATTTTTGGCTAATGTACAGGCAAGTTCAACTACATATTTTGTTTGTCCACCGGTGTCAGCATCTCTGCCTAATTCCAGGTTTTTACCTCTAATCAAGCCGTGAACACTGACTAGTAGAATATACAACCCTGAACTATGTGATATCATGTCTTCCTCTGTGGTTGATTGTAGATAGGTAATGCTATAGTTCGCCTGATGAATATTAAATTTGTAGGGAGAGTTAAAGACAAAACATCTATCATTAGCATTAGGTAGCCTTGATCAAAGATGTTACACTTATTTTCCCTGAATGTGGACTGATCATTAAAAAATTAACTACCAAAAGAAAGGGATTTTGTTACTTTGCCAAAATTGTAGCCAAATGACTTGCCAAACATGACAACTAATGAGCAATTTTATAGATAATTTAGTATGAATGATTACAAAATTAGGCAGTGAGATATGCTGTGTCATGGTTAAATTAACAAATGAGATTTTGTCTCAGAAAATAATTAACTTCCTGAACGAGCGCTAAAAATTTACGGTGCAGAAACAATATGATACTTTGTATTTTTCTCAACAGAATTATACGATGATTTTTTTTCATCGTCTTCTCCTTTATGGACGATTTAGTTAAGAAAAAAGATAATCATTTTTGATAAAAATCATCCCAAAATATTTATGTCTTGGTCTTCTAGCCTATCCCAACTGCTGCAAGTTATCTCGGCACAATCTAGCAACTTATCGGCAACTGCTTTAACTCAAATTAGTAGTGGTATCCAAACAGATACGCGAATTATTCAGCCAAGAGAGGTATTTCTGGCTTTACGTGGGGAAAATTTTGATGGACATGATTTTATTCCCACAGCGATCGCTAAAGGTGCATTAGCCGCAATTGTGGATTTTGACTACGAAAATTCCGATTTCCCAGTGTTACAGGTGAAAAACACCCTCGCAGCTTATCAACAAATTGGCAGATGGTGGCGCGATCGCTTTGATATCCCAGTGATTGGGGTAACGGGTTCTGTGGGCAAAACTACAACCAAAGAATTAATCACGGCTGTTTTATCTACCCAAGGGAGAGTTCACAAGACTTACGGGAATTTCAATAATGAAATTGGTGTACCGAAAACTCTTTTGGAATTAGATCAAGCCCATAATTCTGCTGTGATTGAAATGGCAATGCGGGGTAGAGGACAAATTGCCGAACTAACACATATTGTCCGCCCAACTATTGGCGTAATTACTAACGTGGGGACGGCGCATATTGAGTTGTTAGGTTCAGAAATAGCGATCGCTGAGGCTAAATGTGAATTATTAGCCGAAATGCCCCAAGATAATGTGGCAATTCTCAATTACGACAATCCTTTATTAATCGACACAGCGAAAAAAGTTTGGTCGGGTGAAATTTTAACCTATGGTTTATCTGGTGGTGACATCTCAGGAAATTTAATTGATAGTGAAACTATAGAAGTTGCCGGACTGAAATTACCTTTGCCTTTAGTTGGTCGCCATAATGCCACAAATTTTTTAGCCGCTTTAGCTGTGGCCAAGGTATTGGGAATTGATTGGTCTACCTTAACTAATGGTGTGACAGTGGATATGCCGACTGGGCGATCGCAACGTTATGCTTTACCCAATGATGTTGTATTCTTAGATGAAACATACAATGCTGCACCAGAAGCAATGTTAGCCGCTTTGCAATTATTAGCAGACACTCCCGGAAAGCGTAAAATTGCCGTATTGGGAGCAATGAAAGAATTAGGAGAGCGATCGCCGCAATTACACCAAAAAGTTGGCGAAACTGTGCGTAACTTGAATTTGGACGGGTTGCTAGTTTTAGTAGATGGACAAGATGCCGAAGCGATCGCCAAAAGTGCTGAAGGAATACCTTCAGAATGCTTTGTTAGTCACGGTGATTTAGTCGCGCGACTCAAAACATTTATGCAAGCAGGCGATCGCATTTTATTTAAAGCAGCGCATTCTGTAGGTTTAGATCGCGTTGTTAATCAATTGCGAGCAGAATTTATAACAAAGTGCTGAGTAATAATACTAGTTTCTAATCCCTATATAGGACTCATATTTGATATTTGAAAAAACTCAGTACAGTTTCTATTCCCTGTTCCCTGTTCCCTGTTCCCTACCTTCACGAGTAAGTTCAGAAATCAAATCAGATTGCTATAGCAATTCTAAATCATTTGTGAAATTCTCTTTCTTTGCGTCCTTTGCGGTTCGTTAAAAAGAATATTTTTCACAACTCGGATAGAATTGCCATATCATAATTTAGCTGAAATAAATCAAAAGGAGCCGGTCTAGCAACACCATAACCTTGGGCATAATTTACCCCCAGAGTTTGGATTACTTTTAAAATGTCGTTGTTTTCGACAAACTCAGCAATAGTTTGAATTCCCATTACCTGACCAATTTTATTGATAGCATCTACCATTGCCAAATCAATTGGTTCTTCCACAATATGCCTTACAAAACTGCCATCAATTTTTAAATAATCGACTGGTAAATTTTTGAGATAAGCAAAAGAAGACATCCCACTGCCAAAATCATCTAAAGCAAAGCAACAACCAAAATCTTTTAGTGTGCGAATAAATACCGCCGCTTTACTTAAGTTTTTGATGGCGACAGTTTCGGTAATTTCAAAGCAGATGGCGCCGGGGGGAATTTGGTGTAATGTAAACTGATCACAAACAAAATCAATAAATTGATCATCATTAATACTAGCGCCAGAAAGGTTGATGGTATATAAACAACCACGAGAGTATTCTAGTAATGGACAATAAAGTTGTTGAAAATCTACGTATTGTCTTAGATGTGTAAAAAACGTGTTAATCACCCAACGGTCAATAGTTTGCATGAGATTGTAGCGTTCAGCAGCGGGAATAAATGCCATTGGTGAGACTAACTTACCAGTTTCATCAATCAAGCGTAAGAGGATTTCATAATGTTCTGTTAACGACTTGGGTTGAGTAACGGGAACGATGGACTGGTAATAGAGCCGAAAACGATTGTCTTCTAGTGCTTGGGTAATTCTTCCTACCCATTGCATTTCACCATGCTGCCTGGCTAACTCCAGATCATCCGCTTGATAAATATGTACACGATTACGCCCTTGATTTTTTGCTACATAACAAGCTGCATCAGCAGCACTTAAGGCACTATTCATATTTGGTGTATCGGCGTTGATAGCAACTAAGCCAATGCTGATGCTGAGATTGAAAACTTTATCCTGTTTCCAGACAAAGCGAAATTTTTGCGTGTTTTCTCGTAAGGTATTAGCAATAAATACTGCTGCTTCTAAAGAACAATTGTTGAAGATAATGCCAAATTCATCCCCACCTAAACGTGCAAGAGTATCATAGGAACGGATATGAGTTTGAAACAAATTAGCAATTTCACATAAGAGTTCGTCGCCAGCAACGTGACCACAAGTATCATTGATAACTTTGAATTGATCTAAATCTAAATAACATAAGGCGTGTTGTTCTTCACCAGTCCCCGCGCTAGTCACAGCTTGGGTAAGGTGCTGTTCAAATTCGCGTCTGTTAACCAGTCCTGTCAAGCTATCATGCCTCGCCTGCCAGGATAATAAACGTGCCATGTTGCGGCTTTGAGTAACATCATGAAACACAAGCACAACACCAACAATTTGCCCTTCTCTGGTAAGAATTGGCGCGGCAGAGTCTTCAATAGATAATTCTCTACCATTGCGAGTAATCAGCACAGTATGATTGGCTAAACCAACAACCACGCCAGAATTCAACACCTGTTCTACTGGGTTTTCTACGGCTTCGCGGGTATTTTCATGAATAATCTGAAAAACTTCTGCCAAAGGCATACCCATTGCCTCGCTTAGACTCCAGCCAGTGAGTAACTCGGCAACTGGGTTAATATATTTAATCAAACCCGTGGCATCAGTTGTAATTACTCCATCTCCAATTGATTGCAATGTAACTAAAGCTAGTTCTTTTTCTTGAAATAGAGCTTGTTCAATAGTTTGACGTTCAGCAATTTCACTTTGTAACTGTTCCAGAGTTCTTAATAACTCATGTGTGCGGAAGATAACTCTTTCTTCGAGTTCTTCATTGGCTTTTTTTAGCGCTATTTGCGATCGCCTGCGCTGATGATCAATCATATTCAGCGATCGGGCATTTCCCCAAATCAGTACTGCAAAAACAATAATATTCAAAACACTTAAAATAGACAGTCCAAATTCCGCAGTATAAATATCCCTTCGATACCCAGACAGAACTAGCCAGCAGATGACTGGCGGAAACATAATTGCAGCAGGTAATAAACTCCTTGCCATTATCCCACCTGCATTTTTACTGCTGACTACAGCCATTAACCCACGGTTCGGACAAGCAAACAGAATGCCACAAATGAGTAAGATAAATGCAATTGCTGTATGTATTGCTATAGATGTTAAGGAACCAAATTTATAGAAATAAGCATTACCATACACATAGCCTAATAGCCCCATGTCGGCGATAAAAAATGCCACTATTGCACATAACTGCGCTGCAATATGCTTGGGTTGTGCCAAATTTAACAGTAGTAGGCTTAGGCCTAGCAGCAAGAAAATAACGGCGCTATGAACAGCCATCCGACCAGGCGCTACATCACCTAAAGGGTCGATGCTAGTCTTAAATAAAAGTTGATCAATCCCAAGGTCTACCTTGAAGGCATACTGAATCAATGTCAACAGCCCAATTACTAACACGAAGAAAGCGCAGAATTGAGCCACTCGACGTGTTATGTAAGTTGTCCATTGGAAAAGCCATAAAGATGTTCCTCCGAAAATTAAACAGATAGCGGTGTTGGCTTTCATTGCTATCCATCCCGGCACAATACTCTTAAGAACTGTAATGTCTTTGATCCACCCCACAATGACACAACAGCCAATTAAAATGACTGCAATACTAGTTTTTTGCGAACAAGATTGGAATACAGCGTTTAAAGTGGAAGATTGACCACGAGACTGAACATCATAGATAGTCATAGCTTGTCACTCATAACTAGCAAATATCATGCTATCTGCTGGTTTTACATAAAATTATATACATAAAAGTATAAAAATATTTAAGCTAATAGTAGCCTTCACTTAATAGAATTGGTGTTTTTTAGAACTCTATATTCTGGCAAGTACTACCTATACTGATATTTATTATCAGCTATTTGATGGTAATTCAAGTTAGGTAGGCAAGGCAGAAAAATCGATCAAAATGTTATTTTTACATTGTAACTATTGCTACCCTACGATTATTGTAAATGGTACAAAACAGGAGCATATCAAAGGGATAATTATACACTAACAATAAATAAAAAAAATACTCTTTCTACTATGACCATACACTCGCACATCTTTCTCCCCTTGTATTACTTATATAAGCAAAAAATATACCAAATAGCTTTTTCATACTTGCCAATTTAATTAGCAGAAACAAGATTTATAAATTATTTTTCGGACATAACTCATGTGAGATTTCGGAATTTATATCGAGTAATAATCAGAGTATTTTTGGCACAAAAAAAGTCCGCGTTAGCGGACTAAGGACATTGGATAAGGTTAGGTTATCACCAAGATCGCTTACTCTGTATGAGAGTAATATTTATTCTTATCTACATCATCTGAAAAATCAAGTCTAAGGGGGCAAATGTTTAGACATAAGTCCTGATATTGTGTCTTTTGATAATTTGATATTGTTGATTATTCATCAATTAACTCAATTTTGGCTGTTGATTTATCTAAATTGAATTTAGTAGTCAGTTGCCAGAATTATTCAATTAATTTTTGTCTGAATAGTGAATGAATAACTAGCTTTAATATCCCGTTAAATTGAAAATCTGGCGGTATACAATTAGTATTATCTACCGCGATCGCGTTCTAAATCTTCAATTACTTTTTGCATATACCATTCATCTGGTCTTCCGGGATAATTATCTTGTTTTTGGTCAATTAATCGTTGAGCAATTTCCCAATAACCACCAACTAAGCGCAAAAGTTTTTGGCGTAATAAATTATACTTTTGCTTTTTAGATTCAGGATAAGCTGTCTGAATTTTTTGCAGACTGTTTAAAACTTGTTGATAATTATCCCAATCTTCTTGTTCACAATAAATACTAGCTGCACGTTGATAATCTTCTACAGCACTTTGCATTTCTTCGAGTAATGTATGAGCAATGCCACGATTGTAATAAGCTGAGGCATCATGAGGATTAATTTGTAGGGCTTGAGTGTAATCTTGAATTGCACCTAGATAATTACCCGTTGCTCGATAGACATTGCCTCTGGCAACATATATCAAGGTATCTTGGGGTTGTATTTTGAGTGCTTGGTTAAAATCGGCGATCGCACCTTGATGATCTCCCAACAAAGCACGGGCTTTACCTCGGTTGCGATAGACGATAGCATCTTGAAAGTTGAGTAACAGTGCTTGGTTAAAATCGGCGATCGCCTCGCGGTAATTCCCCATTTTGCAACGTACCACACCCCGACAGCAATAAGCTTGAGCATCTTGCGGATCTGCTTGTAATACCCAGTTTAAATCTGCGATCGCCTCGCGTGTATCTCCCTTTTCGGCTTTGTCTAATAGTTGCGTAAAATAATCTTTAGTGGAGATGATAGGTGTAGTTACCGAACTCTGCTCTTGTACGGCTGCTTTAGCTGGCGGTTGTAACTGTTTAATCTGTTCTAGACAGAGACGACAATTTTCTTTATCTTGTTGTTGTAAATATAATTCTGCGGCTTGTTTAAAACTGGCGATCGCATCTTGAATAAATCCTTGTTTGCGGCGCACTATTCCCCGCAAATTATAAGCTGCGGCATAATTACCACGCAGATTAATCGCCCGTTCTACATCATCTAACGCGCCAGGGAAATTTTTCAACGCTACTCGCGCCAATGCCCGACTATAATAAGCTTCGACGAATTTAGCATCAATTTTTAAGGCTTCGGTATAATCAGAAACTGCCGGGAGAAGCTGCCCTAAATCATAATATGCCAAACCTCTTTGCAGATAAGCCTCAGTATAGAATGGCATCAGCTGTATTACTTGGCTAAAATCTGCGATCGCCCCACTATAATCTTTTTGTTTGGCTTTTTCTAACCCCTGTAAGTAGAGTTCGTGATTACTCATAATTGCTAATTTATAGGTGTATGTTGCAATCTGCCCACCATAACTTCTATCTTGCACCATATTAAAAGCTGTGTTGCGGAATTTAATCAAAGCGAAGTGCTGGTACAAAAGAAATGCAGCAGAAAACATCTCTGTCTGTCTGCTGCTATCAAGTATGCGGCTGGGTCACTTTTTACATCCGAGTCATAACTGCTACTTTGGTTAACTTATCTTTTTCCAGTCCTTGTAGTTCATCAAGATGCAGCCAACCCTCTTTGATCAACCTAGCAAAGACAAAGATGAGAACTGAATATCTGTATTCGTATTTACCATCTATTTCATGCCTTCTCGCGCTTAAGAAATCATGTAACTGCCACATTTCATCAGCCTGGGTCATTATACTGGATCTTTGCTGAACTTCTTGGATCACAGCCTCAATTTCTCGCTGATATGCTTTTTCAAAAGCTTGTTTCGCTATTTCTTCCTCGGTCTTAGACCATTCAACTTCACTCACTTGCATTCCGAACCTTAAAATTTATGCGTTTAATTGTTTTATCAATGGGTCATTTGCTGCAAAAAATAGGAGCGCCCTTGACTAGAGAGCGCTCACACCATCATTCAAGGTATAGCTATTAAAAAGTACTTCTTCTAGCGAACTAAATTTAATAGTTCTTTAGGAGATGCCAACAAATCAATTGCTACAAAGAAAATTTTGCCTTTAGGATTAATTAAAAATCGCCAAGCCATATTCATCCCAACACCAGCACCAAACCAAGGAGTTTGGACTTTACCTGTAACTTTGATTTGGGTGTAACCCTCTTCTGCTGGTTCAGCAACGCCTCTTTCTGGAAGCAAGCTGAGGTTTTGGCATTCTTCGTTGAAAAATCGCAGAATAGCATCTCTGCCAACGATTGGTCTTTGGAAAGGAGGTTGCAAAGCTGCATCAGGTGCGAACAAATCAATTAATGCCCCAAAATCATTGGCATTAAGGTTGTCCATATAACTCAGCACTGTTGCATTTGTCAGGCCTTCAATGGTGACTTGAGTGCGTTGCGACACATCTTTAGGCGCAACAACAGGTTCAGCGACTCTGGTATAGTCGCCCAACTTGTTTGGATCAAATCCCATATCAACTACAGAATTGCGTAAGACGGTAATTTGTTGTCCCTGATCCAGTTCTCTAACTGCTTGCAGTACTGCCGAAGCATTGGCGGAAAGTTGATAGCCAGCAGGAATTGGTGCAACAATACCTTGATCCATCCATACTCCAAGTTGATACCAGAAACCTAGTTTGATGTTTGCCGACCAAGTAGCATAGGTACGACAAATAGGTGTATCAGCATTGTTGGCTAAATCGCACATAACCTGACTTTGCTCAGGAAAAGTCATTTTCCGAATTTGATCGAGAGTTCCTTCGGCAAACTGCATACGAGCAGCGCCTGGAGCCGCAATAGTAATTGTTTTACCCATTTCTAAATAAGCAAACCAAGTCCATGCCAGCTGATCTTCCGCACTGAGTTGCTTAAATCTCGCAATTGTGGCTGGTACTGCATCAGCAGATAGGGTTTCTGGAAAAATACCACGAGCCGAGTCAATTGTAATTGGCATATTTACACACCTAACCTTAATTGTATTTACAACTAGCAAAAGGACGCAGGCGAGAGCGTTTGAACGTTCAAGCTTTTGTGACCTGTTACAAAAATATCACATAAGTTAATAAATATTCACAATTTTTAATGAGTATTGCAAAATACACCGCCAGCGTGGTTGCGACTTTGTACACACAAGTACTATCTGTAAGGGTTTCAAGGGTTACAGACTCTTAAAAGTGCTGATTAATATTTCTCTACTCAGCACCTATAGTCTACACACAAGTCAAGAATTTTCATGTTTAGGCACATCCCGCCTAGAACTAAAGTTCCAGGCTCATAGCATAAGTCCACTTAAGTGGACTGTAAGACATTTTTTGTTGAGTCATCTGGAGATAACTAGTGCTATGAGACTCAAAATTAATTCTGAGGCGGAACGACAGGAATCTTTGTGTGTACTCGGTAGGGAATATGTCAACAATTAGAATGCTGCTTTGGCAATCTAACGGTAACTTTAGTTCCCTGTCCCTCTTGACTAGATAAACTAATACTGCCGCCATGTAACTCTACACAAGCTTTAGTAATGACTAAACCCAAACCTGTTCCTGGTATGGTGTCAACATTACTTCCACGACTAAAGGATTTGAACAGGTTTTCTTGATCTGCTAAGGGAATACCAATGCCTTTATCTTGAATTTCTAGGAGAATTTCTGATTCTTTACCATTCAAATAAATTTCTATATTGCCGCCTTCTGGGGAATATTTGATGGCATTAGATAATAAATTCAATAGTATTTGCCGTAAAAGTCCGCGATCGCCCCAAAAGCTTTGATGATTGCCTGTAATCTGTAAAATTAATTCATGGCGATCGCCTAATACTTCTTGCTGATCTTCAATTAACTCGGAAGTAAATTGCAGTAAATCTAGCTGCTGCGGCTTAAATTTGGTTTTGTCGAGTTCTAATTGATGGACTAACAGCATATCATCCACGAGTTTGGAAAGATGCCTAGTCTTTTGCTCAATGATTTGTAAGAAGCGGTTTTTTCTCGACTCATTCAGTTGTGCGCCGTGTTGCTTAATTGTTGATGCAGCCGCCAAGATGGAAGCTAAGGGTGTACGGTATTCGTGAGAAACTATGGTGACGATTTGAGATTTAAATTTGTTGAGTTCCTTTTCTTTTATCAGTGCAGCTTGAGTCATCGCCAAAAGTTCTGCTTGTTGAATAGCGATCGCTAATTGGACTGATACTTGATTGAGAATCTCTACTTCATCAGCTGGCCATAGTCTATCTTGAGAAATAGGTTGGGCTATTAAAAACCCCCAAAGTTTTGGGTTGGGGTTATTGTTTTGGTTCAGATTAATGGGAACTACTAAATTTACTTGAGGGTTCAGTTGTTCTTTTGTCTGGAAACACAAATGGCTCAAACTTGCTTCATGGTTATGGGAAATTCTGCGTCTGCATCGCCAACGATGATTTTCGCCAAGATCGCTGTAAGCCACGACTAAGTTTTTTTGTTTAGTCGTGATAGTACTATGAGCTACTTGTGTAGTCACAAAGCTGCTTTCTTCTTGATAGCAAGTATCCCAGAGATTATTGCATATTTGCTCAGGTTCTCCAGATGATGCGACTATCTTACCATCCATATCAGAAGTGAACTGATAGACCATCACGCGATCGCACTTCAAAAGTTGCTGTACTTCAACAACAGCCGTATGCAGAATTTCTTCTAGATTCAGCGACTGGCGAATACGAAGTGCTGTCGTCGCAATTAAACGCTGTCGTTCTTGAGTTTTGCTGAGTTTAACTTCTAGGCAAGATTGTTTAATGGCATTGCGAACTGCTAATTGTAATACATCTAACTGGAGGTGCTGTTTAACTAAATAATCATGAGCGCCTCGTTTCATAGCTTGTACTGCAACTGCTTCGTCTCCACGCCCTGTCAACATAATTATGGAAACAGGAGCTTCAACCTTACGCTTTTTCAAACGCTCAAGCAAATCTAGCCCACTCATATCAGGTAAGCAAAAATCCAGTAGAATCACATCGCAGTGTATTGATTGGCACAACGCCAACCCTTCCTCCGCAGAATCTGCCTCGAATATTTGATATGAATTTTGAGGATCTTTTAATAAGTATCGACGATAGATTTTCCGATCCTCGGCACAATCATCAATGATGAGTAGCGTCCAAGTGTCCGGCATATTCAGAATGGGGGAGAATGTTTACACTCCTTCACTCACAATCCCATACATTACTGCAATTGTTAATTAATCATTACAAAAATATAAATAAAATATTAAATTTAAAAGTTTAAGGGTTAGGGGCTAGAAAAAATATCAACAGCTTTCCCTTAAACCCCTACACCCTTACCTTTAATCCCCAGGCGGTACAGTATTACTTTCCAACCAATAGTCAACGAATGCTTGAACCGTCTTTTGTAGTTCTTGAGCATCCATCGGCTTGACTAAATAGCCATTGGCTCCCTTCTGGTAGCAAAATTCAATATCTTTGGGGTTGGATGAGGTAGTAAAAACCACAATAGGGATTTTCTTCAAACATATATCTTGCTTGAGCCGTTCGAGGATGTCACGGCCATCAATCCCTGGTAAATTCAGGTCAAGCAAGATGACAGAAGGCGTTGGTATGCTGTTAGGGTTTTGCGAACTTTCTTCTTGATAAAGCAAGTCTAAAACTTCGTCCCCATTTGTACATCTGTATATGGGGTTCTGGACAGCCAACCGCCGCATCAGGCGTTGCAACATTTTAAAGTCTTCATTGCTATCCTCAACAACCAACAGAGGTTTGTTAAGTTTTTTCGTCATCAGAGATTTTAAAAAATGTAACAAAAAATTTTAATTATCTTAAACTATTGCCCCAAGGTGAAATAAAAGGTAGAACCTATACTCACAGTGGATTCAACCCAAATTTGACCATTGTGTAACTCAACAATTTTTTTAGAAATGGCTAGTCCGGCTCCCGTTCCGCCGCCATACTTTTCTTGAGAGTGCAGCCGTTTAAATAGGCGAAAGATGGTTTGGTAATGATGCGCTTGAATGCCAATACCGTTATCTTTAACATAAAAGACAGGCAATAAGGCAGATTTTGGGAGTTTATCTGATTCTTTGTCGCTGATAAAGCCAATTTCTACTGATGGCTCTGGTTTATCGTTATATTTCAAGGCATTGATGATCAAATTAGTAAAAACCTCGTTGAGTAATACCGCGTCACACTGAACTGTTGGTAAAGGGCGAGGAATCTGAATATTTAGTTCAGCATTATGACGACTAGCACTAATCACATCAATCACTTGGTTGAGTAATTCATTGAGATCTGTCAGTTGGAAATCGGGTTCTGTTTGTCCTAATTGGGAGAGACGTAATAGGGAATTAATCAGAGTTTCCATCCGCACAGACAAAGAAAGTACAGTCTGTAAGTAGTCAATCCCATCTTCATCAAGAACTTGGGCATAATCTTCGATTAAAATTGTCGAGAAGTTATAAATGCCCCGCAACGGTTCTTTAAGGTCGTGAGAAGCCGCATAAGCAAAAGAGGCGAGTTCGCGGTTACTCCGTTCTAATTCTTGGTTAATTTTGGCTAATTCCTCAGCTTTGGATAGGACAATCCCGACGATCGCATTTTTTAAAGCCAAGGCGTTATCAATCTCACACTGTTTCCACGGTAGAGAAGTTAACTGGACTATTTCTTGCCATTTTTCAAAGGATGTCCGCGGACAAAAAATCACGCTACCATCTGTATTTGTCTGTATTGACTCGTTGGGATTTCCAGCCCAATTAATAGTTTGCACAACTTCCGGGCGAAACCAGAGAATATAGTAACGCTGGATTTGGGAAATGCGTAACAATAGTAAGCCACTGGCGGTATTTTTAAATTGAATCGCCTCTGGGTACTGTTTTGGCAAAGAATCGGTAGCAAAAATACGATTGCTAACTTGACTGTCTACCCAAGTAATTAGCGATCGCACTTGTTCTATATTTGGTGTTTCACCCACCAGGGTAACTTCATTATCTAGGCATACCGCCGCCCCAGTAGCACTAACTAGAGCTAATAAACTCGGTTGCGGTTTAATTAACGCATCAATAAAATTATCCGCTTGAGAAATTAACTCAACAAATTCCGCCTGGAGAGATTTCAGCCTGACTTCATAGTCTAATTCTGAGTGAATAACTTTGTGTCCTAACTCTAACGAGACAATCTGTCCTAAAAATTCGCAGATTTTCAGCACTTCATAAGCTAGATATTTGGGTGTTTGATGATGACAAGAAATTAACCCCCATAACTGCTGATTTTTAATTAAAGCAATCACCAAAATAGCTGCTACGCCCATATTTTGATGATATGTAACACAGCAAGGGTCAACACTCCGCAATACAGCCCAGCTTAAATCAACGGGTGCTGAGTCAGTTGAATTTTGGGAAACCAACTCCACAGGTTGGGCGATGAAATTGGGGATAAATCGCTGCCAACACTGAATATATAGCTGTCTTGCAGGTTCAGGAATATCTATAGCAGGATAGTGAAGCCCCAAATAAGGCGGTAAATCTTCGCGCTTGACTTCCGCAACCACCGTACCTGCACCTTGTTCATCAAATTGATAGACCATTACTCGGTCAAAAGCGGTGATTTTGCGGTATTCTGAGGCAACTAAATGCAAAAATTCTTCCAGGTTTGAGGTATTTTGCAATTGAGCGATCGCTTCACTCACCAAACTATAAAAACCTAAAAAACTCACCTCATCATCACTGTCTCTTGGCTCTAGTTCCAAAATTATCGCATTGCTTGTTCGATGAACAATACCATCAAAGTATCGTTCCCCATTAATAGTTGTGATTGGTATTTTTAAAGTTGTAATACTACCAATTTTTTTCTCTAAGCACTGTTTAATAGTTATTACCTGTTGAGTAGCTAGTAAACAACTCAATGGTTTACCAAGCAACTCTTGGGGTTGTTTATCCAAATAGTTCTGAGTATTGTTGCTAACTTGCCAAATTTCTAACTCAGCATTGAGTGCGAGTAATAAACCATGCGGCTGTATCGACCCAGAGAGATGAATCGGTTGGTCATGGTTGTTTCCAGAAGTAGTTTGAGCAGTGATGTCTTCAGGACTCATGATGTGAATAAGTAAAGTTTAACTGATGACAATGCACTAAATTACAGATAGGAATTATTCTGCCTTGCTCTTGCTGCTAATTTGTAGAGGTGGGAGTTTAAGTCATAACTCTCTCAAGCGGTTATTCTTAGCTGCTAACTTCTACTTCATTTCTCACAAATCCGACTTTATGCTATAAAAGTTACATGAATTGCCGCTACTGATTTGCAGTGATTTTTACTAAAAGCGTAAAAGCAATTTCTAGTAAGTATTATAAGATTTATTGCTTTAATCTGTACCGGATATTCTAAGTATTGGCTAGTATTAATAATCACGAATATAATTAAATCTGGCAAATTAGACAAAGGAGTGTGTGCATTTAGAAAAAGTAGCACCAGCCTTTAAGAGACAAATTTGCTATCAAGAACTTTTTTCTGACAAGGCATTTTTTATGAAGCGCAAAAATCTTTTGACCATCCTAACAACAACTATATTTTCCTGCATATATTTCCCAGCGATCGCCCAAGCAGAAACCCAATTTCAAACACCTTCTCGGAATATTCACTGTTTAATTGCAGATGAAAGTATTCGTTGTGATGTTTTAGAAATTACTGGAAGAATCCCCCCTCAACCCAAAGACTGTGAATTAGATTGGGGTCATGTATTTAATCTGAATCAGCGAGGTAATGGTTATCGGGGTTGTTATGGTGACACAGTAGCAGATGCAAATAGTCCTGTTTTACAATATGGTAAAATATTGCGTTATCAAGGTTTTACTTGCACATCCAGAAAGACAGGCTTAACTTGCATTAACCGAGATAAAAGAGGTTGGGAACTGAGCCGAGAACGACAAAGATTTTTTTAAAATTGCAGAGTCAGTTTAGCAGGCGATCGCAATTAATTAAAGTAGGTTTAGCAATTCAACATCCAAATAAAAAATATGGGGAATTGAACATAGTCAATTCCCCATATTTGCCATAAATTAATGTTGGGAAGGACAAATAAACAAACTCTGCTTCATCTCTATAAAATGAATTTACTTTGGCAATAATTATTCGGTTAACAAACTAGGCGAAGTTAATACAAACACATCTCTAATACCTAACCCATTAGTTTGCGGTTTAATGGGAGTGGTAAAATGGAAAAATTCGTGGTCGTTAACCAATAACAGTTCACCAGAATTCAAGACTTTGCTAAAAACAGGCTTCTCTTTTTTCGCAGTGTATAAATGGGTTTCGCCCCCTTGAATATTTTCTCGCGCAACAGAGAATATGCCGATAAAATCAGTACCATCTTGATGGATACCTTCAGGTGCTGGATTACCCATATTTTCAGCCGAACAGATCGTTCTAATTTGATGAACGCCTATTTCTGCTTCTGGGTGCAGCTTACAAGAATCACTAAAGGCTAAGACCATCTTTTTAAAGATATCAAGCTCAATGATGCCATCTTCCAATTCCGAGAATTCTCTTTTAATATCTCCCACTAAAGGGTTATAAGTCTTACTTTGCAAGAGATAACCGTGTGGTAGTTTAATTAACTCATTTCCAGACACAGTAAAGCGAGATAATCTTCTTAAACGATAATTGCCCTTGATATAAGGATCAACTGGCAAATTATGAAAAAATGGCTCAAAACCTTCGGGATTAATTGAATTTACCTTTCTTAAGGTGAACAGAAAGGCATATTCTAATTCTGTTGATTCCCATACTGTTTGCATAGGATTTACCTGCTGATTAGGTTTAAATCCTCCGCTATTTTTCTTTCTCGGAGGCTTATAACACCGAGTATATGCTACTTTTTATTAAAGTGTCGTTAAATTGACTACATATTTTGACAAATTGTGATACAGCAATAACTTCACAAAAAAATAAAAATATCTTCTCTCTAGCCCTTGTTTTTTTACTAAATCTGTGTAAATCTCATAAATGCATACTCCGGTATATAAAGCGAGATACCGTTGTATATTGTTCACCGTCCAAATCATGGAAAATCTAGTACCAAGCAAACTGTTAATATCTAGTCTTTACACTGGCGGAGATATCTATGCAATAACAGAATTGGGAGGACTTATTTATCTCAATTATTAGAAGATAACTTAACTGGATATTTTTTTTGGACTAATAGTAAGCATACAAAATTTATGCATTACTAATATTCAGCTTTACTAATTAGATTGGCGAAGCAGAGTTAGGATTTAGAAACCCCAAAGATTCCGGTTCCTTAATTCTGCTATCAATACATATCTGTTGAAACACTAACAGCCGGTTATCAGGAAATCGTTATGCAACGAAGTAGTAAAAAAAACTACCAGAAAGATAAACTTTCAGTTACTTTTTTGAAAATTCCGCCTGCATTAAAATCTGCAAATTTTTCTTGCTTTGTAATTGGTGAAAGCCTATCTTTTTTCGGGTCTTGGATGACTCAAATTGCCTTAGTATGGCTAGTCTATCAATTAACAAATTCAGCAGTATTAGTAGGTGTAGCTGGATTTACGAATCAGGCGATGGGACTAATTATTACTCCCTTAGTAGGTGTCTTATTAGATCGCTGGAACTTAAGATATGTTTTATTAACTACACAGTTAGTATCTATTCTGCTATCTGCCACACTTACTTATTTAACTATTAACAGTAACATCAATGTTGCCTGGATTATTATTATTGGGACACTTCAGGGAATAGTCAAAGCCTTCGATTTACCTGCACGTCAAGTAATCATCCCCCGACTTGTAGAGAAAAAAGCAGATACTTATAGTGCAATGGCTTCCCACTCATTCTTAATTAATACAGCGAAGTTTGTCAGCCCTATGATTGGAGGAGTAATGATTGCCAGAAGTGGCCCAGCTTCTTGTTTTTTAATGGATGCTATTAGTTACTTACCCTTTTTATCGGCAATTTTAACTATTCATATTAAACCAGTTGCCAATCAGTCTTTTAGCCAAAAAGCCCAAATTTGGACAAATCTAAAAGAAGGCTTTATTTTTGCTTATCAATTTTTGCCAATTAAATATGCATTAGTACTGCAAATTATCATTTGCTTTATGGCTATGACCCATGTCAACTTAATTCCTATTTTTGCCCAAGAGGTATTGCAGGGTAATGCTGAAACAATGGGATTTTTAATGACAGCTTCAGCATTAGGTTCGATAGTTGCAGGGCTTTATTTAATATCGGGGCAAAAAGCACCATTTTTAGTGAAAATTATGGCATTTTCAGCCACTATTCTAGGATTATCTTTAATGATATTTTCCCGATTAAATAAATTAGAAGTTTGTTTATTACTCATATTCATTATTGGTATGACTAATACACTTACCCTAGCTTCTATTAATAATTTTACGCAGTTAGTTTTAGTAGAAGAAGACAAAAGAGGCAGAGTAACTAGTATATTTACAACTGGGTTTTTAGGTATTCTACCTTTTGGTAACTTATTTTTTGGAGCCTTAGCTGGTCAAATTGGTGTAGCAAATTCACTATTATTTGGTGGTACTTGTTGCATGATAGGAGCTTATTATTTTACTAGACAAATGCCCATTATCAAAAAAATTGTCGAGCCAATATATGTAGAGATGGGGATAATTAGCCAGCCAAGTAAATAATTGTTTTGCTGGGTTGATTAACAAAATAAATTGGTCATTTCTACTTAAAGATAAGATAGGTATTTTGCTATGCTCAAGCATATTTTTAATTAGTTGATAAATCAGATTTTTTGCCTAGTAAAGTTAATTTTTTAGTTGCCAGAGCCAAACATCTTTACTTTCTATAGCTGGCTTGATCTCATATTCATCTCGAAGCTTACGCAGTAGTGAAGTTGATGGCCTGTAAATAAATACATCACTAGAATCATTAGGTATTAGAGGAATTTTTGGCTCAACTGTAAGTCTAAGTCTGACCTGCGGTTCAAGCAGATGGCTAAGAGATAACATAATGCCAACAAAACTCTTATCATTATGGGTTAAACCACTACCTATCACTAAAGGTTGAACTGATTGGTTAATTATTTGGGCTACTTGTATATTATATTTATTATCACCTTCACCTTTATTCCACCAATTACTTGCCTGAGAGCTAAGTACACATGAAAAAATTCCACATATCAGTATAACGGCCGTAACTGACCGCCAAAACTTTTGGATTAGCGAACTAACTGAAGCATCGGCAATTTTCATCGCTAGAAGATATGCAACAGATATTTGAATAGCTAGAAGGCTAGGAGTAAAATACTTAATGTAAGTTGATGATACGCCTCCTTGTAATAAATCTTTAGTAATGAAAATTAGTGGATTAATGAACAGTGAGATTGTCACAAATAGCCATGAATATTTGGAAGATTTCTTGTAAAGAAAATAAACTGAATAGCCCACAAGAATTAATAGCAATATAGTTATTGGGCTGATTAAAAATATTAACCAGGGGTTTGAGTCACGATTAACATTTACATCAAAGAAAAGACGGCTAGATTGAAAACTCCAAGATCTAACTAAAAAAAACAAGCTTTTTCTTGTATTTGCCCAAGCCAACCTGCTTTCTACCTCAGATGTACTTGTAACAATCACAAAAATCCAAGGGGATAAAAGTAGTATTCCGCTTACTAATGCTAGTAAGTAACTAATTGTTGTTTTGGTTAATTTGAATTTTTCAGTTAGAAATACGTATATTCCATGTCCAATAGCAGTTAATAGAGTTAAAAGATGAGAATATAACCCTAATGCTAATGTAACTATATAAATTACCCAACTCGTTTTGGTATTAAGTCTGATAGCTCGCAAAAGACAAGCACCAGATAGCAATGTGGTGACTATCCATAAACTATACATACGTGATTCCTGTGCAAATAATATATGCAAAGGAGATACTGCCATCAGTAAAACTGCCATCCAGCTAACTAGTGGTAATTCAAATAGCTCTCGACATAACCAGTAAGCGCAGGGAAACGCCAGCAAGCTAATGACAGCAGATAAACTTCTGGTTACAGCTACAGAACCACCGAATAATCCTGTCCATAACCGAGCTATAGCAAAGTAAAGGGGTGTGAGTTGAGGCTCTTCTTGCGCTAGTCCTTTAACTGTATCTATTACATCTTTTTCGAGGTTAGGACGCTGGAATTTCTGTAAATCACTGGCTTTAATTTCTTTTCCATTAAATGCCTGTTGCGCTATCTCTGCTTCTGTATATCCAGAAATTCTTAATGATGAGAAGGTTTCGTCATAGGAATAAACTTTTTTATCTAAATTTACGAAGCGAAAGAATAATCCCAAAGCCAATACGGAAATAATCAAAAAACGTATAGAAGCTGAATAAAAATTCATTTTTTGAGTAATGTTCGTGGGTATTTGTATTACAAAAAATTACTTTCTACACACTTATCTAATTTTGGGAAGTCTTAAAACAAGTTTTTTACTTAACTTGTGTGACTCGCCAGCTAAGTTTCAAGTTCACCCAGAAGTTCCAAATAGTAGCAATTGCGATCGCAATTAGGTTTGCTATGTAGCGGTTGGGAATGAGAAAATTAAATATTAAGTTTAAGAAAAATACATTCAATACTAGTCCTGCTAGGCAAATAATATTGAATTTCAAAAATCGCTTCAAACGCTGATGCAACTCTTGTTGTTGCATACTCACATCTGCAAACGTCCAGGCATCATTCCACAAAAAATTATTGAAAATTGCAAATTCAGATGCAATGATTTTGCTACGTGTTAAAGGCCAGGCTAGTGTTGTTGGATCACTTAGTAGATAGAGTATCACCATATCGACAAACACACCGCTTAGTCCCACTAAACCAAAGCGAACAAATCTACTAAGGGGAAAACGTTGACTAACTCTTCCAATTCTTCCTGTGGAAATTCGTAACCGTATTAAGTGATGTATGTAATCTACATACTGCTTCCAAGTAACTTTGCTCTCACCCTCATAGCGTTCGCAGAACACATAACCAACTTCTGCAATCTTATCTATCTTACCCCGGCCAATTACTTCTAATAAAATTTTGTATCCTACAGGGTCTAAAGTGACGCTTGCCAAACAATTGCGCTGTACTAGAAAATAACCACTCATAGGATCAGAAACTCTACCTAATACTTTAGGGAGAATGAGCAATCCCAATAACTGTGCGCCACGCGATAAAAAGCGCCTAATAAAACTCCAGCTACTGACACCACCGCCTTCTATATGACGACTGGCTGCGGCTAAATCTGCTCCCTGATAAATTTCGCTTAATAGTTGTTTTAATACATGAGGTGGATGTTGTAAATCTCCATCAATTACACCTAAAATGTTACCTCTGGCGACTTGCCATCCACGAATTACTGCTGTTGATAATCCTCGTTCATGCTGACGGCGCATTACCTGTAATTGAGGATATTCTTCGACTAAAGACAATGCTACTTCCCAAGTACGGTCTGGACTATCATCGTCTACTATAATTAGTTCGTAGTCTCCTGGTATAAATTCGTCTAGAATTTGCGTCAATCTTATAACAACATTCCGAACATTCTTACTTTCTTTATAAGTAGGAATTACTAGGGAAAACTGAAGCTGCTGGTTAATAACACTCGACTTACTAGGTGGAAACTCAGGCACTTGGAACTTACCCGTAGGTGCTGGTAAGAAAGATTGAGTTTTTTGTGTATCCATTAAATTTGAGTAGCAAAAACCTTTTAATGTTAAGGTTAGCTGTTAATAGTAAGTATACTGAGAGTTTCTGAAAATCTTTACCAATTCTTGATATATTTTTATGTAAGATCCACTAAACCATAAATGGGAATTCAGTATTTACAAGATTCATATTTATCTAAGTTAAATTTGTCAGGCTTAGTCTAGATAAAGATCATAGTTATCTATGATTCTTGGCATTGCTATTATGAGGTTGTTGTTTAAATTTTTAGATAATTTGTAATTTATACTATTGACAAAATTAAATTTATATAGATTAGGTTACTAACCAATTAACTCTATTTCCAGAGCTACAGCATTTTTAATGCTAACAAGCTAGTGTGCGTTAAAGTTGCACATTCTCTGGTTAAGACTGCTATTTTTCATTTTTCATATGTAATTCGTAAGATTTTCTAGCTTATTTATGTTTCGTAATATATTTTGGTTTATTTCCATCAGCTTACTTAGATAATAGGAATTAAAATTGTCAAGCTGAGGAAATTAATAAAGAAAACTAACGCAGTAATCTATGACTTTCGATTCATAAGTAGTGTCAAAGCAGCTAGTATTACTTAGCCAATGTAATGTATCAGATAATAGCGGCTATTAAACTTAGTTATAGCAATGATTCGCCGTTCTTTTGGCTACACCCGATGAAATTTCAACTCAAAAGATTTGCACGAAAGCAACGAAAGCATTCAGAACCCATTATTCACCTCAAGTATAACAATGGTAATGTCGAGATTAAGGGCTTAGGTTTGTGGTACTCCTACTGGCGTGATCCTTACCATTTACTCCTGACAGTCCCTTGGACTGGATTTGTACTATTAATTTTTGTTTTTTATGTAGCTATTAATACTCTTTTTGCTTTGGCTTATTTATTAGGGGGAGATTGCATTACTAATGCTCGTCCAGGTTCTTTTTTAGATGTGTTTTTCTTTAGTGTGCAAACCCTAGCATCAATTGGCTATGGGGCAATGTATCCGAAAACAACTTATGCCAATATTATTGTTACGGTAGAAGCGATCGCGGGTGTGATGGGAATTGCTGTGATGACAGGGTTAGCCTTTGCGCGGTTTTCTCGTCCAACAGCCCGTGTCATCTTTAGTCGTGTGGCGGTAATTGTACCCCATGATGGTGAGCCGACTCTCATGTTTCGGACTGCTAACCAACGACGAAATTTAATTTTGGAAGCACAGATGCGGGTGTATTTAATGCGTGATGAAGTTACCGCAGAAGGTGATTTTATGCGTCGCATCTATGATCTCAAACTTTTGCGACAACAAACTCCTGGTTTTGCCTTAAGTTGGTCAGTAATCCATGTAATTGATCAGTCTAGTCCTTTATATGGAATGACACCAGAATCTTTAAGTCAAACTAACTGTGTATTGATGGTATCTTTGAGTGGCATTGATGAAACAGTGGCGCAAGTTGTTCATGCACGTCATAGCTATGGTACTAACGAGATTTTATGGAATCATCGCTTTGTAGATATACTGCATCACACATCTGATGGAAATCGTTACATCGACTACAACCATTTCCATGATGTTCTCCCATTGGAGTAAAGCCGAGTACAATAACTTTTTAACGCACAAGAACACAAAGTTTTTTTATTCAACATGATGTGCGATTATTAAGAATTGTTAGAATCTAAGACATCTGTCCTAATTTCTAGTTGTTTTTTAGCACGTTTTAATTGTTTCCACAGAGCCTTGATTTGGTGGTAAGCTTCTTCGGGAGAAAGTTTACCATTCGTTTGCAAGTTACTAATGTAGCTGACTCTTTGGGCGAATTCTTGTAAGTTGGCGTTAAATACTAAATATTCTGGCTTGAACTGACCGTAATAGCAACTACGGGGATAAAGAAAGTCAGAGAGATTAGATAGAAAATCTGATTGCTCTGTCATAACTATTTAAATTTGGAGAGTTTAATTAAACATCAGCAGTTGAGAAACTTTAGCACATATTGTGTAAAGACAAAGTAAGCATAGATACAGGGATGCCGACGATTCGGATGATGCTAACTATCTGAGAAATCATACTCCTGAAAAGCAATACCAGTAAAGTTGGTAATAACTGTATACTAACTAAGCCTAGAAAAATGTAACTAAATTAACTTTTTTCAGCTAAAAATAATGCTAAAGGGGTATTAAGCTCGATACATCCTCCAATATAAGAATTTTAGCTAAGTTGTACATATATCTATCAGGTTACTTATGACTGATTATGCAATGGGTAGAAGTTATACTATCAGGCGATGCTGAAGTTGATTTTACTGATCATATCGTTATATAGGAATCCGACTTGATTATTGAAATTACTTGTGTAGGAAGGGAATAGGGAACAGGAAAAGACGTAACAGAGGTGTACTGAGTTTTTTTGTCAGAATTCAGCACTCAGAAGTCAGAATTTAGAAGTATCTATAGGATGAGCAAATTAATTCATCAAATCTTTCTCCTGATTCTTTAAACCTTCTGACTCCTGAATTCTGACTCCTGAACACTTACGTTTTTTCTCCAAATCAAATATGATTCCTATAGTTGCGATCGCCATTGTTAAACAAATATTCAAAGCAAAAAAATAACTCCCAGCTTGAGACTGGGAATTAATCAAAGCATTTATTGAGGTTGTATTCAATTAGAAGCTGCTGTTTCAGCGACATTACTAATGAGTTGCTCTAGAGTACCGAGTAATTCTTGCTCGTTATATGGTTTAGAAAAATAGGCTCTAGCACCTAGTTGAATAGCAAGTTGTCGGTGTTTATCGCTACTGCGAGAAGTTAGCATTGCAACTGGGATATTTTTCCAATCAATGTTGTTTTTGACTTTGCCTAAAAATCCATAACCATCAAGACGAGGCATTTCGATATCACAAATTACAGCAGAGATTTTCAAGCCTGTTTCTAATTTTTCTAAGGCATCTTGGCCATCTTTGGCTTGTTCTACTTGGTAGCCACCTTTTTCTAAGGTAAGTGCCAAAAAGCGGCGAACATTAATTGAGTCATCAATAATTAAAATCTTGCCTTTTGGTTTAGGAGGTAAGGCTGCGAGTTTTTCACTATCAACAAATAGGAACGGTGTTTTTAATCTAACCGAAGGTAATTGATTGTTTTTGGGAGTGTTTTGGTTAGTGGCAATCCAATATAATAATTCGTTAGCACTAACTAAGGCGACAACTCGACCATCACCGAGAATTGTGCAGTTACTAAAGCCTTCCGGTAGGGAAATATTACCTTCAACTTGGCGGATAGCAACTTCTTGTTCACCCCAACAACGGTCTACTTGGACGGCGACTGTTTGATTGTTGCCTTTAACTATTAACACGCTAGTAGCGTTAATGGCTGCGGGTGTTTCCAGTTCTGGGCTGTCGTAACGCGGACAATTAAAGTCCAAATACTGTCCCAGGCGAATCAACGGTATCATTGTACCTTGCCAATTGAGGACTTCGCTACCGCCCATTGAGATAATGCGATCGCTTTGGAGTAAAAATATTTCCGAAACCACATCTGTGGGAAATGCCAGCAATATTTTACTTGTTTCGACTAACAGGACTCTCGCCACAGAAAGGGTAAATGGTACTGATAGGCTGAAAGTCGTACCAATTCCTGGTTCTGTATGAACTGTAATATCACCGCGCACCAGTTTGAGGTTGTTGCGAACCACATCCATCCCCACACCACGGCCAGATAAGGCGGTGACTTTTTCGGAGGTGCTAAACCCTGGTTCAAAAATTAGTGATAGTAGTTCATCATCACTTGCACTTTCTAATAAAGAACTATCTAATCCCATTGCTAAGGCGCGAGAACGAATTTTTTCTAAAGAAATACCTTGTCCATCGTCCCGCATCGTAATAATTGTCCGATTACTACGGTGAGTGGCATGAATTTCGATTAATCCTTGTTCTGGTTTACCTAAGCTGTGACGAGTAGCTGATTCTTCAATGCCATGATCAAAAGCATTCCTTAATAAGTGCATTAAAGGGTCATTTAATGCTTCTAAAATACTCCGTTCAATTAAAGTGTTGCCACCTTCAATTTTTAATTGGACATTTTTGCCATACTCCACATTTAAATCGCGGATGGCTCTAGGAAAACGCTCAACTAACTCGGAAATTGGCCGCATCCGCACTTGATTAATCTTGGTTTGTAATTGCTTGGATGTTTTGTTTAATTTGCGAGCAATTTGATCGGCATCATCTACACTTAATTGAATATCTGTGGAAACTTCTTGTACCTGGACAATCGTTTCGATAACATCTTGCGATCGCAAATTAATTTCATCTAGTGAGTGCTGATTAGCAGAGGGTTCTTGTCCTAAGTTAGTATCTGAGTTGTCCAATGATGCCATCTGATACTGACGCGCATTAGATGATATCACTCTGTTATATGCCATGCGTAATTCTTGATTTTCTCGATCAAGAGTTTGCACCCTCTGGCTGAGATTCCGTGAAAGCTTACGTAATTTTTCTAGTTGTGAATGTAGACCGTTTCTTTGAACTATCAATTCACTAAATAAATCATTAATTTGTTCTAGTTGTTTACTAGGAACGCGGACTGAGTTTTCGGAATGTTCGCGGTCTTTGCCAATACTAATTGGTTCAGTTTTGTGTTCGGCAATAATTGTGTTAATTTCCGGCAGACTAATATTTTGATTGATTTCTGCATCTAAGGGGATGAAATTACTAACAGTGATTATTTCTTCTTGATTAATAAATGGTATTTCTGCTAGTTCTACTTCTTGGTTAACACCGTTATCTGTAGCGAGAAATTGTGCGATCGCATCTGCGGTTGAAAGTTGCTCAAATTGATGATAATTTGTTGAGGTAATTGGTGCTTCACTCAACTCAATGGCTCTAGGTAAACTATCTAATTGATTTGTCAACACTAAAGCTTGCGATCGCCGCCATGTTTGCAATGCAATTTGGGCAATTTCGGGAACGCGTTCTGGTGTAGCAAATTCAACACAGCGTTTGATGGAATCACACAGTTGAGTAAACGCTGTTAATTGCAGCATTTCTCCCAAACCGCCTAACTCGGCGGCCATAATCACTACTTCTTCTTGCAAACAAGGTTGTTGACTATCAGCCAACACAGATTCTAACCGTTGTAAGCAGCCTTCAACTTCAGTTTCAAATAATAAAGGAATAATATTTTGTCCATCTTCTGGTGACAACATAGTTGTCGCATCTTCAGGGCTAGGATCACCCAAACGTTGATGGAGTTCATCAAAAACTGGAAAACAAAAGCTGGTTAACCACTGTTCCTCAATGACACTTTCTGTTGATAGTAAATCGACAATTTGACGCATCCAGTCAATTGCCGATAGCAATAAACTTTGCAACTGTTGGTCAATCTCTAGAGAACTTTTTCTAGTTTTTAATACTTTAAAAGCATCTTCTAAACGGTGTGCTAAATCACTTAACACCCGAAACCCCATCATTGCTGCACCACCTTTAATTGAGTGGGCAGCGCGGAGTGCGCCATTAATTTTTTCTAAATCTATGCGATGGCTGGTATCGATTTCCAACAATACGCCTTCTAAAGTATTCAGGTAATCTGTTGCTTCTTCCAGAAATTGCATCTGGATTTCTAATTCTTTATCTTGTGACATTGTTTTTATTATTAATTAAGAGTCAATAGTTAAAAGTCAAAATTGGACTATTGACTTTTAGTACTGGACAGTTATTTAACTAACTTTAAAAGTCTCAACAGTCTCTTGCAACTTATGAGAAATCTCTACAGTTTGTTTGAGAGATTGGCAAACTACACTGGAAGAATCTCTAGTGCGTTGAGAAATGGCAGCGATTTCTTTCATTAATAAGCTGACAGTTTGCGATGTTTGCACTTGAGATGCGGTTGCAGAAGAAATAGACTGTACTAAAGAATCAATTTGCCGAGAGACATCGAAAATTTGTCCGAGATTTTGTTTGGCTTCTTCTACTACCCGCGCACCTTCGCCTACTTGGGTAGTACCAATTTCCATCGCTTGGACAACAGCGCTAGTTTCTCGTTGAATGTTCTCGACAATTTGTTCAATTTCTTGGGTAGCAGCTGCACTACGGACTGCTAACTCACCTACTTCTTCGGCTACCACAGCAAAACCTTGGCCTTCTTCACCAGCACGGGCGGCTTCTATCCCTGCGTTAATGGCGAGTAAGTTGGTTTGCATGGCAATTTGATTAATTAAGGACACCACGCGGGAAATTTGCTGCGAAGATTCTCCCAAGCGTTTGACTTTCTGGGCTGTTTCGCCAACGGTTTCCCGCAGAGAGAGGATGTTCTGCACTGTTAAATACATTGCCTCTTCACTCTTAGAAGCGTTTTGGGCAGCGTTATTCGCTACAGTGGCAGCTTGTTCAGCGCTATTCGCAACTGCTTGCATGGAACTAGTCATGTTATCAACAGCATCCAGGGCGCGGTTAATTTCCTCAGCTTGTACCAGTGCTTCGTCAGCCAGTTGGCGGATAGCTGTTTCGTTAGAACCAATGGCAGTATTTACCTGAGTGGCTGCTTGCTTAACTTGGGTGACAATATCCCGCAAATTTTCGACAATAGAATTGAAAAAGTCGGCAACAGTGCCAATTTCGCCATCTGTCACATCAGCGCGGACTGTTAAATCGCCTCTAGCTGCACCTTCGATATCATTTAGTAGTTCTAAGAGTTGCAGTTGTAGGGCTTCTTGCGTTGGCCGTTCATCGCTGGAAGTTGGTTGAATAATAGTCTTAGTTTGGGCAATTTCGGCTTGTTCATCGACTAATACCTGAAATTGGGCAGCCATATTGTTAATATTCGCACTCAATACACCTAGCTCGTCTTCTCTTTCTGATGCCAGGCGGGTGTTGAGTTCACCTTGTCCTAGTTTGGCGACGGCAGCGGTGGCATTGATGATCGGCAGTGTGGTACGCTTGGCTAACCATGCGGCGATCGCTGCGACAATCAATCCGATTAATCCTGTCCCAATGGTAACTATCCAAAACAATTGCCGTTGAGTGCCATATAAAATTGCCGCATCAGTAGTGAGTAATACCTGCCAATTTAAATTAGCTAAACCGGCAATTTTTGGTGCTGGTACGTAACTCACTAATTGGCGTTTATGATGACTTTGGGGAACAGTTGTTAGGGTAGAAATATTGCTTGTTGTGAGAATTTTTGCTAAACCAGGATACTCAGCTTTTGCTTCTTTGCCTAATAGTTCTGGGCGTGAACTTAAGAAAACTTTGCCAGAATTATCTAGTAAAGTGTATTGATAACCGTTAACAGCATAGTTTTTGATTGTTTCTTCTAAAGCTTTAGTCGGTAGGCTGGTTCTAATAACTGCCAGCGTTTTACCTGTGACTGTATCTTTAATTGGTGCCGCTAGATAAATATCAGCAGATTTTTCGGGTTGACTAATAACCGCAGCATCTTTTTGGAGAGTTTCTTGGAAATAATTATTAGCCTTTTGGTTATCTAACGGTTCCCCAGAAGATTGGACGATCACATTACCGTCAGTATCCAAGACAGCTATACTACTATAAGTTTGATAAGCTGCCAGAATTTTATCTAGTAATGCTTGCTTTTCGGGAGTATTAGTATTTCTTGTGAAGTTGTTATTCACAAATAAAGGCAAGTTAGCAAGTATTTGAATATCTCCATATCTTGCTGACATAAAGCGGTTAATTTTATCTGTTAAGCCAACAGCTTCAGCCGTTTGCGATTGGGTAATTTGCTTAGTCAGTGATTTACTAGCCAAAGTATAGGCGATCGCCCCAATGAATAAAGCTGGTATAGTACTGATGGCGATCGCTAAAATTGTGGCTTTTGTTTCTAAACTTAGCCGTTTTACATATCCACCTAGATGATGCGGCATCTTACCATCAGATTGTGCTGCATTAGAAATAGTTGTTACGGGAACTTTACTCTCAGAAACTTTGGTAGATGCAATCAAAGAAGCTCGATTTTTACCATCCCCACTCTTAGCCATGTCAGTTTTATTAAACATCTGAAATTCTCCTGCATAGGTACATTAAAAATATCTAAAGTTATCTGTATTCCAAATAACTTAATCACTGCGGAGAATAGAAGACTGCACAATTGCTTGTGCATCTAATACCAGCAATATTTCTTCTTGTTGCACAACGCATCCACGCAAATAAGGAACTAAACTAGATGCTACTTGTCCAATGGGCGAATGAATATCATCAAGCATAATTTTAGTTGTCCCTTTAATTTCTTGAACAACTAAACCTAAAAGCAGTGATTCAACCTTAACAACGATGACATTATATTGCTGCCTTCGCGTATCTATAGCTTCTAAATTGAGCATTCGTGGTAAATCAATTGCCCAAATTATCCGACTACGCCAATTCATTAATCCTAAGATACACCCAGGCATATTCGGCATCGGAGTTATCGCTTCTACAGGCAAAATCACAGCTTCTTGAGTGTGACTCATTGCCAACATAGCAGCAGTTTGTTGATTTAGCTGAAACTTCAGATAACCATCTCCTAAGTTATTTTGGAGAGGTTTTTCAGCAAGTATAACTTTAGAATTATTCATTGATTTAAATCACCACTGATTTAATAGCTCTTAATAACTGTTCTCGTGTGTATGGTTTAGTAAGATAAACATCTGCACCTTGTTTCATAGCCCATAATCTATCAATTTCTAGATTTTTAGAGCTACAAATAACTATTGGTAACTTTTGAGTTGCTGGATTTTTTTTTAGTGAACGACATAACTCAAAACCACTCATCCCCGGCATCACAACATCAGTCACAATTGCATCAGGATTTTGCAAAGCTGCTTGTTCTAAAGCTTCTTTAGCACCGCTTGCTTTAATCACGTTGTAACCACTTTCTTTAAGATAATGGCTCATAAGTTCTAATTCGCTGGGCGAATCTTCAACAATTAAAATTGTGCCAACCAAAGTCAGACTCACTCCTCATTCTCCTTTTGAGCTAAAGACCACATTATTTAATATGTTTAAACACAATTTTCAGTAATTCTGATTGAGTAAAAGGCTTAGTCAAATACCCAGATGATCTGACCATTTTGGCTTTAGCTCTATCAATAAATCCTGTCCTACCAGTCACCATAATGATGGGTGTATTTTTAAATGCTGAATGCCTGCGTAATAATGAACAAAGTTCATACCCATCTAAGTTAGGCATTTCTACATCTAGTAAAATCAAGTCAGGCTTACTGCGGAGAATCTGCATTAATGCCTTAACTGGATCATTAATTGTCACCACTGAAAATGTACTTTCATCCAAAAAGAGCTTGATGGAATTTAACACAGTTTGACTATCGTCAATGCAAGCAACAGTATATAAGCTATTTTTTTCTAATTGCTTAAAATTTTTGTGATTGCTATTGTCACCAGAGTCAAAACTGTTATTCTTGCTTAACGTCTTGCCATTAGATAGGGAATTAATTGCAGGTAAAACTGGAGAACCTTTAGTAACATTAACTGGTGACTGGATATGATAGCGATGACGTAATTGTCTTTGACAATATTCCACTAGTAAACGCAAGTCTAACTGACAGAATTTTGGTAGTTCATTCCATGAACTATCAGGATAAAATTCGTAGGTTCCTTCTTTTAAAATTAAAAATGACTCCAGCACCTCTTTAGCTAATTCATCTACTAAGGTAGCTGCTTGCATAGAACTGATGTAACGCTGCTCTACCAACCAACAAATAGCTTGGTAGTCTGGATATGGTATGGACAGGTTTTCACTGGCTGGTTCAAACATCAGTCGCATCTGCACACGAGTAGCACTATTGAGTGTGGGAATATTGAGACTCAAGCGCCGCAACTGATTATCAAGTCGCTCAAACACCTTATCAGATGAAGAAGCATAAGTAAGTTTACCTTCTTCTAGATGGATTGACCATGAAGTTGATCCAGTAAATACACGTAAGCACCCCGTAGCACGCCGACTAGTTAACTGTGCTAATAAAGATAGTGGATGTAGTTTTTGGATTAACCGATGACTACTCATAGGAGTTAGGTTTTGCATTTACTTCAGCTAAATTCAAGACGTTTCATATCAATTCGTACGTATTTTAGTTACTATCCCCAGAAAGACTTAGCTTTTTGTGTAAAATATACTACAAATAATTAAGATAAATTTTGGGCGTAGGTAACTTGATGCTATGGATTTTTGATGTTTACATCTTTTTTATACGGGCAATTAAAAGTTAAATTAATTACTCTCCTTGAAATTCTTCAGCATTAAGAAAATTAACTTCACAGACAGTAAAAATTAAAACAATCCCCTTGTCTTTAATCAACTTTTAGATAAGCCAATCTGAAAGAATACTGCTAAATTAGCAAAATTTAACTAGATTTTTCTCAGTAGTTACACTTAAAAAACCTCAGCTTTGCCCAAACCAGATATAATGTAATGTTTAGTTAAGTAAGATTACCGGAGATTCACATAAATTCATTAGATGCAATCACTTCTAGCCTCTGTTAGTGCAATTGTCCATATGATTCCCACGGAAAGCAGAAATATTAATCTTCTTAATGAAACTTCAACAGTTTATTTGCCGGACTTCTTTGTCTAACACGTACGATGATGCGTCGGAATGTAAGTATTTCAAGAGTTTTTCGTAAATTCAGCCAGTATTACTGATGTAAAATATTTGGGTAGACTTTTTAAGTGCAATTAATATAAATAGATTTAGACTTGAGGCGATCGCTAGTATAGTGAGGTTTAAATAAACAACTCATTGCAAATTCTCAAAAAGGTTGCCCTATAAGCTTTTCAACTTTTGCATAGCGTTACTAGTTTCCCCTATGTATTGATAATCTCAAGCACACCAAAAAAGCCCATTTAAACTTTTTTGGGCTGTCATTTAGATATACTTGGATTCGATTAGTGAACAGATAAGATTTAGTAATAATAAGACTCTTGAAAGAGTACAAAAAAAGGCTTGGTTTAACCAAGCCTTTATGTATACCAAGCATTTACTACACCAAGCTTAATTTATCCTAAGTAATCCTTTAGTTCATCTTCCTAAAGGATGTATACAAATGATTTAATAACTGATATTGCCAGATATATAAATGATATTTTAAATTCTGAAATAATCTAGGAATAAAAATATATCACCAAAATTATCCAGCCAAAATTCCTATATTTTTTTAATTACAAAAAAGGTTTGGTCATTAGCCAAACCTTAAAAATTGCTGTGCTTAACAACGTACTAAATTTAATTTATTACTTTCTACTCAGATACTTCATCTATCTTTAGGATGTAGCCAAAAAGCATACTTCTTGATTTCTATTTATTATAAATCTAGGCTATTATTTTTAAGTACAGAAATATGACTATATGGGCTTACTAATAGCAATTTTATATATAAATTTATTGTCTCAAAAAGATGAAAAAGGCTTGGCCATTTATTGTCCAAGCCTATATATACCAGGTGTTTACCATATCTAGATAATTTATCTCCTTATTAGATGTAGTTCATCTTCCTTTCAGTTGTGGATAAAAATCAGAAACTATGCTAGGTTCTACCCCTATTTATAAATCAAATCTTATGGCTATATATAGCAGGTGACAGGAGTAAAAATCTTATATTATCTAGGTTTTACGATGTGTTTATGTTTTAATTACCTTGGCTGTTGCTATATTTATTTTTTTAATTAATGAGAAAAACCCTGGATTTACGTCCAGGGTGAATACACGTTTTTCAGGCATTATGAGGCCAAATATTAACTGTGAAAATAATTGATTGCACCTATCTATCGAAGGATAGAAAAAATTCAGATGACAACCCAGTGTATTATATTTAGCTTTCGATGATAAAATTTATCTTGCGATCGCGCTTGTGCTAGAGTAATTATTTTTTTACAAAACTATAAATTATAAAAAAGGTTTAGCGCAGTGCTAAACCTCTGTAGAAAGCAGTTATTTGACACACCAAAATTAATTTAGAACGAGTTGAATATCAGAGCATCTTCCTATAGTATGTAGCCAATAATTTGCTAATGTGATAGAGCATTTCTCAGCTATTCTGGCTGTACCATTTTGCCGATTTCCTCGACCCAATGCTGACGGTCAGAATGTTCTAAATTGATAATATCTGCTAAACTCCAGTGGAAATGAAACGCAATACAGGCTACCTCCTCGTGTAGTAAGTCTGAGGGGTAGCTTATGATTCCCCCGCTAAAGCTAACTCCACTTGAAAGTTATTATTACATTGGGGACACTGCACCGGAATATAAGCATCTCCTTGCTGATTAATTCGATTGTAAAACTCTCGCAAATATGCCAAATCTCGTGAAAAAAGATTTTCTAGTAACCCAGGCGTTATGTCTGTTAAGTCGCCCAAACGAGTGATTACTTGTGATAGCATTGCGATCGCCGCGTAAGCCGTATTTTCCTGAGCAGCCCGATTTTTCTGCACAATTATTTCATCTTTGGCTGTCGCTAGACGCATCACACCTTGGCGATGCAAATTTCCGTCAGCATCTAATAAACCTCTAGGGAGGATAAAGTCAAATTCTGTCTGTATATTGGTCATGTGTTATTCTCCTCTATACTCCTACTCTCCACTCCCTAATTCTTCTAATTCATTAATGTGGCGATAAAAGTTTTGTAAATAGCTTAAATCACAAGCAAAAAAATTTTCCACAACCGCAGGTGTTACCTCATCTAATGCACCTAAATGAGTAATCACGCGAGATAAAATTATGACTGTCGCATAAGCTGGATTTGATTTTACACGCGGGTCACGTAAAGGCACAATTTCATCTATCGCTCTGGATAAACGCATCACTCCTTTACGATGTAAATTACCATCTGTATCCAAATATCCTTTCGGTAAAGTAAATTCAAATTCAGTTTGCAACATTCTAAGCTATTTTCACTCGTTTCAATTCTTCTACAACCACTTCTATTTCTTCAATTTCGTGTTCGCTACCAGCTGCATTCACATCATTAATTTTATAACTGGCAGGCCAAGCATTTTTAAACTCTAACCTAAATTGTTCTGTCGCTGCTTGATTATAAATAACTAAAGAACCATCCCTTCTTTCATCACCCCATTTACTTTCTTGCACAGCAGCTAACCAATTCCACATTGTCATAGAAATAGTTAAACCACGGCGCAAAACTATATTGGAATAAGATATATTGCCCGGAATTTTTGTGCGGACAACTCTACCACTAGTATTACCATTCTTACCCCAGGTTTGTGGTGTAACTTCGGCAACTTCTATTACCTGCTGATTAATTTTAAACCCTTGACATTCCATAAAATAGCCATCTACTGGTTCTTGGCTACCAGTCAGTTTTAGTTCGAGATAAAAACGGCTATTCGTCAGAATTTCGGGAAAATCTGCCATTATATTTACTATATAAAAAAAATCAGATAGAGAAAAGTATGAAGTCTAAAAAATGAAAGATAAAATTTCATACTTCATACTTCATACTTCTACTTATTTCTTCCTCTCAAAGTAGGTAAAACCAATGGTGACTGTTTCAGTAAGCAAATCACCACTACCTGCTGTAAAATCTCCTGTTCCATAGCTAGTAGGGAAAACATCCGTAAATTCGTACTGAACTTTTTCGTTACCATCTCCATCATAGATAGCAAGTTTTGCTAATTTACGGCTGGCGCGTCCTTCGGCTTTACCGCCAGAAAGTGCTTCTGCATGACATTTATTGTACCAATCAAGCAGTTGTTTAGAATCTGCCGTTGCTACACATTCAACGGTAATTTCTGAGCATTCCACGCCACCGATAGTAGCATTGGTTTGAGTTTTACCATCTTTGGTGACACCAATCGGTGCATCTCCACCAGCTACGACCATTTTCATTTGCATACCACTGATTTTCTGCACCAGAATATCAGTTAAGCCATCAGCCTCAAAGTAAAACTTGGCATTAGAAATAAACTCTGGCATAAACAAACCTCCAGATAACTACTTAATGATTGATTAACCAGAAAACTAGGCAAAATTTATTTTTTACGATTTATATTTTCACAAGTTAGGGTGTAAGTTTCTTCAACATAGCCATTGCCAGAAACATCAAAATCTCCAATTTTATATTGAGAAGGCCAAGCTTCTTTTAAGTCCCAACGCATAACCTCATTGCCATCAGTATCGTAGGCAACTATAGAGCCAGTTTTTTTGCTATCTGCCCATTTACCTTCACCTTTTTCAGTTTTCGGCATACATTTTTTGAACCAATCATACATTTTTTTGCTGGTGCTATCACTATCACCACTCATTAAAGTTGTGACTTCAATATTGAATAGTCCTTCAAACCCGGCAGAGTTAATTTGTCTAACAGTATTTCCACCTTTAGTAGACATTAAAGGTTTATCTTGACCTTGAACTTTGGCTTCAAATTTAACACCACCGATTTTGCTAAAAGCCATATCGGTCATGCTATCAATTTCAAAGTAAAAATTACTGGCAGCAATCGGTTTTAAATCAGGCATATTTTTAGCTCCTTGCTTCTAAAAATCTCGAAATTTTGTTTTAGAAAGGGTGTAGAGATGTGAAGGGTGTAGAAATATCACACCATCATCATTTTCCTTACACCCTTAAACCCTTATTGGTTAGGAGACCATTGACTAAAGCGGAAGATGACAAATTCTGCTGGACGCACAGGACATACACCAACTTCGATATACAACCGACCCAACATCATGGTTTCGTGGGTGTTGATACTCGCGTCACACTTGACGTAAAAAGCCTCTGCGGCAGAAGCCCCAAACAAAGCACCTTCCCGCCAGAGTCTTTCTAAGAAATTACTCACGGTGCGGGTGACACGCGCCCATAAATCTTGGTCGTTGGGTTCAAATACTACCCACTGCGTACCGAGTTCTACAGACTTCTCGATATAGCTCATCAAGCGGCGAACGCTGATATAACGCCATTGCACGTTATCTGGTTCTACCAAAGTGCGAGCGCCCCAAATGCGGATACCACGGTTGGGGAAGGTACGAATACAGTTGATACCTAATGGATTAAGTAGTTCTTGTTCTCGTAGGTTGGTTTCGTAGGCTAAACCAATAACACCTCTGGGCGTATCGTTAGCGGGTGCTTTATATACACCACGGGTTTCGTCGGTACGACACCAAACGCCCAACATATGACCAGCGGGAGGAATCAAAATTGGTCTCCCTCCGTTACGGGGGTTGGGGACTTTAATCCAAGGATAGTAGAGGGCGGCAAATTGCGATCGCCGATTAAATGCACTCAACCACTGAGCAATATGCTGGGGCTTCACCTGGGTAGGAGGTACAGGCGCACCACCACCTTTACACGGTGGTGGGTCTAACACTACCATCCGGTTAGGGGCAGTATTTTCACACATACTGACCATCGCTTCCATGATGCCGTGAACCTGATCCAAATCCAAGATGCCGTTTTGATAAGCCCGCATCAAGTCAGGAAAAGTAATCATGGTAACTTCGTCAATTTCAAAGATACCTTGCATCCCGGTGCGATCGTCTCGTACACCTTGCACATCTCTGGGAAAACGGTCAGGAGTGGAAACTACTGGCGGGGGACTAACTTCATAAGTACCATTTGCAGGACGACGCGACAGGGGTTGTCCCGGTGTTTCTAAGTCAGCCACAGTCACAAATTGCGACTCTTGCAAAGCTGTCACCGCATAAGCACCTAGCTGTGCTTCCACTTGGGGATTCATAGAAAGATTGTCGTATTCTTCCAGAATTTCCCCATTCCGGCTAATTACGACTTTGAAAAATTCCCCAGTATTGGCTGGTGGTTCTGCTTCTGGGCTTTCTGGCGGACGCGGTTGACTTTCAGTGACAGAAACATTTATTCTGCCTTCTGCACCACCATCATCGTCACCCTCAGCAGGCTTCAGGACAAAGCTTAAAGAGGGACGATTCCCTGTAGTACGTAGTTTTAAAGCAGTTTCTTCTGGTGGTGGTGGCTGAGAACCAGGGAGTTTTGTGCCGATACTAGCGACCCAACAACGTCCACCACCGTTGAGAAACCAACCATTCACCGCAAAGGGTAAATAAGCATCAAAATCTGTGAAACCGTCCGAACCCTGTTTAGCATAGTATTCTAGGTACTCGTTCCACGATGTCACTAGCATCGGTTTAAATAATTCCGCATCACCACGGACATCTTCTGTAAACCCGATAAAGCCAGCGATATTGGTACTCACCCCTTCTATTGGGCGACTACCTCGGTCTACTTCTTCAACGTAGACACCAGGTGCAAAATAATCTAATCTTGGCATAACACTTGGTTTTCCTAAATTTGAAGTATGAAGTGCGAAGTTTGAAGTATGAAGTTAAAATCATGCCTCCTGCCTTTTGCCTTCACACTTCATACTTTTTGAGTTGGTTTTGAACAATCAGTTGACCTTGGCTCAGTCACAGAGTAACTTTCCAGGTTCAAGGGAATTGTTAATGTCACATACAAAGCTGGACGTAATGGTACTCCTAGAGCATTCCACAAAGCCGCAGCATCCAAAGGATGAATAGCACAAACGGTCATTGCTAATTCGCCATGACCGCGAAGTGTGGGAGCCAGCACTTCCTCTCGTAATGAGTGATGATGCAAAAGTAGTATTAATGCCTCAGACAAGAGACGCTGTTCACCCAAACTGGTAAAATCCCAAGCACTCACCAAAAATGAGACATCAAACCACCTCGGTGTGAATAAGACTAATTTCCTTTTGTCTGCGGCTTGCTGACAATTGGACTGTTGTTTGTCAACACTTTCTTGAATGTTGTAACAGTATAAATTCAGCCTAGGGTTGATATTCTGTTCCACACCAGGGTGGTTGAAATCAATTTGTTCTGTACTGAGCAGGGAAATCCCGCCAGCTAAAATTTTTGCTAAAGTCTGGGTAGCAGCTGGGATCATAAGACACAACAGCAGGGTGACTGAAATGCTCCCTTAATCAGTCTGGCGGGTGTATTTTTACCGCCAGCATGAATCTATGGAGGTTGAAGCGTCCTTACCAGAGTTCCTGATGTAGGCAGCAGAAAGTGACTACTTTGCTACCTAACTTACGGAAGGCAGAGGGCTGACAGCACAAAATAAACCTTTGAATTAGGCTTGGTTGCTGGTTAATTTGCCACTATTGGGCTAACTCTTTCTAGCTTAGGGATCTAGCTGGCTGGCGGTTATTAGACTTTGGTCGATATTGTAAAATTATTGTTTTAAATTCCCCAAATTCCAAAGCTGTAGAGTAAGCTAAACTCGTCCGTATTTATACAGTAAGAAGCATAATTTCTCCCAGTAGAAAATATCTGAGATTGAGTAGCATCCATAATGCTTCTTCGCTGTTAGAGTGTTTCGGAGTGTAAAACAGGATGAGGGTGGCTACACAAAAATTAACCTCTCAATTTCCGCTACCTTTGTTGGTAAACAATTCAGAGAGTAAGCTGCCAGAGTCAGATTTTAACCAAATTTGTCAGCTAATTATTCAACAATTAACTGCCTTATTGCCGACTGTGGCTATCTGGACTGTTTATCACGATTTGGAAAAAGGAAAACGTCACTTAGTGGCTGAATATTTAGCAGAACAAGCTTGGCAAACCAACCACTTTGTGGCTGGACAATTCAACTCGGATTGTACATTTTTGCAAGCAGAAACTTGGTGGCGCGAGGATTTTCCCGTTCTCAAAATTACGGAACTCACAACATCGGATTTTTATCACAGCTATGTTTGCCGAATTAGCAAACATAGTGTGACAACAGCCGATTATTTATTGATTTGTACTAGTAAATCACTGTCCGCTGAACAGCAACAATTACTGCTGAGTAATGCTCAAATACTGAGTAATTATTTAGCTATGTATAGAGAGCGATCGCGCCAACAACAAGAAATTGCTGCTTTATCTCAAACACTCGGACAAGCTGAACATCAATTGCGGAATCCTTTAGCATTGATTAATCTCTATGCAGAAAATCTCCGCTTGGCATTACCACAGGGTGATTTACAAGAACAAGCCACATTAATTCGGCAAACTGTAGATGAACTCAGCACTAAATTAACTGATTTACTTTACCGTGGACAACGGGCAAATCTAAAATTTAAAAAACACAATTTGCAAACAATTATTGGTGAATGTATTAAAACTTTACAGCATTTATTAAAAGAAAAAGAATTAAACATTAACTATCCTGAGAAACCTGTGTATGTGACAGTAGATCACTGGCAGATGAAACAGGTATTTGATAACTTACTATCCAATGCAATTCATTTTAGTCCTCGTGGCGGGACAATAACTTGCAATTGGTATGCCTACAGTAATGAAGTGATAATTGAAATTTGCGATCGCGGTTCCGGAATTGCCCCAGAGGAATTGAAGCAAATATTTAAGCCTTATTATTCTCGGCGTTTAGGTGGTACAGGTTTAGGACTAGCGATCGCCCAAAAAATTATCCTGGCACATCAAGGTAACTTATGGGTAGAAAATCTCCCAGAAGGTGGCGCACAATTTTCCTTTACATTACCGCATAAAAGGCAAAAGTAAAAAGGTAAAAGTAAAAAGAAATAAGATTTATACTGCCAGCTTTTTCACAGTTTTAAATGGTTACTGAGCTTAATCAAAATATGCTCTGCTGTTCTTGTCAACCAACTTAATTTAACTGCCAAAATTCAGATAAGTTCTGACTTTTGAATTCTAGCTACTGACTTCTCTTTTATATACCAGGCACACTATCTACTATGAATACTAAAAAAGAGGTTATCTCTATTCTGCTCGTCGATGACGAACCGCATTTTCGTAAAGGTATACGCACCTTATTAAATTTTTATACAACTAGTAGTAGTCTGGGTTTGAATGTGATTGGAGAAGCCGCATCTGTTGAGCAAGCAGTGAAATTAACTGCGGAACAACACCCCGCTTTAATATTACTAGATTTAGAATTACCCCCAGAAGATGGCATTATAGCGCTGCAACGTCTGGGAGAATTATCTTATAACGGTAAAGTCTTAATTTTATCGGCTCATCAACAAGATGAATGGATATTTCGCGCCATGCAAGCTGGTGCTTGTGGTTATGTATTTAAAGACCAATTAGCAACTCAATTGTGTGAAGCAATTACGACTGTGATTAATCATCAAGTTTATTTACCACCAGATGTAGCAACTGCCTTTTTTAGACTGTTTCACTACTACACAGGACACTCATTAAACTCTAGTAATAGTTGTATTCATCTCACAGAAAGAGAACAAGAGGTTTTAAATTGGTTAGTTCAAGGTGCTTCTAACGAACAAATTGCTGGCAATCTATATATTACAGTCGCCACAGTTAAAGCCCACTTAACAGCTATCTTTGAAAAATTAAGTGTCACCAGCCGCACTCAAGCCATCGTCAAAGCATTAAAACTAGGTTTAGTTTGTCCATAATTTAGTGCTGATTGCTGAGTATTTGATTAAGTAAGAAAAGGGAGTTTATCAGAAAAATGTTGAGAGACAAGTTGTTAAATATTATTCAACTAAAATCATTACTTTTTACTTTCAAAAAACTTTAATGTCTCACTTTCTTTATTACATCACACCATAATCATTTACTCAGCACTCAGCACTCAGCACTATAAAAATGAGCAACTATTTAGCCATAGCCACCATCACCGCAACGCTACAAAGAACATTGCAAGCCAGTGTCCAAGTAGATATAGATGGTGCGCGGGTGACAACTGTGAGACCCGATCGCCTGAATAATGCTACACCAGAAGCAGGAGTAAACATTTATCTTTACGATGTTTTACTCAATAGTGCTTGGCGCAGTGCTGATTTAAGACAACGCCACTCTGAAGAAAAATATATTAAGCGATCGCAAACAGGTTTAGATTTGTACTACTTGATCACCTGTTACGGTAACGATGTAGAGTTGGAACCGCAGCGCCTCATGGGTAGTATTGTCAGCACACTCAATAGCAAATCGATTATCACCCAAGAGATGATTCGGGAAACAGTAGCCGATTCAACTTTTACATTTTTAGCCGATTCTAACTTAGCCGAACAAGTGGAAGCGATCGCTATTTCTCCCGTTGATATGAATATCGAAGAAATCTCGAAAATTTGGACGGTATTTTTTCAAACACCATACTCCCTCTCATTGGGTTATAAAGCCAGTGTCATCTTAATTGATAGCGGCGACATCCCGAAAAAACCCTTACCTGTACGCAACATTCAGCGTCATGTTACACCATACCAACCAGCGATCGCTCACATCAAGGTAGCCGAAGAAATAGCCAAACTCTGGAAAACCCAAAATCCCGCAACACCACTAATTCTCGCCACCAGCACCTTGTTAATTCAAGGCAACAAATTACACGCAGATATTACACAAGTCCGCATTGGTAACGTGACAATCACTCCTCAAACCGTCACCGAAACGCAAATTACTTTAGATCTTGCCACCATACCCGTAGAATCATTACGGGCTGGTGTTCAGAGTATACAAGTAATTCATCCCCAGCAGCGTGTAAACTCCAATGTTGTGCCGATATTACTGCGCCCCACCATTCAAGAAGTTACCGTATCTAATTTACATGGCAGAGGTAACGACCTGCGATCGGCGGATGTCAACGTTATAGTTAACTTCACAATTGAGAAAACACAACAAGTCACTTTAGTTTTAACAGAACTTTCCCTCACCCAATTTACCGGATATTCCTGCGAACAAACCAAGCACCGCCGCAATAACAGCAACTCTATTACCTTTGCGATTACCGATTGCTTACCCGGAAACTATTTAGTTCGCCTAGTTGTAGACGGTGCCGAAAGTTTACTCTCAGTTGATACAGATCCTCATAGTCCTACTTATGAAAGTTATATCGGGCCTGTAATAGCGATCGCCTAATAAACCATCCCATTTGAGATTTGAAATTAATGATAGATACATTATTAACTCAGAACTATGAATGGCAAGCAGCTAACTATGATTACTTAATGAATGTTCTAGATATAGTTCGTCATGCCTTAATACCTGAAGATCCTCAAGAAAACTTAACTCCACATTATCCCAATCTCCCGCCGCCAGCCCTCAACAATCTCAGTCAAATTTTTGGTTTATCAGAATTTGAACGTTATGTATTATTACTGTGCGTTGGTATGGAATTAGATGCTAATTGGGGTTTGTTGTGTGCTAACGCCCCAGGTAGTTTAGGAAAACCCTACCCAACCTTTATGTTAGCTACAGCAACCTTACCGCAACCTAATTGGAATGCCTTTACACCAAATGCACCGTTGCGAAAGTGGCAGTTAATCCAAGTTGGTGAAGGTACTACCCGAAATCTGAGTCCTTTGCGAATTGATGAACGAATTTTTCATTATTTGTTAGGGTTGAATCATTTAGATGAAAGATTACAAGGTATTGTTCAACCGCTGGAAATGCCAAGTATTGAAAATATCCCCTCTCATCAGCAGTTAGTTGAACAATTAGCCACAACTTGGATTGAAACACAAACAGCATTACCAATTATCCAGTTATGTGGAGATGAAATCGCCAGCAAAAAAGCGATCGCCACCACAGCGTGCAAGTTACTCAATCTCAATTTACAGTTAATGTCCGCTGGGGCAATTACTCACTTGCGTCAGAACGAGATCAACGAATTGTTGCGTCTGTGGGAAAGAGAATCGATGCTCAACAATAGCGTTTTGCTATTGGATTGTGACGAAGTAGATCAGACAGATCCAGTCAAAGAAAATGCGATCGCTCGCTTGATAGCGAGTATCTCCAGTCCCTTAATTATCACTAGTCGAGAAAGAAAGCGATCGCCCCAACGTCCCCTAATTGCGATCGACGTTCATAAACCTAGCACCCCCGAACAACGGATCATCTGGCAAAATGCTTTAGGCGAAGCAGCCGCCAGCCTCAACGGCCATGTAGACACCCTAGTTTCCCACTTCAGCCTAAATGCTTCTAATATTCACACCATTTGTGCAGAAGCCAAAGGCAAGTTAAAAGTTAAAAGTCAGCACTCACACTTCGACTTCGCTCAGTGTACAGCACTCAGCACTCTCTTATGGGATACTTGCCGTTCTCAAGCGCGATCACGTCTAGATGAGTTGGCGCAACCTCTAGAACTGGGCGCGAACTGGGATGATTTAGTCTTACCAGAAGCACAACGTCAAGTTCTCCGAGATATCGCCGCCCATGTCCGACAACGGGCAAAAGTCTATGAACAATGGGGATTTGGCAACAAAGGCGGGCGGGGTTTAGGTATCAGCGCCTTATTTGCTGGCGCTAGTGGTACTGGTAAGACAATGGCCGCAGAAGTAATTGCCAATGAACTACGTTTAGATTTATACCGCATAGATTTAAGCCAAGTTGTCAGTAAGTACATTGGCGAAACCGAGAAAAACTTGCGGCGCGTATTTGATGCAGCCGAAGCCGGAGGCGCAATTTTATTATTTGATGAAGCAGATGCTTTATTTGGTAAACGTAGCGAAGTCAAAGACAGCCACGATCGCCACGCCAATATTGAAGTAGGCTACTTACTGCAACGAATGGAATCTTACCGGGGTTTAGCAATTCTCACCACCAACTTAAAAGCTTCCTTAGATCAGGCATTTTTGCGGCGAATTCGATTTATTGCCCAGTTTCCTTTTCCCGATATCACCCAGCGCACCGAGATTTGGCAACGGGTTTTTCCGCGTCAAACACCTACTCAAGATTTAGATGCGAGTAAGTTAGCCAAATTAAATGTATCGGGCGGTAATATTCGCAATATCGCTCTAAACGCCGCCTTTTTAGCAGCCGATAGCGGGGAAGCAGTGCAGATGAAACATCTTTTACAAGCCGCCAGGAGTGAGTACGCCAAGCTAGAAAGACAGTTAACAGATGCCGAGGTGAAAGGTTGGATTTGACACTGTGAATAGTAGTGGCGATCGCTAACCAATGTCCACAAGTTAATGCCAAAATTGATACTAGCTATGTCTGGACAACAAACCACTAATTTAAAAAATTGGAGAGTTGAGTAAATGTATACAAGACAGTACAAAACAAAAAAAGCTTCTACAAATTATTCTGATACCTCAACCTCCAATCAATTTGCACCACGCCGCTTTGTCGTCCAGCCGCAAGCCGAAGAAATAACCAACAACCAAACGCCTGATTTACAGACTCAATCAGAAAAGAAAAAACAATCTGGCAACAACTTGCGAAATATATCCGTATTTGCCAGCAATGTCACTCAACCCCAGCCACCCCGCATTCAAATGAAGCTCACCATCGGCCAGCCAGGTGACAAATACGAACAAGAAGCGGACAGATTAGCAGCAGATGTAGTGCAGCGAATTAATGCACCTGAGAGTAAACAGGTTCAGCGTCAGCAATCAACAGAAGAAGAAGACGAACTGCAAATGAAACCCATAGTGCAGCGTCTGTCTATGGCTGGTGGTATGGCTGCAACACCTGATTTAGAAGAATCGATACAACAGGCCAGGAGTAGCGGACAGCCACTAACAGAAAGTATCCGACAACCAATGGAACAGGCATTTGGCACTGATTTCAGCGGCGTGAAAGTTCACACTGATGCTCAATCTGACCAGTTAAATCAGTCAATTCAAGCAAAAGCCTTTACCACAGGGCAAGATATTTTCTTTCGCCAAGGAGCATACGATCCAGGCAGCCGAGCGGGACAGGAATTACTTGGTCATGAGTTAGCCCATGTGGTGCAGCAGAGAGGTGGTACATCAAAGATATCAAAATCTTATGAGCAAGTTATCCAAAGGTTTAAAGACAAGCTAGAGGATGCCAGCGATGTCACAGAAGAAAGCATAAACAATGCCCCAAAAGAAAAACTTGAAGAATGGTTACAGAGAGAAGAATCTGATACCTGGGATGACGAAGTAAACGATCTCGTTCCAAATACAATAGATAAGAAGAAAATAAAAGATGCGATTGTAGCGATTGAAAAAGCAAATGCACAGCAAGCAAAGTTGAAAGAACTCGGTGTGACTGCCGAACAACTACTTCTTTTTCAAGACACAACGGAAGATACAAATATAATCAAAAAATGTGCCATGACCTGTACAATTAAAGTATGGGATTTAACAGTGGTTCTGAATTCTCTAAAAAATTACAGCCAAGACGCTCGGGAAACTGCGCTAAGTGTGCTGGCTAAAGGAGAGGTAAACACCACAGAAGCACTGACTACTTTGGCAAGCAGCTGGAGTGAAATGCAGGATAAATCAACAATTAATATCCAAACTTTGATTACCTTGATTAAGAATAACGCCGTAGTAGCACAAGGTGGAACATACAAAGTTCCTAAACTTACAGGTACAGAGGATACTGCATATACTTTCTACTTCAATGGTGTACAGATTCTACGTATCGTTCCAGAATGGCATGTACACATTACTAAAACAGGATTAGAAAGACCTGGCTTCAAGAATAAGGGCGACAAGTACAATATAGGGCCGGGAACCCGCGTCGAAACAAATAAAAAAGATTCCCAAGAATTACTGAAAGCATGTCAACCATCCTAATCCTCTCCTCAGTAAAGATTTCTCAGATCAAACAAATTTTTACTTGGCTGAGGATGACAGCTAGTTAGTAGAAAAATGTGTTGGGTTTTTGAGAGCGATCGCCATCTATGTAAACATATAGTATTGATTGTGGCGATCGCCCATCCAACCACCCTGCTAAACTAAAATCACACCTCGTAATCTTCAGGAGCTATGAGTGCCACAACTAGCCCAAATCTAACCCTAGAAACGTTTCTGAAGCTCCCAGAAACCAAACCAGCTAGTGAATATATCAACGGCGAGATTATTCAAAAACCAATGCCGAAAGGGAAGCATAGTCGATTGCAGTTAAAGTTGTGTAATAGCATTAATGATGTTGCAGAAAATCAACAGATTGCTTATGCTTTCCCAGAGTTGCGTTGTAGTTTTGGTACGCGCTCAATTGTACCTGATGTAGCAGTTTTCCAATGGTCGCGCATTCCCTTTGATGCGGATGGGGAAGCACCCAACGATTTTTTACTGTGTCCTGACTGGACAATTGAAATTCTTTCTCCTGAACAAAGTTCCAATAAAGTAATTGGTAATATTCTTTACTGCTTACAACATGGTTGTCAGCTTGGTTGGTTAATCGATCCAAATGATCGCTCTATTCTTGTTTTTGCTCCGAATCAACAACCACAATTGTTGGAAGGTAGCGATCGCTTATTGAGTTTACCAGAAATCGACCTAAATCTGTCGGTAGAGCAGGTTTTTAGTTGGCTGAAGATGCAATCTATGTAAACAATAGTATTGATTGTGGCGATCGCTATTAATCTTCAGTAAGATAGTGCCAAAATTTTACAATACCTCTGTCGCAAAAATACGGTATCTGTGATGCTGGCACAAAAATCTCTGGAGAAGAAAAATGTATAAGCGACAACATAGAACAGGTAAAGCATCGGCAAATCAATCTGACAAACCAGTAAATCAATTTGCGCCTCGTCCGTTTGTTGTCCCAACTGAAGCTGAAGATACCACCCAAACACCCGATTTACAGGCTCAACAAGTCAGAAATAATACATTACTCCCTAGTCACAATTTCGCCAACATTCCAATTTTTCCTCCTGGTTATCAACCACCGCCGCCACCACGAATTCAGATGAAACTTGCTATTGGTGAACCAGGAGATGAATATGAGCAAGAAACTAACGCTGTAGTCAAAGCTATACAGCGAGTTCACTCACCTATTATTGGAAATATTCAGCATAGCCAAACTCAAATTCTCAACCGAGATATCGATCCTTCCCAAGTCAAAAATGGGACAACGCCAATTAATCCCCAAGATATTAATTTAGAGAAAATTGGACATGGCTTAATTTATGATGACGTTTTAACAGATCAAGATAAAGAATGGTTGAGAGAGCAAGGATTTAAAGAACAATGGTTTCCTGATGGCAATGTTGTTAATGCTGGTAGTGGTTTGAATTATGGATTATTATTACCGACAGAAGCAGGAGTAACAGCCGGAAAACATCCTGTGTTGGCATTTCGTGGAACCAGTGATTTAGCAACAGCATGGCAAGATTTAGATATTAACTCTCCTGGACATGGTGGTATTCAAAATCTGCTCAAAGAAGTCCCTACTGGCTACATCGGTAATATTGTTTCCCAATCAGGCAAAATAGATGTTACAGGTCACAGTTTAGGCGGTGCATTAGCTCAACATTTTGTTGGTACTCATCCAACTTTGGTAAGACGACTGGTAACATTTCAATCCGCCGCGCCTAATGCCAAACAATATCACAACAATATTGATTCTCTCTCAGAAGAAGAAAGACCAGAGGTAGTTCACCACATTGCTAAAGGCGATATTGTAGATTTAGCTGGAGGAGAACATCTCAAAGGAACCTTTTTTGAACATGATCTGGAAACTTCAGGATTAGCGAATGTTTCTACACTCGCCAGAATTAAACAAGCACACACATCTCAGCTATTAAATACTGAAGATATTATCGGAGATGCAGGTCATGGTAATCATACAAAAGATATAACGATGACAGAAAACGCCACTCGTCCGTATACTAAATCTCGATTAGTTGAAGCTGGCAGGATGATGGCATTAAATAAAGGTACAGCGGTTGCTGGGGGTTTGTTAGTTGGTGCGGCTGGATTAGCAGGAACAGCAATAGAAGTTCCCACGAGATTAGCTTACAAAGGTTTGACCAAAGCCGGAAGTGCGATCGCTAGTGGTGCGTCAATAGCCGGAAGTGCGATCGCTAGTGGTGCGTCAAAAGCTGGAAATGCGATCGCTTCTGGTGCGTCAATAGCCGGAAGTGCGATCGCTTCTGGCGCATCAAGTCTTTATGAAAATGTCACCAATTACTTCTCTGGAAACAAGGAAGAATAAAATATTTAACCTAGGATTTTTCTATGAATGACCCAGTTATATTTGAGCGTCATTTCAGTGACAAACTTGGAATATCCTTAGAAATTCCTCAGACTTGGCAAAAAATTGAAAAACAATATTTAGATGAGCAAATAGAAGGATATTTCTATCCTGCACAAGTGGCACACAACCCACAAATTTTTATCAAAAAAATTGTTATTCCCGATGCAGAGCAAAATGAACAAAATTTTGCAGAACTAGCAGATGAATTAATGCAATTACCATTACAAAAATTACAGCCAGAACAGTTTGAAATAATAACTCAAACACAGACAAAAATTGATAACTATCCAGCAAGATTAGATATTTTTGTGTTTCAATCTCCTGATGTTAAACTGCTTACTACACAATATCAAGTGTGTTGGCAAAATCATCAAACTGTCTATGGATTAATTGCAATGGTAGAGTCAACCGAAGAATTGCAATATTTACCGATTTTTGCAGCAGTCGCAGGTTCAATTCATTGTGAACAATGATATCAATTATGGCGATCGCAATTAATCTTCAGTAAGATAGTGCCAAATTTTTACAATACCTCTGCCGCAAAACTACGGCAGGTTTTTTGCTGGCACAAAAATAACTGGAGGAGAAAAATGTATAAGCGACAACCCAATAAAGGTCAATCATCTACAAATCATGATGTAACAACCAATCAATTTGCACCCCGTCGCTTTGTCATCCAACCCCAACCCGAAGAAGCGGAACAAACACCAGCAGATTTACAGGCGAAATCACAAACAACTCCTGTTAACCACTTTGCAAATATTCCAATTTTTCCCCCTGGCTATCAACCACCGCCACCACCAAGAATCCAGATGAAGCTTACCATTGGTGAACCAGGGGATAAATATGAACAAGAAGCTGACAGACTAGCAGCAGATGTGGTGGAACGAATAAATTCACCAGAAACTCCACCAGTACAGGCGCAGCAACCAGAAGAAGAACTGAGAAAAAAATCCCTAGTGCAAAGTCTATCAGATGTAGATGAAACGAGTGCAACACCAGATTTAGAAGCTTCTATCCAACGAACGCAGGGTAGTGGACAGCCGCTTGCAGAGACTATCAAAGCACCAATGGAACAAGCATTCGGGGCTGATTTTAGTGGAGTGAAAATTCATACAGATGCTCAGTCTGACCAGATGAATCAATCAATTCAGGCGAAAGCGTTTACAACAGGTCAAGATATCTTCTTTCGCCAAGGAACTTATGAGCCTGGGAGTAGAGGTGGACAGGAATTAATAGCCCACGAATTGACTCATGTAGTGCAGCAGAATGGCTCAACTGTGCAAGCCTATGCTGAAAAAGTTGTACAACATGGGACAAATAACACAACTATTCAACGTGATGGAGATCCACCGGAACCTAACGCAGTTGCTACTGCTGTTCAGGAGCAAGCTGATGAGGAAGTTGCCAAGTCCCAGATAAAAGCAGCATTGGAACAATGGGATACTAGCCAAAAGAATGCCTTTTTGCAGGCTCTTCCAGAGAAATTCCATCGGCTTGTTTTAGCCGCAGGTATGGAAATTTTGGAGAAAGAAGGATTAGAGTACGAAAAAGGTATCTTAAAAACCAATGGGAATGTACGCCATCGTATGGAAGCGTATAAACCTTTTTATCAATGGTTATATAAAGATGGGGAAGAGCCTAAAGCAATGAATTGCTGGGAAACAGTATTATATGCCGGATATAAAGTTGGTAAACTCAGCAAAGAAGATATTATGAAGTTAATTAACCGCATAAAAGGAGCTACTGCTCTAGCCCGGCAGATTATCGCCAATCCTGATGGTAGTATCGTGAAGCCTTCTCTCGAAAAAAGTGGAGAAGCTAATGCTGCTAAAACCAATGGAAAATATTTTATTCAAGATAATGAAGTAGAGAATCTTTCAATTCCTATAGGGAAGGTGATCATCTTTGGCAATGAGGGACAGCACGTTGCACTCTCAGCCGGTGGAAGCAATATTTACGAGAATGATTCTGATCCTGGTAACTGGGTTAAATCTACGTTGAGTGCTGCTCTGGAAAGGAATCGCCGCGAGTATGGTGTTGCGCTTTATTGGGGAGATTTGCCAACCTAAATATTAGAGATGAGTGGAAGCGATCGCACCCATACTCCAAAAAATTAACTTAGATTTATCCGTAGAGCAAGTTTTAGATAACAGATAGTTCGCCAAAAAATATGCTCTATGGTTTTTTACTAACCTCTAAATAGAATTTCGTTGCGGCTAGTAGCGCCTAGTTCTGGTAAAGAGTTAGCTGGTGAGTGGGGTGTAATCGCTGTGGGAACTGCGGGAGTTACTTCTAATTGTTTGACAAGACTTTGCAGTAACTTATCTTGTTCTAGACGGTAATTAGATACGAAGGGGCCACGGTTGAGGATAGCAAACCAAACCAAACCGCGATCGCGTGTTGGCATAACTCCAGCTAAAGAACTTACATCGCGGAGAGTACCAGTTTTAATCACAGTCCCGACTGGCATATGTCTGCTGTGTACTGTACCGCGATGATCAAATCCCGACATCGGAAACAAATCTGCCAAATTCAGGTTATATCCTGCTGCTTGCTGTTGAATTGCCATTAACATTGCACAAACAGCCCTGGGAGAAATCCGATTTTCGGGGCCGAGTCCAGAACCATTGATTAATTGAATTTCTGACTCAGGTACTCTCGCAAGAGAAGCCGCAGTTGATTGCACTACACCTGCACCGCCTACTGATTCTGCCAGCATCTCGGCCATTTCGTTATTGCTGTAAACGTTCATTTCTTTGAGTAACTGACGCAAGGGCAAAGATTTGTGCCGCACCAGCAAAGTTTGTTCCGGTGGTTGCGGTGCAACTTTGATGGTACCTGTAATCACAACTTCCGGTTTGGGTGTGCCTTTAGGCATGATGGAGTAGATGTAATTCGCTGGACGAGTCCAAGTTTTATGATTTAGGGCTTGCTTTACCATTTGACCAGCTAGTAGGGGATGGCGCTGGAAATTCATGGCAAAATTGCCTGTAATTAGCAAATTCCCTTTGATTTGCTTAATACCCATTTTATTGAGTGTATTGCCAAGAGCGATCGCTTCTTCCCACACAAACATGGGGTCGCCACCACCAACAATGACCAAATCACCTTGCAATACACCATTAACTACAGGCCCCGTAGTCCCAATCAAAGTTTCAAATTGGTGGTCTGGCCCCCAAGTTTTTAAAGATACCAAAGAAGTCGCAATTTTGGTTAAAGAAGCTGCCGGCAAAGGTGTTGTACCTTCGTGATTAGCCATAAGTATTGGCCCTGACTGTAACCAAATTCCCTGGCTTTCGGCTAAATTTTGGGCGACTAACTTAGATTTAATTAATCCTTGTAAGTATTGTTGGACTGTATTCACCCCAGTGGGATTGGGATCAGAAGCCAGAACCAAGCCAGGATTTACTTGCCCAGCCAATGCTTCTAAAGCATCAGAAGGCTTGATTTCGACTCCGGCCATTTCCAGCCACAGAGAAACCAAACCTGAACTCAATAATTCCAGCATTTCTTACTCCCCATTTTCTACGATGTGATTTGTGATTTACTGTGCTAATATACAGGCTTTTTTATGCTCATCAGCATTGGGTAATCATAACTGGTCTGTTTCTAATCTGGTAGTAAGTAAAATAAATTTATATTTGTGACTTATTTGACTTGACAAGTCCTACTACCTTTATGTGAAGAAACTACATCTTTTTGGTTTCACGCAGAGAGGTAGAGGCACAGAGAAGGGTACAGGAGGGTAGTTTTAATAAACACAAACTTCTGTAATTGATGGTTTTGATCTGAGTCTAGATGGCAAACACTAATATTTATAGCAATACCTTAATCATTTAAGCTCAAATATTTTCAAATTAGTTGTAAAAAATTTTGGTTTTCTGATATAGTTTTTCGCAGTTTTAGTTGGGGAATTATATAGATACACTCACCAGAATTTTTATGTCACTTTTAACAGATGCGCTGGATAGAATTGAGACTTGGTTAGTCAAAAATCAACCCGAATTTGCTTTGAGTTTATCGCCTGGATTAACTCGCCAAGAAATAGACGCAATTGTTGAAAATTTTCCTTATCGCTTGCCAGAAGAATTATACGAGTTTTACGGGTGGCATAATGGTTGCCAATATGGCTATATAGTTCCTAAATTTGACAATTTTTTCTCTTTGCAAGAGGCGTTGAAATGGTACGCAGACTTTTTAAGTTGGGGCTTTGATTGGAATCCGCACTGGCTAACGATATTAGATTTTAATGGTGATTATAGGTACGCTGTTGTTACAGGAGAAGATTCTGCACCTATTTGGTTTATCGATCCAGAATGTGGCATTGAAGAAATTCGCTGGGATAGTTTAACAGATTTAATGCTGGCGACAGCAGAGTGTTACGAAACTGGTGCTTATTATTTTGATGATGAAGGATACATAGAGGCAGACGAACAAAAAGTTGCAGAAATTCACCGTAAGTATAACTATCGGGGCAGAGAAAAATCGACTACGAATGAATCTTACAATCCTGAGCCGTCAACAGTTGCTAGTGAAGTTGATTTATCTAATCCGAATGCACTAGAAGAATTAATCCAGGCTTTGCAGGCTGCGCCATTGAGTCCTGATGCTGGGATGTTGCAAGCAATGGCAGCTAATACATTAGATAATTTAGCGAATTCGGGTTTAGCTAATCAAGTTGGTGCGGAACCGTTAGTAATTGGTTTACAAAATATACTGTATGATAATGCTGGTCATGCTCTGGCGGCAAAAAAGTTAGGTGAATTAGGCGATATTCGAGCAGTTGAGCCACTTCTACAAGCTTTAAGCCATCGCTCTAGTGAAGTCAGAACCAATGCAATTGAATCATTGGTAAAGTTGGGAGATAGTCGAGCCGTTGAACCGCTAATTCAGTGTTTGCAAGACTCAGATTCTTTTGTGCGAACTAAAGCCGCATGGGCGTTAGCAGAATTTGGCGATACTCAAGCGATTGAACCGTTAATTGAAGCATTGAGCCATGAGAATCAGTCTACTGCTTGTAGTGCGATCGCCTCAGCATTAGGCAAGTTTGGCGATGTCAGAGCTATTGAACCTCTGATTGCAGTGTTTCGCAGCAATGGTAGTTTTCTCAGAGATGTTTCTAGTTTCCCTCACGTCAAATTAGCTGTGGTTCATGCTTTACGGCTAATTGAAGATTCTAGAACTACAGAGATTTTGGTGGAATTTCTGAGAGACAAGGAAGGAATGTTGCAAGCCATCAACAGAGATTGGCTACGCTCGGAACAAGCAACTCACCAAGTTATCGAAACTCTCCTTACCCGTCAATATCCAGACTTGCTGGAAATATTAGCCCAATTGCTGCAAGATTCAGAAAGTCGCATTCAAACAAACACTCTTTCTGCGATCGCGAAGATTGCAAATCCGCTGATGGTCGATTTGTTAATTGTGACATTAGCAAATGAAAATGGCTGGCTACGTAAAAGTGCTATGTATTACCTGGGAGAACGCGCAGATACAAGAGCCATTGAACCTATGATCAGTATTATGCAGGATGTGAATGCAGATGTGCGGATAGCAGCTGTTTACGCTCTGGCAAAAATGAATGATAAGCGGGTTGTGAAAGCCTTAATTGAGATGCTCAAAGATGAAGACTTTAGGGTTCGTGGTGCAGCAGTATTAAATCTAGGCAATTTGGGAAATTCAAGAGCAGTAGAACCACTTAATCAATGCTTAGAAGATGAAAACTCCATCGTTCGGAAAATGGTGCAAGAAGCCTTGAATAAGCTCTCCTAATTGAAAATAATGAAATACTAAAGAATTACAGCATATTTCCAGTAAATGAATATTAGATGATGTAAGTTTATCAAGCCTGTAATTTTAGTTTGAAGTTTTTAATAACTACCAAACATTAGCTTGAACTTAATTTCTACTTCAGGTATGTTGTTGTTAGCACCATTTTTATACAAGTAGACTCCATAAAGTTACTTAAATAGCTGACTCATGTAATATGCCCATAAACTCTATCATCTATTCGGGTTGTGAAGTTAACTTCCAGCAAATCCTTGTACCTACTTTAGTAATCTGAGGAATAAAAATAGCTCTGCATAAAAAGTATCAAGCATCCACTACAAAAAAAGTAGCTTTGCCAAAGCATATCTCTATCTCAGAATTGAGGGCATTTGAGCGATTACAAACTCCAATTTGGATTTATGATTTTGAAAAAATGCAGATATGGTGGGCGAACAAAGCAGCACTTCATCTTTGGGATGCTCAAAGTCGAGAAGAATTGCTAAATCGCAACTTCAGCAATGTTTCCAAGCCTAGGCGCATCCAGCTGCAAAACTATCTGCAAGAATTCCAGCAAGGACAAACTATCACTGAAAACTGGATATTTTACCCAGAAGGCCAACCGGTTTCTGTTCGCTGTCTCTGTTCTGGGATTGAAATTCAGCCAAGACGAATGGCAATGTTGGTTGAAGGAATTATAGAAGCCGTCAATCAAATTGAGATAGACATACGACACACCTGCGAGTCGGTGATAGAAAACTCCCTAATTCTGCCCACTAAGCAGCAAACTGCTCTGGAAAAATGCCAACGCGTAGAAGAAGAGTTGCGCTGGCGGGAAGCGTTGCTAGGTTCCTTGACAGATACATCTTTACTAGGATTCTTGGTTGTTGACAATCGCACCGACGAAATTCTCTATTTCAATCAGCGCTTCTGTCAAATTTGGGGTATTGAGCATTTAGAAACTCAAATGCTTATTGGTGGGCTGAAAAACAATGACATTACCCCTGAATGTATACCACTGATTGCCGATTTACCTGGATTTATAGAATCCTGTCAACCATTACAGTCTGAGGAAAATCGGGCGATCGTTGACGATGAAATTCGGTTTGTCGATGGGCGGACAATTCGCCGCTTTTCTAGCCAAATTCGAGATACTCAAGATGAGTATTTTGGGCAACTATATATTTTTGAAGACATTAGCGATCGCCTACAAGCAGACATCTCAATTAAAGATAGTGAACAACGCTATCGTTCTGTAATTACCACAATGACAGAAGGTATTGTGTTACAGCAAGCCGATGGTAGTATTACCGCCTGTAACGAGAGTGCCGAAAGAATTTTGGGGCTGACATCCGAACAAATGATGGGATTGACTGCCATTGATCCCCAATGGAGAACGATTCATGAAGATGGTTCACCATTTCCCCACAATACTTATCCCAATGTTGCCACATTAAGTACAGGACGACCTCAGTTTAATGTGATTATGGGAGTCTATAAACCTAATGGCAGTCTCACTTGGATTTCGATTAATTCTCAACCATTGTTTCATGCAAATGAATCAAAACCTTATGCAGTAGTTGCATCATTTACAGATATCACAGCCTATAAACAGGCAGAGCAAACACTACAACAGCAAGCACAACGAGAACGGATGATTGCGGCGATCGCTCAACACATCCGCCAGTCTTTAGATTTAGAGGAAATTTTAAACACAACAGTTGCCGAAGTCAGACAATTTCTGCAAACTGATCGCGTCATCGTTTACCGCTTTCACCGAGATTGGCGTGGGGTAGTTATTAGTGAGTCTGTGGCAGAAGGTTGGCAAAAGATTTTAAATATAGAAATTACCGACCAATATTTTGTAGAAACACAGGGGCAATATTACCAACAGGGTACATTAAAAGCTACTTCAGACATCTACACCGCTGGATTTGCTGATTGTTATGTGCAATTCTTGGAACAATTGCAAGTCACAGCCAAACTAGTTGTACCAATTTTACAAAACGATCGCCTTTGGGGTCTGTTAATTGCTCATCATTGCAGCGCTCCGCGTAATTGGCAACCTTGGGAAAGTGAACTGCTGCAACAACTAGCCACACAAATAGCGATCGCGATTCAGCAATCAGAACTATATCAAAAATTACAACTTGCTAACCAGCAACTAGAAAATATAGCAATGGTTGATCAGTTAACTCAGATTGCCAATCGCCGATGTTTTGAGAGCAGACTAGAAAGTGTCTGGCAATATCTTTTACAAGAACAAGGTTGTGTTTCACTACTTTTATGCGATGTTGATTATTTCAAAAAATATAACGATACTTATGGTCATAGGGCAGGAGATGACTGTTTGCGCCTGATAGCTCAAGCTTTTCAACAAACTATTAAACGGAATACAGATTTAGTTGCGCGTTATGGCGGAGAAGAATTCGTCGTTATCTTAGCAAACACCGATGAACATGGAGCTTTTCAGGTTGCTCAAGCAATTCATCAAGCTGTTCAACAGCTACATATTCCCCATATTGCATCGGTGGTTCAAGAGTATGTCACCTTAAGCATTGGAATTGCGATGGTAATTCCTACGCCTGATCTAGTTCCATTGGATTTGATTGAGTCCGCAGATAAAGCCCTTTACCAAGCTAAAGCCCAAGGACGCGATCGCTCCTGCATCAGAAAAATTTTGCTGACTGACTGTTAGACCATTAACAGCAATAAAAATTCCTCATAGCACTTTACCAAGGCTAGTTTACCGCCAGGAATTTGAGTAACCAACAACTTTACAAGGCCTATGAGATAACTTATTATTTTCTCTACGTCTCTGAGTAAGATAAATCATTTTGCTGATTACCATAGCAGAAGGCAGAAGGCAGAAGGCAGAAGGCAGGATAAAAAGTCTTACTATTCTGGCATTCAAGCTTTCAAATTGTCCTAATATATTTGACTACCGCTATATCTTCAAACCAATAAATTTCTTGTATATACAAAAACTGTTGTCAGATGACTTACAAATTTGTTGATACTCTCACAGAAACGCAAACTTCCGAATTAGTAGAGTTGTACAAAAACGAATTCTGGAGCAAACAGCGCACATATCAAGATGTTGCTAAAATGCTACAATTTTCAGATATTATTTTAGGTTTGATAGATAATGATGAACAATTAATTGGTTTTACTCGCGTTCTGACAGACTTTGTTTATCGAGCAACTATTTACGATGTCATAATTAAACCAGGCTATAGAAAACAGGGGCTTGGTGTAAAGTTACTAGATGGAATTGTTAATCATCCTCAATTAAATCAAGTCGAGCATATCGCCCTTTACTGTTTGCCAGAAATGATGCCATATTATCAGCATTGGGGCTTTACATCAGAAGTTGGCAATCTCCAATTGATGTATCGATATAACCACTTGCATAAGGATAAACTAAATGATTATTAACCCAGAAAATGTTCCTAGCCGCACAACTTCAATTTACCCAGAAAAATTCCGCCCTTTCGTTGCTGGGAGAGTGAAAAAAGCATTAGGAAATGCCGCCGGATTAAAAAATTATGGGGTAAATTTAGTCACCCTAGCACCAGGAAGTCGTTCTTCCTTAAGACATTGGCATACTCGGCAAGATGAATTTATTTATATTATTGAAGGTGAAGTAACACTAGTCACCAATGAAGGAGAGCAAATTCTCACCCCAGGAATGATGGCTGGTTTTCCCGCGGGCGAAGAAAACGGACATCACCTAGTAAATCGTTCTCAGGAAATCGTAGTTTATTTAGAAGTTGGCGATAGAACACCGAATGATGAAGGTTACTATCCAGACGATGATTTAATTGCCAAAGCAGGTATCAATGGAGAGCGAATTTTTACAAGGAAAGACGGAACTTTGTATGAAATTTAATAGAACTGGTAATTGTTCTAACTTACTAGCTAAATCATCACAAAAATCTCATGGCTTATAGTGATTTCAGCTTAACTAAGTTTAAAAAAGACTTCAATATTCATATTGATGAACAAAATGATTTGTTTCTTCATACTGAATCTATCCAAATCAGTGATCAACTAAAAAATACTCTGGCAGAAACAACAGAGTTAGCATTAGCAATTAATACAGAAAAAGCCCGCTCGGAAATGATTATTACGCCTATCTTATTAGAAGTAAGACGTAGTGCTAATTATCAGATAAGTTTATTTTCAGGCACTGATTTTAATGTTGATCCAGAGAAGGGTTTGAATGGTTATTGTGATTTTGTTATCAGTCGTTCTAGGGAACAGTTAACAATAAATGCACCTGTAATTATCATTATTGAAGCCAAAAATGAAAACATTAAAGGTGGCTTAGGTCAATGTATGGCAGCAATGTTAGCGGCTCAAATATTTAACGAACGCGAAGGAAATAATATTAAAACCATTTATGGCGCAGTAACAACAGGAGATATTTGGAAATTTCTGAAGTTAGAAGGTACTAATGTATTTGTTGATTTAAATAACTATTATATTAAAGAATTAAATAAAATTTTAGGGATTTTATGTCAAGGAATATTAGGTTAAAAGCAAGCGATGGCATCTTGAGATATTTTAATTATCCAATGAAAGTTACTCTAATCAATCTTCTTCTGATGATATGCTACTCATAAATTTAAATATTCAAAAAATACTTTTAATTTTATTTATGGGGTTAAAATATAATATTTACATAAATCTAAAAAACGGAAAATAGCGAATTGCCATAAAAATTACAAAAAAGGCGGAAAAAGCCTAAAAAATACGGATAGAGTCTGCTAAAATTTTTATGGCACCTTATATACATTTCTAAATATGCAAGTTCACGAACTATTACAATTTGTGGATGAGGCTGTTTATACTAAGACAGGTAAGCATCTCAATGACTTACAGTGTGGAGTTATTGAGGGAACACTAAAGCATCAAATATATTCTGATATTGCAGACAATTGTGATTGTAGTCCTGGTCACGCAAAAGATGTAGGTTATGAACTTTTGCAAATGTTATCTGATGTTTTTGATGAACCAGTTGATAAGGGTAATATTAAATCCGTTTTAGAACGTCAACGAAATATAAATATTTCTCTCGGTGAAAATAGTACAATTAATAATAATATAGTTGGCTGTATAAACTTTAATTCTAAACAGCCTAAAGTTAAACCAAATAAAAGTAATTCTGATACTTCTAATTTACGGCAAAATAGCAACTACCAAACTAAAATTGATAAGTTACGAAGGTTTGGCTTAAATGATGAGCAAATTGCTGAAGCTTTAGAGTTACCACTAGATGTCATTAAGCAGGTAGGTTGAGTTGTCGCACAGAAAAAATTATCAAAATAATCTCAATATCAAATTGAGGGTTGAAATTTAAGCTGTTCAGCATTAAAATCGAGCGAGCAATCTCGACACCGCAAGGAGTATAGCTTTCAAAAATCCCAGTTTAAATGCACATCAGCTTAAACGCAAAGGGGAGCAAAGTTTGTTTGATTCTATTCGCTAACAATTAATATAAGAGGTTATTTATAAAGTATAAATAAAAATTTTCGTAGGGTATGTTAGGCGGATATTGTGAGCTAACTAATCACAAAAACTATCTACGATCGCCTAACGCACCCTAATTAAGATTTACTTTATAAATCTTCTCTAAAACTGTACATGGTATTCATCATAAGCTCTTTTAGTGATTACTATCACTAAAAGACCAGATCTACATCATTGTGTTTCCAGGCAATCTAACTTAGCCTTTGGGGTAATTATAACCTATACTTACTGTAAGTATAAGTTTTGATTATTGTGCGGCGGAGTGGGGAGAGGATGATGCTAGAGAAACTCTTACTTGCAACTATTTTAACCTTAGTCTTACGTTTAATTGCAGAGATAGGTTGGTCTGCTCCCAGCAATACAAGTCAAAAAATTGATTTTTATCAGCCAGGAGAGTTTGCGGTTATGCAAATTCATTAACTAATCTAGGCATCTACTGAGGGCAAACTGCTCAAACTCTTCATATCATAGGCTGAAGTATAAATTTATAGCCTAATTTTGAGTTTTGAGCAGCAAATATTGTATAACCCAGTATGAAAAGCCCAACTTTAGCCACAATCATATTTGTAGCCACCATCAGTTTAAGCTCAACTGCCCAAGCAGCTAATTCCGAACATCTAAGACAGTTATTAGCCACCAAACAATGTCAGAACTGTGATTTGACTGGTGTAGGTTTAGTCTTAGCTGATTTAGCTGGAGTAAATTTGAGTGGTGCTAATCTCACAGGCGCGAATCTCAGCCGAGCTAATTTAACTGGTGCTGATTTACGTGGTGCAAATTTAGCTGGTGCAGGCTTGTTTGGTGCTAATTTAACTGAAGCTAAATTCAATGGTGCGAATCTTAGCGGTGCAGATTTAAGAAATACTTATTTAGGAAATGCCGAATTTACCAAGGCTTACCTCCAGGGAGCTAACTTTCAAGGTGCAGTTGGTATTCCATTACAAATTGCTACCCCAGAAGAATTTTATGCTTGGGGAATAGCAGAAGGGCAAAAAGGCAATCACCAACAAGCAATTAGTTACTTCAATCAGGCGATCGCCGCTAAACCAGAATATGCAGGTGCTTACCTAGCCCGTGGTATTGCTAAATACCAACTATTTGACCGCCAAGGTGCTTTCACAGATGCCCAAATTGCCGAAAAGCTCTTTAATACCCAACAAAATGGTGATGGAACCCAAACAGCCCAGGCTTTTATGAAAGAACTGCAAACACCTTACAAAGAAAATGTGACTACAGGTAAACCCAGTTTCTTTGACTTTGTTGGTAGTGTTGGCTCTATTCTGCTTCAGTTCTTACCCTTTTAATCGCTCAACTAATAACCAATTACCAGAGTGATTTAATTTTCCCCAGACAGTGATCAATTGTTCATGTACAGCAACTTGTAGTTGTTCATCTATTTGCGATCGCAAAGTTACTAGTTGCCAAGTTTGCCCTTGTTCAGCAGTTGGTTCAGTCACTAAAAGTTTGTAATTCTGCTGATCTATGCGTTGGAAAACACCTGTAAAACATTCACCATCTGGTATTACGACTTCATTAACTGAAGATATCCGAGGGCAATTACCACTTACAGGATAATTTTGAGGATTATCTAAATAATATAGTTGCGTCGATAACCATTGTGGATGATTGGGGGAAAAATTGAGATTAAATAAAGGTGCGATCGCCGCAGGTGCTTGGTTATCTTGTAATAATGCTTCCTGTAAAGCCCTAACTGGTAAATCTCGCGGCTGTAAACCCAACTCTACGCACATAGCCGCAGCCATACCAGCAGCTTGACCGATACCCATCACCACAGGTTGCAATCTTGTTGCACCATTAGCTATGTGAGACACAGAAATATTTTTTTCACACACCAATAAACCGTCCGTAGTCGCCGGAACTAAACAACTGTAAGGAATAGTAAACGGTGTTCCCGTCCAGCGTCCTCCCCAGGGGATTGATTTTGATTGTAGTGGTAAATCAAAGCCGGGATAATGATGGTCGTTGGCGTAGTTACCAATAGCCACTGCATCGGCTAATAAAGATGCAACTTTACCTCCAGCCACAGGTAAAATATCTTGTTCTCGAATTGTTGTGAGTCCTACTAAACGGCGACTTTCACGGTAATAGGGATGTAATGCAAAAGCCGTCTCAGCCCACGGAAAAACTTTTTCAGCCAAACCATAACGACGACCTAACTGATTTTGGATAAAATGAGCGAAATTTTGACTTTGCCAGCGACATTCCTGTATAAACTCAGCTTTAGATGCTTCTGACTCGACTAAACGCCCGACACCTTCAGCATAATCATTACCTTTAATTGGCCAGTTCATCATAAAGCGATCGCCCGGCAAGCGTCCATAATTTAAAAACTTCTCAGCACCATAATTTTCCCAAGCCCCCGCAAACAACGCTGGATTATAATTAGGTGCAGCCGGAATTTCTGGTGCAACAGCATCACCAAAATCTTGCATAACTACTACCCAAGTTGGTGACTGCACTGGGTATTTATCCGTCAGCGCATTATAACTAACTGGGGCGCTGGGTTCTCCCCATTCACTTTGCAACTCCCAACCCCAACGGTAAGGTATTTCCGCCAACGCCAATAAATCGCCTAATTCTGTACCATCGAGAATCACCTTGGCTTGCACAGTAAAATCTGCAAATCGTACCCCAGTAATACAATTTCCCTGTTGTAAAACCTCCAACGGTACGTATCCAGAAATCCATTGCAGATTTGCCAACTCCTTTACCCAATCGGCAAAAATCTCCGCCCCCACAGCAGGATCGTAACTAAAAAAACTCACCCAACTATTATCTAATCCTCCTGGTTGGCGATCGCGTAATTCTTGTAAAAACGCACCCCATAACCCAGTTTGCCAAGCAACTAATTCATTCCCATCTGGTGCAGACACTCCAGCAGCAGTTAGCATTCCCCCCAGCCAAGCAAACTCACTCACCAAAAGCGTTTTAATACCCCTTCTGGCTGCTTGAATCGCCGCCGCCGTTCCCCCAGTTCCCCCGCCTACAACTAAGATATCAGTTGTATATATTTGATTAGTCATAGCTTATATTTATATGTGGTTATAATTATTTTTTGATGCCAAGGGTAAAAGAGCAAGAAAATAAATTCTAGATAACATAGGCATTACTGTAGGTTTCGTTTCACCCAACCTAACCCAACAAATGACATTACTGTATTGTCATCATTAGTTATTGTGCGCCTCCACCCAACCTACTAGCTTTGCAGTTTATAAAGACATTCATCTAGCCGCAGAGGCTCAGAGTTCACACAGAAAATTAGGAATTGTCAAGGCGAAGCTAAAATAGTAATTTACGTGTAAATTGGTCGAACTTTTAATCTTATGACTTCTGCTACTCCAGTCAAAACTGAGTACGAAGCGATTATTGGTCTAGAAACCCATTGTCAGCTAAGTACGAATACAAAAATTTTCTCTAGTAGCTCTACGGCGTTCGGTGCTGATCCAAATACTAACATTGACCCCGTGTGTATGGGATTACCTGGGGTTTTACCAGTACTCAACGAAAAAGTTCTAGAGTATGCAGTGAAAGCAGGTTTAGCATTAAATTGCCAAATCGCTAAATATAGCAAATTTGACCGCAAACAGTATTTTTATCCTGATTTACCAAAAAATTATCAAATTTCTCAATATGATTTACCCATTGCTGAACATGGTTGGATCGAAATTGAGTTGGTAGATGCTGAGGGTAATCCTGTCCGCAAGCGGATTGGAATTACACGCTTGCACATGGAAGAAGATGCAGGTAAGTTGGTACACGCGGGAAGTGATCGCCTGTCTGGTTCGAGCTATTCTTTAGTAGACTACAACCGCGCAGGTGTACCGTTAGTTGAAATTGTCTCGGAACCTGATATTCGTTCGGGACAAGAAGCCGCAGAATACGCCCAAGAACTCCGCCGGATTGTGCGTTATCTCGGTGTGAGTGACGGAAATATGCAAGAAGGATCTTTGCGTTGTGATGTTAATATCTCCGTCCGTCCTGTGGGACAAGACAAATTCGGGACAAAGGTCGAAATTAAAAACATGAACTCCTTCAACGCCATTCAACGGGCGATTGAATACGAAATTGAACGCCAAATCGCCGCAGTTGAAGCCGGAGAACCCATCATCCAAGAAACCCGGTTATGGGAAGAAGGCGCACAACGCACAATTAGTATGCGGACAAAGGAAGGTTCTAGCGATTACCGCTACTTCCCCGAACCAGATTTAGCCCCCATTGAAGTATCTGAGACTCAATTAGAGAACTGGCGTAGCGAACTACCAGAACTCCCCGCCCAAAAGCGCCATCATTATGAAAACGAATTGGGACTTTCGCCTTATGATGCGCGAGTCTTGACAGAAGAGCGCTACGTATCAGAATATTTTGAAGCAGCGATCGCAGCTGGCGCAAACCCCAAAGCCGCAGCTAACTGGATTACTCAAGATATCGCCGCATATATCAACAAGCAAAAACTCAGTATTACTGATATTGCTTTAACTCCGGCGAACTTGGCTGAAGTCATTACCCGCATTGAGACTGGCAAAATTAGCAACGCCCAAGCTAAAGAAAAATTGCCCGATTTACTCCAAGGCGTGACTCCAGAAAAAGCTTTTGCCGGTCAAGAACTCATCACCGACCCCAGTATCCTAGAACCAATTGTCGATGAAGTGATTGCCGCTAACCCCAAAGAACTAGAAAAATACCGTAACGGTAACACCAATCTCAAAGGCTTCTTTGTCGGGCAAGTGCTGAAAAAGACCAGCAAACGTGCTGATCCGAAGTTAACTAACGAACTGGTGGAAAAAAAGCTGAATGCCTAGTTTGATTGTCAGCAAAGTTTTTTCACTCAGACATTTTCGCCAGTTTTAGTTCAGTAATTTCTTTACCGTATATTTACTAAAATCACAGCTTGCTAAGTAATAACCCTCACAAATAAAAGGCTATTATTTGCTTAGTAGATGCACCTAATGATTCGGAGAGTTGCCCTAGCTTCTCTCCTTATTTTTTAACTAGGAAGTTATGTTTCTATCACATTTGAAATCTTGATTTGGTAAGCAAAGCAATTAACTTAGCCAGTTTATTTTCTGAAGCAAGTAATTCAACCCATCAAAGTAATCAAAAATGATTCAAGACAACCATAAACATCAATGTGCATTTTTAGATGTGACACAGGGTAGTAACTAAATTTACCATTTTCATCTAAAATCTTATGTCTAAGTATTCTACGGATAAAATCTTAATAATATTTATACAAAAAAACAAATAATGGGTGATACTCCTCATGGCAAAAATGATATGCTGTGTTAAGTAGATGCACCCTGATGATCTGGAGAGCTGCTCAAGTGGCTCTCCTTTTTCAATAAAACAGTGCTGATTTCCCAGAAAAAAACCAGCATTCTGACTTATCCCTCAGTTGCAAAAATAAATCTTACTCAGCACTTAACACTCAAAACTCAGCACGGGCTAAACGCCCCGCTACCGCTCTAAGCGCAGCCATGCCCGCAGGGCTTTACAGCACTCAGCACTTAACACTCAGCACTCGTTAATTGGTATAATCCCCAGTCAAACCGCTAAATATTTGTGGGGGAACTAAAAATGGCAGACTGGCAAGAAATTACTGGTGGTGTGACTGCTCCTAAAGGATATCGAGCCGCAGGAATCACCGCAGGATTAAAACCGTCGGGATTGCCAGATTTAGCTTTGATAGTATCTGATGTTGAGGCGATCGCAGCTGGTGTATTTACCACTTCTCAAGTTAAAGCCGCCTGTGTAGATTATTGCCGTCAAATTTTACAAGCCAAACCTAGCGCTCTTGCCATTCTCTGCAACGCCGGACAAGCCAACGCTGCTACAGGTAGTCAAGGTGTACGTGATGCGAATGAAAGTGCTGCGTTATTAGCCAAAGAATTAAATATTGACCCAGAATTGATTTTGCTGGCTTCCACTGGCGTAATTGGAAAACGCATCAAGATGGATGCCTTACGCAGCGGTATTCCTAAATTAGTAGCATCACTCTCCGAAACAGGTTCCGATGCGGCTGCTGGGGCAATTATCACCACAGATTTAGTCCCAAAAACCATTGCTTTAGAAACAACTATAGGCGATCGCCCAGTCCGCATTGGTGGTATTGCTAAAGGTTCTGGAATGATTCACCCCAACATGGCAACTATGCTGGCATTTGTTACCTGTGATGCCGCTGTTTCTCCCCACCTTTGGCAGCAAATGTTGAGTAGAGCCGCAGATAAAAGCTTTAATTCCATTACCGTAGATGGCGATACTAGCACCAACGATAGTTTAATTGCCTTAGCAAATGGTCAATCCCGCACCCCAGCAATTACCGAGATGGGCGCAGAAGCCGAAAAATTAGAGGCTATGTTAACAGCAGTATGCCAGCATTTAGCCAAAGAGATCGCGCGGGATGGTGAAGGTGCAACCTGTCTCATAGAAGTGCAAGTTACGGGAACTCATGATGACCTCGCCGCACGACAAATTGCCAAAACCATTGCAGGTTCATCCTTAGTTAAATCTGCAATCTTTGGTCGTGACCCCAACTGGGGACGCATCGCCGCCGCCGCCGGACGAGCAGGTGTACCCTTTGAACAAGATAACTTGCAAATTAAATTAGGAAATTTCTTACTGTTAGAAAATGGTCAACCTCTGCAATTTGACCGCGCCGCCGCCAGCGCATATTTAAAACAAGCAGCCACCAATTATCCTGTTGCTGATGTAGTGGCTACTAATAATAGTAATGATTTATCAGGCGATGTCCGCAGCAATATCAAAACTCAACGCTTAGACAATCCCGTAATCATTACCGTCAGCGTTGGTAATGATCATGGTACAGGTAAAGCCTGGGGTTGTGATTTAAGTTACGACTACGTTAAAATCAACGCCGAATACACAACATAGCTAAATCAGCAGATATTCCCAGATAGCCGTTGAATAGCATAAAAAAGTGGTGATTGTTCTCCATTATGAGCGATCGCCACTTTTTTATAGTGATTATTTAAAAATGGAAACATCAGAAACATAATATAAACATTGAAAAATTTTCTAGACCTAATGAGTAAGGATATGCCTAAATTGATAAATTACAGCAATCTGATTACCAAAAAAACTAAGAACAGCAAAAATTTTGTAAAAGTAGCGATTTTCTTCAAAAGAAGATAAGTTTTCTAGAACAATTAGTCAAATATTAAAGATATTTTAAAGTTAGTATATTCGTTGCGTAATTGCACCCAATTAGTGAGATTCATGGTGCTTTTTGAATCCTATTCACTACATAATAGAATTTGAGCCTAGTCAAACATAGAGAACTCATATCTAAGGAGCTTCAATGAATCAACGTATCAGCAGTGCGGTCAATTCAATAGTGACAAAATTCTCACGAAGAAATGCTCTTTTGTGGCTAGGAGGTAGCGGATTAGGTACCGCCTTAGTTGCAGGAACACAAAAGGAAGTAATTGCTCAAGGTAATAGACCTAGAGATGTGGAATTGGTGAACCCGCCAACTTTATATAATGCTCCTCAAAACGGCTATAGTCATATAGCAATTACACCACCAAGAACAAGAACTGTGTATATTTCTGGACAATTTGGGTCAGATTTACAAGGTAATCTTGTTTCCAATGACTATGAAGAACAATTAGTCAAGGCTTTTCAGAATCTGCGGTTTGCCTTAAATGCGGCTGGTGCAAGACCTCAAGATGTAGTCAAAACCACTGTTCTGATAGTAAATCACACCCAAGAAAAATTAATTCCGTTAGGACGCGAAATTGGTAATTTGTGGGGTAATAAACTACCCGCAAACACACTCATTCCTGTTCCGAGATTGGCGCTTGATGGTATGTTGTTTGAAATTGATGCTTATGCGGTGATTCCAGAATCACCTAATAATCGCTGGGATTAATTTTAGGAAATTTTCAGTTGCTACACCTTATTTAAGTTATCCGGGTGTAGATTCAGGGTGTGTTAAGGTTTTAAGCCTAACGCACCCTAATTTTTGATGTTTCATCTGCTAGACTTCTGGTAATGCTTTAGAGCAACAATTCGCTTATTTGATTCTGATTCATCGGTAATAAAATGTAAGTATTCAGGAGTCAGAATACATCCGTCAGAAGGTTTAAAGAATCAGGAGAAAGATTTGATGAATTAATTTGCTCATCCTATAGATACTTCTAAATTCTGGCTTCTGATACCATTTCACCAAATAAATGATACAAATAATTTCTCCTCTGCTCCCCTGCTCCTCTGCCCCCCTGCGGCCTATTTGTATCAAACTTAAAGTGAAACGGTATGACTCCTGGGTGCTGAATTCTTACAATAAAATTATAATGCGCGAATTACCGTCCCTAAAGTTGGCTGTCCCAAAACAGCCTTGACTAAATTTCCCGAAATATTGCCGTCAATTATCCAACAATCAATTCCTAAACTAGAAATAGCCAAAAACTCTTCTACTTTTTGAGTCATACCACCAGTAACATCGACAGATTCGCTCTTGCCTATAAAAGCTTTAATTTGAAAATAATTGGCAGGTGTAATCTGAGGTATAACTTGCCCATATTGGTTGTAAACACCAGGATAATTACCTGCATTAATAAGTTTGACTTGGTAGTTACCTTGAATATGAAAGTATTTGGCTAATTCTGCTAATAAGGTATCAGTAGACAGAATAGTTCCACCAATTTTTTGATCTAAAACAACATCACCAAAAACTAAAGGGATCAAGCCAGCTTGTAAACTATTTTCTATCACAGAAAAATTGGTTTTCAGTAGTTTTTTATTGTCAGTAACTACCATAGTTAAAGGTGGTAAACTCACTACTGACAAACCTGCTTGTAAAAAACACTTGGCTAATAATATATTTAAATCTAAAACATCTTGGTGAACTAAACAGAATCCTAGTTTTTCAGCATCACAGGCAATGCCATTGATGGTATTATATTTATGCGCTGACTGATGCCCAAAAGAACCAGCCCCGTTACCAACAATCAATTTCAAACTAGGATGATACTTGCGGACTAGACTAATTTGCTCAACTAGTTTTTGCATAGTTTCTAGCCGAGCAGTGTATGGTTGGTTCTTATCAGTGATTAAAGAACCCCCCAGCTTGATTAATACTAGCTCTAACATGAAATATGAAGATGCGGTAATAACTAGCAAAAAGCTTACCACAAGGAATGGGAAATAATCGAGAATTTGTCTGCGCTGATTCAGCAAAATACCCGAATTCTTTAATAATTCGGGTATCTATACCTCTCGATTTTTAGCAATCAGATATGATTGCTATATATATTATTTATCAATCATAGAAAGTATCCACTCTGATATCTCGTAAGATTTCCGAAACCTGCCATCCTGAATTGGCAATAGATAAAACTACAGGATTATCTCGTAATGGAATGTAGTCATCCTCTCTGTCTTCTACTATATTGATTACTTGTTTTTCCTCAACTGTAGCTTCTTGGCTCTCAAAATCATCTATTGAAAGGTTTTCTTCTTCTATCTCTTTTATTTTTTTCAGAATTAATTTTTCGGATTTTTTGATGAGTCGTATATCCATGATGATTTATTAAGCCTTAAAGTTTGACAAAAAAATAAGCAACAAGAGGTAGATTCTTAGAGAGTTCAAGAACTTCTTCAAGAATCTTGAGCGAAATCCGCAAAAAAGTTTTATGAACTTGGGTGTTGAAAAAATTACCTAAGAAAATCTAGGATACATCAAAATCGATTTAAAATCCCCAGCGCAAACTGAAAAGTTTAGGGAATTGCAGATGCAGAATGAAAACTAGCCCAACAACCATCTATCAAGGGCAATACGTTTTATCCAATCAACTCGATAGGTTTTTTCTATATTTGTAAAAAAGTGTATGCTTGTCAATCTGTGCTATCTAGGCAGAGGCGAAAGGAGACACACAGGGTCAAATTTACAAATTTTATCAATAATTGAGCGCGATCGCTCTTGAGAACTTAGGGGTGCGATCGCTGTTATTGTTTACTTGAGCAAAAATTCAATACCAAGATTCTACATTAAAAAATCAGGCGATCGCAGATAAAGAACGCTTGAATCTTTGGGCTATTACTCGGCTACTTTCAGATATGCAACGGGTAACTGTTGCTAAATTTCACACTCGGTTTGATGAAGATGGTCAAGTGCAACTTTTACGAAAACTTATACCTGACGCTAAGTTTATGGTGTTTTTGGATTGTCAACGTGAGGAAATTATGATTTAGATTATATCTTCCAAGGGAAAAGAGAAACCAATTCTTCCCCCTTCCCTAGTAGGGAAGGGGGTTAGGGGGTTAGGTCTCTTCACCACAAACCTGAGAAATAAGCATCAAAACCCGATCAATTTCCTGTACAACTTCCTCATTTCTAATCCTCAACAAACGCAATCCTCTTGCTAACAAAACCCTGTCGCGTTCTGCGTCATATTCAGCCTGTAATTCATGAATTTTTCCATCCACCTCTATCACTAATCTAGCGGCGTGACAGTAAAAATCTGCAATAAAACCATCAATAATTTGCTGACGACGAAAGTGTAAACCATTGAGACGATTACCGCAAAGATGTTGCCAAAGAATTTTTTCTGCTGGTGTCATTTGGCGACGCAATTCTTTCGCAAGCTGCATTTTATTTGGGTTGATTTTCTGTCCGATAACTATATTGGTAATTTGGTGTTTTCTTGGTGTTGGATTATTCATGTATGAATTATCGAACCTGGTGTTGATTCATACATTATGGCTGACCTCTCCCCCAACCCCTCTCCGACGCGGAGAGGGGAGCATGATTTTTCCCCCTTTCCTGGTAGGGAAGGGGGCTGTGGGTTTAGGTTTATGTGAAATATCACAAGGTGCAACTGTAACTCAAATTTAAGAAATATTTATGTATTAAATATAACTTACTATTGACGTATAATTATTTATTGTCAATCTAATTAATACAACATTTATTATGAGTATTACACCGCGCGGGATGAGTGTTACAGAAGCTTATCGGCTTTATCGTTCTGGTAGTTTATTAGTGAATAGAAAGTATCAAAGAAAGCTTGTTTGGACAGTTGCAGAAAAAGAAAAATTAATTGGCAGTATTTTAAAAGGATATCCTATACCATTAATTCTATTAGCAGAACGCCCTCAGATATACGGTAGTGGCAAATATGAAATTATTGATGGAATGCAACGTCTTAATGCAATCTTTAGTTTTATTGAGAATTCCTTTGGTTTTGATGATAAATATTTCGATATTGATGAATTTTCTTATGCTAAACAATTAGCAATTGATGGTATTCTTAAAATCGAAAATAACACCATAGATGAAAATAACAAAAAAAATAATGAAAAGCTACAAACTAGTTGGCTCTCAGGTAAAGAATGTGCTGATGTTTTAGATTATCAACTTGCAGTGACAATATATACTGCAATGGCTGAAGAAGATATCACAGAAGTGTTTGGTCGTATTAATTCTAGCGGTAAACACTTAAGCAGCCAAGAAAGAAGACAAGCAGGTGTAACAACTGCATTTGCAGAATTAGTAAGAAGCATATCTATGGAGTTACGGGGAGACGTTTCAGATAAAGTATTACGTCTTACTGATATGCCAGAAATAAGTATTGACTCACAAAAAAGTAATCAAGGTTATAAGATTAAAGCTGAAGATACAATATGGTGTAAACAAGGAGGACTAACTGTAAAACAGCTTCGTGAAAGCGAAGATGAACAAATGATAGCTGATATTCTAGCTTCTATTTTACTTAATGAACCTTTACCAGTTAGCACTGAACGTTTAGATAGTTTATATGATTTCGATAGTAAATATTCCCAAGTTTTAAATAGTGCTTTAGCAACCTATGGCTTTAAAAAATTAACTCAGGATATAATCACAACATTTGCAGTGATGCGAGAAACCATAGAAGCCTATAGCTCCGAACCTAAGTGTTTACTGCGTATTGTCAATCCAAATAGTAATAATCCTATTAGAACAGCATTTTATACTATATTTATGGCTTTTTTCGAGCTAATTATTCGTAAAGAACTTTCTCCGGTTGATCCCGAAGGTATAATGAATGGTCTGCGAGGACTTCAGAAAAAGTTAGATTTGAGCAGTCATTACACAACAACTGAAGAACGTAAGAGTAATATTAAGCAAACTATAGGTTTAATTCAAGATTGTTTTGCTAAAAAAGAACCATCTGCTTTAGGACATGGCGTTGAACTTGTGCTTGATCTTGAAAACTCTTTGCGTCGTTCTCGCATTGAAACTTCAAGGTATGAATGTACGCAAGGATTACTTGATTTATCGCTGAAAAGACAACTCAATAAAGATTTAATAGCAAGAATTGTTGAAACTATCTGTGGTATTGCAAATTTAGGTTCAGACACCGATGGATATATTCACATTGGTATTACAGACTCAGAAAAAGATGCTCATAAAATAGATAGATTAGACAACATAAAACCGATTGAAGTTAATGGAAGATATGTTGTAGGGATTGATAGAGAAGCAAAGTTACAAAATCAGACTGTAGAGCAATATGTGAGAGTTTTAACTAATGCAATCCATAATTCTTTGCTAACTGACCCTTTAAAAACACAAGTATTAACAAAATTCGACACAATATCATATAAGGGTTTTTCTGTAATTAGAATTACTATACCAGTTCAAACTGAAGTTTCATTTCTTGGAGATAAAGTTTTTTCTAGAAAAGATTCTTCTACTGTAGAAGTACAAGGACGTGAATTACTAGCTATTTCTAAGCTTTTTCAAAAATGAAAAGTTCAAAAGGTGGGTAATACCCACCTTAACATCATTAAATTACTTACCTCGACGCAGACGGCATACCCAAAATCTCCTCAATCTTAGGCATATCTTCCAACGCAATCACCCGCCCTTCATCCTCAAAACCGGCGATTTGATCAAAGTTCAAATACCGATATAAATTATCAGCAAAAGGATGAATCTTACTCGCCACAATATCAAGATATTCCTGTACCGTGGGAATCCGTCCTAACAACGCACAAACTGCGGCTAATTCAGCAGAACCTAAATACACTCGCGCACCTTTACCCATACGGTTATTAAAGTTGCGGGTGGAGGTGGAAAATACTGTGGTTCCGTCAGCAACTCGCGCTTGATTTCCCATACATAAACTACATCCAGGCATTTCAGTTCTTGCACCAGCCGCACCAAAAATGCTGTATACACCTTCCTCTTTTAATTGGTGTTCATCCATGCGGGTTGGTGGTGCTATCCACAAGCGAGTTTTGACTTCTCCTGCACCTTCCAAAACTTTGGCTGTGGCGCGATAATGACCGATATTTGTCATACAAGAACCAAGGAATACTTCTTGTACTGGGTCATTAGCAACTTCTGATAATAGCTTAACATTATCGGGGTCGTTGGGAGCCGCGACAATTGGTTCTTTGATGTCGTTTAAATCAATTTCAATTATGGCTGCATACTCCGCATCTGCATCGCCTTCTAATAACACGGGGTTGGCTAACCATTCTTCCATTTTGGCAATACGGCGTAGGAGGGTGCGGGAGTCTTGATAACCCCGTGCAATCATGTTTTTCAGTAGGGCTACGTTGGAACGCAGATATTCGGCGACTGTTTCGACACTCAATTTAATGGTGGAACCTGCACAGGAGCGTTCGGCGGTAGCATCGGTAAGTTCAAAGGCTTGTTCGACTTTCAAATCTGGTAAGCCTTCAATTTCCATGATGCGTCCAGAGAAGATGTTTTTCTTGTTCTCCTTCTCTGCTGTCAGCAAACCTTGTTGAATGGCGACATAGGGAATGGCGTTAACAATATCTCGCAGGGTAATTCCTGGTTGCAATTCGCCTTTGAATCTGACTAAAACTGATTCTGGCATATCTAATGGCATGACACCCAAAGCACCAGCAAAGGCGACTAAACCAGAACCTGCGGGGAAGGAAATACCCAAGGGGAAGCGAGTGTGAGAGTCGCCACCTGTACCAACTGTGTCCGGTAACAGCATCCGGTTGAGCCAAGAGTGGATGATACCATCACCGGGACGCAAAGCTACACCAGCGCGGGAGGAAAAGAAATCTGGTAGTTCGTGGTGGGTTTTGATGTCAACGGGCTTGGGATAGGCAGCGGTATGACAGAAAGTTTGCAGGACGAAATCAGCGCTGAAACCTAAACAAGCCAGTTCTTTTAATTCGTCGCGGGTCATGGGGCCTGTGGTATCTTGGGAACCAACAGTAGTCATGATGGGTTCACAGGATGTCCCTGGACGGACACCTGGTAAACCGCAAGCTTTACCCACCATTTTCTGTGCTAGTGTGTAGCCTTTGCCTGTGTCTGCCGGTGGTTGGGGACGGATAAATATGTTGCTGGCTTCTAAACCAAGTGCAAGGCGAGTTTTGTCGGTGAGGGTACGTCCAATTAGTAAGGGGATGCGTCCACCCGCGCGGACTTCATCGAGGATGGTGTCTGGTTTGAGGGTGAAGGTAGAAATGATTTCGCCAGATTCGGTGGTGATTTCGCCTTTGTAGGGATAGATGGTAATCACCATACCTGTTTCTAACTTGGTGACATCGCACTGGATAGGCAAAGCACCGGCATCCTCAGCAGTGTTGAAAAAGATGGGAGCGATCGCCCCACCTAAAATATAACCCCCAGCGCGTTTGTTGGGAACATAAGGAATATCTTCGCCTGTGTGCCACAAAACTGAGTTAATTGCCGATTTGCGAGAGGAACCAGTACCAACTACATCGCCAACGTAAGCAACGGGAAACCCTTTTTTCTTCAACTCAGCAATGGTTTCCAAGCTTCCTGGTTGCCTTGACTCTAGCATTGCTAAAGCGTGCAAGGGAATATCTGGGCGGGTGGTGGCGTGGGTGGCGGGGGATAAGTCGTCGGTGTTGGTTTCCCCAGGCACTTTAAAAACTGTGACGTTAATATATTCTGGTAATTGGGGACGAGATGTAAACCACTCGGCTGCTGCCCAGGAATCAACCACCCGTTTAGCATAGGGGTTGGTTTTTGCTAGTTCTATAATATCGTGGAAAGCATCATATACCAGCAAGGTTTTGCTGAGGGCGGCGGCGGCGTAGGCGGCTATGGGTTCTTTGCCTTCCCCACCCATTACCAAGGGTGTTTCGGAAGAATCTGATGTGGATGTGGTAGCAAATTGCAGTAATTCAATTAAAGACTGCACATTGTAGCCGCCGACCATTGTTCCCAATAACTGCACCGCATCTATAGAGGAAATGACGGGACTTTTGACTTCTCTTTTAGCAATGGCGGTGAGAAATCCAGCTTTAACGTAAGCCGCAGGATCAACACCAGGGGAAACGCGATCGCGCAATAAATGTAATAATGTTTCTTCTTCACCCTTGGGGGGATTTTTCAGCAATTCACATAACTCTGAAGTTTGCTTTGCATCCAACGGTAAGGGGGGAATTCCTAATGCTGCCCTTTCGGCAACGTGTTGACGGTATGACTCTAGCATTTTTGTATTCTCTGTTGGGATGTTCTTCCCTTAATTATGAAATATTTTTAGGCAATACTTGGCTATAAAAGTTTACCTTATTTTATAGCTCAAAGCCTTACTGGTAATCACTTATCAAGAATTTCGACTTATACTTAAAGTGTAGTTTTGATTACTAATTTAAACTAAAGATGTTTTAATTGCTGCGATCGCTATTATTAATGGGTTAATTGTTGTTGAGTATAATAACGAGTCTTTATTAATTAATAAATTAAATATAAAAAGCTGGTTATTAATTTATCTACTGATCACTTATCCTGAGTGTTGGTTTAACCAAGCTTCTACATCAACAACACTAGAAAAATATAGCAATACCTCTCCTAAATTCTCTCAATGTTCAGGCGATAATTTTTTAATTTGCTCAATTAATGACGTATCAATTTCACCAATAGGACGATTAAGTAGACACAGTATTAAGTCTTGTTTTTGTCTCTTTGATAAAGTAGGGTGGACATTAATCATGCCCACCCTACAAGAATTGTGCTAACTTTTGAATTCTTCAAGCCAAAGCAACTGCTGGTTGCGGCCAGCGCCCCACTGCTTTACCAACTACGGATAATTCTTGCATTAAGCGGTCAAAACGCTCTGGTGTTAAGGACTGTGGCCCGTCCGAGAGGGCTTTTTTGGGGTTGGGGTGAACTTCAATCATCAGGGAATCGGTACCAGATGCGATCGCCGCCATCGCCATTGCTGGGACAAATTCTGCCCAGCCTACACCATGACTGGGGTCAATCATAATTGGTAGGTGTGTGAGTTTCCGCAATACTGGCACTACCGATAAATCTAGCGTGTTGCGAGTGTACTGGCGATCAAAGGTGCGAATTCCCCGCTCACATAAAATCACATTCGGGTTTCCCCCTGCCAAAATATACTCAGCCGCCATTAACCACTCTTCAATAGTGGATGACATTCCCCGCTTCAATAGAACTGGCTTTGGTTGTGCGCCGACTTTTTTCAGCAGGGAGAAGTTTTGCATATTTCTCGCCCCTACTTGGATAACATCGGCAATTTCAGCAATTTTATCAAGTTCAGCCGCGTCCATTACTTCTGTAATCACACCCAACCCGCTAACTTCTCGCGCCTTGGCGAGTAAATCTAAAGCACTCTCACCATGTCCTTGAAAGGCGTAAGGGGAAGTTCGGGGTTTGTATGCACCACCGCGTAAAAACTTAGCACCTGCGGCTTTGACACGCTGGGCTGTTTCTACAATCATTTCTTCATTTTCTACAGAGCAAGGGCCAGCCACAACCACTAATGGATGTTGTTCGCCAAATGTCACTGGGCCATCAGGGGTATTTACTACCACTTCCGAAGCTTCGCCGTGACGGAACTGGCGACTGGCTCGTTTATAAGGTTGCTCTACCCGGAGTACTTGCTCAATCCACGGGCTAACTTCTTGAATTTGTAAAGGATCTAAATCAGCCGTGTCACCGACTAAACCAATTACAACTTTGTGTTTACCAATAATTTTTTCTGGTGTTAGTCCCCAGCTAGTTAGTTCCTCGTCAATGCGGTTGATTTCCGCCTCTGGGGAACCAATCTTCATGACTACGATCATTTTAAATTACCTGATTAGTTGAGTGAAATACCAAACGCATAAGTAGGTCGATGGAAATCAAGCTAACTAGTTAGGTCGTCATTAATTTGTCACTTGTCCTTGTGTCAGGTTGTGAGACATATTTACTTTTCGTAACTAAGTTCCGTTTCCACCGACTTACTTAAGCCAGACTAACTATATTTTCGTACTTCTAAAGTATTTAGTGTAATTTTTAGTGATGAGAAATTAACATTTATAAGTTAAAAAAATAAAGCGCTCAGTCGTGGGGTTACTGAATATTGGGTTTAAATTAGATACTATATTTTTTGATTAGCAATGTTGAAGTTATATAACTTTAACTTCAACATTTACTGGCAAATTACCCAATACCGGAGTTATCTAAATACCTGAGCGCTAATATCAGACGTTCTTTTGCCGAGATTCGCGCCAAACCGCTACCATCCGACCCCAATTAATATTAAATTCGCTGAGTCCGATTAAACCTCCTGGTCGTTCTTCATCCCAAGAGGCTGAAAGAACGCCATAAGTAATGCCTAAAACCCCTAAACCAAATAACCCCATATTTGCCAGCAAGACGGCAATAGGAGCTAATTTGATCTGGGTTTGGGTAGCCAGTAGATAGCTAACTATTAATGTAGTAATCCCCAAAGCTGTGGGGAGACCACAAAAAAACGCTACCCGCCGAATCATCCGCTGACTCACCACTTGGGGAATAGCCATCTCCTCTTTGGAAAATGGTTGCTTCCGGCTCGCTGATGTTTCCAAAGTATTGGAGTTGATGGGTTTTTTTTGAACTTTTACAGGTTTTTGGCGTTTTTTGTTCGGTTCAAAAGGCAAACGACTGCGTTCAGATTCTTCAGCAGACATAAGCGGTAGTCCCTATCCACGAATACCAAGACGAGCAATCAAAGCTTGATATTTTTCCCGGTTTTCTTGTTGGAGATAAGCAAGCAGGCGCTTACGATGACCAATTAGCTTTAATAAGCCACGACGGGAAGAATGGTCTTTTTTATTAGCTTGGAGATGTTCGCTGAGGCGATTAATTCGCTCGGTCAGCATTGCAATTTGCACATCAGCGGAACCGGTATCGGTTTCGTGAACTTGGAAATTGGTAATTATTTCTTGTTTGCGCTGTTGCGTCAGAGCCATGATCGATTAATTTCTAATTTTTCTAAATATATGCAGCAGTCTCCCATAATATCACAGCCATTAAGCTGTATGTCGAATCAAATGGAAGTGATTAATAGTTATAAGTATTTTTGCTAAGTTAGGAGATTTTTCTAAGCCGATCGCCTGATGGGTTGTGCTTGATGTTGCTGTTGCAAGCGATACATATGATTAAATAAATGCCAGCAGTATTCTTCTGGTAAACCACAAGTAACCGCACCCCGCAGGACTACGTTAAAATACCAGTCGTTGGGTGCGATTTCTTCAGCTAATTTACTTACTACTATGTATGTACGTACATTTTTATATATAGCATTGTGGCTGTGAATTTCTACTACTTCGTGTTGATATAGCCCTTGACTAACACCTTCACGTTTATCTAAATATTCACTCAATCGCCAGGGTAATTGATAAAGCACACCTTTGACACTGGCTTTTGGGTCTTTGACCACATCCAAAACACCACATTTCCGGGTGGGGGAGTAGAGATAAAACCCCAGACGATATCCTTTTAATACTCCAGGGCCGATGACGTAAGGGTGAGTGTTTTCCCCCAGCGATCGCTTTAAATCTACAGGACACATACACGAGCCATAGGCGAAATAATAGAATGCTGGCTCTTTTTGTAACTCTTGTTGCAGTTTCAAATCTAACTTTGCAGGATTGTGAGATTGCACCCAATTGTAGCCTGAGTGTCCAATTTGATTACTCATCTATCCCAAGATGTATTAACTACAAATAAAATTTTATCATCAAAAAATAAAACATACAGCTGTATTCCGATAGATTAACCGTAGTTTGTTGGAATTTTTCACAATGATAATAACCAATCTTTGGCGGCTACTGGTGAGTGTAAACGAATAAAATTTAGATGAGCATAATTAGATTCGTGGAATAGAGTCTGATATTTTTGGCGATTTTTACCATAAGTTTGAATCGCCCATAACAAAATAGAATCCCGGTTCCAAAAAGACTTTTGCCAAGTCTCATAATTACCATTGCAGACTTCCTGTTGTGTGACTACCCGCAACAGGGTTCGCCACAATATTCGACGCATCACTACTGGCCAAGAATAGTCTAGCCAGACAACTGTATCTGCCCTAGGCCAAACAATATCGCGTACTATACTGTAATTACCATCTACAACCCAGCGATCGCCAGATAAAGATTGAGAAACGCGATCGCGCATCACATCGTTTGCAACTTCTACCCAGTTGGGTTCCCAATGCAAATAGTCTAGTTCTATGTGGGATATGGTGAGACGTTGGGATATTTGGCGCGCCAAAGTTGTTTTACCTGAGCCAGTAGTTCCGACTACAGAAATCCGTTGCATGGAGTTGCTTGAACCTGGAATTATAGAGAATCGTTTTTGTATCCAGTGTTTTTTGACGTAAATCGAGAGAATATGCTTTCATTTTTACCCTTGATAATCTGCATATCTTTAATTTACTTGAGTGTATTTTAGGCAAAGAAACGCTATATATATTTTTACTATCGCCTAAGTCTGCAATGACTTCAGCCACTTATTAACAAGCGTATTGGCAGTTTGCATAGCTGTATTGAAATTTTGCTTTAATTGATGCTTACGATGCCATTTTTGAAAAGCAATTTCATAGGCTTCACCTTTGGCGTAAAAGTTATTCCAGAAATCTAGCCCAACCGTTAAGCTCCAAAACATAAGAATGTATAACGACCAAGGAAATAACAAAAGATGACCACCGCTACTCACAAAATTAATTAATATTAAAAAACTATTGACAATAGTAAAATTACCCAAACGTCTTTTAAATCTTGAAAGACGGTAAGTATCAAAAGCTTGACGTTGTTGAATTTCACTTTGTTGCGATCGCCAGTCTCTTTCTGCTAATTGTAAAGACTCTGGTGATATGTCTAACTCACCAGCAATTTCTAATAATAATTCGTAAGGAAATTCCTTCTCTTGGTCATCAGATTGACGGGCGATCGCCAATTGAAGAATGCGCTGGACATCTTCTTGACTATAAGAACGATGATTATTAGGTTCAAATGCTGCCATAGTTCCTATCTCTGATTTACTATTGATAAAAATAAATCGCCCGTTCTACTAACAAGCACTAATTCTACATTAACAAATCTAGAAACTGGTGGAAGTCACTTAACAGACATTATTTGGGAAACTAACTCTGTGGTAGCCTAAAGGCGTAAATATCTTGAATAACTTGTACCCAACCATCAGATACAGATTCCAGGATGCGATCGCCTTTTTCTTTGCTGGCGGTTGTCGCATCACCAATCACCCCACTTTTACTGATATCTTTTGTTGTCCAAGATACTGGTAACTGCCCTTCCCAACTAATTAAAGTACTTTCTGGCTGTTCTGGGGGATATTCAGCAACGGCTCTTTCGAGTTTTACTTGTTCTGGTAATATTGCCAACATAATGCTAGTTTCTGCGTCTCCGGCGTGCATACCGAGTTTGGCTTCTTTGGGAGTCAGCAATTCTTTGGTAATATTCGGCGCACGCCAAGTAAACAACGGAAATACGAAAAAGTCATCATACTTAACGTGTAAATCTCTCGCCGCCATTTGCATAATTTGCGGTTGTCCGCCGTGGGAGTTCATCAGGACGAATTTTCTAAACCCAGCCCGATAAATACTTTCACCCACTTCCATAATTATGACTGTCAGGGTTGCGGAACTGAGGGTAATGGTTCCAGGAAAATGCCAGTGTTCGTTAGATTTACCATAATAGAGAGTGGGCAAAGCATAAACAGGAATGTTTGCATCTAGCTTAGTCAAAGCTTTTCCCAAAACACCAACACCAATTGCTGCATCCACAATCAATGGTAAATGGGGGCCATGTTGTTCAATCGCCCCTACTGGTTGAATAATCACTACATTTTCTTTATTGGGCATATCTTGGATATCAGTCCAAGAAAGGTAGGGAAAGAAGCGTTCTGGGGGAATAAAGCTGTGCATTTTATCAAACAGAATTCAGTAGTCAGGAGCCAGAATTCAGTATGAATTCTGTGCGACTGGTGGATGAATAAATGGGTTTAAGACCCCCACTAAATTGAAGATTTAGTGGTCTTCTCCCAAAGGGAGACGCACTTGCGTTCAATCAGTGGTGGGTCTGAATCCCCTACTGATTGTATTCTGACTCCTGAATTCTGACTGCTGAATTCTTCAAAGCAAAGTGCCAGTGTTTTCAAAGCTTTGAGTAGTCAATCATATCCTAAACTGGCTTGATGATTGCTAAAATTTTGAGTCTTGTGAAGACTCTCTTATACATCAGGATATTACCAGAAGTAGGGACGCATAATAGCCAAAGAACAAGTAACAACAAGGAAAATTCAATGGTTGATGAGAATGGCTCAATTCGCACTTTATCAGTTGATATCGGTGGTAGCGGTGTGAAAGCGATGGTTTTGGATATTACTGGAACTCCCCTCACAGAAAGGGCGCGGGTAGATACACCATCCCCAGCAAAACCGGAAGTGGTAATTAATGCGATCGCAGTTTTAGCCGCCGCCCAAGGTGATTTTCATCGCGTTTCTGTGGGTTTTCCTGGTGTGGTGCGCTGCGGAGTCACAGAAACAGCGGTAAATTTACATTCTGATTGGGTTGGCTTTGACTTAGCCTCAGTATTATCCCAACGTTTAAATAAGCCAGTACGGGTAATTAATGATGCAGATATGCAAGGCTTAGGTGCGATCGCTGGGAAAGGTGTAGAGTTAGTCATTACCTTGGGAACTGGCTTTGGTTCAGCTTTATTTGTTGATGGGAAACTTGTCCCGAATATGGAAATGGGACACCATCAGTTCCGCAAAAAACAAACTTACGAAGAACAATTAGGACGCGCGGCTTTACAAAAACACGGCGAGAAAAAATGGAACAGACGCTTAGAAAAAGCGATCGCGTCTTTGCAGCATTTGTTTAATTATGATTATCTTTATATCGGTGGTGGCGAAGCTGTGAAAATAAATTTACAACTACCCCTGAATGTCAAACTTGTTTCAAATGTGACAGGTTTGTTAGGTGGAATTGCTTTATGGCGTGATTAGGAATTGTCAGAAGTCAGAATTAATTTAACCTGAGTTAGACAGACTCAAATAACCCCTTCCCTAACGGTAGAGGCAAACGGCCGTTTGCCCCTACTTTTTTATTGATGCCGACTTATTATTTATTACACAGTCTGTGTAGAAGCCGCTTTTGCGTCTGCGGTTGATTTTAACCGGGTAATGATGGCTTTACGAATGCGATCGCTTTTGCGTACTCCGCCTGTCATTTCATATTCTCGGCTGTCTTTGCCATACCTCAACACCACACCACTAACCAAGCGTTCGGAAGTTTCACGAATAGTCTTTTCCAGGGTTTCTATGTTTGCTTTTGCTGTGTCAAGGGCAGTTAGCATCATATTATACTGGTCAAGCTCCTGGCGGAGTTGTTCTGTTAACTCAGTTAAATGGTTTAAACTGACGGAATCACCAAAGTCAAGGCTGGAATCAATTGATTTAAATCCGATTAATCTCTGTTCTGCTTTGTCTAGTACCGGAGAGCTTCTTTGTTTGCGTGGCATCAATAAATACCTTTTACGAAACTTTATCTTTCTAGGGTGTCTCAATAAGGCAATTTATTAGTTCAGTAAAACTTACAAAATAAGATGTTTTTTATAATAAGGTTGGATGACTATTTCAGTAGTTTTACGACAAAAGATAATAAATCGTTGAGAACAGATTTGTGTTGTGAATGAATCAACTTGTGTTTTGAACGAATGGATTTGTGTTTTGAACAAATAGACTTGTGTTTTGAACGAATGGACTTGTGTTTTGAACAAATAGACTTGTGTTTTGAACAAATAGACTTGTGTTTTGAACGAATAGACTTGTGTTTTGAACTAATAATGTTTGCAACAGATACACCACTTGTGCGATCGCACATCTTCTACGATGTACCCACAAGTCGAAAATAGGCAGTATGAAACGTATCCTGCCTGGAACTAAAGTTCCAGGCTGATAGCAAAAGTCCACTGAAGTAGACTGGAATCAATTTTTTTGAGTCATCTTCAGATGACTTGCGCTATAAGCCTCGGAATAAATTCCGAGGCGGGACAGATGCACTCAACCCAGATTTGCGTGTACACCGTAGCTTTGCAAAGAGTGGCTTGTGATATTATTGCTCCTCAGAACGGCGATGTATGGGTAACACGCTCTTTTGCTGTTTTTCTTGCAAACTGCTGGCTTGTTTCAAGACTGGAATACACTGATTAATCATCCACATTAAAACCTCGATTGATGAGTCTCCTTGCTGAAGGCGGTTTTCGGCATTTATGCCAATTAATATTGTTTGCAGAATTAGCAAGAAAGTAATAGCTTTTTGACTTGCACTTTGACCAGATTTTTTAGCTGACATCTGAATTAACCTTGTTTTTGGGTTTACAAGGTCAATTATTTTTTTGGGTATTTCCCCAGACACATCCCCCACGCAACGTCTATAATGCTTGTATCGTCAGGTTTTGCGGCTTGGGGAAGCTTGTTTGTTTGGGTAATTTAAAATTATTTCAGACTGATGTCAAGAAATATTCGGGGAGATGAATCAGTTTTAGAGAATGTACTCAGTCTGGTAGAAGCATTGTTGCAACTGTCGGAAGAACAAGACTGTGAATCAAAACTTCCACTTTGCGTTGTCTGGAATGCTGATAAGCTGCAAATTACCGGATATGGAATCAAAAAGACAACAGGAAATAGAACTAAAACAACAGAAGTTGGTACAAAGAAGGAATATTTACTCCAACAGATTCAAGATGCTGGCAAAACTTTAAAACTTCCCCCGCAAAAAGCAGAATCTAACATTTCTCAGAACAAAAGAGAATTAGACGAGCTTCAAACTGCACTTGACTGGTTGAAAAATTTGGGAGTGCGAGAAGACCAAAAATCTACAAAGAGTCAAGGTTATTGGAAATTTACCCTGACGCTAAAACATCAGACAGCGACGATAAAAGAGAATCTGGAGGTGGTTAAGCAGAAGTGGAAGGAACACCAAAAGACGAATTTAAAAGAAACATTCCAGGAACAAACAACAGATAATAGCTTTCATTGGCAAGAAAAATGCGGCGCTATGCTCCAAAAGCACAAGCGTCTCACCACAAACGAATTGCTGTTTGCTGATGATGAGATGAAATTTGAGCTAGAGGAAATTCATGTCCCTTTAGCATTGGTAGAGCGTACTAAACCGAAGAAGTGCAGCGAGGATATTTCCGCAGAACAAGGTTCACGGCTTTACGAACCGAGTTATGAGGAAAAGCAGCGATTTGAACATCAGGTTTTTTTAGAGCAAATTATCCGTGACGGTGTTGGTAAAACTCAAGGACACCGTATTGCATTAATTGGAGAACCGGGTGCGGGAAAAACTACTCAGTTGCAAACTATAGCTTTTTGGATATTAAACAACAATCTGGGTTTACCAATTTGGATTTCTTTGGCAGACTTGCAAGGAAAGAGTGTAGAAAATTATCTGTTGCAAGATTGGCTGAAGAATGCTTTAGAAGTGGTGCGTGTAAAAGAAGAACAGGAAAACGCTTTTGCAGATTTATTTAAGAATAATTCTGTGTGGTTGTTGTTGGATGCAGCAGATGAAATGTCTTCACTCCAACCATTAACTGAGATTTCCCAGCAGTTGACGGGATGGGTGAAAAATGCGCGGGTTGTGCTGACTTGTCGGGTGAATGTTTGGGAAGCAAATGCCAACGCTTTAGAAAATTTTGAGACTTATCAGTTACTCAATTTTGAATATCCGCAACAAGTACAAGAGTTTATTGGGCGTTGGTTTCACAACAAGGATGCAAATAAAGGCGAAAAATTATGGCAGGAATTAGATAAAACTGAACGTCAGCGCATCCAAGATTTAGTTAAAAATCCTTTGCGGTTAGCGCTGTTGTGTAGCACTTGGCAAGATTCGGATAAAGGTTTACCGGAAACTAAAGCCGGACTTTATCAGCAGTTTGTGGAAGAGGTTTACAAGTGGAAAGAAAACCGCTTCCCTACCACCGAACAGCAGCAAGAAGAATTAAACGCTGCGTTGGGACGTTTGGCAAAACGGGCAATCGATCAAGAAACCTCACGGTTTAGGCTACGACATAAGTTGGTGCGTGAGGAATTAGGTGATGCAAAACAGCAAGATTCTTTATTTTGGTTAGCGTTAAAGTTGGGATGGCTAAATGAAGTTGGAGTGGCTGCGGAATCAGCAACGAAAGAGAAAGTTTACGCTTTCTACCATCCCACATTTGAGGAATATTTTGCAGCGTTGGCGGTTGAGAATTGGCACGAGTTTCTGAATCATGTTCCCGACAACCCTGCGTTAGGCGTTTATCGCATTTTTGCCCCGCAGTGGAAAGAGGTGATTTTGCTGTGGTTGGGAGGTGAGGATGTGGAGAAGGAAGAGTTTATTCAAGCGTTGGTGGAATTTAATGATGGGTGCGGAGAATGCAGAGCAATTGATAGAGTCAGAAGGGGATTTTACGAGTTTCGCGCTTATTTTCTCGCTGCTGCGGGGGTTGATGAGTGGAAAAATTCTTGCAACGCAGATGCTATTGTGGCGGAAATCGTTAAATGGGGCTTTGGCGAGTTTAAGGTTGAACAAAACAAGTGGGTAAAATTTCCCACATCAATCGCAGAGGGAGCAAGGACAGCACTACCTCAGACAAATCACATAAAAGCGATTGATGCTTTGGTAGAGTTAATCAACAAACCACAACTGGATGATTCTACCCGATGGCTAGCGGCAGAAAGCTTAGGGCAAATTGGCTCTGGCAACCAAAAAGCGATTGATGCTTTGGTAGAGTTAATCAACAAACCACAACTGCGTGATTTTACCCGAAGGCAAGCGGCAGAAAGCTTAGGGCAAATTGGCTTTGGCAACCAAAAAGCAATTGATGCGTTAGTGGAGTTAATCAGCAATCCACAACTAGATAATAATACCCGAAATGAAGCGATAGAAAGCTTAGAGGAAATTGGCTATGGTAACCAAAAAGCAATTGATGCTTTGGTAGAGTTAATCGGTAAACCACAACTGGATGATTCTACCCGAAGGGTAGTGGCATCTAGCTTAGGGAAAATTGACTCTGGCAACCAAAAAGCAATTGATGCGTTAGTGGAGTTAATCGACAAACCACAACTGGATAATTATAGCAAATGGCTAGCGGCCTATAACTATCGATGGCTAGCAGCCTATAAATCTCGATGGCTAGCGGCAGAAAGCTTAGGGGAAATTGGCTCTAGCAACCAGAAAGTGATTGATGCTTTGGTAGAGTTAATCAACAAACCACAGTTGGATGATTATACCCGAAGGGTAGTGGCATCTAGGTTAGGGAAAATTGACTTTGTTAAACAAAAAGCGATTGATGCTTTGGTAGAGTTAATCAACAAACCACAATTGGATAATTTTACCCTAAGGGAAGCTGCATCTAGCTTAGGGGAAATTGGCTCTAGCAACCAGAAAGCGATTGATGCTTTGGTAGAGTTAATCAGCAAACCACAGTTGGATGATTATACCCAAAGGGTAGTGGCATCTAGGTTAGGGAAAATTGACTCTGTTAAACAAAAAGCGATTGATGTTTTGGTAGAGTTAATCAACAAACCACAGTTGGATGATTTTACCCGATCGCAAGCGGCATCTATCTTAGGGGAAATTGGCTCTGGCAACCAAAAAGCGATTGATATTTTCGTGGACTTAATTGGCAATTCACAACTGAATGATACCCGAACGCAAGCGATAAAAAGCTTAGAGAAAATTGGCTCTGGCAACCAAAAAGTGATTACTGCATTGGTGGAGTTAATCGCCAAACCACAATTGGATAATTTTACCCGAAAAGTGGCAGAAAGCTTAGGTAAAATTGACTCTGGTAACCAAAAAGCGATCGCTGCTTTGGTGGAGTTAATTGGCAAACCACAACTGGATTATCCTACCCGAGAGCTAGTGGCATATAGCTTAGAGAAAATTATCTTAGAGGAACAGATGCCGAGTGTTGTCACCATGTTGAAGGATTACTTATCACCTGAAACTTACAAAAATGACTTTAAGCGATTTGATAATTGCTACCGAGTTATCTGGAAGTGTGCCCAAAGTATGCCCTATCCAGATTTTTATCAAGCTTGGCATCAACAAGAGAAAGTGAAAGATGGAGAGTAGGAAAGAAAAACCTAACCCCCAACCCCTTCCCTACAAGGGAAGGGGAGTAAGACTCAAAGCCTCTCTCCTACAAAGCTATGATGTACACACAAGTCAAAAATTTTCGTGTTCAACCACATCCCGCCTAGAACTAAAGTTCCAGGCTGATAGCAAAAGTCTACTGAAGTAGACTGGAATTAATTTTTTTGAGTCATCTTTAGATGACTTGTGCTATGAGACTCGGAATTCATTCCGAGGCGGGACAGATGCACTCAACCCATATTTGTGTGTACACCGTAGATAAGGGAAGGGTAGTAAGACTCAAAGCCTTTCTCCTTGTAGGCTGCGGCGTACACACAAGTCAAAAATTTTCGTGTTCAACCACATCCAGCCTAGAACTAAAGTTCCAGGCTGATAGCAAAAATCTACTGAAGTAGACTGGAATCAATTTTTTTGAGTCATCTTCAGATGACTTGCGCTATGAGACTCGGAATTCATTCCGAGGCGGGACAGATGCACTCAACGAAAATTTGTGTGTACACCGTAGCTTTGTAGGAGAAAGGTCAAAATGTACTGTATCCAACCAAGAATTGCTATATTATTACCCATGCGCTCGATAAACTGGACTGATTTGACGATAAGTATTAAGTAAAGTCAGAAATTGATCAAAATCAAAACTTATCGGGTCAACTTTTTGACCAGAACGATCAACTTGTTGATGGGTAGTGATGCGATCTTCAGGAATTTGACTTTGAGCAATTAACCAAGCTAGAGAATGATATTGTTCTGGAGTATAGCCGCTATGAGCTTGGATGTAATTATTACCTCGGCCATCGAGTGGTGTTTCTAAAGAAACGTGATAGGCAAAATTATTGACAGATGGCGATAAATTAGGATTAGTTTGGACAGTTTCAACGCCATTAAAACTTTCAAATACTGAATTTGCCGCCCCAAAAGCTCGTTTTTCTGGTGGTACTAAATAAACAACCGTACCATCTAATTTAATTAATGTATGATAACTTGCCTGGACACTTTCATCTTCATGGGGTGTCTGAAAGAAATTAATTGCACTATCGGCAGAATAACCAGTTTCATGTAAGACAATAATTGGTTGATTGGTGAGTTTTACACCATTAACGTCTTGAGTATAGCGATCGCCGTAATTAGTTGGATCTACCGCAGCGATTTGATATCTCGGCTGATATCTCGCAAAAGCTTCTGTAGTTCTATATCTGCCAGCATTTTGCTGAGACTTGACTGAAGACTTAGCTGGTTGATTTTTTGATAATTGTAATTGTGCCTGGGGATATTCACTCCAATTGGTAGTAATCTCTTGATTTGATGGCGTGATGGAATGCGTTTTTAGTTGATTAATTTTGCCAATCAAGAGTGCCACACTCAAAGCCGTGAACATTAGAGAAATTAATAGCACCCTGGTTGCCCAGTCTCTAAAACTCATGTTTGCAGATTTCAGAATACAGCTAGAAATAATCTTAATCGAAACGAGAGTTTAACTCTTGCCTTCTTTAATTAACCTTTCGCTAGACCTTTCTTAACCTAGCTGGGATAGCCTGAAGCACTGAATCTAAGAATTATCTCATGGTGCGATCGCCCAAGCTGTAAAGTCCATCTTTGCAGTCTATATTGTCTTGCCAAATTTGCGTAGACGCGAAGCGGCTTGCTAGGTGCATCGCTTTTTCCTATCCTGATTTATCCACACCCAAAAATATGCAAGCTGGTAAAACTATCACCAACGTCGGATTTTTAGGACAGCAAATTTTTGCTACAGGCTTTATTCCCTCTGGTGTAGCCGGAATCATCAATGGTACACCAACTCAAGTGGGTGGCTTGTCTGGTCTTGCTTATGATGCCGCAAATAACCGTTATTATGCCATCTCAGACGATCGCTCCCAAAATGCCCGCTTCTACACTTTTACAGGTAATCCTGCTGATCAAAGTGTCACCTTTACTAATGCTACTGTCCTCAGAGATGCCAATGGCAATTTATTTCCAGCCTTGAGTTTAGACCCAGAAGACATTGTATTAACTAACAACGGCACAGTTTTCATTTCTTCGGAAGGGGAAGTTAATCCTAGTGCTGGTCGGGTGACAAATCCTTTTGTGAAAGAGTTCTCTCTCACCACAGGTCAAGAAGTGCGTTCTTTGACTATCCCGACAAAATTCTTGCCAGTAGTTGCAGGTAATACCCAAACCTCTGGTGTCAGAAATAACTTGGCTTTGGAAAGTCTCACCATCACTCCAGACCAAACAACTTTATTCACCGCCACCGAAAACGCCTTATTCCAAGATGGGGGGGTAGCTTCGCTTACCGCCGGGACACCTTCGCGCATTCTGCAATATAACTTAGCTACCGGACAGCCAGAAAAAGAATATTTATATGTAACTGACCCAGTAGCCGAAGCGCCTAATCCTGCTAATGGATTTAATACTAACGGCTTAGTAGATTTACTGGCTATTGATAATCGCGGGACAATACTCGCGGTAGAACGTTCGTTTTCTGCGGGACTTTCTGGTACTGGTAACACAATCAAAATCTACGAAATCTCTCTCCAAGGTGCAACGGATATCAGCAGTATTGAATCCCTTAATAGTTTAACTCCTGAACAATTAACCGCGATTCAACCAGCCCAAAAACGCCTAGTGTTGAATTTAAATGATTTGGATTTACCCACTGGTTTAGATAACATCGAAGGGATAGAATTTGGCCCCACTCTCCCAGATGGTCGTCAATCAATTGTTCTGGTGAGTGACAACAACTTCAGCCCTACCCAATTTACCCAAATTTTAACTTTAGGTGCAGATTTAATTCCCACCGTTGCGCCAACTGTCGAAACCAGCCCGGCTTTATTGGATGATGATATCCAAAATGCGGATGCGGATGACCCAGCGATTTATGTCAACGCCAACAATTCCGCCGACAGCTTGGTATTGACCTCAGTAAAAAATGGTGGGTTGCGGGTTTATAACTTGTCTGGGGAATTGTTGCAAACATTTAATCCTGGGAACATTCGCTACAACAATATTGATTTGCAATATGGCTTTAAGTTGGGTAATAGCACAATTGATATCGCAGTAGCCAGCGATCGCGAAAATGATCAACTAGCAATCTTCAAAATTAATCCCAACCCCACAACCCCTGGTGAATATTTAGAAAATATTACCGATAGCAGTCTTGGTACTATCTTCCAAGCAGATCCCTTTGACCCGCCTTATTCATCCGACGAACGCAGTGCTTACGGTTTGGCACTCTACCGCAGCCCCCAAACTAATGATTACTACGCCTTTGTTAGCCGTCGGGAAACTGGAGATGTCGCCCAGTTGAAATTAATTGACCGAGGTAATGGTCAAATTGGTGCTGAACTAGTGCGGGAATTTACCATTCCTACCACAATCGGGCGATCGCCACAAACCGAAGGAATGGTAGTTGACCAAGAAACAGGTTATCTCTACATTGGTCAAGAAGATGTCGGTATCTGGAAATTTGACGCAGAACCTTTTGGTAGCAATACAGGTACACTGATTGATCGCGTCCGCGATTTGGGTGGTAGTAATCTCTCGGATGATGTAGAAGGATTAACTATCTACTATGGTAGCGATGGTCAAGGCTATCTGTTAGCTTCTAGCCAAGGCGATAACACCTTTGTTGCTTACAACCGTGCTGGTAATAACGAGTATATAGGTAGTTTTGCTGTTGGGAATAATGGGTCAATTGATAGCGTACAAGAATCTGATGGCGCAGATGTGATTAATGTGCCGTTAGGTGCTAACTTCCCATCAGGCGTATTCATTACCCAAGACGGTTCTAATGATCCCGCCGTACTTGTAGAAGATGACGGGGAAATTGAAAACATCAGCAGTAACTTTAAATTTGTTCCTTGGGAAAATATCGCCAACGCTTTCCCAGAAGCTTTAACAATCGATACCACAGGTTACAATCCCCGCAACCCTGATACTTCCCAATTTATCCCCAGAGTCACCCTCAAAGGTTTTGCTTCACTTCCCGCTGATACCTTCGCTGAGGGGCCACCATCTGGTAGTGCAATCACCGGAACCAACGGCCGGAATGTCCCCTTCGCCGCCCAACCGATACAAGGATTTAGTGGTGTCCAAAGGGCTGATGATAATTCCTTCTACTTTTTATCTGACAACGGTTTTGGCAGTCAAAATAATAGCGCCGACTACCTGTTGCGGATTTATCGTGCTGATCCAAGTTTCCGGGGTGCTGAACCAGGGGGTAACGGTAGCGTCAATATTTTGAACTTTATTCAGTTATCTGACCCAAATAATAAAGTTCCTTTCCAAATTGTGAATGAAAACACCAGTCAACGCCTTCTCACTGGTGCAGATTTCGATGTGGAATCTCTCGTAATTGCGGAAGATGGGACATTTTGGATTGGCGATGAGTTCGGCCCTTACCTGCTGCACTTTGATGCAACTGGCAAACTTTTAGATGCACCGATTCCTACACCCAACATCACTAATCTCAATACTTTAGATGGTCAAGCACCAATTGTGATTGGACACCGAGGCGCAAGCGGTGAACTACCAGAACACACCCTTGGTTCTTATATGTTGGCGATTCAACGAGGTGCAGACTTCATTGAACCCGATGTGGTAGTGACAAAAGATGGTGTATTGATTGCTCGTCACGAACCGAATATTATTAACACCACCAACGTTTTAGATCATCCAGAATTTGCCGATCGCCGCAGAACGAAAGTTATTGACGGTATCGCTGAGGATGGTTTCTTTGTCGAAGACTTTACCCTAGCGGAAATTAAAACCCTCCGCGCCAGAATCCAGCCGAGTTTCCGTACTCAAGCCTTTAACGACTTGTACGAAATTCCTACCTTGCAAGAAATTATTGATTTGGTGAAGCAGGTAGAAGCAGATACAGGTAAAAAAATCGGCATTTATCCCGAAACCAAACATCCCACTTACTTTGCCTCAGTCGGTACTCGTTTAGATGGCACACCCATCAATCAAGATATCAGTCAAAAATTAGTTGACTTGTTAGTTGCTAATAATTTTACTGATCCTGAGCGAGTATTTATTCAATCTTTTGAGGTCGGTAATCTCCGTCAACTCAATGATGTGATTCTACCTGCGGCTGGAATTGACTTGCCATTAATTCAGCTATTAGATGCGATTGATACCAGACTTGATGGTTCGCTGATTGAGTATCGACCTTTTGACTTCCAAGTTAGTGGCGACACCCGCACCTACGGCGATTTAAGAACCCCCGAAGGTTTGCGAGAAATTGCCACCTATGCCGAAGGAATTGGCCCTTGGAAGCGGATGATTGTTTCAGTTCGCGGTGTAGATGCAAACGGCGATGGAGTAGCTGATGATGTCAACGGCGATGGATTAGTTAACGATGCAGATAAAACCTTAACTGCACCAACCTCTTTGGTAGGTGATGCCCATGATGCAGGCTTGTTAGTCCATCCATATACATTCCGCAACGAAGGACGTTATCTCGCATCCGACTACAACGGTGATCCCCAAGCAGAATTTCGCCAGTTTATTCAGTTGGGTGTAGATGGCTACTTTACCGATTTCCCTGGTACTGGTGATTTTGTCCGTGATCAGTTAACCGGACAGTTTGTGCGATCGCCACAAAACCCCGATGTCCGCAATCTGCGCGAGTTTAATACCTTAAGTGGTGATGCACCATTAGTTATTGGACATCGTGGTGCGAGTGGTTCCCGCCCTGAACATACTTTAGAATCTTACCGATTAGCGATCGCTCTAGGTGCAGATTTCATCGAACCAGATTTAGTAGTTACTAAAGATGGACGTTTAGTAGCTCGTCACGAACCGAATATTATTAGCACCACCGATGTCTTAGATCATCCCGAATTTGCAAATCGCAGAACTACGAAAATTGTTGATGGGGTAGCCGAGAATGGCTTCTTTGTTGAAGATTTTACTCTGGCAGAACTGAAAACTTTAAATGCGATCGAACGTTTGCCAGCCCTACGAGGAACTCGATTCAACAATGACGGGTTGAAAATTCCTACCTTGGAAGAAATCATTGATTTAGTCAAGCAAGTCGAAGCCGAAACTGGGCGGAAAATTGGCATTTATCCCGAAACCAAACACCCAATTTACTTTGAGTCAGTCGGTACACGCCTTGATGGTACACCCATCAACACTAATATTAGTCAATTACTGGTTGACACATTAGTTCGGGAAAATTTCACTGACCCCAGCCGCATCTTTATTCAATCCTTTGAGGTGGGTAATCTGCGGGAATTGAAACAGCAAATTCTTCCTCAAGCTGGCATTAATATACCTTTGATTCAGTTAATTGGTGGCGCAGCAACTAGACCCTATGACTTCGTAGTTAGTGGTGATACACGCACCTATGGCGACTTAATTAGACCAACAGGACTCGCGGCGATCGCCACCTATGCAACGGGAATTGGCCCAGATAAACGCTTGATTGTGCCTGCTACAACGGTAGACCGCAACGGTGATGGTAGACCAGATGACCTGAATGGTGATGGACAAATCAGTGATGGCGATCGCGTTTTGGGTACTCCCACAACTTTAGTACAAGATGCCCACGCCGCAGGTTTGCAAGTACATCCTTACACCTTCCGCAGCGAAAGCTTTTTCTTGTCCCCAGATTACAACGGCGACCCCAGACAAGAATACGCACAGTTTATTAATTTGGGTGTAGATGCTTACTTTACCGACTTCCCCGGTGTTGGTGATTCAGTCCGCGACCAATTTGTTGGACAGCCAGCCGTTGCTAACCTTGGTGGTTCGAGAGGTTTTGAAGGTTTAGCCATCAGTCCCGACAGACAAACGTTATATCCTTTATTAGAAGGGACTGTAGTTGGTGATCCGGCTGGTTCACTGCGGATTTATAAATTTGATGTCGCCTCAGAACAATATCAAGGTTTGGTTGGTTACTACCGTTTGGATAACCCTAGTTATGCCATTGGTGACTTCACCGTAGTGAATGAGAATGAGTATCTAGTAATTGAACGGGATGGTTTGCAAGGTAGCGCCGCCCAATTCAAAAAAATCTTCAAAGTTGACTTCTCAAAACGCGATGCTAACGGCTTTGTGGAAAAACAAGAAGTTGCAAATTTGCTCAATATTCAAGACCCCAACGACTTGAATCGAGACGGTAGCACAACATTTACCTTCCCTTTTCTTACCATTGAAAATGTCTTGGTACTAGATGCAAACACCATCTTGGTTGCCAATGATAATAATTATCCCTTCTCCCAAGGCAGACCAGGAGACATCGACAACAACGAAATTATTCTCCTGGAGTTAGACAGACCACTGAATTTAACAACTGGTGTGATCAGTGTTACCAGCCCCACACCCAATGCCATAGAAGGAGATTCTACCCCCGCAACCTTCCGCATTTCTCGCGTTGGTAATACCAATGCGGCTTTAACCTTCAACTATACTGTTGGTGGAACTGCCACTAACGGGAGTGATTACGACAGCCTCACAGGTACAGCAACCATCGCGGTTGGTAGTTCCTACGTGGATATTGCCGTTAAACCAATTGATGATAACTTGGTAGAAGCCAATGAAAGAGTGACTTTGACGTTAGTTGATGGCAACAACTACGACCTTGCCAGAACTAACACAACTGCAACTGTTACTATTGCCGATAGCGATCGCCCCCTCGTCCAAACTCCCAACAGTGATATATTCACAATCAAAGGTAGTGGCCAAAAAACCCGACTGCAAGTAGACCTCACCAGACGCGGTTCCAATCGCACCAACGAAATCGGCGTGTTTACTGTAGATGATGCCGCAGGTAGAATCAACGGTATCGCCCCAGGCGAAGCAGGTTACACCGCAGCTGCTTTAGAAAGGGGAAGAACCATATTCTCGGCGGTGAATCGTGGCTTAAACACTGCCGATGTTTCCAGATTACTAGAATTTGACTCAGGCGATCGCCTGAGATTTTATGTAGTGAACAATGGTACAAGTGATGCTGTCAGGGCAGGAAATATCCCCAGCAACAGTGTCATCTTCGCTAATCCCAACACCCAAAGAATTACTGACTTGGGCAATGACACATTCTCCCTCGCGTGGGAATTTCAACCCGGAAATGGTCAACCTTTCCAAGATTTGGTAGTAAAAATTCAATCAACCGACACAGTTTTACCCATTGGTACAGCTTTGCAAGGTCAATCACAAGCCGAACTCATTGACTTACGTAACATCACAGAATTAGTTACTGCTGATTTTGTCGTTAGCAAAGATGCATCCTATCGGAACTACGCTAGTTTCTATCGAGTTACTGATGTTAATGGTGGCATTGATCTTAACGGTGATGGTCAAGCAGATATTTTACCCGGACAAGCTGGTTACACTGAGGCTGCTGTGAGAAACCGTGTTCCAGGGATTAACCTCACAGCCAACAGTGGTAGATCGACTTACGAAGCAACCTTCCAACCTGGTTATATCTATGCACCATTTATCATTGCCAACGGCACACCAGAAGCAGTTTTAGATAGTAACCCCAGAAATCCCGCGGTTTACTTCCCCTTCTTAGGTGCTAACACCAGACAAACAGACCAAATTGCTTTGTTAGGTAGTAACATCTTTGGCTTTGAAGATTTGCCCAGAGGTGGCGATCGCGATTTCAACGATTTAATCGTCCGCGTTAATTTAAATATCGCCTAATTTTGTTGTTCAGCTAAAATACCTGTGCTGAACAACAGGTAAAAGATAACTATTAGCCCTACTAAGAAAGTAGGGCTAATTTATTTTTATAAAATTTTTGTGCGTATACACTGAACTTGTTCGAATTTTTGTATAGTTATTATTTTATCTGTGTTCGTCTGTGTTTATCTTCTTATACCAATTCACCAAAATCTTGATACACATACAAGAACTCGTAGGGGCAAACGGCTGTTTGCCCCTACACCTGTATTTGCATCATCCATAAAGTGAAATGGTATTAGATCAGCAGTTAATTCTTTCTTGTTATACTTCGCTAGTAAGCACAAAGTGGGTAGAAATAGATAAAACCCAACTTCTGAGTTCACTAAACTAAAAAACGCTATAAAACACATTTACAATAATTTATTTATGCCTAAAAGCCTTGATTTATCACGAACTATTCTCCCTGAGAATATCAAATTAAAACTTCAGTCTTTAGATTCTCTAAATCTAGCTATTTCAGGTTCAGAAACAGATTTAGATGTGGATAATTATTTAGATATAAATTTAGAGAAAGTTTTTAATATTCATAGTAAAGTCTCATACATGAATGCGGCGATCGCTAAAATTATCACTGAAATATTTGGCAGTAATGAAATCAGAATATCTGCACCAAAATATATATTATCTCAAAATCTTCAAGAACCTGAGTTCAGAATTACAGGCTTACTAAACAAGCAAAAAATCGAATTGATTTTTGGTCAACCAACAACATTAAAATATAAATTAATTAAAAATTTTGCTTTTAATTTCTTACCAAGTGAATTACCTATTTTCCATGATTTAAAACTCAAAAATTCAGAATTAATTCTCACGGATACAGGTTATTGTTATACACATCCAAAATTGGGGTGCATTAACTTAAGTAGAGGATTTAATTTTATCGGAGATATTGATTTCAAAAATTTTCCGGCAAATTTCAGTAGCTTTATTCAGCAAAATTTAAAAATGACTCGCTTCGCAGCGATGATCAGCTTTAACCCGGCGGGACAAGTTAGCTTAACCAGTAATATTGCCGGCGATATTCAATTATTCTGCCAGCAGCAATTTAAAGCTACTTTTAATAATTTGCTCATCAATTTAAATATTGGTAGTAATTTAGAACCAAATTTTGGATTAACGGGAAACCTCATTCTTGAAGGCTATGATACCAGCCAAGAACAAGAACCTCAACTATTGCTATCTGGTAATCTCTCCCTCGAACCAGAATCTTTGACCGCCTTCTTCAGCCAACAAAGTGAAAAACCTTGGTGTAATCCCTACGGTTTAGTTGGAACTGAACTTCGTAATATCAGATTTCAAGGAGGAGGAACTTATTTACCTCCTTATTTTGATAATTTCGGCTTTATTGGTGATTTGAAATGGGAAAAAGCCGACCTTGAAGTAGCATTTCTCATGGATACCAATGATCCTGAAAGATTAGCTTTAATTTTAAACCCCAGACAACCAGTCAGCTTAATAGACTTGTGGCGTGGGCCAGTCACATCTTTTATCAACAAACAAGTAGGTTATTCAATTAATTTAGTTAATCAAGCATTAGGTTTTTTAGAAAAATTCCTGACATTAAACATTGAACTAATTGATGGCGATGGACAACTTAATCCTTTAATTAAGTATGTTCCTTTTCCAACAACAATTGCGGGTCAAGCAATATCAGAAGGGTTAGAAATTAATGGCAAAGTTCATGCTTGGGGACATGAGGCTATTCTAAGTCTTCAAGGTGACAAAACTTTCCAGAATATTGTTGGGTTCTTAAAAGTTCCAGAAATAGATTTAGGATTTCTCAAAATCAAAGGAACAGATGATGATAGTTTAGATATAGCCCTCAAAGTAACACCCAATGATCAGTATCTGCAAGGGGATGGTTATCTAGAGATTTTTGACCAAGAAATTGCTAATGTTGAATTTATTATTACCTCTAATAATGCTACCTTCAAAAATTTTGACATCAGTTTAGCTAATTTGTTGAGTATTGATGTTGATGCCCTCAGTATTGATCTAAAATCTGGCAGCGGAAGTGGCGCAGGCACAATTTCACTTTTGGGTAACACCTTAGTAGGAATTACCTTTGATGTTAGCAAAAATCATATTAACCTGAATAACGTTTATCTAGGTTTAGCAAATTTCTTGAATTTGACTATTCCCAGCCTTACCATTGACTTGATAAACAAAAGTGCCACAGGGACAGCAAATATTGTTGCTTTTAATCAATCTTTAGGCGGCGGAACTTTATCTTTGAATACTCAGAACGTGGCAATTAATAATGCAGTGATTAATTTAGGCAATGTTCTGAACTTAAGCGTGCCTAATTTTCAGCTTGACTTAATGAATCGAAAGCTTTTTGGTTTAGGTGATGTGACTCTTTTAGGAAAAAAATTTACTGCGTCAGGTATTAGCCTTAGTGAAAGTGGTTTACAAGCTAGTAGTAATTTTGATTTTGGGATTTTAGCTTTCAATGGCGCTACAGTTACTCTGCTGAAAAAAACTGATGGTAATATTGATAATTCTGCTAGTCTTGCTGGTAATCTCAAGTTTCTCGGTTATACCTTTGCTGATATTACTGCTAGTATTAATAGTACTCAATTAATCATATCGGGCAGCTTCAATTTTGCTGGTATTTTGATACTTAAGGGCGTAAATAATCAAAAAAATGCGAGAATAATACTGAATAAAGCAAAGCAGGGAATGTCTACTTTCGTTAGTATTATAGGTAGCTTTTATTTGTTGAGTCAAGAGTTAACCTCACTGACAATCAGCCATAATCATGAAACTTTAAAAATTTTAGGGATAAAAGTTATTAGTAAACCTAGATATACAACGTAATGTTGAGAGAATTTTTTTCTAAAGATATATCAGTAAACTTATCACGAATATTTATATGGAGTGTGTGGTTCGTTTATGTTGCTTATTTATTATTAAGTGATTTACCTCCAGGTTCATCACTATTGCATATCACATCTCAAACATTCGCAGAAATCTTCAGTTTGAGTTTAAATTTTTGGCTATTACTACCAATCATCTTTCCTAGTGCAGCACCAGTTAATAATCCAGCGCTAGAGGGAGTATTTAATATTGTAGTGACTTGGGGAATATTATTTTGGGGCTTTGTGATTGATGGTCGCAATCAGCGGTTTTCGATCATAACATTTTTAATTGGCACAGCATTTCTTACCAATTTATTTTTTCTTCCTTGGTTGGGATTGCGACAATCGAATCAGCAAGTACCGACAAATTCTTTGACATTTATTGAAAAAATCGGAGAAAGCCGAATTTTACCTTCAGTTTTGGCTGTGGTTTTTGTTATTTCATTGGGTTGGGGTGTATTCGCCCGTCCTGAATACGGTGATTTTGCAGTTCGCTGGAAAGCTTTATTAGATTTATTCTTCAGTGACCGATTAGCATATTCATTTTTAACGGATTTGATTGTATTTTGGTTGTTTCAATCATGGCTAGTTAAAGATGATATGGCACGTCGTCAATGGCATAATGAAAAAGTGCTATGGGTAGTTCGTCTTGTCCCATTTTGGGGACTGATTATATATTTCTGGCTACGCCCTTCGTTAAAAGTTGGGGAACAGGAAAAATCAGTGTAGAGTGCAGTAAATAATAACAGGACTTACGCACAAAGATTTTTTTTGGAGATTGGGTGTAGGGGCATGTGTATATATCCAAAACCCTTCAACCTTCCCGAAATCCTTGATTTTTCGTTTTCGGAGTTAGTCTTAGCTTGCTTAAAGCAACAAAAAACTTGATAAATAACGTCTCATATCACCGGGTAAAAAATTATTTTTTCTTACTTAGGCGTAATCCGAGATAGAGTAGTGAGGATATAGTTTTTACACTCATCCTGATCAATAAAAATTTGAAAAAATTTATCTACCTTAGTTAATGCCAATAACATTTTAACTTGATCATTAATAAAGCAAATAAATAACTTGGCGTTAGCCTTTTGTGCCATTTGCATTATCGACATTAAAAAACCTAAACCAGAACTATCTATGAACTTAATTCCTTTCATATCAATCAACACAACATTTGTACCATTGTTTATAAGGGTAGTAATTTCACTTTGCAATTGATTGCCTCTAATTTTATCTAAAATACCTGATGGTTCAATTATTGTTAGTCTAAGTTTATTATTCATAAATTAATTACTATACCTTTATGTAAATTGTGAATAGACCAATTCTATTGGAGTAAATTATCGCTGTAAATATTGCAATATTTCTGAGGAGGCCAGACAAACAAAACTTCCCTGTACGGACTGTGTTTGTGTAGCAGCAATTTCTAATTGCCTCGTATTTTTAAGTGGAAGCAATCAGTTAAACGCACTTTTATATTCATTTGGTGAATTGTCATTTATATCAAGCCTTTGATTCAAGTCATGTAATAAAAGCAATTCACTTGATAAATTTTGGACAACCTATTTATGTTGTAGCTACTTTTTTCTGGGTAAATACTTTATATCGCAATAGGATATTAAACGTCCCTACTTAAGGTTTTTTTTGCTAATTCTTTATTAATGCAGTAATAAACTATAAAAGATGATTTATAAAGTAAACCTTAAATTGTCGGGTGCGTTTTAGCAACGCTTAAAGCACCGAGAAAGATGGTGCGTTAAGGCTAATTCTCACCCTCTTAAGTTCCAAAATCCTTGTATAGCTGTAACACACCCTACTTAATATTTACTGGAAGTCGCAGCTACAGAGTCAAAACCCATCTCCGTGGGTTAAGGTTAAAACCATTGATTTTTTCTTAGTTAACCTCAGTGGACTTAGTTTGTATAGTAGCTTTTAGTGGATGATTCTGATACGGCACTAATGTTTGAAGCTACTGCTTTTCTGTTAGATTATTCCCCTCGGTGTGGAGAGAATCTAAATTTGTCTTGATAGGTACAGTGATAATAAATTCTGTTCCTTGACCTAGTACAGAGTTAATGTTAATTGAACCGCTATGTTTCTCAGTGATAACTTGATGACTAATTGATAACCCTAAACCTGTTCCCTTACCTACTGGTTTAGTGGTGAAAAAAGGATCGAATAAGCGAGATTGGATCTCTTCGGGAATACCGATTCCGTTATCAGCAATAATAATCTGTACTTGTTTTTGTTTTGTCTTGAGAGTACGAATATGAATTTGGTTTGGGTTAGCAGTAATTTCTTGGAAGCTTCGCCCCTGATTACTTTGTTCTAAGGCATCGATCGCATTTACAATCACATTGAGAAATACCTGATTAATTTCTCTAGCGTAACATTCTATTAATGGTAGCTCACCATATTCTTTGATAATTTCAATTGCTGGACGTTCAGCCTGTGCTTGCAGTCGATATTGCAACATAATTAAGGTATTGTCCAATCCTTCATGCAGATTCACAGCTTTATACTCTGATTCATCCAAACGAGAGAAGTTGCGTAAAGATACAACCATTTGTCGAATTCGCTCGGAACCCATATTCATCGATTTCAGAATATTAGTTAAATCGTCTTTTAAGAAGTTAAATTCTACATTTTCTATTGATGCTTGTAGAGATTCTGGGGGATGAGGATAGTGGAATTGATAGGCATTTAATATCTGCAATAAATCTTGTGTATATGTATGAATATAGTTCAGGTTGCCATGTATAAAGGTGATGGGGTTGTTAATTTCGTGGGCAATGCCAGCTACCAATTGTCCCAACGCTGACATTTTTTCACTTTGTACCATTTGTGTTTGGGTGCGATGTAATTCTTTTAAGGTTGTTTGCAGTTGTTCATTTTTTTGATTCAATTCTTGGGTGCGTTCTTTGACTCTATCTTCTAATTGAGCGTACAACCGAGCATTTTCTAGGGAGATGGCAGCTTGGGAAATTAATAAATGCAAAACCTCTAGGCGATCGCGGGTAAATGCTCCCACTGTCAGGTTATTTTCTAAATATAAAATGCCAATCAGTTTACCTTGAGTGAGAATTGGCGCACACAAAAGACTCTTGGGTGAATATTGCAATATATAAGGATCAGCCACAAGACTTGCTTCGGTAGCTGCATTCTCAATTACAGCTAAGGACAAGGTATTTTTTACCTGATTGATCAGCCTCACAGGTACTGTTTTGTGATCTTCAAAGGGTAGCGATCGCAAAACAATGGTAGGTTGTTCCAGTTGGCAAAGTGCTTCAATGAACCAGGAATTGCCTTTTGGCATGAGTAATGCACATTTATCGGCTCCGGCATTTTTGAGTATGACTTCTAGTAAGATGGAGAGTAATTTTTCTAACTCAATTTCACTGGATAGCGATTGCGAAACTTGGAAAATACCAGCTAAATCAAGACTTTTTGACAGGTTTACTGGCGTGAAACTGGAACTATCCACTGTCTCAAAGGAAGTTGAAATTATTGTTTCTGTGGGTTTCAAAGATACAGATACCTGCTGTTTGTGTAAAATTGCAACCAGTAGTAGGGGATAGCGAGTTTCTAAATCGATGATTTTACCTTTGGCTCCCCAACGCACATAACAGTAATAGGCCTCAATCATGTAAATTTGAGCAATTTTTGGTTTGCCCCAACTCAGGTAGAATTTAGCAGCAAGTTCGTTGGCTAAGGCTTCTTCGTTGAGAAAGTGATGATCTTTGGCAAGGGAGATAGCGTGATCATAATGTTCTATTGCTGCTAATTTTTTCCCGAAAACTCGACACTTTTCGGCTTCCACTAAATGCCATTTATGCAAATGATTCATCGGCGCAGATTGCGCCCACTGGTACAGAGTTTTTTGATGGGTTTCTATCTCATCCAGAATTACACCTGGTTCTGTGGAAACAAGTGCGAGGTGGGTGAGGGCAGCATAAAAATGGAAGATAGGAACATGAACCAGTCCTGATAATGCCATTAAATAGGGTTTGGCTTGGGTAATGTAGTCGAGAGCAGTCGAATAATTACCATAAGAGTAGGCAAGCAGTAGTTTATAGATATAAACAAAAGCAATCCCCGTGAGATCATTATCCTGTTGGTGCTTGGGCAGCATCGTCGTCTCGTCATAGACTGTGCCAATTAAGCGATCTGGTTGACTGACTTTTTCTTTCAATTGCTCAATTGTTTGCTGCATCATATCCAAATAAATATGCGCTGAATCTTGTTTCACTTGAGCCAAGACATGACGGTAAGCAGGAAATTCCAGCATCAATTTTTCCAGATCTACACCCGTGAACAGCGAGGTAAAGGCGTAAATTACTATACTGTAGCCAGCATAAAGAAAATCACCAGTTTCCAACCCAGTTCTGTAGGCTTCTTTGAGTGTGGCAAAAGTTGGTAAAGGTGCTTGTCGGCGATGTTGAATGAAACATCCAAACAGTGTGAGAGTGCAGCATTTCCAGCTTTGAGCATTTAACTTCTCTAGGAGAGAGAGGGATAATTTCCCAAACTCGTAGCCTGTTTCAACTTCACCCAAAAAGGCACAAAGCACCACACCCTGAGTCACATATCCGACTGTCGAGGCGGGAGCATTGCCAAACTCTAGCGACAACCGCACCATCGTTGCACCCAACAAAGGTAATAACCCTGGATTGCCTAAAAATACTGGTGCAAACAACATCCCTAACAGTTGCATTGCGGCTTGGGCTGTGGGTTCACTCATGAGGGGTAAATCAATGAGTTCGGCAATTTCTCTACCGCTTAGTTGCTGGTTTAATTCTTCTAAGGCTTTGCCTATCTGAATTTCGTCTAGTTCCGTGGGAAATTCTACTCCCAATTGCCATAAAGCTTCTCTACCGACAGCGATCGCCGCTAACATTTGGCTTCTAGAAGTTTGGGCGGCAATTTGAATTTCATAGATTTTCACTTTGTCAAGAATGGTTTTGGCTTGCTGCAATACAAAGGCGGCAAACTGTTCCATGTTGTCAAAATCACCATGCAAATAACAGGCTTCGGCCGCTGCCACATACAGATTTAAGGTTAATTCATACTGTGTTTGCCAGCAGTCTGACTCCAAAAGAGCGATCGCCGTTTGTAAATAAGCTGTGGCAGCGGCATAAGCCGTGGCTGTTTTGGCTTTGGCACCAGCTTTTAAGTTAAGTTGGGCTAGTGTTTGGCGATCGCTTTTTTGGGTAATTAATGCCAGCCCTTGATTCAAATGCCCAACAATATCAAATAGCTTTTCTTCTTGCTCCTGTTCTGAGAATTGTTCTTGGAGTAATTTACCAATTTGCAAGTGAGTCGCCTGTTTTTGATTATCAGGAATTAGGCAATAGGCTGCTTGCTGTACTCGGTCATGTAAAAATTTATAAGTAACTGTCATTTGTTCTTCGTCATTTATTCTTTGTTGACTGTTTTCTAATGACAAAGGAACATTGACCAATGACTCTTGCTGATAATATTTATAAATATTATTAATTGGTATAATCAACCCTTCTTGTAATGCTCTCCACAATGTAGCTGCCGTCTCAATTTCTGATTGTTCAGAAACAATTGCTAAGGTTTCTAAATCAAAAGAATTGCCAATACAAGCAGCTAACTGTAAGACTCGTTGAGTAGATGATGGCAATTTTCGCAACTGTAAATTCATAAAAGTTACAACATCATCTGTAACCGCTTGAGTTGTGACTTGTGCAAGATCACATTGCCAGCAGCCTATCTCTAGATTAAATCTCAGTAAATCTTCTTGATATAATGCTTTGATAAATTGTGTAGTAAAAAATGGATTTCCTTGAGTTTTTTGATATATTAAGTGAGAAAGATGACAGTCGAAAGTTTCAGGGCATTTTAGAGTATCAGCTACTAATTGATTGATTGTTTCCTGACTCAATGCGGCTAAAGTAATTGTATTAATCAGGACTTGTTTTTCTTGAATTTCCTTTAAAGTCAACATCAAGCGATGTCCTGGATGAACTTCGTTATCGCGGTAAGCACCAATCAATAAAAGATAGCTGGTATCAGCCATTAATATTTGCATTAACTTTAATGATGCTGAATCTGCCCATTGCAAATCATCTAAAAATATGACTAAGGGATGTTCTGGACTTGTAAAAACTTGAGTAAATTTTTGAAATAATAAATTAAAGCGATTTTGGGCTGCTGTTCCCAATAGTTCTATTGCTGCTGGTTGTTCACCAATAATTCTGGCTAATTCGGGGATAACTTCAATAATTACCTGTCCGTTTTCACCAACAGCATCTAATATTTTGTTTTTCCATTGCTGAATCTGTACATCACTTTCGGTTAACAATTGCCCCATTAAATCTCTAAATGCTTGGACAAAGGCACTAAAAGGAATATTTCGTTGAAATTGGTCATATTTACCTTTGATAAAATAACCACGTTGGCGCACAATTGGTTTATGCACTTCATTGACAACTGCGGTTTTACCAATACCAGAAAACCCAGCAACCAAGACCATTTCTGTTGCGCCAGTACTAACTCTGTCAAATGCTTTTAGAAGCTTTGTTATTTCTAATTCTCGGCCATAGAGTTTATCAGGAATAATAAAGCGATCGCAAATATCCCTTTGAGCAATTGGGAAACTCTGAATTTGACCTGTTGACTGAAGTTGATTTAAACAATTTTGTAAATCGGTTTTTAGTCCTAATGCACTTTGATAGCGGTCTTCGGCATTTTTCGCCATCAATTTGTTGACGATTTCTGAAAGTACAGCCGGGACTTGGGGATTAATTTCATGTACTAAAGGTGCAACTTTGGCAATATGACAATGCAACAAATCCATTGCATCATTTGAGTAAAAAGGGAGTTTTCCTGTGAGTAATTCGTAAAATGTCACACCTAAAGAATAAAAATCAGTCCGGTAGTCAATTCCCCGGTTCATTCTCCCTGTTTGTTCTGGTGAAATGTAAGCCAGCGTACCTTCTAAAACATTAGGGTTTAGGATAGTATGAGTTTCTCGCGCTAACAACGAGGCAATGCTAAAGTCAATTAATTTAAGTTGTTTGGTTACGAGATTAATTAAAATGTTACTGGGTTTAATATCTTTATGAATAATCCGCTCTCGGTAAAGTATATCTAAGCAATTACACAGAGCGATCGCTATATGTAAAAATTCCCTCAGAAATTCTTCACCTACCCCTACTCTCCATTCCTGAAGTGAAACCCCTCCAAAATCTTCCATCACCAACGCATAGCCATTTTGATAGCTTTCCAGGCTGTAAGTTTGAATGATTTCGGGATAGTTGAGATTTTTAGCGATGGTGTATTGATTCCGAAACTGCACTAGTTCGCTAAAGCTAGGATAAGGATTTTTCAGCAGTTTAATAACTACAGATAAAGAATCAATCTCTCGAACAGCCTGACAAACCAACGTTTTAGAACCATTGTAAATTTCTTTACCCAACCGATGTCCGGGAATACTGTGCATAATACAAAATCTTAAATATCCTGATTTAGTATTCCCATACGCACAAAATATTTATCAGTCATGCAAAAAGAGTTACAGTCATTAATCAACAACTGTCAATCACGCCAATCTCTATATAGATAATCATTAAGCGCCAATTACTCAAGAATTTTGCTCACATTTTTCCTAGAAATAAACGTGTTTTCTAATACAAAAATTTTTGCGTATATTTCAGGAATAACCCAAGACTAGCTGCAATAATTTTTTCCAAGAAACAGAATTATTCCGTGTCACCTAAATTTAATATCCAAAATTGTATAGGTTTTGTTTCCAGAAGAAATTTCTAGATAAATTCAGTTTATTAATTTGGACAAATAAATTGTTCAGCTTTATCCCTGGAATTAACATTTCACAGGCTTTCGAGAAGTTATAAAAAAGTGACAAGATTGCACATTTAACCAGGATACACTCGTCCTTTCCATGCACCACCACGTCCTTGCCAATGGCGGATAGCTGAATCTATTGTCATTAAAGTGTAGAGAAAGGCGATCGCCGGTAAACTAAAAGCTAATAAAGGTGAGCATTGATAAAAGCGGATAATCGGCAAGTACGCTAATGCCATCAATAACCATGTAGCTAAACCTGTCAGGGCAATTATCCAATTACCCAAAATTACACCTATAATCACACCCAAAGGTGGAACCAGATAAATCAAGGTCATCGCCACCACTGTTCCCAGTAGTAACACAGGTGAATAATTTAATTGAGTATAAGCAGTCCGCGCCACCATACCCCAAATTGTTTCTAGAGAATTGTAAGGACGCAAACTACGAGTTAAGCTACTTAACCCTAACCAGATACGTCCTTGAGTTGATTTCACAGCCTTAGCTAAAGAACAATCATCAATCAAGGCTTGGCGAATACTGGAAATACCACCAATTCTTTCTAAGGCTGTGCGCCGAATTAAAATACTACCACCAGCAGCCGCCGCCGTGGGGTTTTGGGGATGATTCACCCAGCGGAAAGGATAAAGTTTTTGGAAGAAGAAGACGAAGGCGGGAATTAACAATTTTTCCCAAGGACTATCACAGCGCAACCGCACCATCACAGAAACCAAGTCTAAATTTTCTTGTTCAGCTTTGGCAACAAGTCGCCGTAGATTATTGACATCATGTTCAATATCTGCATCGGTTAGTAAAAAATAGTCAGGGACGAGTATTTTTGCTTGTTGAATACCTTGTTCCACTGCCCATAATTTACCAGACCACCCAGGCGGTAAAGGTTCACCAGAGATAATTTGCAATTGCTGGGGTTTATCTACAGCGTGGGCGACTCCTTCCGCACAGCCAGATGTGCCATCTGTACTGCGATCGTCTACTAAAAATATATGCAAAGTATCATCATAATTTTGCAGTAAGAGCGATCGCAAACTAATAGGCAAAACATCCGCTTCATTCCGGGCGGGAATCACAGCACATACTTTAGGTAAAGATTCTAGCTGATAATCTGTGAGTTCTAACTGCTGATCTAAGCGCCAAAACTGTCCCCGCAAACTCAGTAATCCTAACCAAATTATTAAGGATAAAACCATCAACCCTAGTACAATTGCCACCATAACCTCTTGCAAATTCTCAGTGTCTCAGACAGAATACTATGTCTGCTGATTATGGGAAAAAATTTTTTCTCCGTATTGCCGTGTTTAAAACTAAATGTTGAGTGGTGTTGAGTTTGAGTAGGATTTAATGCAAACACAAGACAGGGTACAAGTCAATCAAGTTGCAGATGCGATCGCAGCCAGCCAAGCATATCTGCTGTCGATGCAATATCCCGCAGGCTATTGGTGGGCGGAGTTAGAATCTAACGTCACCATTACGGCGGAAGTTGTTCTGCTACATAAAATTTGGGGAACAGATAAAACTCGCCCATTACATAAAATTGAGAACTACTTGCGTTCTCAGCAACGGCAGCATGGCGGCTGGGAACTATTTTATGATGATGGTGGCGAACTTAGCACTTCCGTAGAAGCATATATGGCGCTGCGGCTGTTGGGTGTACCAGCAACCGACCCAGCTTTAATCCGGGCGCGAGAATTTATTCTCCAACGGGGCGGTATTAGTAAAACTCGCATTTTTACCAAATTACATCTAGCCTTGATTGGCTGTTACAGCTGGCGTGGTATTCCTTCTCTCCCGCCGTGGATTATGCTGTTACCGCCAGCTTTCCCCGTCAACATTTACGAAATGTCTAGCTGGGCGCGTTCTAGCACTGTACCGCTGTTAATTGTGTGTGACAGTAAACCTATTTATCAACTTGACCAAGCAATTAATTTAGATGAGTTATACGCTGAGGGTTTAAATCAAGTCCAGTATGAATTACCCCGCCAAGGTGATTGGACTGATTTATTCTTGACATTAGATCAAGGTTTTAAATTAGCTGAAAGCTTGAATTTAGTTCCCTTCCGCCAAGAAGGAATTAAAGCCGCCGAAAAGTGGATTTTAGAACGCCAAGAAGTTACAGGTGACTGGGGCGGGATTATTCCGGCGATGCTCAATTCTATGCTGGCGTTGAAGTGCTTGGGTTACAGCCAAAGTGACCCCATTGTCGAACGGGGAATTCAAGCAATCGATAACTTTGCCATAGAAACCGAAGAAAACTACTGTATTCAACCTTGTGTGTCGCCTGTGTGGGATACAGCTTGGGTAATACGAGGGTTGATCGATTCTGGTGTAGCGCCTGATCATCCCGCCATTGTCAAAGCCGGAGAATGGTTACTACAAAAGCAAATCCTTGATTATGGTGATTGGACGGTCAAAAATCGCCAAGGAAAGCCGGGTGCTTGGGCGTTTGAATTTGACAACCGCTTTTATCCCGATGTGGATGACACAGCAGTAGTGGTGATGGCTTTGCACCTGGCCAAACTGCCTAATGAAAGTTTAAAACAAGCTGCGATCGCCCGTGCTTTAAATTGGGTTGCATCTATGCAATGTCGCCCAGGTGGTTGGGCTGCTTTTGATTTAGATAATGATCAAGAGTGGCTGAATGCTATCCCCTACGGCGATTTAAAAGCGATGATTGACCCCAACACCGCTGATGTCACCGCCAGAGTATTAGAAATGTTGGGTGCTTGTGACTTATCTATTGATTCTCGCAACCTAGAACGCGCCCTTACCTATCTTTTAGCTGAACAAGAACAAGAAGGTTGTTGGTTTGGGCGTTGGGGCGTAAATTACATCTACGGTACTAGCGGCGTTCTCTCAGCCTTAGCTTTAATTAACCCGCAAAAATATCAGCCCAATATAGACAAAGGCGCAGCTTGGTTAGTTGGATGTCAAAATTCTGATGGCGGTTGGGGTGAAACTTGTCGCAGTTATAACGATCCTAGCCTCAAAGGACAAGGACGCAGCACCGCATCGCAAACTGCTTGGGCTGTAATTGGATTAATCGCCGCAGGTGAAGCGACTGGTAATTTTGCAATGTCAGCAATTGAATGCGGGATTAATTATCTAGTATCAACACAAAAATCAGACGGTACTTGGTTTGAAGCCGACTTTACTGGGACTGGCTTCCCCTGTCATTTTTATCTCAAATATCATATGTATCAGCAATATTTCCCGTTAATTGCGTTAGGAAGATATCAAAACATCAAATAAAACCAGATTTTCCTCCAAAATTAAACCACAGATGAATATTCATCTGTGGTTTTTATTTCACCTAAAAATACACAATAGATCTCTTGCACAAAAATTTTACTTTTACGCAGAAGCAAAGAAAGTAACATAATAATTTTATCTGTTTAAAAGTTGATAATCTGATTCATATAAGAGGCTGATTCTTGTCAAAGTTGAATTTTTTCTTGCTTAGTGTTGGGTGGTATGCAAGATTTTATAGTGAATTTATTTAGCGATCGCGCATTTATTCCACATGGTCACTGTTACCTGTGGCAGCCTGGGTTAGTTTGGTTGCATATAATTTCTGATGGCATGATTGCGCTGGCTTACTATTCGATTCCCATAACGTTATTTTACTTTGTTCGCAAACGGCAAGATTTACCTTTTTCGCAAATATTTCTATTATTTGCTGCTTTTATTATTTTCTGTGGCACAACCCACATTGCCGAAATTTGGACACTATGGCATCCTACCTATTGGCTATCAGGTATCTTAAAAGCAGCAACAGCTATAGTTTCATTGTTTACAGCGATGGAGCTTGTACCGTTAGTACCGCAAGCATTAGCACTACCAAGTCCGCTGGAATTAAGAGAAGCAAACTGGGCATTACAAGCACAAATTACAGAACGCTTAGAAGTTGAGAACCAACTCCGGCGACTACAAGAAGAATTGGAGGAGCGTGTACAAGACAGAACGGCTCAATTAGTAAAAGTTAACCAGCAATTACAACAAGAAATTGATGATCGCAAACTTGCACAAGCAGCCTTGTTACAAAGTGAAGCTCGCTTTCAAAAAATTGCCGCAGCTTCACCCGCGCAGATTTACATTTTGGCTTATTACCCAAATAAAAATGAAATGCGTTATGAATATATCAGTTCCGGGGTACGCGAAATTCAGGAATTAGAACCTCAAGAAGTTTTAACTGATGCTTTACTCACTTATCAGCAAGTACATCCTGATGATTTGCTTCTTTACAATCAGCTAACTTCTCAAAGTCTCAAAACCCTACAAGCATTTGCTCACGAATGGCGGATTATTACCCCCTCTGGCAAGATGAAGTGGGTACGCGCTAATTCCCGCCCAGAACGCCGAGAAAATGGAGAAATTGCTTGGTATGGAGTATTATTAGATATTACCGACCTCAAACAAGCCGAGTTAGCTTTGCGTGAGAGTGAAGAAAGGTTTCGCCATGCGTTTTATGATGCTCCTATTGGTATGGCTTTACTAGGAATAGATCAACGCTGGCTACAAATCAATCCGGTGTTAGGTGAAATGCTGGGTTATTCTGAATTAGAGTTTTTCAGTTTGAGCTTATTTGCATTAGTTCACTCAGAAGATGTTGATCAGCTAAGACAAAGTATAGAGCAAGTTTTGAACAACAAAAATCGCAGTGTTCAAGTTCAGTTGCGTTACTTGTGCAATGGTGGACGCGTTACTTGGGGTCTAACTAGTTTATCGTTGGTACAAGATTTCCAAAATCAACCACTTTACTATGTGCTGCAAATTCAAGATATCACTGAACAGCAAGCTATTGAACAAATAAAAAATGAATTCATTTCCATTGTCAGCCATGAATTGCGGACTCCACTCACAGCTATCCAAGGATTTTTAGGGCTATTGAATACAGGAATTTACGACAACAAACCAGAAAAAGCCAAACGGATGATTCAGCAGGCTTCCACAAATAGCGATCGCCTGGTAAGGTTGGTCAATGATATTCTCGATTTAGAACGCTTATCTTCCGGGCGAGTACAACTGGTTAAAGAAGTCTGCAATGCCACAGATTTAATTTACCGCGCCGTAGAACAAGTACAACCCATCATCTTCACCGCCGCCATCACAATTTCTATGATTCCTACCACTACTTGTGTCTGGGCTGATCCTGATTTAATTATCCAAACCCTCACCAACTTACTGAGTAATGCGATCAAATTTTCTCCTCACAACTCAGTAATTACTTTATCTGCTCAACCCCAAGCCGACTGGGTACTATTTCAAGTCCAAGACCAAGGTAGAGGTATTCCCGCCGATAAACTAGAAACAATATTTGAACGCTTTGAACAGGTTGATGTCTCTGACGCTCGTGCAAAAGGCGGAACAGGTCTCGGCTTGGCAATTTGCCAAAGTATTATTCAACAGCATGGTGGTAGTATTTGGGTAAATAGTACCCTTGGCGAAGGCAGCACATTTTATTTCACCTTGCCAATAGCAGTATCTTAATTCTCTTTGATTGCTTGGTTAGTTAAAAGCATTGACTTTCTGACAATATTCAGCTATCAAAGCAGCAGAAATGCGATCGCAACTACCAGTAGCTAAACTATGAATAGCAAACTACCCATTCCTCCACACTTCAATCCCAACAAAGTCGGCGAAGTCTGGCGTGTACCCTACCAAGAATGTGCAGATACAGCCGAAACCTGGGCAAAACAACACCATATTTCACCATCAGCTTCAGATCAAACTCGCATTTGTCTACTGTTAATTGATGTCCAAAATACATTTTGTATTCCAGGATTTGAATTGTTTGTTGGCGGACAATCTGGCAATGCTGCTGTAGAGGATAATCAAAGATTATGTGAATTTATTTATCGCAACTTAGGCAAAATCACCGCAATTATTCCCACCCTCGATACACATACAGCAATGCAAATTTTTCACCCGATTTTTTGGGTGAATGCTGAAGGAAAACACCCCATACCAGCCGCCACTAATATTACTCCAGCAGATATTGACCAAGGTATTTGGCAAGTGAACCCCGCAGTTGCCAGCATTACCAATGGCGACTACGAATTATTAGAAAAACACGCCTACCACTACGTCAATCAGCTAAGTCAAAATGGTAAATATCCGCTGATTGTTTGGCCTTATCATTCTATGTTAGGTGGAATTGGTCATGCTTTAGTTTCTGCTGTAGAAGAAGCAATATTTTTTCATTGTATTGCCCGTCAAAGTTCAACTCAATTTGAACTTAAGGGTGAGAATGCCTTAACAGAAAATTATTCCATATTACGTCCAGAAGTCTTGATTGGTTACGATCAAAATCCCCTCACCCACAAAAATACAAAACTAATCCAACAACTTTTAGAATTTGATATTGTAATTATTGGTGGTCAAGCAAAAAGTCATTGTGTTGCTTGGACAATTGACGATTTATTAACAGAAATTAAACAGGTAGATGCTACCCTTGCTAAAAAAGTTTATCTCTTAGAAGATTCCACTTCCCCGGTTGTTGTTCCAGGGGTTGTCGACTATACAGAACAAGCAGACGCAGCTTTTTCGAGGTTTGCCGAAGCTGGGATGCACATTATTAAAACAACCGATTTCATCTAATCTACAACCTCCTCTCCGCGCTCCTCCGCGTTAATCACTTCTTCAAATAACTCTTAGGATCTTGCGCCACCCATCCTTGAGATGAACTAGAACGCATTTCAAAATGAAGATGTGCTTGTTTAGCAGAAGGTTCGCCAGTCGTTCCCACAGTTCCTAAGACATCGCCTGTATTGACTTGTTGACCAACCTTCACCTTGATAGTAGCAAGATGAGCATAGCGGCTTTGCAGTCCGCCACTGTGGTTAATAATCACCAATTGACCATAACTACCTTGCTCTTGAGCAAATACTACATTACCAGGTGCGATCGCCTCTACCGGACTACCCACGGCGGCTAACAAATCTACACCACTGTGAAAAAATACCTCTCCATTCTTAGGATTAATTTGCCAACCATACCCTAACCCCACAGTTGCAGATTTCTCCAAAGGATAGCCACTGATAGACGCACGGCTTTGTGTATTTGAATTTGCTGGGATTAGAGATGTCGTTTGCGGTGGATTTGGCAACCAATTCAACCCCGGTACAAAGACAATTTTAGGGTTTTGTTGACAACCATTAATTTCAAATAGTGCATCAGGACGAACTTTATATTTTGCTGCTATTTGCCGCCAATTTTGCCCGCTAGGCACTTCCACCACAATGCCGTTGTAGGGGGGTATTTGCAATTCACTACCCACGCTCACACGACCATTATTCACATTTGGGTTCATGACAATCAGTGTTTCAGGAGCGAGATTGTAGCTTTGTGCTATGCTCTCTAAAGTTTCGCCGCGAGAAACCTTATGACGCTGAAAGCGATTTAACGCCGGAGTCGGACAGTTGGCGGCTTGCGCCTGAGCTATTTCTAAGTTTGGCAGTGTGAATGCTAGTCCCAATGTACTGACTAGGCTACAAAGCAAAAGCAGACGAGCAGAAAATGTCATGAGTCTAAGTTAAGAGAATCCCTAACTTTAAATTTTAGTTGGGGATTTCTGGACTGTCGGCTTAATATTTCATTTGCCCAAGCTGCATCGGCATTATGAACAAGTTGTTAAGGCTGCACCGCACTGATCTTCTTTCACTAACCAACCTTTGCTACCTTGATATTCTACCTGCGCCCAATCTCCTTGACAGCCTAATAATTTCATTGTTGCATTAGCCGGAACCTTACGTATTTTTAGGCTTTGCTGATTGGCACTAGCGTAAAGATTCACACCATTAGTACCATAACCGCGACTTGATAAGCCTAACTTTTCTACAGATACCCATCCGGTTCCCGAAAAACCAGCACTTGCATTCGTAATTTTTACCCAATTTTTTGCAGTTGCAATAATCTGAACTGTTTCGTTGAGTGGTACTTGTCCTAAAATTTTGTGACGCAAACTTGCGCCATTCCGCACATTTAAGCCTTGCGGATCTTGATCAGTTACATAAGCGGAAATTTCGCATTTTTTCACATTAACTGATTTTGCAAAAACTATTTGCTCACAGATGCCAGTATTTACAAATACACTTATACTCGTCAGTCCTAATGTAATTACTAGTTTTGGCAGGTAATGAGTTATCATTCTATTCATATTTGCTTTATTTTTACTCAAAAATCTGCCTTATTTATAGCAATTAAATTACTTATAGGAATCATATTTGATTTGGAGAACAAACTCAGTACACCTCTGTTACGTCTTTTCCTGTTCCCTATTCCCTAACTACACAAGTAATTTCAATAATTAAGTCGGATTCCTATATATAGAGTTCCCTGTAAAACTTAAATTAGCTGTTCACTATACTCAATTTTTGTGACTTTGCCGGCTTCGATGCTGAATGTCAATCCTGCTGCATTATCTTGACTACCAACCCCATATCCTAAAAAGATAACTTTGCCGTCTTTCGATATATATGGCTTTCCGTAAGCCTTAATTACCTGAGATTGCGTATCGCCAACTTTCACGCCTGTGGGAGTTAGAAGTTTTGGACTACGCGTGACAAAGTGGTAAACAAAGAAGTTTTTCGGTTTGTTTACATAAGGAACTAAGGATAAAGAAATATGAGGATATTCCAGCGTGCGAATATTGTCACCAACTCCTTGGCTAAATTCGGTTTTAGTGCTGGTGGGTTTTCCTAGAATGCGGCGTACTTGTTGTTCAGACATACCGGGACGAATTTTTCCTAGCCCAACTTTCGCAATAGGTATGATTGTGTTTTGAGTTTGTGTTACTTGTGGAGACTGCGCCAAAATCAAGTTGTGGTTAGCTGGCAAAGAAAGCGAAAACAAGCTAGTTAACGCTGTTATGAAAATAATTTTTTTCATTTGAGTTTATTTCAACTAGGTTTTATAAGTAGTCGGACACCATTATATTCATTGGTGAAAATAGAAGACAGGTTACAGGAAAAAACTTGTGTAAGTAGAACGGTGCAAATAAACCGAACTATGTAACGAAAAGTAAAGTGGCTGGAACACCTCTTCCCTCCTGCCTCTTGCCTTGTCATAACGACAATTTTTAACACCGACCTACTTAATTAATTGAGGAATTACGCATAACAACTAAAAATCAAGAGTTTGGGCAAGGGTGTATTATCTAGAACCTTTACACCCTCTACCCTCATACCCAGTTTCAACAGATAATCTTCTTCCGCAAGTCTTGATCTTATTTCATGTCATAACCAAATAAGTTAGGGTCAACTTCGCCTAACTCTAAGTCTCCTAAACCATATTCTGCCCATTTTCTTTCTACCATTGCAGCAACATCAGGATCTGATTCTAGTGGTGCGCCCCATTCATGTTCGGTTTCTGGGGGAATTTTAGTAGTTGCATCAATTCCCATCCTTCCACCTAAACCAATTTTTTCACTGGCAAAATCTAAGGTATCAAAGGGTGTATTCGGCAGAATAAACACATCGCGGGTGGGGTCAACTTTAGAACTGATTGCCCAAACTACTTGTCGGGGGTCGCGGATATTGATATCTTTATCGACGACAATCACAAATTTGGTGTAGGTAAATTGGGGTAACGCACTCCAAAAGGCTAAGGCGGCGCGGCGTGCTTGTCCGGGATAGGCTTTATCAATGGAGATAATGGCGGCTTTGTAACTCAACGCTTCCATTGGTAAGAAGAAATCCACAATTTCTGAGACTTGTTGGCGCAGAATTGGAGTATATATACGATTAAGTGCGATCGCCATCATCGCTTCTTCTTTCGGTGGACGACCGCTAAATGTGGTTAAATATATCGGGTCTTTGCGGTGTGTCATGCACCCAAAGCGAATTAACGGCGAATCTTCCACACCGCCGTAATAACCCATGTGGTCGCCAAAAGGCCCATCTGGTAAAACTTCCCCTGGGGTAATGGTTCCTTCTAAAACAAATTCAGAATCTGCGGGGACTTCTAAATCTACCGTTTTACACTTGGCCAACTGTACCCCAGAACCGCCATATAACCCAGCAAATAACCATTCTGATAAATCTACAGGGATGGGTGTAGCCGCCGCCATAATAATTAATGGATCAACACCAAGAGCGATCGCTATCTCTAATTTCTTCCCACGTTCGGCCGCTTTTCGCAAGTGTCTTGCTCCACCTCGCACCGATAACCAGTGAACAGTCATCGTATTCTTAGATTGCAGTTGCAAACGATATACACCCACATTCGGCGTACCTGTCTCGCAATCTTTGGTAATTACCAACCCCAAGGTGATAATTTTGCCAGCATCCCCAGGATAAGGACGAATCAAGGGTAAAGTATTTAAATCCAAATCATCGCCTTGAATTACCACCTGCTGACAAGCGGGAAAAAAGTCTCTTCCGGGTTTGGCTTTGATAACATCAAACAGCACTTTGCCAAAATCTATCGCCTGGGAAATCTTTTTCGGCGGTTTCGGTTGCTGTAGCATACTCAGCTTTTTCCCCAGAGTTTCTAACTCCTGGGGATGCTGCATATTCATCGACCAGCAGATTCTTTCCACAGTCCCCAGCAAATTTACAGCTACTGGGAAAGATGCACCTTTGACATTTTCAAACAATAACCCCGGCCCGCCTTTTTGCAGCATTCGGTTAGAAATTTCCGCAATTTCTAACTCTGGGTCAACTAAGGCAGAAATACGCCGTAATTGCCCTCTTTCTTCTAAAATTTTGATAAATCCCCGCAAATCTCTGGCCATTGTTCTAATAAAACTAAATAGTTAAGAAGTATGAAGCGCCTGTTTAATATTATGAGCTATTGTTCGCTCTATGATCTAGGAAGTAGGGAATGGGGAACAGGTAACAGAAAAGAACCTGTGTAATTAATTCTGTGTGAGTACTGAGAACGAAACGATCTTTTGCCCGTTCCCTTTTCCAAGCGTTAACTAATTGATTGACTTTTCTTAACCCTGTTGCCCAAGCAATCTGGTTATTCTATCTAAGGATAGGCATTATTGATGACAAATAAGCTCTACCCTTCAAACATGGCGAGATATAGATTTTTATCTCCTAGCAGGTGGTTTTGTGATGTGCTACCTGCTGGGTTTACATATTTTTGTCCAAAAGTCTAAAGAACAACGTTTCACCCTTCAGACTTCATACTTCAGACTTTCTATAGACTAAACTATTTATTTATAATGTAGTTTTGTCAAATTCTGGTAGTCAACTGTCTTATGCTTACAAGACTTTCAGCAGCTGTGTACGGGATGGGTACCGCACCAACTGTTGCTCCTGAACGGTCTAGTCAAACTGTTAGTAAACCGTATCCCAATTACAAGGTGATCGTTTTAAACGATGACTTCAATACTTTTCAGCACGTCGCTGAGTGCTTGATGAAGTATATCCCGAATATGACTGGCGATCGCGCTTGGGATTTAACTAATCAGATACATTATGAAGGGCAAGCGATCGTGTGGGTAGGCCCCCAAGAAACAGCAGAATTGTATCACCAACAGCTGCGGCGAGCCGGTTTAACTATGGCTCCCCTGGAAGCAGCTTAATTATCATGGATAAATCTCAGCCAAATTCCCAAAAACCAAATAACCGCAAAGATGGCAGACTAGTCTGGAATCACTCTACCCATCTTCCCGGTCTTATACCTATTTTAGAACTGCTTTGTCAGCAAGATGGTATTTACACTGTTACCCCAGGCGTAATTGGCCGGGTGAGAGGTCATAGCCCGAAAATGCAATTACGTATATCTGTACCAATTCGTGGAGGTTACAAAGTCATTGCTAGACAAGGTAAAACAGTACAAGAAGTGTTCATCCTGACTAGTTTAGTCCAGGATGAACTACAAACAGCGATCGCGATCGCCATGAAACATTAATCAACTTAAAAGTTACTAGTACGTCACAGCGGAAATAGGCATACCATTGGAAATGGGTAAAAGCTTGCGCTATAAGTATTCTTTCTTTTTACTTTTGCCTTTTTACTTTTGCCTTGTTGTACTAGTCCGTCCTTTGATGGTTGACCCCATTTCAGACTTCATACTTCAAACTTCATTTGGCTATTCTTCAACTCTATGTACTGCAAATTTATGTAGCGGCAAACTTAAAATACAAGAGAAAGTCAAAAAATATGACAACGCTGTTGTGATTTTCAAAGAAATCATTACAGATTCCCAATCAGGTAAAATTACCTTTTCTAGCGCAAAAGCTACACAGTATACGAGCCAGTAAGAAAAACTCATTCTAAACAAAATCTTCTCTGTTTCTTCGATGTCATCTTTTGGTTGCTTACCGTCCCAGAGCAATATTAAACCAAGAACACAAGCACCAAATGAAACAGCAACTACAAATTCATGACACAAAAAACTCATCGAATGCATTTGCCTCGATCCCAATATTTTGCAATTGAGATTCAGTCTAAAGGAATATTCCTTTCAGTTACACAAAATGTTTACAAACTGCAATAAGCCCTGGGATTAATGTTACAAACTGCAACTATATTAATGTTAGTTAACTAAACTAAATATATAACGGTAGTCAGATATATTAGGACAATTTGAAAGCTTGAATGCCAGAAATAGTAAAACTTTATTCTCCTGCCTTCAGCTATACTGGTAGCAATTTTATTTGATAGATTAACTATTTTTTAAGGATGAACAGAGAACACCGTTAAGAAAATTAGACCTTATGGATGAGTCAGATTATGTCTGTTTATTAAACAAGTGAATTTTCCATAACCCCTAAGCCTTGGCGTGAGGCTTAAAGATCTTGCTATCTAAGCATTTGTGCCAGAAGTCTATTGTTCGCTACTCCTCAACAAATTGCTAGATATACGTATATATCTCGACAATAGGAACTATCAATTTGCTATCTAATCCACTGCCATATCTATTCACAATTTAATCAGCCGATAGGACTCATATTTAATTTGTAAAAAAAACTCAGTACAGTTTCTATTCCCTGTTCCCTGTTCCCTACCTTCATGAATAAGTTCAGAAATCAACTCAGATTGCTATACATAAGTTTAAAAACTCATACTAATTTGATTAACAACATACATACTCTGAATTCGCCAAGTACCTTCTCGCCGAATTAAATCATAGCGAACCCGCAAACTTTCGTTAGAAGACTTTTTCTTCTGACCGTTTTCATAAAATTGTGTTGCTTCTTTGACAGTAGCTAAGACAGCAGCGCGATTGGAGTCTAGTTCATTTTTACTCACGAATTCAACTTTAACACTGTGGTTGTATTGGCGATAGCGATTATCGGCTCTATCTTGCTGGGCAATTAATCGCCATTGAGATAGAGATGAACCAGTCAAAATGTTAGTTAAACTCTCAACATCATGGTTTGGCCCTAAAGCTAAAGCTTTAGTAGAAAGCCAAGTCCGAATTACTTCTTCTGCTGTTATGTCTGTAAGAGGGCCATCCGGTGGCAGCAATTCTCTATCACCATTAGGAATTTCTATTGGTGGTTGATTTAGTTGGATGGCTAACGGTTGACCTTCTATACCTGGAGAGGGGAAAAAGATATCTTTTAACCAACCAAAGGTTGTAGAAACTATCAGCCAGAAAACTAATATACCCGCCAATGAGGCAAATACTGTCCAGACTAATCGTGTTTTCCGATCTAAATTGCTGGTGACAGTACGCCGTTGCCGAGTCGGGCGATGATTATCTAAGCTATGTTCTCGGTTAACAGGTTGAGCAGGAGGCTTACGCCGCCTACGTTTTTGGGTAGGACGGGGCGCAGCACTTTTACCATTCAGATTATGACTAGTTGAGCCATTTGCCCGTTCGGGCTGAGTAAAAGATGCTACAGGTATTTCTGGCGGCTGGTGATGATTAGCCGTAGTTGATGCAGGTTGTGTATTTGATTTAGGCAGTGAAGAATGAGAATGCTCAGGTATTTTGTAGTTACTGGGTTCTGGTAAATCTAGATCAGGTGTTCTCCCATGATTTTGGCGAGAATTCCCCGAAGCATAATTTTGTTGACGCGGATGATTAGGTTGCGGTGAGGTAAATGGTTGGCGGTTAATCACACCCCATTCATTGCTAGTTTCGGCATCAGTAGGCAATGCTTCTAAATAAGCCTGCACTTGGGGGTTGGCAAAGTAATCTTTAAGTGCAGCTGGCTGCCTTGACAGATCACGAAAATGGGGAAAAACTTCATTGTGTAACCATTGTTCACCATACAGGCACAGCCCTGGCAACAAATCTGGCGAGTCTTGGGATTTTTCCCGAATAAAAGCTAGAGCTTCATACTCCTGGCTCATTTCCAAAACACGGGTTGCTTCTTCGGTTTGCCCCAATAGTAACGCACAGAGAGACTGTTCTAAATGCACATCCTGACGTTTACCCAAATGCATCAGCATTTGTCGCGCCTGACGAATTAAGGCTGGTTGACGTTGGGCAAATCCTCTAGCAATCAAAGCATAAACTGCTAGGTATGTGGCCACAGCAGATGGACGCTTACTCTCAGCTTCAAATAGCTTGTGTTGTTCGGCGACTGTTAAGTAGTGACGGATTTGCTGAATAAATCGCAGAAAGTCATCAATACTTAACCCTGATTGATCGTTGTTAGTCCCATCAATACCACCACGATCTTCGAGGATACTTTGCAATAATTCCAAGCCTTGGTGGCGTTCTACAGTCTTTTCTAAAGGTAGTTCGAGTAATTCTAAAACCCGATAAGGACGCAGTTTATAAAGATCAGCTTGGATTTCTGCCTGCACGCTGGCAAATATCCCTTCACTCGCCAGCATTTCTAGCCCAGATTCTAGAGAAACTGCCGCATTTTCGTAATAACCTTGCTGCCACTGTTCACGCCCTAATTCTAGGCAAGCCAAAGCTACAGTCAAAACAATATCAGGATGTTCACTACTTTCGAGAAAGTCTTCCTCGGCCAGATGATTGCCGATTTTGGTAGAGATAGCACCATGATGATTGTTTAGGTATGTTTTACCTAGTTTGAGGACGAGTTCGTATTCCCCTAGCTCTTGCAAGATCAATAACGCACCAACTAATTCCTGTTGGGGAATTTCAATATTGAGACCTTGGCCATCAAGATCACGATTAGTCTCTGTGCGTTTACCCGCTGTGACTGTAGCTGTAGCAGTGCCATCAGGATCATAAGCGTGGGACAGATAAAGCTGATCGTAACTGCTACGTTCTTTCGGATTTGATAAAACCACGTAAGCTGTTTCTATAAGTTGTTTACGAGAAGAAATTGCTGCTTGAGAATATTCCCGTCGCGGCAATTGTACAATGCGATCGCTATACGCTTGTCGCAACTGTTCTTCACTTGCCGCTAACGGTAGTCCTAAAATTCGGTAGTAATCTAGCGGAATTCGCACAGCCTACTTCCCCTGCACCGTGATCAACATAACCCACCTAGAGCATTCCAGGCCTGTAAAACCGTGCCATAATATTACGGTGAATAATACCGTGCCGGACTTACACTATAAGTGTATAGTGCAACAATTAATTTTGTTCCCTCTGAAATTTTGAGACACATTTTAATACTATTAATTTGACTTCGCCTAGATCAGAGGGAATCTTTGTCTTAATTCTTAGTATTTACTTGTGTATAACTCCTATCAGCCATGAGACACAGCAAAACTGTATTGCACTGGTTAATCATACTAGTCATACCTAATTTATAAGCTTATCTGCTTGATTTTTTACTTAAGTGTTTACCCTGTCTATGCTGTGATAGTAGTAATACTGGTAATGGTAGATGTTAATAATATCAAGGAATAAAATTATACTATGCTTAGATATTAATGACAACTATTTAGCAAAATAAATTTCAGTTTCGCCGTTGATTTGTGCGAAATTGTTAATAGATATGCAGAAACCAAGCTATCCTGATTGATAGTATTTGTGCAGGAGTTGGGATTGTAAAACGGCAGAGGGCAGTATGAGAGGTCATATATTGCAGTTAGGGTGTAAAAATCGCCGACAGCGACTCATAAAATGCCAAAATTCACCTATTTATTCCCTCTATTCCCAATAATCCTGCTTAGTGCATAAATTTTTAGTTTTTGTCTCCAGCCCAACTTAGCTTAGGCAAACCAGCAGATTTGTCAGAAAGCGGCCTATTTAACATGGTAAATTTCAGTTTTACAACAGGGATACTAAAAAAATAATGGTTCAAGAACGGACGTTACCTAAATTTGATACTGCCAGCGCTCAAATCACCAAAGCAGAAGGCTTAATGCTGTACGAAGACATGGTGTTAGGACGCTTTTTTGAAGATAAATGCGCGGAAATGTACTACAGGGGCAAAATGTTTGGTTTTGTCCACCTATATAACGGTCAAGAAGCTGTTTCATCTGGCGTTATCAAGGCAATGCGTCCGGGGGAAGATTTTGTCAGCAGTACCTACCGTGACCACGTTCACGCCCTGAGTGCAGGAGTTCCCGCCAGAGAAGTTATGGCGGAATTATTTGGTAAAGAGACAGGTTGTAGCAAAGGACGCGGCGGTTCTATGCACATGTTCTCGGCGGAACATGGTTTATTAGGTGGCTATGCCTTTGTCGCAGAAGGTATTCCTGTTGCGGCTGGTGCAGCTTTTCAAAGCAAATACCGCCGCGAAGTTTTGGGAGACCCCAAAGCTGACCAAGTAACCGCTTGCTTCTTTGGTGATGGTGCTGCTAACAACGGTCAGTTTTTTGAAACCTTGAATATGGCAGCCTTATGGAAACTGCCCATTCTTTTTGTGGTGGAAAATAATAAGTGGGCAATTGGTATGGCTCACGAACGGGCGACTTCCCAACCCGAAATTTACAAGAAAGCCAGCGTATTTAACATGGTAGGCGTGGAAGTAGATGGCATGGATGTACTCGCCGTCCACTCAGTCGCGCAAGAAGCAGTCGCCCGCGCTCGTGCTGGAGAAGGGCCCACATTAATTGAAGCCCTCACCTACCGCTTCCGTGGTCACTCCTTAGCAGACCCAGATGAATTACGCAGCAAAGCTGAGAAAGAATTTTGGTTCTCTCGTGACCCAATTAAGAAGCTGGCTGCTTATATGCTGGAGCAAAATTTGGCTAGTGAAGAAGAACTAAAAGCCATTGACAACAAAATTCAGGATGTCATTGATGAAGCCGTGAAGTTTGCCGAAAGTAGTCCTGAACCTGATCCTAGCGAATTGTATCGCTTTATATTTGCAGAAGACGAGTAATTGTCAGAGACTAGGGAGTGGGAAATTAGGGACTAGAGGCTAGGAACTAGGGACTAGTACAACAAGGCGCAAAAGTAAAAGGTCAAAAGGAAAAAGAAAGAATTGTGATAACACAAGCCTTTTAGCAATTCCCGATGGTCAGTTTATTTACGCCGACCTGTACTAGAGATATATACATTCATTTTTAGACCCTCTAGCCTCTTACCCTTCGGGTGACGCTCCTGCGTCGCTAACGCCACTTGCTTGCTTTATGCCGGGAAACCCTTCCACCGCAGTGGCTTACCTGTAACCTATAGCCTCTCACTTTTAGCCTGTAACCTCTAAGGAATAATCTTGTGCCGACAATTACCATTCAACAGCAGCAGTACAAAACCTACATTCTTGCGGACGAAACTTCCGACACTCAAATAAAAGTTGTACCAGAACGCGGTGGGATTATTACTAGTTGGCGTGTTCAAGGGCAAGAAATTTTCTATTTGGATAAAGAGCGTTTTACTCACCCCGATTTAAGTGTTAGGGGCGGTAATCCAATCTTGTTTCCCATCTGTGGCAACTTACCAGATAACACCTATACTCACAACGGACAGAAATATACCCTCAAACAGCATGGCTTTGCTCGTGACTTACCGTGGGACGTGGAGGAAGTATCCGAGGATAATACAACATATATCAAAGTTCATCTTGTCAGCAACGCGCAAACAAAAGCCGTATACCCCTTTGATTTTCATTTGAGTTTCAGTTATAAAATCAACGGGAGTACTTTAGAAATTCAGCAACATCTAGATAACTCTTCTGCAACATCCATACCTTTTTCCACTGGGTTTCATCCTTACTTCCAAGCGCCAGATAAAACACAGCTAGAGGTGAAAATTGCGGGTCACGAGTATCAAGACAACATAACCAAGGAAATCAGAACCTTTAACGGCAATTTTGATTTTAATTTAGATGAAATTGATGCAGCCTTCAAGCGCTTAACTGCTAAATCAGCTACAGTAACCGATAATAGCCGTAGGTTAAAATTGACCTTAGATTACGGTAATGATTATCCCGTCGTAGTTTTTTGGACGGTCAAGGGGAAAGAATTCTATTGTCTAGAACCTTGGAGCGCTCCCCGCAACTCCCTCAACACAGGCGAAAACCTGACTGTAGTAGAGCCAGGAGCCAGCTACACTGCATCCGTCAAACTCACTGCAAACTTTTTCTAAAAAAAACTTTGCAATTCTACCGATGTTTGTGCTATGATGGCAAAGTTGCGAAAAGAAACGCACGGGTCGCTAACTCAACGGTAGAGTACTCGGCTTTTAACCGATTAGTTCCGGGTTCGAATCCCGGGCGACCCATATAAAAGGAAAAAATGCTTGCTAAGACTTTGATGTTGCGGCAAGTATTTTTGTATGTGGGGTTTTTCAAAAGAGATGCTGTTGCGTCGCTAACGGTAGTTCGCAACCGACAGAAACCGATTCACCGCTTTGGGTCTATGCACAAAACCTACAAGAAATATTCTCAATTCGGTAGGATAGGCATAAACTCAACAACTACCGTTGTCATGGTAAAAACTCCTCCACAACATCGGACAATTCCCCTTCTAGAAAATGGCGACAAACTCACTCGCTATGAATTTGAGCGTCGCTACAACGCTACGCCTAACGTCAAAAAAGCCGAATTGATTGAAGGAATTGTATATATAATGCCTGCTGCATTACGTTTTAGAAGTCACGGTCAACCACATGGTTGGATTACTGGTTGGTTATTTACTTATGAAGCCGCTACACCTGGTGTAGCTTTGGGAGTTGAACCAACTGTGCGCCTAGACTTAGATAACGAACCTCAACCAGATGCAGTTCTGCTCATCGCACCAGAAGCAGGCGGTCAAACAAGGCTAAGTGAAGATGATTATATCGAAGGTGCGCCGGAGTTAATTATTGAAATTGCTGCTAGTAGTGTGGCTATTGACCTTCATGCTAAAAAACAGGCTTATCGCCGTAATGGTGTGAAAGAATATATTGTTTGGCAAGTGCTTGAGCAGAAATTGAGTTGGTTTTATTTGGAACAGGGCGAATATTTGGAGTTAATACCTGATAATGAGGGGATTATACGCAGTCAGGCTTTTCCCGGTTTATGGTTAGTGGCTACAGAGTTATTAACTGGAAATATGCAGGTTGTGTTGAATGTCTTACAAACAGGCTTGCAGTCTGCTGAACACGCAGCGTTTGTTGAGCAGCTGGTGTTTTGAATTAGGTGCGATTCGCCTGTATATTTGCCTGAATAATCAACAGTGGATTATTACCTATCTGGACTACCACACTACCAAAGCAAATAACTGTAACGTAGCATACTTGACAGCAGGTTAGGTCAAGCATAGGTCATCTTGATGAGAGGTGGCGTAAACTTTTTCAACATAAGCACCCTACACTAGTTATAATTTCCTATAAGTTGAAAAAACTCTTAAGATTAGCGTAAAGATTACGCTTGTCTCATAACGACTAGCTGAAAATCATTATTAGGAGGACTATCTATGGCGCTTGTACCATTGCGGCTGCTCTTGGATCACGCGGCTGAGAACAGTTACGGCATCCCAGCTTTCAACGTTAACAATTTGGAGCAGATTCAGGCAATCCTGAAGGCTGCTGCCGAGACAGATAGCCCCGTAATTTTGCAAGCTTCTCGTGGCGCTCGTAATTATGCAGGTGAAAACTTCCTCCGCCACCTGATCTTGGCTGCGGTAGAAACCTATCCTGAGATTCCCATCGTCATGCACCAGGATCATGGTAATGCTCCTTCTACCTGCTACTCAGCAATCAAGAACAACTTCACCAGCGTCATGATGGATGGTTCCTTGGAAGCTGACGCTAAAACCCCTGCCAGCTTTGAGTACAACGTTAAAGTTACTAGCGAAGTTGTCAATGTAGCTCATGCTTTGGGCGTAAGTGTAGAAGGCGAACTTGGTTGCTTGGGTTCTCTAGAAACTGGCGCAGGTGAAGCTGAAGATGGACACGGTTTTGAAGGTACTCTTGACCATTCTCAACTGTTAACCGACCCCGATGAAGCTGTTAGCTTTGTAGAAGCAACCCAAGTAGATGCTTTGGCTGTAGCTATCGGTACAAGCCACGGTGCTTACAAGTTTACCCGCAAACCAACTGGCGAAATTTTGGCAATCAGCCGCATTGAAGAAATTCACCGTCGTCTACCTAACACCCACTTGGTAATGCACGGTTCTTCTTCCGTACCCGAAGATTTAATTGCTTTGATTAACGAGTACGGTGGTGCGATTCCTGAAACCTACGGTGTACCTGTAGAAGAAATCCAAAAAGGTATCAAGAGCGGTGTTCGTAAAGTGAACATCGACACCGACAACCGTTTGGCTATCACGGCTGCTGTGCGCGAAGCTTTAGCAAAAAATCCCAAGGAATTTGACCCCCGTCACTTCCTCAAGCCTTCTATTACATATATGCAGAAGGTTTGTGCAGAACGCTATGTACAATTCGGTACTGCTGGTAACGCAAGCAAGATTAAACAAGTTTCTCTAGAAACTTTTGCTGCTAAATATGCTAAAGGTGAATTGAACGCTATCAGCAAGGCTGCTGCTAAGGTTTAATTTAGCTAAAAATTTATAGGGGATACTTTTGTGTTTCCTTAAACTGAGGGTTTTAATATTAAAAATAAACCGGGAAACATAACAGTTTCTCGGTTTTTTGTTGAAATTAGAATAGGTGATAGGTTATAGGTGACAGGCGACAGATTGAAAAGTCTTGTGCTGTCTCAACAGATGCAGTAAAACAAATAACGAACCACAGAGGCGCATACTTCGACTTACCTGGACTTCTCCTGACGGAGACGCTGCGCGAATGCTCGGTACAAGTCGCTCAGTAACCAGAGGTTACGGAGGAATGAGAGGTTGAGAGAATTTTTGCTTGAGTTCTAAGACATTTGCTCTACTAAAGTCCTTTCAATCTCTTCTGCTATTTCTGAAACTGTTGAGTCAAAGACAATTACATGGTTGGCTGTGGGTAATAATCGCTGAAGAATTTGTCTATAAGCGTCTGCATCATGGCGACGATGAAATCTAGCTACTACCATTCGTTGCATATTTGGTAGTTGTCGAATAATACACCAAGGATGACTATTTGATTTTGGCTTTGAGGTTGGTATCATAGGTCAATACTGTCCCACTTTGTGGGATGTGTTAGAAATGGCGATCGCTCTCAAGTTTTCCAGGCAAGACGAGCGATCGCTTTTGATGTGTTTACTTCAAAAATCGAGATTTCGATTTTTGAGGCTGAAACTATTAAAAATCGAAATCTCGATACTGTCAAGTCAGGATGATGTGTGTTTAAATTGCGAATTAAAGAACTTGCTGCGGTGCGGGGTTGGACACTCAAGGAAGTATCTGAGCGTTCTGAACTTCCCTACAGCACTGTTGCAACTTACGCAAATTCTCCAGGAATGGCAATGGTTAATTTAATTTCTGTACTAAAGCTGGCGCGTGTCTTTGGCGTATCGATTGAAGATTTGATAGAACTGGTGGAAGACTAGGTAATTAATATCAAAAATATTTGATATATATACATTCATTACCAACTATTAACAATAGCTATAAGCAAAAAAAAGGAGAAAGACATGAGGATAACAGTCAATGAAAGTATTAGTCTTGCAAAAGTAATTGAACCAGCTTTTGATGGTACAGATATTTATCTAGATGAAACTGTTCTAGATTATTTAGAACAACAAGATAGGTTGAATAAACTGGAAAATATGCAATTTTTTGTTGAACTCTCTTTAAAGGCATGGTCAATTTCAGGTGAACCTCCAGTGGGAACTCCTGGAACAATTGCATCATTAATTTTTTATGTTAGCGGCTCATTAAAGGAAAATGAACTTGGGATAATTTGTACTTTGCCTTGAAGCATAGCTAATTATACTGCGATCAAATCCCTCACGTCATAGGTGATAAGCTCACCCGACCGTTGATGATTGCCATCATACGGCTAAAATCTATTGTTAAACTAGAAACAACTGCGATCGCATATTTCAAATACCACAATCATGGTGTAGATATACGCCATCAAAAGTAAATAATGAGGTATATAATGCAACATACAAAAACCAGACAAGCATTACTCCAAGCTATTTATGAAGAACTAGAACAAGCTTATGAAGACACTTTAGAAGATGTTTTAGAGTTACTAAAAATTCGTAAAATTGAAGATGAAGAGGATATTCAAGATATTGCTGTGGCAAAAAATGATACTACTATCTCTTGGGAAGAATATCAGCAAGAGAGTGCATGATTTATCAAATAGAAATTACAACTAGGGCGGCTAAACAATTAAAAAAGCTGACTGAAGATATAAAAATTTCCATAGAAGAGAAAATTCAAGAGTTGTCAAACAATCCCCGCCCTAATGGAGTAGTGAAGCTAGAAGGCGAGGAAGATAATTATCGTGTTCGTGTAGGTAAGTATCGGATTTTATACGAAATAAAAGATGAACTATTAATAGTTAAAGTTGTTAAGGTTGGTCATCGTAGAGATGTTTATCGCCGCGAATAAAGCTAATTAATTTTATTTAATAGTATTAACTGTTTCTTAATACTCAGTGCGATGTTGACGACCAGCCGGTATGTGTCTACGCATCTTTACCCTAACCACCCCATCATTCTAAAAATTTTTGGACAATTACAATTGAAATGAAGTATTGATGCTATTTTGGTGGTGCGCCAGGGTAAATATAACGGGTAATTAGCTCAATCTCAGACTCTCAACAAAGTTGATGGTGTTGCAGTGGTCGGAATAGTTATTGTTTCTCATAGTAAACAATTGGCTCTGGGTGTGCAGGAACTCGCGGCACAAATGGTTCAGGGCAAAGTTGCCATTGCGGTGGCGGCGGGGATTGAAGATGCAGAAAATCCCTTGGGTACAGATGCGCTGAAGATTTATGAGGCGATCGCATCTGTATTTAGCGATGATGGTGTATTAGTGTTGATGGATCTCGGTAGTGCCGTTATGAATGCAGAAATGGCTGTCGAATTCCTACCAGAAGCACATCAAGAAAAAGTATATCTTTGTGAAGCCCCACTAGTAGAAGGTGCGATCGCCGCCGCTGTTGCAGCCGCCATAGGTAAGAATATTCAGCAGGTAATGGCGGAAGCTAGGGGAGCATTAAGCGCCAAAGCCACGCAATTAGGTATACCTAACCTGACAGCAGATGTTAATAGTCATATCCAACCAAAAACCAGCGCAGCTTATCCTAGTAGAGAAATTCGGCTGACTGTGAGCAATCGTTTAGGTTTACACGCGCGTCCGGCGGCGCAGTTTGTCGCCACCGCCGCCAGATTTCAATCTCAAATTCAGGTGCAGAATTTAACGAGAAATAGCTCAGTTGTCCGAGGTGACAGTATTAACCAAGTCACAACTTTAGGCGTACGTCAAGGACATGAACTCTTAATTACTGCAACTGGTGTTGATGCGGATGCAGCACTTGCCACGTTACAAAGCTTATTCGCGAATAACTTTGGTGAAGATAATACTGCTGTTGTGTCTCCACCAACAATACAGCAACCCGTAACTCCGGCAACTCATGGCGAACTTTCAGGAATTGCGGCTTCTCCAGGAGTGGCGATCGCACCTGTCATTCATTATCAACCTGCTCCGGTAACTGTGACACAATATCATGTAGATGACCCGGAGCGAGAATGGCAACGTTTACAGTCAGCAATTCACACGGCGCAACAAGAAATTCAAACTATTTTTTCCCAAGCATCTTTGCAAATAGGTGACACAGAAGCGGCAATTTTTGATGCTCATTTACTATTTTTAGAAGACCCCGTGTTGTTGGAAACTGTGCAGCAGCGCATTATGGAACATCACCTCAATGCAGAAGCCGCTTGGCAAGCCGTGGTGGAGGAAGTTGCAAGTTCTTACCGCACCTTAGAAGACGCGTATTTGCGAGAACGAGTTGAAGATGTTGTCGATATAGGGCAAAGGGTACTGCGACTGTTGGCGGGAAATGCTGCTAGTAGTTTGTATCTGGCTGAACCAGCGATTATAGTCGCCACAGACTTGACACCATCAGATACAGCCGCATTAGATCCTCGCAAGGTACTCGGTATTTGTACAGTATCGGGAAGTGCTACATCTCACAGTGCGATTATTGCGCGGACATTGGGAATTCCCGCCGTTTTGGGAGTGAATCCCGAAGTGTTGCGGTTAGAAGATGGTACATTGATGGGGCTGGATGGTGAAAGCGGTAAAGCTTGGGTAGAACCAGAAGCAGATATTCTCACGACATTGGAAACTAAACGGGAAGCTTGGCAAACGGCTAAACAAGAAGCACTCACCAAGGCGCATCAACCAGCAATTACCCGTGATGGCAAACAGATAAATATCCTCGCCAATATTGGTAGCATTGCAGATGTACAAGCGGCGGTAGCGGGTGGTGCTGAAGGTGTGGGATTGTTGCGGACTGAGTTTTTATATTTAGATAGAACTACAGATCCGACTGAAGAAGAACAACTGACAGTTTATCAAGCGATCGCCGAAGTTTTAGATAACCGTCCCTTAATTATTCGCACTCTTGATGTCGGTGGTGACAAACCATTACCTTATTTGCGAGTCGGCCTTCACGAAGCTAACCCCTTCCTTGGCTGGCGGGGGATACGTTTTTGTTTAGATCATCCAGAATTATTTAAAACTCAGTTGCGGGCAATTTTACGCGCCAGTGCAGAACATAATATTAAAGTGATGTTCCCGATGATTGCGACTGTCACAGAAGTACGTGCAGCTAAAGCAATATTAGGTGAAGTACAAACCGAACTGCGACAAGCAGGAATCGCCTTTGATGAAAATCTGCCAGTGGGTGTCATGATTGAAGTTCCCGCAGCTGTCGCCATAGCTGATCAATTAGCGGCGGAAGTCAGCTTTTTCAGTATCGGGACGAATGATTTAAGTCAGTATGTCATGGCAGGCGATCGCAATAACCCCAGAGTAGCTTATTTAGCCGATGCCTTACACCCTGCCGTATTGCGAATGATCCAACAAACTGTACAAGCTGCTCACACCGCCGGAATTTGGGTAGGATTATGTGGAGAATTAGCAGCAGACCCTTCAGCCGCAGCGATTTTATTAGGTTTGGGGTTAGATGAATTGAGCGTCAATCCCCAAGCTATCGGGATAATTAAACAGGCGATCGCCAAATTAACTGTAACTCAAGCAGAGGCGATCGCCACCACCGCATTACAATTAGAGTCAGCAAATGATGTGAGAGCTTTGGTGCAGTGAAAGGCTTGGAAGAAGATTTTTTATTGTTTGGGTGTGAATCGGTCGAGCGATCGCACAACTGGGATAAAATTCCCAGCACCATAGATAATATGATGCTTGTTGACCTACTGATTAGCCGCTATCTCTCGAATATTAACAGGCACAAACCCAGCTTGGGCGATCGCTCTTTGTCCTTGTTCAGTCAGCAACAGTTTGGCGTATGTTTCCCCAACTTGTTGTTCTTGACCTTGGTTTTGCTTAATCATGACAAATAATTTGGTAGTTAGGGGATAAGTACCATTCTTGATCACTACTGTATTCAGTTGATTGCGTTGTCGCGGACACTGATTTGACTGCACAACTGGTTCACGGTAGAGAGATACTAACTGTTCTGAAGTTACCCCCAAAGGTAATAGCTTCACACCACATTGATTGATTACCCCTCTAGCAGAAGCGTAATACACACCACCAGGAGTTGTTTTGATCTGGCGTAATGCTTCTGTAGTGGAGTAAACATACTCAACTTGAGAACTCAAATTTTGCTTATCTGCTGGCTTATCAGGGAATAACAGGGTGTCTGCATTTTCAGGAGATTGGGACAAAGGAACAATTGGTAAGTCTTTTCCGCCTACTTGCTTCCAGTTAGTAATTTGTCCCAGATAAATTTTTTGTAATTGTTCAACAGTTAAGCCGGGAATTTGCAACTCTGGGTTAACTACTATTGCAACTCCATCCATCCCTACTTGTCGTTGCTCAATTGTTAAACCTTGTTGTGTTGCTTGAGCTTGTTCTGCATCTGTTAAAGGACGGGATGACTGAGTAAAGTCTAATTTCCCAGCCAGCAACATTCTAATTCCTGCGCCCGAACCAGGACTACCATCTGTAGGATTAACGTAGAGCAGTTGAAATTCTGGACGAGTATTTTGAATCTGTGAATCTACTAATTGTCTAATCGATGCCCAAGCTGTACTTCCACCATAATTGAATGCACCAATTGGCATATCATTAACCTGGGCAAAAGTTGAACCAGTAGGAGTACTGACAGTTGCGGGATTCTCACTAGAGACAGAAATCTGACGATTACCAACAAATAAGCGTGGTCTCAGCCATAACCACAGCCCGCCAATCAGTACAATTGTAATTACTTCGCCAATGATCAGCCCTCTGATCATCTGAATAGCGTCTGTGCTGAGTGAAACAGCTTTTCTATTACTGTTGCTCATTAGATTGAATTTTATTCAGCGTCTTTAATAAAGAATATATATTAAAACTATAAGTAAATACCTTTACGTGATATTACGGGAAACAACCGTCAGGTACATCGTACCATGTTAATGAAGTTACTCAGTGAACGTTACCAGGTTGTGCAAGTTTTAAGTCAGGGAATATTTTGTAAAACCTACATGGCTGAAGACACACATCTGCCAAATCGTCCCACCTGCGTTGTCAAGCATTTTTTACCAAGTAACGAAGTTTCTATTCCCATAGAACTCCGCCGACGGCTATTTAATCGAGAAACACAAGCTCTGCAAAAACTCGGCGACTATGATTTAGTTCCTCATTTATTGACGTATTTTGAAGATGACCAAGAATTCTACTTGGTGCAACAATTTATTCCAGGGCATACTTTAAGTACCGAACTTCAACCTGGTTACTGTTGGTCACAAAGCAAAGTTATTCAACTCCTACAAGAAGTTTTAGAAATTCTCCATTTTGTCCATAGTCATGGGTTGATACATCGAGATGTCAAACCCAGCAATATTATGCGACGCATCCCAGACAATCGCTTAGTTTTGATTGATTTTGGTGCTGTTAAACCAATTTTGACGCAATTGGTCAAAGATCAAAAAAATTTAGTGCCTATTGAACAATCTACAATTGCGATCGGTACACCAGGATATATGCCTAGTGAACAACAACGTGGCAGACCAAGACCTAATAGTGATATCTATGCTTTAGGGATAATTGCCATTCAAGCATTAACAGGGGTACATCCAACACAATTACCAGAAAACCGCAAAACAGGTGAAATTGTTTGGCAACATTTAGCTAATGTGAATGTTGAGTTAGCGGCGGTAATTAATAAAATGGTGTGTTATCACTTTCACGACCGATATAAATCCGCCAAGGAAGTATTAGCAGCGCTGTTACCTCATATCAATAATCAAGATGCTACGCTGTTGTCAACATTTCCCTCACAAAATACTTTATCTGCATATAACTCCCACTCGGTTTTTAACAGTACAATATCAGCGCCGCTTTTAGAAAAACAAATAAGCACTACTGAAACTTCTGTTATTCCAAAAAAATCTCCTTTACTACTTGGATTGGTCATTGGTGTGGTTTCTGGTTTAATTTTGATGGTTGTGAGTTATTGGTCTTTGCAGATAATTTCACCCGAACCGGAAATTCAAAATGCCTTACCCACACCACGAGGCATTAATCATTAATTTTGAGTAAATTCAACACACAAAAATTCAGTAGTTAAGAACCAAAATTTTGCATTATTTGTGATTGATTAGAGTTTGGCTGAGTGCTATCTCGGTGAATTAAAAATGCCACAATTGCCAGTACAGCTAAATTAATCGCTAAAATTCCCATAGCACTCCATACCCAAATTTTCATGTCAGCCTCCGAATTTTTTAGTTATCAGTTGGCTTGTGATGATGAAACCTAATTCCTAAGAAAATATCGTAAACAAACTCAAAAAAATCTTTCTTTTGGGATAATCCCGAAGTTTGATAACAGCCTTTTTCATCTAACAGAGGCTTCATCACATAATATGCTGGTTGATAATTGTACCAAGGAATCGAAGGCCAAAGATGATGAATGAGGTGATAATTCTGCCCCATAATTAGGAGATTCAGAATGGGGTTGGGGTAAACGCGAGCATTTTTCCAGCGATCGCGCTCAACAAACGGCCGATGTGGCAGATAATCAAAAAATAATCCCAGTGCTATCCCAACGATAAAGGCGGGTATAAACCAAAAATTGAGAATGTAGCCTAAAAAGCCATACTGCACAGAAATATACACAATACTGACAACAATTAAGCGGCTAATAAACCACTCTAATAGCTCATATTTCCGCCATAGCTGCCGTTGAAAGAAAAATACTTCATGGTATAAAAACCGCACTGCAATCAACCACAAAGGCCCACCTGTAGAGACATAATGATCGGGGTCATCTTTGGGATGATTAACATGAGCATGATGTTGTAAATGTACCCGTGTAAATACTGGAAAAGCAAAAGCCAATATCAACGCGCTACTATGACCTAGCATCGCATTGATGATCCGGTTACGGTGTGCAGACTGGTGACAAGCATCGTGAATAACTGAGCCAGAACCATGCAAAGCTAAGGTGTTAATGCAAAAGCATAACCAGTGTGGCCATTGCCACAGCCAGTAGCCCAAATTCGATAACACTAACATGGTGACAGCAGACAAAAAAACCAGCATTGTCGGGCTGAAATAACCAGGAGGCGCTAAGAATTCTTTCGGCGGGATTTTTAATACTTTTTGTTGTGCCTCCAACGCCAGCATTTCTGACTCCTTCTTTATCAAAACATTACGAATATACGATAAATATTAGTCAAAAATAAAGTTTGATAAAGTTTTGTATAGCAATTTTTATGTAAAGATCTGCTTCGTAGCAGATGAATAACGCTATGATTCCAGACGAAACCCAAGTATTTGCTGATCGCTAGGGTGTGTCAACTCAGTTATTTCAGAGTAGTGAGAAAAAAATCTTCCTGGGGAGGGAGGGCATCAAGATTAGTGTACGATAACTATTCTGTTCTCTAATCCCTCAGAAAAATCCCAGGGAAACTCAGCAATTTCCATCCAAAAACCTTTCCTCGAATCTACTCTTTATCTGCCCCTCGCTAACTGCTTAAATTGATTGATGTGGCAGTAACTGAATACAGCATCTCCTTTAATCTACGATGACTGCTTAACAAGCTCCCTAAAATCAGCCCCTATGCAATTAAGAGATTCTCTACGTCGGACAAAAATTGTCGCTACAATTGGCCCCGCTACCAGCAGCCCAGAAATGCTCAAGGCGATTATCGAAGCAGGAGCAACAACGCTGCGCCTTAACTTCTCTCACGGTACTCATGCTGACCATCAGCGGAATATTCGCTTAATTCGGCAAACTGCTTTTGAACTTAATCAGCCAGTGGCAATTTTGCAAGACTTGCAAGGGCCAAAAATTCGCTTAGGGCGGTTTGAAAATGGGTCTATAGTTTTAGCAAAAGGCGATCGCTTCATCTTAACTAATCGCCAAGTTGTAGGTACACAGGATATTAGCTGTGTTACATACGAATATTTGGCTGAAGAAGTCCCCAGCGGAGCCAAAATTCTCCTCGATGATGGGCGAGTAGAAATGGTGGTGGAAGAAATTAATCGGGAAAAGGGTGATTTATGCTGTCGTGTGACAGTTGGTGGTAAGTTATCCAATAACAAAGGCGTAAACTTTCCTGGTGTATACCTGTCCATTAAAGCCATGACCGACAAAGACCGAGAGGATCTAATGTTTGGTCTAGACCAAGGCGTAGACTGGGTAGCACTTTCCTTTGTCCGCAACCCCCAAGATGTCATCGAAATCAAAGAACTGATTTCCAGCACCGGGAAGCAAGTCCCCGTCATTGCCAAAATTGAAAAGCACGAAGCTATCGAACAAATGGAAGCTGTTCTGGCTTTGTGTGATGGTGTAATGGTAGCTAGAGGTGACTTAGGGGTAGAACTACCAGCAGAAGACGTTCCCATACTGCAAAAGCGGCTAATTTCCACAGCTAACCGCTTGGGAATTCCCATTATCACCGCTACCCAAATGTTAGATAGCATGGTGAGTAATCCCCGCCCCACCCGTGCGGAAGTATCAGACGTAGCCAACGCAATTTTAGATGGTACTGATGCAGTCATGCTTTCTAATGAAACTGCGGTGGGTAACTACCCAGTAGAAGCAGTTGCAACAATGGCGAGAATTGCCGAACGGATAGAACAAGAAGAACGGAACTCAGCCACACGCCAACTGCGAGATAGTAGACGTTCCATTCCCAACGCCATCAGCCAAGCAGTAGGTCAAATTGCCGAAAACCTGGGAGCAGCTGCAATTATGACCTTAACTCAAACTGGAGCGACCGCGCGTAATGTGTCTAAATTCCGTCCCCGGACACCAATTTTAGCTGTGACACCCCATGTCAACGTAGCGCGACAATTACAATTGGTTTGGGGTGTGAAACCTTTACTCGTATTGGGTTTGCCTTCCACTGGTCAGACATTCCAAGCTGCAATCAACGTCGCTCAAGAGCATAAATTACTGTTTGAAGGCGATTTGGTGGTGATGACTGCGGGTACACTGCAAGGCGTTTCTGGTTCCACAGATTTAATTAAAGTTGAAGTAGTAACAGCGATATTGGGTCAAGGAATTGGACTGGGACAAGGTTCAGTCAGTGGTCGCGCTAGAGTTGCTTTAACAAGTACAGATGTCAGCAACTTTAACCCCGGCGATATCTTAGTAGCGCCCCGCACTGGTGCTGATTTTGTTGATGCGATTCGCAAAGCATCTGGCATTATTACTGAAGAAGAAAGCTTGACCTGTCACGCCGCAGTCATTGGCTTACGTCTCGGTGTCCCTGTAATTGTTGGTGTGAAAAAAGCCACCCAGGTCATTCGTGATGGGGCAATTTTAACCTTGGATGTGCAACGAGGGTTAATTTACTCTGGCGTGGTGGGAACACCTTAAAAAAGGCAAAAGGTAAAAGGCAAAAGAACTACTCTGGTTGAGTTTCAAAGTTAACTCGTTCGTAAATCTGGCGATGGGGAATTTGGCAGTTAGCAGCAACTAAATTTAAAACTCCATCTTCATCGTCAGTTTCTTTAAATAGCCAATTGCCATCAGGAGTTTTGCTAAACTGCTCAATGTGCAGTTGATATTGGTCAATCAAAATATATTCTTGAAATTCGGGGATGGAGCGATAATAAGTAAATTTATCACCTCTATCTCTACTACTAGTAGATTTAGAAAGCACTTCAAAAATAATGCTGGGATTTATTACTGTGTCTTTCCTTCCTGATTGAAAGACTGGTTCATCTTTGATGATGAGAACATCAGGATATGTGTATGCTTGGTAACGCGGAATCCAGAGACGCAGGTCATTGGCATACACATTATAATTTTGTTGTCTTAGCCTGGGTGAAAGACCTAATACTAGGTTGATAATAATTTGGTTATGATTAAGTGATCCTCCGGTCATTGGGATAATTTCTCCATCACGGTATTCACTGCGGGACTCAGCAGCCTCTTCGTGTGCCAAGTATTCCTCCGCGGAGTATTGACGGGGGGGAGTCTGCACAACCATAAGATTTATTTACTCAGGTAACATTAGCCTCATTATAAATAGGGCGATGAGGATTTTGCGATCGCTCATGATGTTTCACCGCAAAGGATATATTTAATTGTTGAAGAGATGCGATCGCTTTTATATTGACGGCAACAGCGGAACTTCAAGGGCATATTCAGCGTATGAAGGGTAGCCATTGCTAGACCTCCCACAAAAATTTATTGGTCATGGTAGCACGATAGGAGTTTAGGAAATGGGTTGAGGGTGCGATCGCCTTTGGTTGATGAATGCGATCGCTTTATCATCTCTACTACTTGTCTTGTGATTTTTCTGGTAGAGATTTTAGTGGTGTTTTTCGCACAACCCAATCTAGATAAAGTACAAGAATCTGCATTTTCCAGAAATTGTTAGCACTTTTGATATTGGCATCACTCAGTAGCCATTTACAAAACTTTTCCAGCAGTATTCCAACAACAACTTCAACAGACTTATTTATAACCAGAGGGATTAGTGTTTCTAGCATTACGATTGCCTCAGTAGCTTGACTGAGTTCAATGTCGCAATTTTCTTTTGTAGTTATTTATCTGACTTACCTTGACTTAGCCTGACTTACACTGATTTAACTCCACATTTTGATAAAAACTTTGGCTACACTGGCTTATAAGTAATTGTGGGAGTGGTCAATGTCTATACCAGAGGACTTTCTTCAGCAACTGGAGCAATACAGTGAATTGTCGCACCGAGAGAAAGAAGTTTTTCTGGAAATATTCGGTCGTAGTAAGAATCGAGTCAACGTAACTCAAGAATTAAACATTTCTGAAAGTAACCTTGGTACTTGTCTTACAGGCATTTACAAAAAAGTTTGCATCACTTGTAATGGCCCTGTTAAAGAAAGCCGCTTACGGGAGTATCTGAGCAAAAGATACTCACAGCAAAAACCCCCTGGCGATTTAACTACAGATGGTATAGATGATTCTATTGATACTTTAGTGCAAGAAATCCGCAAACAAATCAAACCCTATATCAAAGAAAAGTGCGGAACCATGCGGGTATTAGATATGCCTAAGCCAATTGAGTTAACAGGAAAACAAGGTATTTACACAAATGTCAATATTCTGGAAGCAATAACAGGACGAAGACGACTAAAAGTTGCGGAACTAATGCAAAACTGTGACCATGATAACTTTGAGCGACTTGGACTTAGCAGAGTAAAACAGAAACGAGTCTCAGGATTAGAGGTTGTACAGCGTTATAGTAAGTTGATGGTTTTAGGTAAACCAGGAGCAGGAAAAACTACTTTTTTAAAATATCTAGCAATGCAGTGTATTGAAGGGAGATATCAAGCAAATAGAGTTCCCTTGTTTATCACATTAAAAGATTTTGCAGAAGCACCTAAAAAACCAGATATTTTGAAATTTACTGTTCAACTATTATCAAGCTGTGGGGTAACTCATGCCAGTGCAGCAGTAGAGAAACTGTTGAAACAGGGTAAGGCATTGGTATTGCTGGATGGGTTAGATGAAGTACGAGAGGAAGACACCAATCGTGTTTTACGACAAATTCGGGAATTTTCTGATCTATTTCACACCAATCAGTTTGTAATTACCTGTCGTATTGCTGCCAAAGAATACACCTATCAAAGTTTCACAGAAGTAGAAATGGCAGATTTTGACGAAAAACAAATAGCAATTTTTGCTCAAAACTGGTTCCAGTTAACTGATCCAGTTAAAAGTCAAAGATTCATTCAAAAACTAAAGGAGAATAAACCAATCCAAGAATTAGCTAGTAGTCCTTTACTTCTGACATTACTATGTTTGGTGTTTGGAGATAGTGGAGATTTCCCAGCAAATCGTTCTGAACTTTATCAAGAAGGATTAGATGTATTGCTGAAAAAATGGGATGCCAAACGCAATATTGAGAGAGAGCAGGTCTATAAAAACCTGTCTTTGCGGCGTAAGGAAGACTTACTGAGTCAAATAGGCTTAACTACCTTTGAGCAGAAAGACTATTTCTTTAAGCAGAAAACTGCCGAAACATACATTGCTGATTTTATCCGTAACTTACGCAATGCTGACACAGATCCAGAAGTATTGAAACTCGATAGTGAAGCCGTTTTAAAGTCTATTGAAGCACAGCATGGGCTACTAGTAGAAAGGGCAAAGGGTATCTATTCCTTTTCTCACCTAACGTTTCATGAGTTTTTCGCTGCAAGAGAAATAGTTGCTAACTCTGCGTGGGAAAGTCTGGTAGAGCATATTACAGAGATACGTTGGCGGGAAGTATTTTTGCTTGCAGCTGGAATGATGCGTAAGGCAGATGATTTATTAGTTTTGATCAAGTCAAAAATTGACTTACTTATAGCTTTTGATGATAAGTTACAGAACCTTTTACAGACAGTATATAACAAAGCATTATCAGTCAAATATAACCATAAAGGAGCAGTAGTAAGAGCATTCTACTTGGAACACGCTCTTTTTTTTAGTTACTCAGTTCTAGATTCCTGCAATGAACTTGCTACAGCACTTGGATTTAATATTGAAGTTGATCCAGAGATTGATTTTGACGAGAAACTTACCGATGCTCTTGAAGTTGTAAACTCTGATCCATTAGAATGCCTGAGTTATGCTCTTTCTCTTAACCTTAACTTAGAACCTGAATTTAAAAAATCACTTCAAAATTTAAAAAAGCAAATTCCTTTCTGTGATAATCCAGAAAAGTGGATTGAACGAGAAGACAAGACTATAGACGAATGGCTAAATACTCTGAGAATTCTGATAATTAAATATAGGAAAATTGGTTATCAAAAACAATTAAATGACGAGCAAACGGAATTGATATGGAATTACTATAATATTAATTTATTACTACTTGATTGTTTAAACAGTGATTGTTACGTTAGCTGTGAAGTCAGACAAAAAATAGAAGATTCGCTATTTTTACCAATAAAAATTAAAGTTGAGTAAAGAGTACATCAATATGAATTGTAAAATTATTGAATATTTCTACAACAAATTACAATTTAATTATTTAAAAGATAGCTTGTGGTAAAAGATATTTGCGCTCGCACTTTTACTTTTTCAGTTCGCATAGTCAAATTGTGCCATTTTTTAGATGACAAACGAGGAGTAGCACGAACCCTTGCTCAACAGTTGTTGAGGTTAAGAAGATTGATTAGAGCTAATGTAGAAGAAGCAAAAGCTGTTCAAAACAAAGCAGAGCAGAAGTTTACTAGTTCCCTACATAATTGATCATAAACAAGAAAGTTTTACTACTGAATGAGTATAAATGCCCTTTCAGCCATAACGTAAAGCCGATCGCTCCCTCTTCTATCATCAGCAAAGCAAGTGCATCTTCTAATATTGGCTGTAAACACAACTATGTTGTTACGATAATTTCATATAAGATTTTTTAGATGTTGTAGCCTTGATCCAATCGGAAACTTTAGAACTACTAGAATGGCATCGCCTCTGCCAGCATTTGGCGACATTTGCGGCAACTAAGCTAGGGGCGATCGCATCAACTAATTTACAAATTCCTACATCACAGTCAGTCAGCGAGCAGTTATTAGCACAAACTAAAGAAGTTTACCAACTAGAAAGCCGTCTGGCTACAGGCTTATCTTTTGATGGTATTCAAGATATTGGTGATTCTCTAGAACGCGCTGAACTCCGAGGGATTTTAGCTGGGGATGAATTACTCGCGATCGCCACCACTCTAGCAGGGGCGAGAAATTTACGGCGTGTAATTGATAACCAAGAAGATACACCAGTATTAACTGATTTAGTCGCAGATTTACGCACTTATCCAGAATTAGAACAGGAAATTCACCGTTGTATTGATGAACGTGGGGTTGTAGCTGATCGTGCCAGCCAAAAATTAGCCGAAATCCGTGATGATTTGCGGCGATTACGCAGTCAAATTAATCAAAAACTGCATAATATTTTACAAGCGAAATCGAATGCTGTTCAAGAACAACTAATTACTCAACGGGGCGATCGCTTTGTTATTCCCGTCAAAGCCAGCCACAAAGATGCTATTCCCGGTATCGTTCATGATAGTTCTACAAGTGGTGTGACTCTGTACGTGGAACCTAGTTCTATCGTGCCGATGGGGAATCAATTGCGGCAAACGCTGAAACGAGAACAAGCAGAAGAAGAAGCAGTGCGGCGCATTTTAACTGAGCAAGTCGCAGCCGTCACCCCGGATTTAGAAAGGCTATTAGCCATTGTGACGACTTTAGATTTAGCGGCGGCGCGATCGCGTTATAGTTACTGGTTAAAAGCAAATCCCCCCAGATTTATTAACCGTGAAGAACAAGAAATTGTGACTTTACGTCAGTTGCGTCACCCGTTGTTAATTTGGCAGCAACAGCATGAGCAAGGCCACTCGGTAATCCCGGTAGATTTATTGATTAGTCCCCATATTAAGGTAGTAACAATTACCGGGCCGAACACTGGGGGAAAAACTGTCACCTTAAAAACTCTCGGTTTAGCAGCATTAATGGCGAAAGTGGGTTTATTCATCCCCGCCCGCGAACCCGTGGAAATGCCTTGGTTTGACCAGATATTAGCAGACATCGGTGATGAACAATCCCTCCAGCAGAGTTTATCGACATTTTCTGGGCATATCCGCCGCATCAGCCGGATTTTGAATGCATTAGAAAATGAAGAGGAAGAAAATCAGCCCAACTCGCTCGTATTACTCGACGAAGTAGGCGCGGGTACAGATCCAGCCGAGGGTAGCGCCTTAGCGATCGCACTTTTGCAATATCTCGCGGAACACGCCCAGTTAACAATTGCCACAACTCACTTTGGAGAACTCAAAGCCCTAAAATACGAAGATGCGCGGTTTGAAAATGCCTCGGTAGAATTTGATGAAGCTACTTTGTCGCCTACCTATCGTTTACTGTGGGGGATTCCAGGACGTTCTAACGCTTTGGCGATCGCGCTGCGTTTAGGCTTAAAACCAGAAGTAGTAGAAAATGCCAAAACTCAAGTAGGCGAAGCCTCTGACGAAGTTAACCAAGTAATTGCCGGGTTAGAAGCCCAACGTCGCCGCCAAGAAACCAAAGCCGCAGAAGCCCAAAAACTCTTGCAGCAAGCGGAACGATTATATAAAGAAGTTTCTGACAAAGCCGCATCCTTAGAAGAACGGGAAAAATCATTGCGGGTTTCCCAAGAAGTTGCTGTGCAACAGGCGATCGCGCAAGCCAAAGGAGAGATTGCCCAAGTCATTCGCCGCTTGCAGCAAGGCACACCCACAGCGCAAGATGCTCAACAAGCCACCAATGCTTTAAATCAGATTACCCAAAAATACCAGCCAGCCGCCGTAGCTAAACCCAAAGTGGGCTTTATGCCAAAAGTAGGCGATCGCATCCGCATTTCCCAATTTGGCCAAACCGCAGAAGTTTTAACCGCTCCCGATGAGGATGGAGAGTTAAATGTGCGCTTCGGCATCATGAAAATGACAGTAAAATTGCCAGACATCGAATCTCTTGATGGGCAAAAAGCTGAACCCATTGTCAAACAAAAACCAACACCAACACCAACTACTCCGTCACCCCAAGCCGCACCCGCCATTCGTACTTCTAAAAATACAGTCGATTTACGAGGTAAGCGGGTAGCCGATGCCGAAATTGAATTAGATAAAGCCATTTCCGAAGCCAATGGCCCCATCTGGATTATTCACGGACACGGTACAGGAAAACTAAGGCTAGGTGTTCATGCCTTTTTGCGACAACATCCTAGAGTCAGCAGTTACGAACCAGCCGAATCAGCTGATGGTGGTAGTGGTGTGACAATTGCTCAAATTTCTTAAGCTAGATCACTGTAGCGAGAAATTGTGTCAAAGCAATTGTGCGATCGCGAACTTTTTTCAGCTTCGACAATCCTAAATACTTGGCAGAAGCCATCAAAAAACATCAGGAAATTTGTATATTCTTGCTATTTTTTTGGTAAATTTCTGCTAGTAGAGATTGTGAAAGCAAAAATAGCGATCGCTTACTGAATACCACCTCAAAATTGTTTTTCCTCTGTATTGTCTCCACCTCAACTAGTCAGCTATTCACAAGAAAATCTTTCTTCTCTTGTTCCCTCTTTTCCAGCTAGTATTTTTCTCTAACGATAATCGGAAACATCTTTGTAGTTACTTACCAAAAAATCGCTGCAAATCACCTCACAATTTGATACCCTAGCTAGAACAGTTTTGATAAAAGTTAACAGCGTGGACATTCAACTTGGGCGGGGAAAAACGGCTCGTAGGGCTTATGGAATTGATGAAATTGCACTAGTCCCCGGCAACAGAACTTTAGATCCTAGTTTGGCAGATACTAGCTGGCGGATTGGCAATATAGAGAGAAATATCCCCATAATTGCTAGTGCAATGGATGGTGTAGTTGATGTAGGTATGGCTGTGCGTTTGTCACAGTTAGGTGCATTAGGCGTTCTCAATTTAGAGGGTATTCAAACTCGCTATGCTGACCCAAACCCTATCCTAGATCGGATTGCTTCGGTCGGAAAGGATGAATTTGTCTCCTTAATGCAAGAACTCTATGCCGAACCCATCAAGCCGGAATTAATTGAAAAACGGATTCAGGAAATTAAACAACAAGGTGGAATCGCGGCTGTGAGTGCTACACCAGCAGGAGCCAGCAAATATGGTGAGACTGTGGCGAAAGCTGGAGCAGATTTATTTTTTATCCAAGCTACAGTCGTCTCCACAGCCCACCTTTCACCAGAGTCGATAGTTACCCTGGATTTGGCGGAATTCTGCCGTTCTATGCCCATCCCGGTGGTGTTGGGTAACTGTGTTACCTATGAGGTCACTTTAGACTTAATTAAGGCTGGTGCAGCGGCGGTATTGGTGGGTATTGGCCCTGGTGCAGCTTGTACCTCCCGTGGTGTGTTGGGTGTGGGTGTACCCCAAGCAACAGCGATCGCCGATTGTGCCGCTGCCCGCGATGATTACTATCAGCAAACTGGTAAATATGTACCTGTGATCGCTGATGGTGGTTTAATCACCGGTGGAGACATTTGTAAGTGCATTGCCTGTGGTGCTGATGGTGTGATGATTGGTTCACCCTTTGCTAGAGCCGCTGAAGCCCCTGGGCGCGGTTTTCATTGGGGAATGGCTACTCCTAGCCCTGTGCTACCTCGCGGAACGCGGATTAAAGTTGGAACAACTGGCACTCTTGAGCAAATCCTCATTGGCCCCGCAGGCTTAGATGATGGCACTCACAACTTGTTGGGCGCTTTAAAAACTAGTATGGGTACTTTGGGAGCCAAAGACATCAAAGAAATGCAGCAAGTTGAAGTTGTTATTGCTCCTTCTTTGTTAACTGAGGGCAAAGTTTACCAAAAAGCGCAACAATTAGGTATGGGTAAATAAAGAAATTATGAAGGTGATCGGCTGAAAAAACATATTTCATCCTAGCCTGCGGCAAGCAGCTAGAAACTTCTACACACTTCATGCTTCATACTTTCACTTTCCCTAATCCCTTAGATATATCCAGTTGAAAATCTTCAGGAAATTTTTCCAGACTCGCAAACATTCAACTGGAAAAATCCTGTATGTCGCCTACAATAGAGAAAGCGGAGACGCATGTTTCCGTTCACTCCTCACACCACACTCCGCCCGGACTACTGTTCGGGCGGTTCCTTATGTTTATCATCTGGTTTCGTTGCAAATGTACATCCTTACTCTTCAGAGCAGATGTTTTTGCTATGGTAGAATTTTCACGAAACTCAGAAATGTAATTGGCAAAGGTTTTTAGGCATGTCAGCAGCCGCACAAGTTACAGATTCTACTTTTAAGCAAGAAGTTCTCGACAGCAGCGTACCTGTTTTAGTTGATTTTTGGGCTCCCTGGTGTGGCCCTTGCCGCATGGTAGCTCCTGTTGTCGAAGAAATTGCTGTTCAGTACGAAGGTAAACTCAAAGTTGTAAAAGTTAATACTGATGAGAATCCTCAAGTGGCAAGTCAGTATGGCATTCGCAGCATTCCCACATTAATGATTTTTAAAGATGGGGCTAAAGTTGATATGGTCGTTGGAGCCGTACCCAAAACTACATTAGCTACTACTTTGGAAAAGTATGTTGGTTAAAACTCAATCGGTAATACAATCCTTTTGAGACGCTTATTTGCTTACGTTTTAGGTAATTTTTGTACAAAAGTTTGTGAGACGCGAAACCTCGCGTCTCAGTAAAACTTTCTCAGCGCTAGTTAATGGACATACAACTATTTGAAGAACTAATTCTTGGTTCTCAAATATTGAATATCTAGCCAGCATAGCCCTAAATTATGCTTCCTCAGACTTCTAGTTTGAGGATAGTATGTTTTATTTGATAAAATTTGTTTTTAATTGTTATCTACAACTAACACACCAAAATCAGATCCCTATGACTAGGCGATTGAGAAATCACCAAAAATTCTAAACCTTGGTCGCTTTGATTAAATATTTGATGGGCAATACCAGGGGAAATTTCTACACCTTCATGTTGAGATAAAATTTGGCGATCGCAATTTATTTCTAATGTGGCAGTTCCAGATAAAATAACGAAAAATTGCTGCGATCGCTCATTATAGCGCTTCACTTCATAAGTTCCATCTGACATTAATTTATGAATTACACTCAAATGTGGTTGTTTAACTAAATGCCAGTCAAACTGTTCCCTGTTCCCTTTTCCTTATCCCCACCAAAGAACTTTTTCAGCAAGCCCTAATTATCATTAACCAAAACTAAAAAAGACAGGCATATTGCCTGCCTTTAATAAAAAAGGATTTATCAGAGAATTTTAGAAATTCATTTCAGCAGCTTGAACTTTTTCAACCTGTTTTTTCTTGAGAACTAGCATGACTTGAGCCAACATTACCAGAGAGACAAAGGCAATTAACCAACCAACTCTGCTGGAATCTTGTAACACAATTTCTGTATCTTTTTGACCGAAGCCACCAACGTTGGGGTTACTGGTCAAAGCATCACCAGATTTTACTGCTTGTCCTTCAGAAACAATCAGTTCTGGGCCAAGAGGAATTGTATCAGTGACCACATCACCAGATTCGGCTTTGATGTTCACTAAATATTTAACGTTACCGTCACCATCTTCTTCTTTAGCAATTTTGCTAATGGTGCCAGTAGCCGAAGCGTTGTAAGCTGTGTTATTGCTCTTTTCGCCAGTAGGATAAACTTGTCCGCGTCCTCTGTTACCACCTACATGAACTGAATATTTACCGAAGTGGATATTCTTATCTGTTGCAGGGTTAGGAGAAAGAACTGGGAAGACAATTTCTTGATATTGTTCGCCAGGTAAGGGGCCAACAATCACAACATTGTCTGAACCTTCTTTGTAGGTTTGGAAGTAGGTGTCACCGACTTCTTCTTTCAGTTCTTCAGGAATACGGTCTTCAGGCGCTAGTTTGAAGCCTTCAGGTAGCATCAAAACTGCACCGACGTTTAAGCCAACTTTAGAACCATCTGCACCAACTTGCTGCACGCTGGTATCGTAGGGAATTTTCACCACAGCTTTGAATACTGTGTCAGGCAGCACTGATTGGGGAACTTCTACTTCTGTTGGTTTGGCGGCTAGGTGACAGTTAGCACAAACAATTCTACCTGTCGGTTCGCGGGGAGTTTCAGGGTAGGTTTGCTGCGCCCAGAAGGGATAGGCGGCAGCACTTTGAGGAAGAGCAATATCGCTAGTAAAGAAGAATGTTACTGTAGCGATCGCTATGAGCAATGTTCTAGTAATTGCTCTAGCACTGCGAGTTAAACTCGCTGTTGTAAAGGAATTTCTCATCTCTATAAGGACAACGATTCTTGGATGAAGTAGTCGGTCATTGGTCAAGAGTCAAGGGTCAATTGTCAATGGTTTACACTATGGACTTTTAACTCAACACTCAGCACTTAGCACTCAAAATTAAGACCACCAAGGTTCTTCGCCGGTGCGGAAGTCTGTTTCAGTCCAGGTTGTCAAAACAATCTTGTCGTTTTCGGCTTTGGCGTGGCTTAAAGCCAAAGAACGTGGCGCAGGGCCTCGGACTACTTTACCAGTTGCATCGTATTGAGAACCGTGGCAAGGACATTTAAACTTGTTTTCCGCAGCGTTCCAAGGAACAACACAACCCAAGTGGGTGCAAACAGCGTTAATGCCGTAATCGGTAATAGCTTCTTTGCTTTCGACCACAATGTAGGTGGGGTCGCCCTTCAATCCTTGAACGAGGGTGCGATCGCCTACGTTATGGCTGTCGAGAAATTGACTAACGCTCACATCGTTGCCGAGGCTGTCTTTTGCAGTTGTACCACCACCAGCACCACCAGCCGCCGGAGGAATAAAGTAGTTAACAACGGGATACAATGCACCCAGAGCTACTCCAGTGACAGTCCCAAAAGTGAGCAGGTTCATGAATTGACGACGACCCATATCAGGCACGTCCATTGATTCCGAAAATTGAGCCATATCCTACGCGCTCGCTCTTTGTATATTTTGTTTAAGCATTCTGACAAGAGTACTAATGCTTGAGCAACTCTTGTCTGGGTTGAAATGCCAACTAACGATGCTAAACTTCTTTGTTGCAAGATACTTTTAGCATCTTTTCTGTTAGCATTACATTTCTTTATATCCCTATCATACTTGAGTTACGGAACTTAACATCATAACTAAATGTAAAATCTAATTGAGAGAAGCTATGACAGGAAAGGAATTACACCAACTGTTGCTTGATAAATGGGGACATTCTTACGATGTCCAGTTCCGCCGTACTCAAGGCAAGATATTTCTCCAAGTCATGTGGAAATATCTAGAGCAAGCTTCTTTTCCACTTACAGAGGCAGAGTACCAAGAACATCTTGATACCATCGCTAATTATCTTAATGCTTTAGATGGTACAGCACAGGTAAAAAGTTTTATTGCCCAAACACGCGATCGCCCCAGGCTGGGTAAGGCTGTCAGTATACCCCTCGATTTGGGTGAACGTGCTTCCGAATGGATAGTATAAACAGAAGCAGGAGATAGGAAGTAGGAGTGAATAAAAACTTTAAAATCCTACTCCTTTTGGAGATATTGTTTGATTTATTAGTAATTGTCCTAAATTTAAACTATAAAATTCTTGCCCCTATAGGCACATCTCTATCGGGCTGTATTAATGCCACTTTGCCATCATCTAAAACTACACCTAAAACTAAAACTTCTGAAATAAAATCAGCAATTTTACGAGGTGGAAAATTAGTCACAGCTAAAATTAAACAATTTACTAAATCTCCTGGCTGATAAAGTTTGGTAATTTGGGCGCTAGATTTTTTTATGCCTAAATCACCAAAATCTATCCAAAGTTTGTAGGCAGGTTTGCGTGCTTGGGGAAATTCAGCAACTTCGATGACCTTACCTACACGAATTTCTACTTTTTCAAAGTCATTGTAAGTTATCTGTGTCATTTCCCTGTGAGCTTAACTAAACCAATCCCACCCATATAAAGCCCTAAAACTGCACCAGCTAATAAAGCTTGGGTTAAGGGGTCGGTAGAAGGTGTGAGGACAGCACCTAAAATTACGGCGGCCATAATCACGAACCGCCAGCCAGAAAGCATCCTGTCGGAAGAAACGATTCCTAAATTACCTAGTAACAGTTGAATGATGGGAATTTGAAATGCCAAACCCGTGCTAAACAGTAGCAGCAGTATAAATTCAAAATACTTATCAATTGACCACAGTTGTTCTACGACATCAGCACCGTAACTAATAAAAAATCTCAAAGCTGCGGGGATAAGGACTGAATAGGCAAAGACTAAACCCCCAACAAATAACACACTCGACCCTAAAACTATCGGCCCCACTAGGCGACGTTCACGGCGTGTCAAGCCTGGGAGAACAAACTGGATAATTTGATAAAGGATAAAAGGAGTAGAAAGTACCAGTCCGCTATAGCCAGCGACTTTTAAGGAGACAAAGAAATATTCTCCGGGTGCAAGTTGGAGAAATTTGACCCCCTGTGCTGGTACTTCCAGTAATTGCACAATTGGCTTGACAGCCAGAAAACAGCCGATAACAACAATGACTACAGCTATTAGCGAATAAAATATCCGTTGTCGTAACTCTTCTAGGTGGTCGAAAAGAGACATTTCGACTTCACCAGGCAACTCATCAAGAGGATCATTGTCTGAGTTGCCTTGTCCTTCTAGATCGATATTGGGATTGGTAATGGTGTCGGCTTCTGATGAAGGAGTCATGAGTAGGCTATTAGGCAACATTTGTTAACTATTCTATTACTCCCTTACACCGCTGCCAAAGTAATGAATATCGTTGCGTCAGTTTTAGTTGAAAAACTAAATAGCAAAATTATGTTTATTTCTGATTGAGGATTTTTTTCCTGTTTCTTTGTGGTAAGGCTTGCATAAGTTAGTGGGAAGCCATCTTGTGAATCATCACCATCCTGTAAGCTACATAAGATATGGGGATGGAACTGAAATTTAAGCAATTACGTCTCTGCGTCCAGTAGCATTGCATAAATTGATACAATATCAACAGATAATGCTCAGTTGAAAAAATCCGATTCATCAAGGTGGCATCTTCAGCGATAGCGCGATCGGAAATTCTTTGCTGAGGTTTGTATGTATAGGATAATGTGCATTGGATTAATAGCATTACCTGCTTATTTTTACAATGCGAAACCCAGTTTAGCGAGTAGTAACTATGTTTTTATTACTACTACTAATTTTGCTAAAATAAGTATAGACACTCAACTTAATCGAGTGCCGTGGCAAATCTCGTCTAGAGAAGATCAAACAGGAGATTGTCTCCGACACGGTAAGTGTAGAGATTAATTGGTTGATGTACGTGCAAGTTGTATATTCTTTGGGTGAGGTTGTTATTAGTCATTTGTCCCTTATTTTTTGTAAATACTAGGACTTGTGCAACTAGCACACCAATTTTTGGGTACAAGAGTCAACGAAAAAAATATCACACTTGCGTAAGTCCTTATACTGTTTCTCGATGAAAATACAATTTATCGGTTGTTGTAGAGATGTTGTGTACAACGTCTCTACAAAATTTATCGAGTGCAGCTTCTCATAAAATTGCTATAAAGACAAATGACTATGACAAATTTATGTAAAAAAAGAAATATAATTTGATGCTGGATATGGACAGTCAGGGCTGCTTCCATGATTGATTCATCAGCCACACACTGCACTGCTATAATCTGACAGCATGAATTTTTAACTTCCCACAAATATTAAATTTAACGAAAGTTTTAGTTATTCAGGATGGGTGTACGCTACCTAGATGGGAATGCGTCATCAGAGGATTTAACCAATGGGATATGTAATTGCTACTGCAAATATGAAAGGCGGTGTAGGGAAAACCACTCTCACCGTCAACTTAGCTACTTGTTTAGCGAAAAATTACGGTAAAAAGGTACTGGTATTAGATTTAGATACCCAAATTAGCGCCACCCTGAGTTTAATGTCGCCTTTAGATTTTGCCAAGCGCCGCAAACAAAGACTAACGTTTAGATATTTAATCGACGATGTTATTAATCCAGATCCCAATAGCAAGGTAACAATTAACGATATTATTCAAACCCAAATTTGTGGACTTCCAGAACTTAATTTATTGCCTGGGGATATCGACTTATATGATGAGTTTGTTGTATCAGAAATGCTGCACAAACAAACCGTTGCTTTTGGTGAACAAAACTTTGAAAATGTCTGGAACCGTTTTGAAAGAGTTTTGATAAATAACATATTAAAACCAGTACGCGATCAATATGATTTTATTCTGTTAGATTGCGCTCCTGGTTACAATTTGCTGACTCGTAGTGCCTTAGCTGCGAGTGATTTTTACATTCTTCCCGCCAAGCCAGAACCTTTATCGGTGGTGGGAATTCAACTGTTAGAAAGACGCATTGGCCAGTTAAAAGATAGTCATGAACATGAAGCGAAAATAAATATCAAGATGCTGGGAATTGTTTTTAGTATGTGCAATACCAATTTACTCACTGGCAGATATTACAAACAAGTTATGCACCGAGTTGTGGAAGATTTTGGTGTAGAACAAATTTGTAAAGCCCAAATTCCTGTTGATATTAATGTGGCGAAAGCTGTGGATAGTTTTATGCCTGCTGTTTTAAATGCACCTCAATCTGCTGGTTCTAAAGCATTTTTGCAGTTGACGCAAGAGTTATTGCAGAAGTTGTAGAGGATAGATTATGTCATGTCCGCTTGATTACTTATAAAAACCGAGGAACCCCACCCCGCCAAAACTACGTTTTGTCTCTCCTCGCTGTTCACGGCTGTGGTGTACACACAAATAAATGTTCGTTGAGTGCATCTGTCCCACCTCGGAATGAATTCCGAGTCTCATAGCGCAAGTCATCTCAAGATGGCTGAAAGAGAATTATATTGCAGTCCAGTTGAGTGGACTTTGGCTATGAGCCTGGAACTTTAGTTCTAGGCGGGATGTGGTTGAACACGAAAATTTTTGACTTGTGTGTACACCGCACCGTAGCTATTCACGGGGAAGGGCTGGGAGTGGAGTGCTACGATTGTGGGAATTATAACTAATCATCAGGACTTGATATTACAGATCATTTTCTGTAACCTGTCACCTATTCCCTAAAACTACCAGCAGCGAAGTTGAGGCGCTGATTGCATATATGTATCATTGTTAAAGTGAAATGGTATCAGGTATATCAATTTTTAAAACAGAATTAAAATAATGAATAAAGGATTTCTTAACTTTCTTTCTAAGATTATCTGCTTACCAAACTTGACTTAAATCTAAAACAAATCCTGGTAATAGATTTTCACCGCTTAATGTCGAAGGATTTTCTAATTCTTCTACAGCTTTTTCAGGACGATAAATAAATACTTTGTGTTGTTTTCTATCTATTAACCAACCTAATTCTGTACCATTAGCTATATATTCTTCCATTTTTTCTTGTAATGTTTGCAAATTATCTGTCTCTGAACGCAATTCCACTACAAATTCAGGACAAATAGGCGCAAACTTCTTTCTTTGCTGTAAAGGTATTGTTTCCCATCTGGCTTTTTTTATCCAGGCTACATCAGGAGAACGCACTGCACCGTTGGGTAAAGTAAAACCACCGCTAGAACCAAAACCTACACCCGTACCATCTTGCTTTGTCCAAATACCTAACTGGACAATTAAATTAAAATTGCGTTCATCTGTTTCTGAGCCTGTGGGGGGCATAATCAATAATTCTCCCAGGTGATTACGTTCAATGCGAAAATCACGGTTTACTTGACAGAAATCAAAAAGTTGCTCGTCACTTACGATTATGTTTGGTTGCATTTTCAGCACCATTGGTAAGATTTCTGTGGCTACAGGTGTTTGGGTGTTCATAATCTTGGAAAATATCAATTCCTACATAAACATAGAGACGTTTGATTAAACGTCCCTACATTCATGTTAAACCTGTTTTAAAACTCCCCAGCTAAGGCAGAAACGCACCTTTCGCACAATAAGGGATGCTCTGCTGATTCTCCCACATGGGTTGAGTAGTTCCAACAGCGATCGCATTTTTCACCATCTGCATTCGCTACTCCAATTTCCCAATTATCCTCACCTTGGACGTTTAAGGTTTTCAATGCTTGGAGTTTATCAGCAGAATCTAACAATTCAACTTGAGATGTTAGGAATAGATAACGCAGTTCATCTACACCCTTACCAACTTGAGGATTTAAAGTTGCAATGGCGTTACGAATGTTTGTATCTTTGATGTAAATTAAAGCTTTAGCTTCTAAGGAAGAACCAATCATTTTTTCTATCCTGGCTTGTTCTAAGACTTTATTTACATCCGTGCGAAGCCGTCGCAGTGTTTTCCAAAATTCTGCCAGTTCGAGGTTATCCCATTTATCTTCTAACTGCACCCAACCAGCTTCAAATACTGATTTGTAGGGTGTTTTATAGGGGAGATATTGCCAGATATCTTCCGCAGTATGACAGAGAACAGGTGCGATCGCTCGTGCTAAATTTTCTAAAGCAATGTGAATAACTGTCTGACAACTGCGACGGCGGAAAGCATTGGGCGCACTGATATATAGCCTATCTTTGGCGATATCTAAATAGAAGTTGGATAAATCCACAACACAAAAATTCTGCACAGTTTGGAAGAAGCGGAAGAATTGGAAACTTTCAAACGCTTCCGTTACTTCTTGAAACACCTCACGAATGCGGTGCAACATATATTTATCCAACTGCGGCAAATCCTCAAAGGGAATTGCATCTTTTTCTGGGTCAAAATCATGCAAGCTACCCAACAAGAACCGCGCTGTATTGCGAATCTTACCGCGCACATCGTTTAGTTGCTTGATGATATTTTTCCCAATGCGGACATCACCGGAATAGTCTACCGATGATACCCACAATCTCAATACATCTGCACCATAAGCTGGGTCTGATTTTTGATTTTTCCCGCCTTCAATGATTGCATTGGGGTCAACCACATTTCCTTCAGACTTGCTCATTTTACGCCCTTGCTCATCCAAAGCAAAGCCGTGAGTTAACACAGTTTTGTAAGGCGCAATGTCATTTACCGCTACACTAGTCAGCAAACTTGACTGGAACCAACCGCGATGCTGGTCGGAACCTTCTAAATATATATCAGCAGGGTAGCTTAACTCTGGACGTTGCTTAAGTACAGCCGCCCAAGATGAACCAGAATCAAACCATACGTCCATTGTGTCAGTACCTTTGCGGTAAGACCGACCATTATTTCTATAGGATTCTGGTAATAATTCCGCCACCGATAATTCCCACCAAGCATCAGAACCTTTCTCGGCGATGATGGCTTGAACGTGGTTGATAGTTTCCTCGTTTAGCAGAGGTTCGTTTGTTTCCTGATCATAAAATACGGGAATTGGCACCCCCCAAGCACGCTGACGAGAGATACACCAATCAGAACGTTCCGCCACCATTGGCGTGATGCGATTTTCACCTTGGGCTGGTATCCATTTTACCGATGCGATCGCCTTTAGTGCTTCTTCCCTAAATCCTTCCACTGAAGCAAACCACTGTTCAGTCGCCCGGAAAATCGTCGGCTTTTTCGTCCGCCAGTCGTAAGGATACTTATGCGCGTAAGCCTCCTCCTTCAACAGCGAACCCGCCGCCGCCAGCGCATCAATAACCGCCTGATTTCCATCACCCAACACATTCAACCCAGCAAACTGTCCCGCTTCCTCGGTAAAGTTGCCGTTATCATCAACAGGCGCAAGGATAGGCAAACCATAACGCTGACCCACAATGTAGTCTTCTTGACCGTGACCAGGGGCAGTATGTACCAAGCCAGTACCCGACTCAGTAGTGATGTAATCACCACCAACTACAACCGGACTTTCGCGGTCATATAAGGGATGACGGTAAGTAGTATGTTCCAACTCCTTACCTTTAAAAGTCGCCTTCACCGTTAACTCAGCCGAGATAGTCGCCGCCAACCGTTCCACCAAATCCGCCGCTACAATGAGATATTTAAAATTACTTTGAGCGTCTGTGCTTGAAACTTCCACCACCGCGTAATTTAAATCCCCATTCACCGCCACCGCCAAGTTACCGGGAATTGTCCAAGGTGTAGTAGTCCACACAGCCACACCCAACTCTGACTGATACTCTCCCAAAGCTGATTTTGCAGCCTCCGACAAACCAGTGACTGGAAAAGCCGCATAGATACTCCGCGAAGTATGACCTTCTGGATATTCCAACTCCGCCTCAGCCAAAGCCGTTTTAGAACTTGGACTCCAGTGAACCGGCTTCAACCCGCGATAGATGTATCCTTTTAACACCATCTGCCCGAATACACCAATCTGCGCCGCTTCGTATTCCGGCTTCAGCGTCAGATATGGGTTATCCCAGTCACCCCAAACACCGTAGCGTTTAAAACTTTGGCGTTGGTCATCTACCGTTTTTAAAGCAAATTCTTTAGCTTTTTGGCGCAATTGCAAAGGCGTTAAATTTTGCCGTTCTGCCGACTTGAGATTTTGCAAAACTTTCAGTTCAATTGGTAAGCCGTGACAGTCCCAACCAGGCACATAACGAACCTTTCGCCCTTGTAACAACTGGTAGCGATTAATAATATCTTTGAGAATTTTATTTAAGGCATGACCAATATGCAGAGAGCCATTTGCGTAGGGTGGGCCATCGTGCAGTATAAATAGTTCGCCTGGATTTTCTTGCGACAGGCGTTCAAAAATTTGATTGTCTGCCCAAAACTTTTGAATTTCCGGTTCACGCTTGATGGCGTTAGCCCGCATCTCAAAATTAGTTTTAGGTAGATTTACAGTGTCTTTGTAGCTTCCAGTTTCCGTCACAGCTTCATGCCTAAGAATATATGTGCAGGTTTTATCAATTATAGAAGATGGCAGGAAGCTCAAAAAATTAACTTGACAACAGGTTCTCGTTTTGAAAACATAATATGAGTTGGATGCAATAACAAAATATTTAGTTTTAATATCAAAAATAAAAAATGCACCTAATCAGCATTCGTAATTTACGTGCTGATGCTGGTAAATATCCAGATGCAGTAGAGTCAGTGAACTCTTGGTATCAAGTGGTGAAATCTGCATCATGGCAAAACTTCAACGAAGTTCGACAATTTTACCTAACAGCAGATGTAGTAAGTAATTTTACAATTTTTAATATCAAAGGTAATACTTATCGCCTAATTGTGAGCATAGATTATGAAGTCCAAACAGTATATTACAAGTACTTCTTAACTCACGCTGATTACGATAAAGAAAAATGGAAAAATGACCCTTTCTTTTGATATGTTTTAGATACAATTAATCTTAGGTTGCACTATTTGATAGTGGCTAAAAGTCATACTTACTTTTGGCGATTGGAGTAAGTTATGAGACGGGTCTTCGCCGTTAACGGAAGGAAAACTTTTATTACAGGCCGCCGCTGATCGGGCGATAAGGTATATGACCACTTCTTTTAATACAATCACTTATAGCCAACTTTTGGTAGAGCTTCAACCAAAAGTTATAACAACAGAAGAAGAATACGATCACACTCTAGAAACTGTAGAAAAATTAATGGCGTGTAAAAATCGTACACCAGAGCAGACCGCCATACTACAGCTTTTAGTTACTCTCATTGAAGAGTTTGAAAACAAAAACTATCCCCTTGAACCATCATCGCCTCATGCAATTCTCAAGCACTTGATAGAAGCGCGAGGAATTAAACAATCTGACTTGGTAGGAATTATGGGTTCTAAAGGTGTGGTTTCTGAAGTTGTGAACGGTAACAGAGCAATTAGTAAAGCTCAAGCAAAAGCACTAGGGAAATTTTTTCATGTTTCTCCAGCATTGTTTATCTAGTCGCTAGTTTAAATTGAGCGATCGCCACTTGAATACAAAAAACCCAACATGATATTAAATTCAAGCTGGGTTTAACACAATTTAGCTCATCTAACTATTTGGCGGTATTTGTTCCGGTGGTGCTTCTGCGGGAGGAGCAAGCACCGCATCAGGCGCAATTTCTTCTACGGGAATCGGTTCTTTATTTTCCGCTTCTGGATGTGCTTGTGCTGCTTCTACCAATTCGGGAGATGGTGGATGGGGTGGAATTACTTCGGGTACACTCTCGGTTGTCGGTGCGACATCTGTAGTCGCAGGTACTTCTTCAATAGCAGGTTCAGGGATGGGTGTAGTTTTGTCAATAATCTCAACAGTTGGTTTCTCCACTGGTGAATTTTTACTGACAGATGGTTGTACTTTACCTTTCACGCCGCCCAAGGTGCTACTCAACCCTTGTTGCAGCTTGCCGAAGCGTTCTTGAAGAGATAACTTTGTCACCTGTTCTTGCAGGGAAGTTTTCACTGCGGCTGAACTGGGTACTGGAGTTTGTTGTAACTGCGGTGTTACCTGTCTACGGAGTGACAATGTTTGCCACCCAAACCACACTAAAAGAGCCACACTCGCCACATGACCTAGTAATAATCCTCCGCCAATATGTGGCGCGAACACCCATAAAACTAAAGCGTAAAATAATCCAACACCACTCCAAATAAAATCATTCTTGCGATGGATCTCTGGGAAAAAGAAAGCTGATACGTAGAGTAATAAACTACCAAGACCGACCACCAAAGCTAGGACGTATGCCAGCATTTTGGGTTACTCCTTAACTATTTTTCATGGGGGATTGGGTATTGAGTATTAGATACTAGGTACTAGAAAAATTAATCTGAATTTAAGGAAAAATTATTCTGAATTTAATTCCTAATTTCTAATCCCTGCACCCTCATCCCTAAACTAGATATTCCAATTTTGCAAATTTTGTAGCACAATTGTTGACTTAGATACAATTTAAAACTTGTTATATGTGATGTTAGTTCTGAGCTTTTACTAATCACCGCAACTCTTAATGTCTTCTTTAGGGGATAAGAGAAACTCTCGGATTACCCTAAAAGATGAAAGAATCTGCAAGAGTTAGCCAAACTAGTTATGACACTACAAAGTTTTGGTGTGATTGGATTAGCCGTTATGGGCGAGAATATCGCTCTTAATGTAGAACGTAATGGTTTTCCAATTGCAGTATACAACCGCTCCCGCGAAAAAACCGATGCTTTCATGGCCGAGCGTGCGCCAGGGCGGAACGTTAAAGCAGCTTTTACTTTAGAAGAATTCGTTGCAGCATTGGAACGTCCCCGCAAGATTCTAGTAATGGTACAAGCTGGTAAACCCGTGGATGCGGTGATTCAGCAGCTAAAACCTTTGCTAAACGAAGGCGATATCATTATTGATGGTGGCAACTCTTGGTTTGAAGATACCCAAAGACGTACCGAAGAATTAGAACCCCTAGGTCTGCGGTTTCTCGGTATGGGTGTGAGTGGTGGTGAAGAAGGCGCATTAAACGGCCCTTCTTTGATGCCTGGTGGTACCCAAAGTTCCTATGAGTATCTCTCACCAATTTTCAATAAAATTGCTGCCCAAGTTGATGACGGCCCCTGTGTTACCTACGTTGGCCCTGGTGGTTCCGGTCACTATGTGAAGATGGTACACAACGGCATTGAGTACGGCGATATGCAGCTGATTGCTGAAGCCTACGATTTGCTGAAAAATGCTGGTGGACTTGACCACAATCAGCTTCATGAAGTGTTTGCTGAATGGAACACAACCGACGAACTCAATTCATTTTTGATTGAGATTACAGCTAATATCTTCCCCTACATTGACCCAGAAACCAGTCTACCCCTGGTAGATTTGATTGTGGACGCAGCAGGTCAAAAGGGTACTGGTCGTTGGACTGTACAAACTGCTTTGGAATTAGGAGTTTCGATTCCTACCATCACAGCAGCTGTAAATGCTCGGATTATCTCTTCTATTAAAGATGAACGGATAGCCGCATCCAAGCAACTCACAGGCCCCAGCGGCAAATATGACGGTACTACCAAAGAGTTTATTAACAAAGTTCGGGATGCTTTGTATTGCTCTAAGATTTGTTCTTATGCTCAAGGGATGGCATTGCTATCTACAGCTTCCAAAACATATAACTGGAATTTGGATTTGGGCGAATTAGCTCGGATTTGGAAAGGTGGCTGTATTATTCGTGCTGGCTTCTTGAATAAGATTAAGAAGGCATTTACCGAAAATCCCGCATTGCCTAACTTGCTATTGGCTCCTGAATTTAAGCAAACAATTCTCGACCGACAAACAGCTTGGCGGGAAGTAATCATAACTGCTGCAAAATTGGGTATTCCTGTACCAGCATTTAGCGCATCTTTAGATTATTTTGACAGTTATCGCCGCGATCGCTTGCCCCAAAACCTCACTCAAGCACAACGCGATTACTTCGGCGCACATACCTATCTACGCCTCGATAAGCCAGGTAGTTTCCATACTGAGTGGGTTCCCATCACTGAAGCTACCAAGTAAACTTTCACTTCTCCAAGTTATGAGCATCTTGTGAAAGTTTAAATTGCTGTTGACTGGAAAAAAGAAAGTGACTCTGAAGTTCAGAGTCACTTTCTTTTTAAAATCATCATGATGTTCATTAAATAATTATTTTCCAATTTAGATTTAAGATAGATAATCGGCGAATTTTTTTTAGGCTGCTGACCATAATTTTATGTCTCCTCGTCAGGTTTTGCTGACTAACTACGGTCATGCCTGCACATATTTTAATTCACTCAAAGGCGCACAGAGGATTGTGTGCTTCTATAATCTTGGTATCCACTACCTACGCAGAACACGGCTAAGAAAGCGATCGCTATGCTTCAGTATCCCAATCTCGAACAAGCGTTAAAATATCACTTCGGTTATGATCAATTCCGTCCAGGACAGCGACAAATTATCGAAGATGCGCTACAAAATCGAGATTTGCTGGTAGTAATGCCGACTGGTGGGGGGAAGTCTTTGTGCTTTCAGTTACCAGCGTTAATTAAGAAGGGATTGACGGTGGTGGTATCGCCATTAATTGCGTTGATGCAAGACCAAGTGGAAGCACTACGCAATAATAATATTAGTGCGACGTTTCTCAATAGTAGTTTGAATCCTTATCAGGTGCGATCGCGGGAAGAAGCTATTCTTAATGGTAAGGTCAGATTACTCTACGTTGCCCCAGAACGGCTGATGAGTGAAAGGTTTTTGCCGTTTCTGGATTTAGTACATCACCAAATTGGCATTTCTACCTTTGCAATTGATGAAGCGCACTGTGTTTCGGAGTGGGGACATGATTTTCGTCCAGAATATCGTCAGTTGCGCTCATTGCGATCGCGTTATCCCCATGTCCCGACAATTGCGTTGACAGCAACGGCGACGGAACGCGTCCGTTCGGATATTATTCAACAAATCGGTTTAAAGCAACCAAGTATTCACATTGCCAGTTTTAATCGCCAAAATCTTTATTACGAAGTCCGTCCGAAAACTAAATATGCTTACGCTGAATTATTAGAATTAATTCGAGAAATTGACGGTTCAGCTATTATTTATTGTCTCACGCGCAAAAAAGTCGATGAATTAACTTTTAAACTGCAAAATGATAAAGTTTCAGTTCTTGCTTATCATGCAGGATTAAGTGATGAAGAACGTAGCAGTAATCAAACGCGATTTATTCGAGATGATGCACGAGTGATGGTGGCGACTATCGCGTTTGGGATGGGAATTAATAAACCAGATGTGCGGCTAGTAATTCACTTTGATATTCCCCGTAATTTAGAAAGTTACTATCAAGAATCTGGGCGGGCGGGACGCGATGGTGAACCTTCTCGCTGTACAATCTTTTTTAGTTTTGGTGATATTAAAACTATTGAATGGAGTATTAATCAAAAAACCGATGCTCAAGAACAGTTGATTGCTAAACAACAACTGCGACAAATGATTGATTATGCTGAGGGGACAGATTGTCGCCGGACAATTCAACTCAGTTACTTTGGGGAAAGGTTTCTCGGAAATTGCGCTAACTGTGATAATTGTCGTCATCCCAAACCTGTAGAAGATTGGTCAATTGAAGCCATGAAGTTTTTATCTTGTGTGGCGCGGTGCAAAGAAAGATTTGGAATGCTGCATATTATTGATGTGTTGCGAGGGGCAAAAAATCAGAAAATTACCCAATACGAACACGACAAATTATCTACTTACGGGATTGGCAAAGATAGAAGTGGGGAAGAATGGCGAATGTTAGGGCGATCGCTTTTACATCAAGGTTTGCTAGAACAAACTAGTGATGGTTATTCTGTTTTAAAATTAAACGCCCACAGTTGGGAAGTGATGCGACGACAGCGAAAAGTCGAAATTGCTGTGTCTGCAACCCAAAAAGTATCTTTAATCGAAGAGAGTCCCAAAGCTGCTGAAGCAGAAGAATTATTATATAGGTTGCGATCGCTACGTAAGCAACTGGCTGATGAACAGTCTATAGCACCTTATGTGATTTTTCATGACTCGACCTTAAAGTTAATGGCGCAGGTACAGCCGAAAACTTTAGTTGAATTTGGCAAACTATCTGGTGTGGGGAGTCATAAACTTGCCCAATACGGAGAAAAGTTCTTGGCGGAAATTCGCACTTACCGCGATGGGAAAAATCCGGTTCATCAAGCTGTTGATGATATAACCTCACTCAGTTTAATTTCTGGGACTGAATTACAAACCTTACAGTTACATCAACAAGGCTTAAATGTTGCGGAAATTGCCAAACAACGCAAACTTAGTCCAACGACAATAGTCAGTCATCTGGCAAGATTAATCGAAAAAAATCAGCCTGTCGATTTAAATTTGTTAGTTCCGGTTGAACATCATCAAAAAATTTGGCAAGTTCTCGAAGTTCTTGGGGATATTCCTCTCACTCCCCTCAAAGAACAATTGGGGACAGCCTATACTTTTGATGAAATTCGCTTAGTTAAAGAAAAGTGGCGACGAGAAAAACGCAAATAAATTCCTGTTGGCGATCGCACAAACTCAAGAATATATTATCCAAATTTTTCCCCAGAGCGATCGCCTAAGATAACCAATCAGGAATTTAGGAAATTTCCGAACTAGGTACAGGTTGAGTTGCTACTTCAGATTTGGTTTTATCAGCTAAAATCACAGACAGCAACTTTGGTAACATCAAACAAGCAACAGTATTTACCAACGTCAGCAGTAAACCATCTACAAAACTCATAGATAAACCCTTTTTGCCAAAATTTTCTTTGCTATTTATCTAGTTTGAAACATATTTTGTTAAATGGAATACATTAGTGCTTTTGATTTTCTTCTAGTCACCATAAGCAAGGGCAATGTTTATTTTTGTAAACTTTCCTCAAGTGATGTCCCATAAGCTGAAATACGTCTAAATTAGAGAATCACCTGTAAAGGTCTTTCTTCGTCATTTTTATTAACAAAAGACAAATGACAGCTTTCACTAGTTATTTTTAATTACACCAACTTACTTAACCAAACCATTGCGACTTACACAAGTATTTTATAAGTCTGCGGTAAAAGTTCAGATTTTGCCTACAGATAATGGTATTTTTTCTAACTACTGACTAATTTCTCTCCTTTAAGCATCCTGACGGCAGCTTCGAGTAAGGCTTCTTCGAGATACGGCTTAGTGAAGTAACCACTAGCGCCAAGTTGAATAGCCATTTGTCGGTGTTTATCTGCACCGCGCGAGGTGAGCATAGCAATAGGTAAGTGATTTAAGGTGGAATCTTTTTGGATGCGTGATAGTAACTCCAGTCCATCGCAACGAGGCATTTCGATGTCACAGAATACGATGTCGCAAGGTAGTCCAGAACGCAGTTTATCCCAGGCTTCTTGACCATCACGCGCCTGTTCAACCCGATAGCCTGATTTGTTAAAGGTCAAAGATAACAATTCTCGAACTGTAATAGAGTCATCAACAATCAACACAGTTGGATCAATTTTCTCAGCCGGGGCTTGTGTGGCTGTAGGTGGTGATTTGTGCTGCCAAGGAGTACCACCAGCATTTTTAGACATCCGACCTTGGAAAATATCGATGATTTCCAACACATCAGCAATTGGCATAATCCGACCATCGCCCAGAACTGTAGCACCTGCTACACCAATAGGTTTAGGTGCTGGCCCTTCAAATTGCTTAATTACAATTTCTTGTTCGCTGAGTACTAAGTCAATTTGTAAAGCAATTAAGGTATTGCCCGATCGCACCACCACTACGGAAACTGTATCATCATCACGAGTTCCACCGTAAACGTTACCGCGACTTAACAAGCGATTGAAAGATAACAGATCTTTGAGCGGTCGGAATGGCAAGACTGTATCGCGCCACGAAATAAATGATTGCCCATCAGCATTATGTTGAATATTTTTGGCGGGTATATCTAAAGTATCTTCCACTCCATCCATTGGGAAGGCAATTCGAGCTTTATCGGAAACACAGCAGAGGGCTTTACAAATACTTAAGGTGAGTGGTAAACGAATCGTAAATGTTGTACCTTTACCAATGGCCGAATCTGTATTCACAGTCCCGCGAATTTCACTAATCTCGGAACGAACTACATCCATCCCCACGCCACGACCGGAGATTTCATCGGCTTGATCTTTGATACTAAAACCAGGTTGGAACAGCAAATCATAAACTTCCATTCGAGAGATGCTTCTTGCCTGTTCTTTGCTCATCATCCCGACTTTCACAGCCTTGGCTTTGACTTTTTCGGGGTCAATACCTGCACCGTCATCACCCACAGAAATGACAGTTTGGTTTCCTTGGTGGAAGGCACGAATTGTAATTTCTCCCGCAGGTGGTTTACCCCTAGTTTGGCGTTCTTCTGGGGTTTCGATCCCATGAGCGATCGCATTATTCAACATATGCGTGAGTGGATCGGTGAGATGATCTAAAATCATCTTGTCAATTAAGGTATCGCTACCTTCAATCACCAACTCTACTTGTTTACCGCATTTAATCGCGTTATCCCGCACACCGCGCCGCAAACGGTCAATCGCCTGAGAAAACGGCACCATTCGAGCGCGGGTTAAACCTTCTTGTAGTTGAGTTGTGACTTGACGGAATTGTCTGGCTACACGTTCAGTCTCTTCCGTCACAAAATCAATGTCACTCGCTGACTCCCGCACTCGCACAATCAATTCAATCATTTCTTGAGACAAGGTGTGGAACGGGGTAAATCGATCCATTTCTAGTTCGCTAAAACCCCTGTCTGTATCGGGTTCTGAAGAGAGGACAGGCGTTTCTTTTTTGGTACGAGTGGCCAGTAGAGAAGCTTCTAAAAGCGATCGCTCATATAATTCTTGCATTCTCGCGCCCACATCCGACAGCTGTTGCACTTGAATCAGCAAGTTATCTAATGATTGTCGCAGCCGTTCATGATCTTGCTCTAAGGTGTTGCGATTAACTACTAATTCCCCAACTAAATTACTCATATCGTCCAGTTGTTTAACTGGCACCTTCATCGTTTCTTCAAATCTCGCGTTACGACGATTCGCCGGACGAGGAGCTTTATTTGTGTTGGGTTTGATTGCTGATGAATGAGATATCGAATTATCTGCTTCCGCCAGTAGTTTTTCTAAATCACTAAATTCATCTTCAAGTTTTGGCGATGCCGGCGTTTCGCTGGCAAAATTATTACTGGCTGTGGTTGGAGATTCTGAAATATAATTATGCTGAATCGTCGGCTGGGGAGATATTTCCGGCTTATCTCCACCTAACAAAGCTTCCAGTGCGGCAAAATCTTCCGAAGCGATCGCCCCAGCATCACTTGGTAATTCTTCACCTAATAATGCTTCTAAATCAGCAAATTCATCTTCCTGCTCGAATATTGTATTTGTATCTTCTGTGGCTGGTGTTATCTCTGATTCTGGCAAGTCAATACTAACATTTTCCACCTCAGCTATTAGTGTATCTAACTGATTAGTGTCTAATGATAATTCGGGAGAATCTGCTGTTTCTCTTAATACGTCAACAGTTACAGTTTCATTAATATTTTCGTAAAATTCTAATTTTAATCCCTCTGCTTCAGCATCTGCATCTGCTGTTAAAAATAAATCAAAATCATCAGTGAGTGTTGGTTCTACAATTGCCGCAGTTTCACTATTATTTATAATTAATAAATCATCAAGTAAATTTTCAAAATTTTGGATTTGGGAAAACTCAATAATTTCTGTATCTGCAATTAACTGATCTAAGTCAGTATCTGGTTGGCTGATGTCTGTGGCTAATAACTCATCTAGTAAATCCAAGTCCCCATCTTTATTATCTAAGGGTTCACTCCCATCTTCATTAGTTACAGATGTTTCTGGCAGACTAATATTGGTGAATAAATCAAAAGATGGATTATCTGAACTATCTAGCTGAATATAAGTACCATGAATTTTTGGTTCTAAATCAACGAAAGCAATCGGTTCATCTTCTTCAGCATCTAGATCATCAAAAATATTTAGTTCTAATTCCCCAAAAGTCTGGGCATCAACCGTAGAAGATTCCGGCAATTGATAAGTAAATTCAGGAGTCAAATCTACAGCTTCTGGTGCTTGAGCAAAATTGTGTATTTCTGGTGCAGAGACATTGCGATCGCTAAAATTAGGAACTTGTAATTCTCCCAATAAATCATCTTCATTATCTGAAGCAAATTCTAAATCTGGCTGGAGAAAAGTTAGCTCAAAATTATCTCCATAATCTTCTCCATTTGAGGACGTATTATTGTGCATACCTCCAAAAATTTCCCCAGAAGCCGCCGCTGCAAATAAACTGTCTTCTAAAGCTTTGGTTACATCTGCTTCTAAGACATTATCAAATTCTGACTGCAATTCTGCTTCTGCGGGAGAATTCCAAAAATTATTCAAATCGTCTTCTGTTTGAGACAAATTTGTTGCTGTTACAGGTGGATTATCAAATAAATCCCCAATTCCTGACTCTTCTGTAGGTATGAGTATATTTTCGTCACCTTCAGCAAATAAACCGTCTAAAGATAAAGAGTTTGGTTCGGAGGTGAACAACTGAAGTTCTGTATTATCAAAATTATGTGCCTCTGCAAGATTTGTTTCTGGATTTTCTAGGAATAATTCATCTAAAATGCTTTGTTGGGCAGCAGATACTCCAGTACTTGCAATAGCCTCAGTTGCTGGTTGAGCAACTTCACTCACAATTGGTAGTTGGTGATCATCCAGAGACAGTGTTAATAATTCATCGACATCTTGGCTGTTGAGGTTGGCAAAGGACAACTGAGATTCACTAGCAATTTCTGGTGATTCTGGTAAGATTTCTGGGAGGTTTGTCGCACTTTCTGGCTCTGAATGCTCTTTTTCTAAGAAATTATCGCCAAATAACAGTCCCAGATCTTCTGTAGTGCTGAAATTAACAGTTGACTCATCAGCGCGGATATCTTCATCCAGGGAGAGAAAATCTGCTAAATCACTCTCATTCTCTTCTGTCAAATCTTCAGTAATATCTATGCCCAAGTTACTGACAGCAGTGATCTCCAAAATTTCTTCTTGTTGCCAAGTTTCATCTAATTCCTGCGTTTCCCCTTCAAATAAATCGGCCAGAGTATTTAATTCTGCTAATCCTACCTCTGGCCCATGATGGTCAGTCTGACCAAGATTTAGTGATCCATCGTTTCCATCACCAAACAGAGAGTTAGCCGCATTTTCACGCGGATGATTAATGGCGATCGCCCTATCTTGATTCATCTGATCTGTGAGATCGGTTAAGCTGATCACACTATCTGCTGGCTGTACACTGGCAATCAAAGAAACTTCCTCATCAGTTTTGCCGATGCTGACAGCTTGGTTTTCTAGTTCTGTAGCTGGTTCATTGTCAAACAAATCAAGATTAAAGTCTATTGAGAATGGCTCCAGTTCAGGAAAACTCAGGAGAACTTCTAATTGCTGACTAATTGTAATCTCGGCATCTCTACCTTGAAGAACTAATTCCTGAGCCTGTTTAATTTCCGTAATGACAATTTTAGCTAGGGTAAGATAAGTATTTTCACTATTACAGATCGCATTTGCGGCTGCTTGACATAAACTAGACCAATTAGGCAAATTCCATCTTTGTCCAAGTTTCTCCAACTGGCGACAACACTGCTGAAGATTTTGCCGTGATTCAGCTGTTGCTTGTTGCTTAAACAGTTGCAACATTTGCCGTAAAGCTTGCAACACCTGATTTTGAAACTCGCTCCAAGTATTTTCTTGGGCGGCGACTGGTGTATGTACTCCTGGAGATAAACCTTTGGTGTCTTCTGCTGGTATAGACGTATCCGTCCGCCAGAAAATCTCTGTGAGTGAACTAACGCTTTCTGTGTGGGATGGTTGGATTACTGTATGGCTATCGTCTGCTACGCCATTGTGGCCTTTTTGTACTAGCAAATCTAGATGATCATTCAACCATTTAAATACAGGTTCAGCTTCCGACATCAAAGTGTTGGCAGCTTCTTCCGAAAGTCCGTAGGGGCCACTTAAATGTTCTAATAAAGCTTTGAGAGTATCCGCTACACCCAAAAACAAAGACTCTAACTTTTCATCAATCCGAACTGGATGCTCTTTGAGTACTTTAAAGCAATCTTCTAGACGATGAGCCGTGTGCTGGATACTAGTTAGACCCAGCATAGCCGCTCCGCCTTTAATGGAGTGGGCTGCCCGAAAAACCTCATTGATCATTTCCGGGTCGTTCAAAGTATCTTGAAGATTCAGTAACCCCTGCTCAATTGTGTTCAGGTGGTCTCGCGCTTCTTCAATAAAGTAACCCAAAATCCGCTGTTGTTGTTCCGGCAGCATAGTTTTTTAGTCAAGAGTCAAGGGTCAATTGTCAATGGTCAAGAGCATCAGTCATCAGTCAATAATTTTGAACTATGGACTATTGACTATGGACTCATGACTAATTACTTCGATTCCAGAGTATCCACGCGGAAACGCTCAACGGAAGCTATTAAGTCACGGGATACACCCACTAGGTTTTGGAGTGCGCCAGAAACTCGCTGGGCTTCTTGGGAGGTTTCTTGGGCTGTTAGTTCTACTGATTGCATAACATGGGCGACAGCACGGGAGGTTTCTGTCTGTTCTACTGTGTCGCTGGTAATTGAGCGCACCAGAATATCAATGCGATTGGCTACTTGAATAATATTTTCCAGCGATCGCTTGGCTTCTTCGGCAAGTTTTGTCCCTTTAATTACCTGTTGTGTGCCTTCTTCCATTGCGGTCATGACTGAGCCAGTTTCACTTTGGATTTGCATCACAATCTGTTCGATTTCTTTCAAAGATTTCGCAGATTTGTCGGCTAACTGGCGTACTTCATCCGCCACAATTGCAAACCCCCGTCCGGCTTCTCCAGCCCGCGCCGCCTCAATACTGGCGTTGAGTGCAAGTAAGTTGGTACGTGAGGCAATTTGTGAAATTAATGCCACAATCTTAGAAATTTCTTGGGAAGATTCTGCCAACCGTTTGACTTTGCGGGTAGTTTCCGCTACAGTTTCCCGAATTTCTAAAATCCCGGCGACGGTGTTTTCTACCGCTTCTCCACCTTTGAGCGCGATGCTACTAGCATCACGGGCAACAGTTTCCGCTTCCCGTGCGGCTTCTGCCACCCGCTGAATCGAGTCGGTCATCACCTGCACAGAATTTAAGGTGACAGCTAACTCTTCGGCTTGGCGTAAAGCGTCACTCGATAAGGCACGAGCAAAGGTTTCCGAATTTGTTGCCCCTTTGGTTACTTCGCGCGCAGCGACTTTTACCTGTTGAACGATATCCCGCAAGTTTTGAATTGTCAGGTTAAAGGCATCAGCAACGGCTCCCAATACGTCGGCTGTTACTTCCGCTTGCACTGTCAAGTCACCTCTGGCTGCCCCTTCTACGTCGTCTAACAAGCGAATTACTTGCCTTTGCAGGTTTTCTTTGGCTTCTTCTTGTTCATCTGCTTTGCGTTGGGCTTCGTTGGTAGTGGTAAAAATTACCCGCGCCATTTCGTTAAAGCCGGTGGCTAATAACCCTAATTCATCCTCGGAATAAACAGTGGCTTGAACATTGAGATTGCCTTGGCGGACTGCATCAAACTGATTTTGCAAATCCTTCGTTGTACGGCGAATTTGCTTGAGGGTGAGATTGCCCATAAAAGCAGCTGTCGCAAATCCCGAAATCCCAGCAGCGAGGGACATAGCCCAGCCAGTATTGCGAATAGATTCTCGCTGTTGTGGTGCCGAAAAGGAAGTCGCCCCAAAGCTCACAACGGCGACAACCATTGCCGAGAAAATCCCCACAGTCCCAGCTACCAAAAAAGGCTTCATATCTAAAGAAGCATTTTCCAGTGGTGCTAACCAGCCTTGCTCAATACTGGCAACTGGTTCTAATTTGGAGACATCGGCTTGGGTAAATATGGGGACTGCTTCTTGAGAACCAGTTATGGTAAATAGTTCTTCATCGCGATCGCTACTGCCATTGTTAGCGGTAGTTTCTGTAAAATGACTGCGGGGGCTGCTATTAGCTTCCAATGGCCCAGAAAGTACTACATCCCCAAAGCTCACATCCGAGTCTGCTAAGTCAAACCCAGGAATATTCCCCAGGTCGTCAAAATCATCAAAATCATCTAAAAACTCGATATTACTTTTAGAATTTTCACTACTGAGCATACTGTTAGTATCTTCATCAGTTTTGAATTCATCGGAGCCAAAGGCCGACTCAAATGCTTCAAAATCAAAATTATCATCACCATTAAAAGAATTTGTGTCTAAAGTTGTGCCAGCTTTTAAAGGAGAATTTGGCAAAGCAAAATCGTCATTAGTAGATGAGTTGGTAGTTGCAGAATTATCGGGAAATTCTATTTTTTCCAACCAATTACTGGGTTTAGCCGCGAATACATTATCTTGATTTGTTTTTGCATCCACATTCGAGATATTTTCTGGCGATTTTGGTGAATTTTCCTCCAGAATACCCATTTTTAAGTCCAAACTTGCCATGCTTGGCTCTGGATACTTTTCTCCTAATAAGACTTCTGATGAAGTATCTAAAATATTACTCGTTTGTAAATTAGCTGAGGCAAAAGGAGAATCAACACTATTGCTGTCAAAGGGTGAGCTTTCTTGACTTGAAGTTGTCCCTATATCAAAGGGGCTATTTGTTATTCCTGAATCATCTAAATTAATTAGTGATAAATCTTCTTGCCAGAAAGCTGGTAAATCTAAGGCAATTTCTTCTTCTGGGTGGTTATTCAGTTCGGAACTATTGTCATCTTGATTCAGGGCAAAAGGATCAGCCATCAAAGATGGTGATTCTTCCACTATTTTGTTCATGACAATACTATCGGTGGGAATATCAAATGGGTTTAAGGATGACTGAGATTCTTCAAAACTATTTAAATCAAAGCTTTGGCTATCTAAGTTAGCAAATGCGCCTAAATCTTGTAAGTCTGATGTATCCATTTCTGATTCATCAGCAATACCTGCCAGATTGATTGGCTCCTCAAGTTCAATCGGGATAGCTTGTTCTTCTAGTGGCTGTAAATATTGATTGATATTCTCTAAACCATTTTTCGCAAAACCGATGATTTCTGGTTCATCAGTTAATTTCAAGACTCTTTGATATTCTGCCTTAGCAACATCGTACTGTTGCAAAACGTAGTAGACATGACCCCTTAATAAATGGCAGTTGGGGTCATCTGGGACATTTTGTACTACCTGATCGACTAAGGTAGCAGCGAATTCATAGTCTTGTTCTGCGTAGGCTGTACAAGCCTGCTGATATGTTTCTAGATAATCATCTATTGTTGCTGCCATTTGCTCCCTCCCAATATCATCCTGCCCACCTTGCACTCCGTACAATCGCCGTTTGGTCAAGTAATCTTAGATACCGATTTTTTTTAGCACCTAATAACCACTCGCCACGCAAAAAGGGAGCCATCGTATCTGGTAGATTTGTTGGTGGCATCAGATGTTGTACATCTAGCCAATCCATACCGCCGACTTCTTCCACTGCTAAACCGACTATTGTTTCCTGCTCCTCGATCGCAATCACGGGAATTTCTGCTCTATCCGTATTTAGCGCCGTTCCTTCACCCAGAAATTGACCCAAATCCGCCACCCAAATTACTCGACCTCGTAAATTTAGAGTACCCAAAAGTAAAGGAGAAGCATTAGGAATCGGGGTGATTCTGTCAGGGCTTAATTCCAAGACTTCTCGGATACCAGTCGCTGGTAGGGCAAACTCCTGATGCGAGGGAATATAAAAACGCAAATGTAACTCACCTTCAGGACTTTCTACTTGTAATTCAGGACGGAAGTGGTCTTGGCCACTACCACTCAAAAAGTCCGGTTTGCTGACCATATTATTTTCATCCTTATCCTCGCAGGAGTTGTTTGACTGTTCCTACCAACTCCGTCGGCTGAAACGGTTTGGCTATATAAGCATCTGCACCCTGTTTCATTCCCCAGTAGCGGTCAAATTCTTCACCTTTGGAAGAACACATAACTACAGGGACATTTTGGGTTTTTGGGTCAGATTTTAACCGACGGCAAACCTCGTAGCCGTTCATCCGTGGCATGACAATATCCAATACCACCAAGTCTGGAGGAGCGGTTTGAATGGCCTCCAACGCTTCTACTCCGTCACTGGCATAGGTGACTGTTAAACCAGTGGCTTTCAGGAGGTCAATAATCATCTCCCTTTGTGCAAGACTGTCTTCCACAATCAGAACTGTACTCATAAATGCCTATCTACCTCCTGATGTAGACGTTCCTCTTTGGAACATTCCCTGACTCCCCTTTAAAATTACTTGTATAAATTTATGCTATTATTTCACTAATTGACTAGATAATAATTGGGCATGGGGTTGGTTGATTCTGTGATAACATTTTTTACCCCATCTTTTATGGAATCAACAAGTCTTCTATTTCTTTGGTGTTCCCAGAAAAGACTTGTAATTAACATATTTCTCTACAAGCATGAGTAATTCGGCATCATCAAACGGTTTGGTTAAATAATCTGTGGCTCCAACCATCCTGGCTCTGACCCGATCTATAAACCCATCTTTACCAGTCAGCATAATAATTGGCACTAGCCGAAATGCTGTGGAATGACGCAGCATACTGCAAATTTCATAACCATCTAATTCCGGCATAGCAATGTCACACAAAATTAAATCTGGTCGTAGTTGAAATACTAGTCCCAGTGCTTCTAAGGGTTGCGTCAGAGCGATCGCTTCATAACCATGTAACTTCAAAATCGACTCGACAGCCTCACAAATCGTTGTTGTATCATCAATACAAACTATCCGGGGACGTTGGTTTTCATCTCCTCCCAACTCTGGTACTAATGTCTGGTAATTAGTTGTAACTGAATCTACTAGTTGCAGCCAACCTTGTAATACATAAGGATATATGGCCTTCGCCACTGTCAATAAATCTCGGTTAAGATAACGCGCCAGTTGCCGAAGGGATGTTTTTCCATCAGCCCAATGCTGTAGCTTATTGACTGTTGCCTCTGGTAGTGAGGATCGTAATTCTGCTGTATCAGCTAACACAGGTAGTTGTTCAGGAGATTGGATTTGCGGATATAGACGCTTCCATTCTTGGACTTGCTGAGTAATTTTTGCCACTAGTGGCGCGATTTCTAAACTAGTCAATTGTGGTGCTAAAGCTGCTCCTTGACGAAAAATAAAACTCCCTTGGTGTAAACTCAACAAATCAAACAATGTTTCCTGCACTAAGCGGTGAATAATGCTATGAGCTATCTTGGGACTGATGATATTTTGTTCTAGAAGTGTCCATAAATAGCCATACTCTGGGACATTTTGAGTGGCTAGTGAAGTATTTTGCTTTTTCTCAAGTCCTGTCTCGACTCGATAATGACGTAAATAATCCTCAATCCGCGCTAAATTACTCTCTCCTGCTTGACAATAGATGATTTGACCGTTGAGGAAAAAGACAAACCAAGATTGTTTTCTACTATTTTTACTATGGCGATGTCTGAGGTTCTCATCTTGGATGGGATGATCTTGCTTGTGGAAGCCAGCTTCCACTAACAGTTGTCCTGTTCGCTGACCCAAGGCAATCAATTGCAAAATACTCCGAATATCAATTTCATTTAAATTTCCCTGCATTTAGCCCAACGTGACTCCTTGTTATATTCTTGACTTAAAATTTGCCCAGCAATTTTTTCCGGATTTCTCATAAGTACAGTAAATTATTACCTCCCAGCCTTCGCAATCTTATTTCTTCAACAACTAATGTCTATCAGGAGATACATTTAGCTATAAACCGTAAATTTTCGTAATACAGCTTGATAAAGTTAGTGATAACACGGAAGTCATGATCACTATCACCAGTACAGAATATAAAGGCGCGACTCAATCGCTTCTATCAAATATTACGGCGTGAAATTTAACGTCTACAAATAGTTCTGTCTGTATTTTTTTACTACACCACGGTGAAATTAAGACAAACTAACAGAATTATCTCAGGCATATCTTAAAACACGGACATTAAGTACGCAAAAGGACGAACGGTGTGCTGTATTTAGCAGAAGTACAAAAGCAGAAGGGCGGCTTACTTAGTGGTGGTTCTAAAACCGAACTGAAACTGCTAGCTTGTCAGCGAACCGACCAGAATTGGAGTACTGTGTCGGAAGAGGTGATTACTGCTGAGGAAGCCAGCAAATTAAATGATGGTGCATTAGTACTAGTAGAACTGAATCCGAATCGCCAAGTGCAGCGGATTCAAGAAGCAGGACGGCCATTAGTCAACATCTTGCAAAATTTTTCGCGGCAGCTAGAAAAATTTAAACTCAAAGAAGATGAGATTGATCAATGGAAGCAGTCCCTAACATTTCAGGCGCAAGAAATGAATCGCCGGGAAATGGAGATGGAAGCACGCTTAGAACAGCTGCAACAGATGGAAGATGATTGTCAACGCCTAGACGAGCAAAAACAGGAAGTTGACTCATCCCGCGAAGAAATTGAAAAGTTGCAAGCGGAAATTGAGCGTAACCGCCAAGAATTAGAAGGTGCTTGGGAACATTTGCGCGGTGAACAGCGACGCTTAGAAGAGCGACAAGCAGAGGTACAACAAGGTAATGTTTTAGATGAAGAGCAAAGTCGGGTGATGAGCGATTTATTAAATCGTTTATCGAGCCGTGCTGCACCAACGGAAACAGTCAGAGAACATCTACATTTAGCTTTTGAATTAATTGAACAGCAGCAAGCAACTTTAAATCCGCACTGGGAGAAGTTAGAACAGCAAAAAACTTTAGCAGCCCAGCAGCAAGAAGAAGTTGAGCGTTTGGCACAAACTTTAAGCGATCGCCAAAGCGAATGGCAACAAGCACATAATTTTTTAGAACAGCAAAGTACTCACTTAAAAGTCAATCTCGCAACTATTACTAGTAAGCAAGAATATGCGCGACTAGTCAAAGAACAGTTGCAACATCAAGACGATTTATATCAAAAAATCAATTCTTTGTCTGCCGGTTCGGGGGATTTTTCTAGCCAAAAAATTGATGTAGAATCATTAGAAAAAATGCCTTTAGATGAACTACAAAAAATAGTTCAAGACCTAATAAAAAAATTAGAAATAGATTCTAGCTTTGTTCAGGAGCAAGAACAAGAACTGCAATATAAGCAAACAGATATAGAAGAAATTCAAAAAAAACTAAGTCAAGCTTCCGACCAGGATCACATCAATTTGGAAATGGAACTGGCGGATGAAAAAGACCATTATCAAATGCTCAACAAAACCTTAGAAGGTCAACGCCGTAGTTTGTTGCAGCGGGATAAGGCTCTGAAGCAACATCAAAATATATTGCTCCGCCGACAAGGACAATCTGTTCCCAGTCTAGAAGAAGACTATTTAATTGATTTTGCTCCGCTTTTGTTACAAATCGATAGTCAGCGACAACAACAATCTCAGGAGATACAAAAACTTGAACAAGAAATTGAGCAGATGCGGTCTGCAATTGACTTAGACCAAGGTATGATTGATAACCAAACACATGATTTAGAAAATAAGCAACAAGAAATCAAAACCTTAGAAGCAAATTTACAGTCTTTACGAACAGCCACTGCTGAATGTTGGGTACGAGTAAATTTATATCAAGAAGCCTTACAACCAATTCAAGATTCTTTGGCCGGTTTGCGACAAAAGCTGCAAGGAATTAATGATTCTTTAGCTCAAGTACAAGAAGTTGGTGATTATCAACTGCAAACTATTAACGAGATGCGTCAGGCTCTGCAAAATTTGATACCTCAGCCAGAATTAATAGCGTCTTGAGAAGTGTGAAGTAGGAAAAATATTTTAGACTTGATTATTCATTCTTGATGATAATCCAATCACCTTGAACTTGCGCGATCGCACCACCAGGAAAGGGATCAGTTTGCGAACGGTTCGGGGCTGTGATTAAGGCGGTTAATTTTTCAATATGTTCAAAATTAGGTGCGTCAGGTAGTATTTCTAGCAATACCTGTCGCATCACCCGACGTTGTAAGGCTAATGCTGCTGGCTGTAATACCCGACGATTGAGTTTTAGTTTTAGATCATCCGCACTCCCCATCATCGCTTCTTCCCGCAAATGCTGCGCTGCTTGTTCTAAATACTCAACATCTGCTTGTAGAAGTTCTGCTGTTTGGGCTAAAGCTGATTCTACTTTAGGGTTAAAGTTTGTTTGTAAATAGGGAATTAATTCTTGGCGGATGCGGTTACGGGCGTACTTGACATCTTGATTGGTAGAATCTTCCCAAATAGGTAATTGAAAATCTTGACAAAATTGCCCTGTTTCTGGACGAGTGATTTCTAATAGTGGGCGCACTAGGGTAATTTTGGCAGATAAAGGACGTTGCCAGGTTAAAGCTTGTAAACCATCAGCACCAGTACCACGCATTAAATTGTAAAGCAGAGTTTCAGCGCGATCGCTGGCTGTGTGTCCAGTAACGATATATTGATAATTGTATTGTTGGGCGATCGCATTTAAAGCCTGATACCGCCAATTCCGCGCCACCGCTTCACTATTTACGGGTTCTTTAGCAGTTTCTAAATAAAAATCTACACCCCAATTTTTCGCCACATTTTTGACATGATCAGCATTGGCTTGGGAATCATCACGCCAACAATGATCGCAATGAGCAATACCTAAATACCATGACCACTTTGATTGTAAGTCTAATAGTAATTTAATTAAGCATAGAGAATCTTGTCCACCAGAAACAGCCACTAATAGGCGTTCATGATGTTGAAATAAATTACGCGATCGGATAGTACGATGAATTTTTGCGTGTAGAGATGTCCATACCATTTTTGAATATTACCGCGCAGACGCACGCACACTAAATTAGGCAAATGGTATTTTAGTATAGGTTTCTCTTGTCATTTTGATGGATATTTTATTTTTTTCTAAAAATTCTTTGATTTTTATCAAATTTTTAATAGTTTCTTCTAAAGTATTTCTGAATTCTTGATCAGCAACTCTGTGAAGAAATTGAAATAACTGGTCATAGTAATCTCTAAATAATTCATCTTTATACAATCTGTAGCTAAACTCAGATTGAGTTATTGGATGGTTTGTTCCTTTATCTATGAGGTTATCTCCAATACCATTGACATAATAAAACCAGAGAATACTATTTTTGCTGGAGATAGCTGTTTTAAAATCTTCAATTAAGTAGAAAAATTCTGTTGTCAACTTTTTGTTGACAAATGGTAAAAATACAACATCTCTTTCATATAAAGCAATCCAGCAAGCAACAGTAGATATTAAATAAGCTGTGGAAGTTACATAATAGCCTTCTTTGGTAAACCAATCTAAAGAAGAAGCATTTTTTGGCGATAATTTCAAGGCATAGCCAGGCCCAGATGGTTCATTAATTTTATCTATTATTGAGTTCAAGCGGAACTCTAATTCATGGCAAGCTAACCATAGTGGTCGAGCATAAAGGTAAAGTTTTTTGCGAGCATCAATAGATTCTTGTAAACGAGGCGCAACTAAATAAGTTTCTGTAATTTTAATAATAAAAGTAATAAAGCCGCCGCCTGCTACTCCATAAATTAAATTGGATAGTCCATCAGCCATATTTATTTTTGCTCCAAATTTTGAGAAAACTAAAGATTATTTTGCAAAAGTTAATGTTAATTAAGATAAAAATCTTCGGCAATTACATCCATAGTTCCCAAAATATAGTTAAAAGTAACAAATAATCAAATATGATTTGTAAGAATTCAGCACCCAGGAGTCAGAATTTAGAAGTATCCATAGGATTAGCAAATTAATTCATCAAATATTTCTCCTGATTCTTTAAACCTTCTGACTCCTGATTACTTACTATGATTTAACCCCTCTCCACCGATGAAGCTACCGTGTACACACAATTCGAAAATTTGCAGTCTGAAACCGTATCCCGCCTAGAACTAAAGTTCCAGGCTCATAGCCAAAGTCCACAAAGCGTGGACTGGAATATATTTCTGGTTAAGTCATCTTGAGATGACTTGCGCGACAAGACTCGGAATTCATTCCGAGGCGGGACATATGCACTCAACGAACATTTGTGTGTACACTGTAGACCGATGAAGAGGGGCAAAGCTATTAAAAAAACCACCCGTAAGAATGTAATCCTTTACCTAAAAGATTCACACCAAGATAACAAATCCAGACGACAACAAAGCCACTTGCCGCTAAAATTGCGGGGCGACGACCTTGCCAACCGCGAGTAATTCTAGCGTGGAGGTAAGCTGCAAAAACTAACCAAGTAATTAAGGCCCAGGTTTCTTTCGGGTCCCAACTCCAGTAAGAACCCCAAGCTTCGTTCGCCCAAACACCGCCAGCAATAATCCCAATGGTCAGCAGGGGAAATCCTAGCCCAATGATGCGATAGCTTATATTGTCTAGGGTATCGGCCAGACTGAGCCGTTGGGGTGAAAGAACTGCTGTAGCTGCTGCGGCTTCAGGGGTTGCAGTTACTAAATTCATAACAGCAGTGTTGCCGTTATTAGTATTGCTGTCAAAACGAAGAGCAGAACCGTTATTTTCCGCAACTGCTGATTGAGTAACTAGTTCACCTGCTTTGTGTAAACGATAACCATTAGTGCGGTAGCCACCAGTCCCAACAGAACTACCTTGTAGTTCGATATTTTGACCGCGTGTCACCACCAGAAAAGCGATCGCTAATATTGAACCTACCATCAAAGCAGAGTAGCTCAACATCATGACGCTGACGTGCATCATTAACCAGTTAGATTTCAATGCTGGTACTAATGGCTCTGCTGATTGCATGGTTGATGGTAAGGTGAGAGCCGCAAATGCCGTGATTCCCATTGCTACAGGTGTAGTAAAAACTCCCACCAAGCGGCTACGAGTCCCATTTTCCGCAATTAAATGAACTGCTGTAATCCCCCACGTCAAAAAGAACAGCGACTCATACAAGTTGCTGAGGGGGAAATAACCAGCTTCTATCCATCTTGCGCCCAAAAGAGTAGCGATACACAAATTAGCGATCGCCATTCCAGCTGTCCCTAAAGCACCAAGTGCTGGCAGATTTGGAAAAGCTGCTCCTCCCCAGTAAACCAGCATGGTGAGAAATAACACAGCAAATGAGGCGTTGTCTAGCCAGTTCTGGAGTACAACCAGATTCATACAGTATTCTCCACCGTTATTGTTTAAAGTTGCGCTTCTAACTATTTTGATCCTAACTTGAGTTTAATTAGAGACTCAGGGTAGATAGAATAAATTAATGTGTGTGATACTGCTAGACTGACGCAACTAATACCACGGACAGGATTTACTTTGAGCTACTAATATTGGGAGTAGATGCTGGATTACTTGAAGTTGCTGAGTTAGGAGATTTTTTCAGCGAGAGAAAGACATCGTAGCGGGTACTGCGGCTGTCACTCACAGAAGTTGTTGCGCCAATTGAACGAGTTGCTTCTAAAAAAGTTTTTTGTTTGGGAAATAGGGTATTAAGTGTAAAGTTATTTACCATCCGTTCAACATCTAGGAAAAATGCCCCATTTGTTGGATTGAGTTCTGTTGGAACCGTGTGTTGATAAGCAAGATTACTGGCTAGTGTGTTGTTGGGTTTAGGCACAATTTTATCGGTGACGGGAGCGCCCAATACTAAAAAAGCGATATCCTTATCTAACCAGCCGTGGCTGGCAGTTAAAGTACCAAAAGGCCCAATCCAGTTGACAACAGGTTGATTGGCGATCGTTCCTGGTTGAATTTGGAATTGATATTGATTTTTAATTACATCATCCAGCTTTTGGAGAGATGTTTCAGCTAATTTGCGATCGCTGGCTTTGATCATGAATACCAATCCGGCTCTAAAATCTCCTGGGGTGCCGTTTTTTGATGTGTTAGGAATCAGTGAAACAGCAAACTCGCCTTTCATCCAACTCAACAAGTCCCGTTCCAAATCGAGATTGATCAGCGATTTTACGCCACTACGCAGTTGTTCTGGAGACACGGGTGAGAGGGGATTACCTTGAGATGTGAGAATATAATCTCCCCACAACCTTTGCAAATTACTACCAGATAACATCATTAAGGTCTCTGCTGGCATTCGTTGCTGCATACTACCTGCTGTGTTGTCGATTGATAGTAGGCGCTGACTTTGAGGGTTAAGCCAGGAAACTCCCTTTAAGCGGACTCCCTCTGACTCTAAAGTAATCGCCCCTGCTAAACCTTGGTTATTTTGCAGTTGTGCCAAAACTTGTGCCGGTAATCGACGATTAGGCGCAGTAGTAGCGATTTTGGCTGCTGTAGGGACATTGACGTAAAATTGAGCAAAAGAGTGAGATTCAGCAATTTTCGGGAAATTTTCGGCGAAACTCCCGACTGTCGCTAAGGATGTTTTATTTTTGTAGGCATCAATCGCCCGTTCTACGGCTTTGGGATTATCAGTAATAACGAGGAAGCGTTGATCTAATAATGTTGCTGAAAGACTTGTACCGAATTGCCCTTCGCTTTGTTTAATCGGCGTTCCTTGATAGGTGCGGTCAATCCATTTACCGGTTTTCAAAGCTTTTGGCTGGGACAAAATTCTTTGGGCAACCTCTGGGTTTTTGACAGGCAAAACCATAACTATGGACTGCTGACTATTTGCGGCAACACCATCGGTAGCAACAGGCTTAGGGGCAGGCTGACTAGTTTCAGGAGCCAAGATAGCAAAGGTAACTTCGTCATCTACCCAAGGTTGAATATCTTGCTCAAAGTTAAAACCATTATTGGTCAGAAAGCGATCGCGCAGCTGAATTAAAGTTTTATTCAGTTCTGCTTGGGACTCTTTTGTGCCGAATTCCTGTAATTTCTGCCATTGTTTGGCATCTGTAGTGAGAGACGCAGCAAACAAAGCATCGCTCGGAATAATATTTGCACCTACTAGTAAATTTCCAGAATATAAATGCCCCTGGCTGAACAACCGATAAGCAACTCCGCCACCAATAATTAATAAACCAGTAGCCGAGAGCGTCAAGGCCAGAGACGGTTTCTGTTTTTTCTTCATGGGAACAGACACAATAGGCAGCGCCATTGAAACCAATACCTCATACTTGCGAACTTATTACTTACTTAGTCAAGTAAACTTCAGCGTTTCCCTCTTTTTTGGGTAGTTTTTTCACAATTTCCTCTACCCTGAACTTTTGCTGATACTTCGGTAATTAACCTTAGCTATTTTGGCTGTAAAAGGAGTAATTTTGTTGTTAGTTAATCTTTTTAACATGCTTTGCTCTATTTCGCAGGCAACTTTTCTCTAAAAGTTTTTTGATCAGTCAATCTTAGTTAGAGAAGGAATTTGAAAACTTACGCATTGATTCCTAGTATCAATGGGTTAACAAAGAGGTGTAGGTAAGTAAAACCTTTAAGCACATACGTTCTTAAATTATGACAGTTACTCTTAACAGATGACTTTTCTGCATCAGTTTTAAACTTTATTATCAGCATTATGAGGATATAACTAGCTCCAAACAGCTGCAAGTCACCTGTTATTTGTAATTTTTACTACTGACATAATTTAGTTATTCTGTATTTAATGCTCAAAAAAATAGCTTTCATAGGCCAATTTTTGAAATCATGATTACTGATGACTATTTGTACCAAAATTGTCAAAACTCAAATCTTGGTGATTTATCGATGTTTTTGCGCCTAAATCATGCCAATATTGGCTAGATAGCGGTAAATGAACAGTAGATTTAAAATTTAATTTTTATCTAAACTTAATTTTTCTTGGCTCAAGTATATTTAATTACCTGCTTAGTTGGGATTTGATAGCTGTAGTTATTGATTTTAGGAAAGTGTTAATTGAGCTATCCCTGTAAGCAACTGATTTCATACTCAGAACTTGGCTATATTTTGGCGATCGCTACTTTATTCTAAACTTTGCCGTTAGTAGAACTTAGCTGCATCGACCCCAAATATTTGGCTAGATAAGGTGAGAAAACCTCATAAATCAATGTTAGAGGTTGCCCATGATGCCAAAACAAATAGTGACGACCCCAAAACGGCCCTTGCACATCAAAGCCCGACTCTAACGCCGTTGAGTTTCCATAATAAATGCCCCGCACATCTCGATATAACTCTGTGCGGAGACGCGCTAAACTTGCCCAAATTGGCAATGAACGATTTTGCAAATACTCATCTACATGGCTGGCTTCCCACCACGATGTCGCATAAGCTAACCTCTGCCCCGAAGCAGTCCGCAACCACACCTGTCGTCGCAGTCTTGGCCCTGGTACAGCTTGAATTAAATCGGGTGCATCATCTAAATCTACGCCAATCAATGACATATCAATGACATCTACTTCCGTTGGCTCACCTGTCAGCAATTCTAAATGCCGAGTCGGAGAACCATCGCCCAATAACAGTAGTTGCCAAGTCGGAGCCAGTTGTGTGTGTGGCAAACTCTTTTGTATGACTTCCTCGTCTCCTTGCCAAATCGGAGTCAGACGGTGCCAAGCTGATGGCAGTGTGGAGTTGTTTGTCAGAGTAAAAATAGCAGTCAATGTTATTTACAAAAGTTCATCTATCTCTATAAAAGCACAAAAAAAGTCAACAGTTCAACGTCAATAGATAAGTAATACTTAGCTATTGACCATTGACCATTGACTAAAAAATGCGGATGGCGAGACTCGAACTCGCAAGGCAAAGCCACACGCACCTCAAGCGTGCGCGTATACCAATTCCGCCACATCCGCTAGAGTTCACTGAAGAACCAATATAGCACAACAAAGTGATTATAGTAAGGTAATATCTAATTTTGCAAAATTTACCAAAAATTTAAGTGAACATATTCACAAATTTCCCGAAGGCGGATATCAGACTAACAGAAATGTAATAGCGCCACAAGTGATATTAAAAGGGGTATAGCTACTTTAAGATGCTCTGAACTAACCCACAGCCTAGTGCGGGAAACTGGCACAGACAAGCAGATGTAATCCTGTTAGTCTGGTTAAGACTTGTAGAGGCTTGGCAGTCCTGATTTTTGTAGAATTCCGAAGGGCGTACATCCACTGCTGAGAATGATATTGCAAAAGCTCTGATCTTTAATTTGCAACCAAGTAAAAGCTTTGTTGCTAATCAGATAAGAGAAAATGTCAATCTACTGGTACTAATATCGAAGCTAGAAAATGAAGTTTGACAAAATATTAATTGCTAATCGAGGAGAAATCGCACTTCGCATTCTCCGTGCCTGTGAAGAAATGGGAATTGCAACTGTTGCGGTTCACTCAACCGTTGATCGTAACGCTCTCCATGTGCAACTTGCGGATGAAGCAGTTTGCATTGGTGAGCCTGCCAGCGGTAAAAGTTATTTAAATATTCCCAATATTATTGCTGCCGCTTTGACGCGTAATGCCACTGCCATTCATCCAGGGTATGGGTTTTTGGCTGAAAATGCCAAATTTGCGGAAATTTGTGCTGCTCATCATATTGCTTTTATTGGCCCAACTCCTGAAGCCATACGCTTAATGGGGGATAAATCCACAGCCAAAGAAACCATGCAAAAAGCTGGAGTACCAACAGTACCCGGTAGTGATGGTTTAGTAGAGTCTGAGCAAGAAGGATTAGCACTGGCGAAGGAAATTGGTTATCCCGTGATGATCAAAGCCACGGCTGGCGGTGGTGGACGTGGGATGCGTTTAGTCCGTTCTGAGGATGAATTTGTCAAACTTTTCTTAGCGGCTCAAGGAGAAGCAGGTGCAGCCTTTGGTAATTCTGGCGTTTATATGGAGAAATTTATTGAACGTCCAAGGCACATTGAATTTCAAATTTTGGCAGATAATTACGGCAATGTGATTCACTTAGGTGAACGGGATTGTTCCATTCAACGCCGCAACCAAAAACTCCTAGAAGAAGCTCCTAGTCCGGCACTTGACTCAGACCTACGGGAAAAAATGGGGCAAGCGGCTGTCAAAGCTGCCCAATTTATCAACTTTACTGGAGCAGGCACTATTGAGTTTCTGTTAGATCGGTTTGGGAAGTTCTACTTTATGGAAATGAACACCCGAATTCAAGTAGAGCATCCTGTAACAGAAATGATTACTGGGGTAGATTTAGTGGCTGAACAAATTCGAGTTGCTCAAGGAGAAAGACTGAAACTGACTCAAGAGCAAGTAGTTTTACGTGGTCATGCGATCGAATGCCGGATTAATGCTGAAGATCCAGACCATGATTTCCGTCCCGCTCCAGGACGAATCAGCGGTTATCTTCCCCCCGGTGGCCCTGGTGTGCGGATTGATTCTCACGTTTACACCGATTACCAGATTCCTCCCTATTACGATTCTTTAATTGGCAAGCTCATCGTTTGGGGGCCAGATCGGGCAACTGCAATTAATCGGATGAAACGTGCATTGCGGGAGTGTGCCATTACCGGACTACCGACAACTATTGGTTTTCATCAAAGAATTATGGAAAACCAACAGTTTTTACAAGGTAATGTTTACACCAATTTTGTCCAGGAAATGAACCTCTAGGGAATTAGGAAGTAGAAGGTAAAGGGAAGGCGTAGAAGGCTGAGAAATATCTTATTTTCAGTTGACTACCTGTCCCTTTCCTGTTAAAGTACTCAGTTTGGTTGAGATTAATCGTAAATCCCGTTAAATACAAAATCCTGGTTAATCAAGGGGGAAATTTAATAATAGACCTCTTGCAAAAGTCAGTTAAGCAGATTCAGTTTTAGGGAGACGAAGCTCATAGTTGTACAAACCAGCGATGAGATTAAATCTCAGACTAAATCTTTTTCTCCGATTGCGATAACGGTCAGACAAGATTTTAAATATCTTTAGTTTCCGATTAATATGCTCACCGACAACTCGAACTTTGGCTAAGTCTCGATTACTCTTTTTATCTTCGCAA
>NZ_JADEWI010000114.1 GCF_015207705.1 Nostoc sp. LEGE 06077
ATTTTACCCTCTAGCTTTGAGACATCACAGTTACCTATAATGCCCCTTTGGGCGGGTACTGGCATTGACACTCGCCAGGAGTATTTCTGAGATACTCACTCTCGTCGTGCAACCGATAGTCGCACCAGTCCCCTTGCGGGGTAATTGGGTTTAGAAACAGTTTCATTTTCTCAAGGTCAAGACATTCTTAGCATGTTTCAGTCCCCTTGCGGGGTAATTGGGTTTAGAAACTGCTCGGTGCTGAAACTGTTACAGAGCAAGCTTCCTGGTACGGGATTTGACGGGTCGAAAATTTTGGTCATTTCCAGCCCCGCTTATTGCAAGTAATTTGCAACTTTCAGAATTATCGAAACGCTGTATTTATTATATTATCAAGGTTCTGGCGATTTTGACGAGTCCCTAGGGTTTTTGACCCCTCTTTGACCCGACAATCATCAAGCTGATTACCCAATCATAAGATGAGTGTCCATCTATTGTCGAGTTTTTTCACAGTTCACGTCAATTAGTGAGTGTATTCTTCCTCAATCAAACTCAATAGCTTTTCTTCTACCGCAGTCAAATACGGTCGCTTCATCTCTCCCAGATATTTCAACACAGCCCTACCAGCTTCTTCCAAGTTCTCGTTCTCCCGCAACCCCCGAATGCGATCGCATATCTCCTGCATCTGCTGGCATTCTTGAGGCAAGTAATCATAAGACTTCAAATGCTGTACCCCAACCGTCAGTTCGCAATCCCAAGTTTTCACCGTACAGCTAAACTCACTAACATAAGTCACGATGCACCAACAGCCACCTTTCCCCCGCAAATCAGGGTTGTCTTTGACTAAAATCTGGCAGACTTCGCCAATTTGGTAAGTGTTGGGGACTTTGGTACGTCCCATAATTTTTTGCACCACATCAGTTACGATTCTGGCACTGGGAACTTTACCACCAGCCTCCTGTACTGCCCGTTGCCAAACTTTAATCTGCTGGTGGGGTTCTAGCTGTGCCAAGGGGCGCACTTGTCCTTCGTTAGTCGGCAGGATTCGTGAACGATTTGTTTGAGTTTTGTTTACTTCTTCATTTTGGGAACAATTTGTTCCCGTTTTATCCACTCCCTCATTTTGGGAACAATTTGTTCCCATTGCTATGTTGTCAAATACTACAGAACCAGCTATTAAATAATTGACTCGGCGATGGGTGTATCCAAATCTATCCCGACAATATTCCTCAAATGTGCGATGAGTGGATTTGTACAATCTACGATCGCGCAACTCCATCAATGCCTTGCCAGCCTCAAAAAATGCTCTCTCAACTCTGCGTTCAAGGTGCAGGCGATCGCTTTGTTCTTCTGGGGTGAGTTCGGGGATTTCGACGGCGGGAATGTCGATGGTTGCTGAAGCTGGGTCTTCTGGAGAATTACTGGTACTGGAAGCGGCAGAGGTGGATTCTTTGTTGCGCTTGCGGGGTGGGGGGTTCATTTATCCACCTCTTTTGTTTTAGTAGGACTTGCTCAAAATCGATTTAGAGAGAATTTGAGCTTTATAGATAGTTCTAATTAGACTCAGGGAAAAGATAAAACATCAATCCCTGAGTATTTACACTCAAACTTGTCTACCTTCCATATCATCTTCTTCCCAGATGATTTCGATTAAATCATCTAGCTTTCTTAACCCAAAGTATTTACACAGTGTCGTGACAGTATGGTTATCTATACGGTCAAAATGGCTACGGTAAAGCTTCCCTACAGTTGTGGGACTAAGCCCGGTTGCAGCTGCTAGGGTTTTTTGATCTAATCCTCTGGACTTCATTAACTCTGGTAGTTTGGTTCGCAATTTCATGCTCCTAATACTACCATTCTACGATAACACGAATCTACGATAACATTTAGCTGTTGTCACGATACTAGTATCGTGTTATTATGACAATAGCAAAAGACGACCGACTGAGCCTGACAAACTTCCGCGATCGCCTTTTGTCCCACATATTCATGGAGATTCCCATCATGACACATACAACCTCCGCCCAGCAACCGCCCACCGATTGCGGTCTAACGCAACTCAAAAGAATTGCCCCCGACGAACAAGCGATTGCTCAAGCCGAACTGAACGGGTACGTTGCGGAGCAAGCACAGGCGGTAGCACCAACCACAGATCCGCTAACATCTCGTGACCGTCGCATCATTAGCGAGATTATCCAAATAGAACCCGAATCCATCTGCACTCTCTGGATTGAAGGTGGAATAACTGTTTGGGTACAGTTGGTTAACGGTGGAAGATTAGCGTTTGAGCGAGACTGGTTTGCTTCACGGGTTGCAGAAGTTAAAGCAACACTACCTGAAACACCCAGAGAGCGGAATGAACGCCTCAGTGAAAAATTAGAAACAGCTTGTAAGAAATACGGCTTAACTCACGGGGAAATAGACTGGCTTTCCTTCAGCACTACTCTATACCTCAACCGTCAGCGTGTAGGGTTTGTTGGCTGCAACCTCCAAGGACAGTGGTATAGCCGAATAAGCCAGTTGGGAGGCGGCAGTCGGACGGCTGTTGATATTGATGCGGCGATCGCACTTTTGGGTGTTAGACAGGCTGTAGCTGCATAGTACCGCAAGTAAAAAAGGCGATCGCTGTTGGGTTAACGGAGATCGCCATACAACTATGACAAATTGCCAAATCACGCTACAGACACAGCAAATATGTCTTTCTTTCAAGAAACTGATTGGGGGGATTGCTGCGAAAAAATACTTTTGCCCCCAACTCATCCAAATGCTGAGGTAATCGAAATCCCCGGTTACAAACTCGTTTACTGCAATGGTGTTTGTCCCAGGATTTACCGGATTTATCAGGGTGAACAGATGTTGGGTTTGGTTTTCGAGCATTTAACCTATTGGTCAAACGAAATCGATAATCAGCAGTACGCCAAGCCATTGAACGCAGTAATCGCACTTGATGATTTTCTTTTGGCTGCAAGTATGACCAACAAAACTGACGAAAAAATTGCAGCATAAATCCGAACTCAAATCAATTCAAAAATCTCCTCATTCATTAACGAAACTATGCAATTTAGTACATCAATCCCCCAGGATTGGGAATCACCAAAATTCTGGTTAGGACAACGGACAGAGCAAGGTTTAATTGTCGGCGTTGAATACTGCCCTCCCGGCACTTTACTAGCAGAAGAATACGGAGATGGATGGCGATATATTGTGCTTCCTAACAAAAATTCTGAAGAACTTCATTCCTACTTTGATGACGAACTCAAGCCACTATCTACATCCAAACTTCAGAAAGTACTACAAGAAGAACTTGAGCAGTATCAACAGCGCATCACAACTATTCAACAGCAGTTGGCAGCAATTGGAGGTTCAAACGATGGCTAAAGTTGTCGATTGTTACGTGGAAAGAACTGCTGTAAGACTACTGCGATCGCTGCGAAAAAGTGGTGGTTCACTTCCTCTGCACAGGATTCAGTTTTCGCAAACCATCATTCAGCATTTGTTGGACAAGAAATTAGTACAAATCAAAAATACTGGACACGGCTTTTTGTTGGCAGTTGTCGAGAAGTTTTAACTAAACAGGGAAGTGACTCAAATGGATTTACCAGATTTATTGCTATTAGTTGAATCTGCCAAATATCTGATATCTCAGATTGAACTACACCCAGATTATCAAGCACTTGATTATCACCCTGACCTAACAATCGGTGATGCTCAAACAGCACTGTCGTATTTGAAATGCGAACTAGAAGATAATCAACAGCCTTTAGTTTTAACTGAGAGTTCAGATTGAGAAAGCAATTGCCTGAACAAGGATTTGCATTCAGGTAATTGCTAAGGGAATTAAGTAGATATTTCTACAACAAACCAATTGTTACATATTCCGTAAGTTTGGAGGTTAAGGAATGAGTAACGAAATCAAACTAGGTCTAATATCTATGAGCATCAAGGGCTGGAGCAGCTTGAAATAAAGAAAAAAGACTTGGGGCAGGAGTAAGAATACATCACCCTCAAATTTTACATTCTGCACCCATGTCTCTTTTTATTCCTATCTACCTCGATTAACTATACAGGTTTATCTTATGAAAGTCATTGTCACCGTAGTCGAGAAAATTACAAGTGAAGCTCACCCCAATCAATTTACAATTCGCAATTCGCAATTCGCAATTGTGAAAGGAACCACAATTAATTCCTGTAACACACAACTCCTTAATGGGAATTATGAGAAAGCATTCAATATTAATGTTCTATTCCATAGCTAAATACATACTTTATTAACTGCGAATTGCGAATTTGTAATTGCGAATTGGTTTGATGGTCTAACTCAGGACGTTGTTAAACAGCAAATAGTAGACCTTTACAACAGTGGTCAAATGCAGACTGATTTGAATATTTCCCAAGTCGATTTTGAATCAATCAGCGCACGAATTGTTAGCGAAGTTCAAGCAACATAAACAACCTAATATTCTCACAACACTTTTTCTCTTGGTCAGATGAAAAGTTGGAGGTAATAAAATGAGTGCTAAATGGTCTAAAGAAGAGATTGCCATTCTTGAAGAAAAGGCTGATTTTTACACCAAAGAGCAGATAGCCAGGATGTTAAAAAGGCAAGGTTATCATCGTTCAACTATGGCAATTAAGTTGAAATTAAATCGTTTGGGTTATTCTACACGTCCCACACTTGATAACTATAGCTGCCAAGAAATTGCCAACGTCCTTTGCTTGAGTTTATCTACTTTGTGTCGTTGGATCAAGCGCGGTTGGCTTAAGGCAAATAAACGTTATGCAAGCTGTTATCAAGTTAGAACTTGGCATCTTAAAGAGTTCCTAAAAAATCCTCCACACCCTATCAAAGCACGCATCGCATCTCTTGATCCTGAAGCTATTAACTATCTTGTAGGGAACTAAAGCATGACTAAAACTTTAACAAGTCCAGAAAATTATACCTGTCATCAAATTGCCAGTATTCTATCTCTGAATTTATTAACTGTTCGCCATTGGATTCAAAGAGGCTGGCTCAAGGCAAATCAAAGTTGTCCCAAATACTATCAGGTGAAACCGGGAAATCTCAAACAGTTTTTAGAACATCCACCACATCAAATTAGAAAACGAATTGCTGCCATTGATACTCAAGCCATCAATTATTTATTAGGAAAGAATGTATGAAAGAACAAATTACAGATTTAGAAAGATGCTGGTTTTTATCCCCACCTTGGGGACAAGCTATTCCACCTGTTGAAGTCAATGTGTTAGAGAAAGTTTACCTCAAACCCAATAGGACATTCGGCTACTGCTTGGGTGTGCAGTGGTATGACGATTGCTGGAATTACATTATTGAGATCAAAAATGATTTCATTTATGTAACTAAACATCAAATTATTGCCACGGGTAATATACAACCCAGAACTGTGAAAAAACCTTCTTTCGTGTTGGGAGAGCGCGTACTGTTGAAAATTCCCAATCACGGCACAAAGCAAAGGCTAATTCTGGGGATTGAGTTAATCGAAAAGTCTTGGTTCTATCTGGTGGAATTGGCATTACCTACTTTTAAACAACCACTCATCACCACCAATCGCTTTTCTTTGGCGCGGGAAGAAGACTTAGTGCGGGTGAATGTTTAACTCCAAACACAACACTTTGTACTCATCACACAAATAAAACTATGTCACAGATTGAAGTAGCCCAAATTATCGAACAGATTAAACAAGAGATTTCTGTTGACCCCAATGGACAAGGGAAGGCCAGTATTCGGGCAACAGCCAGATTAGCTGGGGTAAGTGATATGGCTATTATCAAAGCGTTAGATA
>NZ_JADEWI010000054.1 GCF_015207705.1 Nostoc sp. LEGE 06077
AGTTTACTTATAGTAAAAGGGGAAAAACTGGGGTCAATCATTAGAAATGGATAATGGCTGAACCTCTTACTGGTCAACGATTTCAATGACTGGTTGCCCCTGGTTGCACGAACCTTCTATTTACGCCTACATGCTGATTCGGCAAATTCGCTCGCTACCGCCTGAGCAAGGTAGAGATATTCAAGCGATCGCACTGACAGCATACACTGGAGAAATTAACCAGCAAAAAATTCTCCAGGCAGGATTCCAAAAACATTTAACAAAGCCAATAGAACCAGATCAGTTAGTTATAACAATTGTTAGCCTAGTTAAATAATAAAATAATTATTCTGAGAAGTTGGGAGTACACATTTGACTATAAATTCTGATTTTAGAATCCAAAAAGATCAGTTCCTTCCTGAACGCAAAGAAGCTCTACTGGCTCGGATGGCGAACCGCATCAGGCAATCGCTGAACCTGCAAGAGATTTTGGATGCAACTGTGGTCGAGTTGCGGGCATTTTTGCAAACCGACCGGACTAAGGTCTACCGCTTTGATCGCGACGGGCATGGACACGTCGTTGCCGAAGCCAGCGCCCCAAACCGCCTGCCTTCTTTGCTGGGATTACACTATCCATCTGATGACATTCCGCCCCAAGCGCGGGCTTTGTTTGTCAAAGCACGTACCCGCTCCATTGTTAATGTCAGCGAACAGCGCATTATCCTTAACTCGCTGCCGACTCCCAAAACAACGGCGACCTGGGACTTGACCGTTGAAGAAGTGCAAGAGCAACCCCTCGAAGATATCTTAAGCCGTCCGGTAGACCCCTGCCATGTAGACTATCTCACTCAGATGGGTGTGCAATCTTCTCTGGTGGTGCCAATAATTTATCAACAGGAACTCTGGGGGCTGTTGATCTCTCATCATGCCGAACCCAGAGAAATTACATCTGAGGATTTGCTGGTCGTCCAATTGCTTGCCGACCAAGTTTCATTGGCGATTACCCAGGCAAATCTGCTGAGTCAAGTGCAGGAACAGCAGCAGAGGGAAGCGATCGTTAATCAGATTGCTACTATGCTGCACGCGCCTCTGACCCCTGAAGAGATTTTGCATAACGTTCTAGAGCAAGCAGTCAAAGCTTCTGGCAGTTCTGGAGGAAGGTTGTACTTAACTTCCCCGGATGAGGCTTTACCAGCCCATCTTTATACTTACGGAAATCAGCCGGCTCCATCCGAGCAAGAGCAACCACAATTACTAGAAAATCATCCCCTTTGGCAAGAGGTAGGGGAAACTCCTGCTCCCATCGACACTGCCTTAACTCAAGAAGATAAACCTCCCCTGCGAGTGGTAATTAATCTTCAGCAAGAACCGCGTCTCCACCAACTGATTGAATCCTTCCAGACCACACCGATTCGGGGTTTGATTGTTCAACCCTTGTATTATGGTAAAGAATTCCTGGGGTATCTAACATTCTTTCGTGACCAAATCGCCACAAAAAATCTTTGGCCCGGCTATGAGGAAGACGATGAGCGCCAACAGCGACCCCGCCAGTCAATGGCGCAATGGCAGGCGCTCAAACAAGATAAAGCTCATCCCTGGAGCATCGAAGAGATGGAACTCATCCAGTCTTTGAACATTCACCTATCGTTGGCTGTGCTGCAAAACCGCTTCTATCACCGGGAACGCCAGCAACGCTTGGTAGTTGAGATGCACAACGAAGCTCTCTCTCATGCTCGAGCTGCCGCCGAAGAGGTGAGTCGCCTCAAGAGCAACTTCTTGGCTTCTACTAGCCACGAACTGCGAACACCTCTGGCCTCGACCTTGAATTACTTAAAGTTGCTCAAAGAACGCCTTTATGAAGACGAAGAAGAGTTGCGCCAATATATCGACGGCGCTTACCAATCAACGCAAAATCTCGTCACCATCATTAACGATGTGCTTGACATAGCCAAGATTGAAGACGGACGCATAGCCTTAGATTTAGAGACAGTTTATCTGGAACAGCTTTTACAAGAGCAATGTTTCCTCTCTGGTGCCGAAAGCCGCTACAAAGCTGTTCCTTTGACACTCGACTGTGAAATCGGGACTGTTTTCGCCGACAAGATCAAAGTCCGCCAGGTGATGACGAACCTGCTGGATAACGCCTTCAAATTCACAGATGAGGGTAATATCCATGTCCGGGCCGTCGTTGACAGCACTGGGACAATGGCGCAGATTTCGGTGCGCGATACGGGCATCGGCATTGAGATGGAAAACTCAGAGCAACTGTTTGTCCCATTTGTACAAGCTGATGGTTCTGCCCAGCGCGCCTACGGGGGCACTGGCTTAGGGCTGACTATCTGCAAGCGATTAGTGGAACTCATGGGTGGTAAGATCTGGCTTGAAAGTCCTGGGCTAGGATATGGAAGCACAGTAACTTTTACTTTGCCCCTTAACGAACCAAGTCAGATAGCAGGTCAAGGTTCTCTAGTTGAGCGCCAAGCCCCTAGCTAAAAGCTAGGGGCTTGGCCGCCCTTGGAAAATACTTTACCTGACCATAAAAAAAATGGGTATCTTATGGATTTTAATATTTGGACGGCAATTAAAATCACCTGTGTCCTACCCTCATATATGAATGTAGACGCTTCCACCGCACGGAGGTTTTAGTAGCAATCTTGAATATCCTATTAGTTGAAGATGACCAACTCTTAGCTAAAGGAACCGCCAAATTAATCGAACGTTTGGGGGGTCATCAGGTGTTTATTACTGCGGAACCAAAAGAGATCTTCCACCGCTGCGAAGCGGGGACGGTAGAACTGGTGATTATGGATATCAATTTGCCGGGAGCGCGCTGGCAAGGAGAAAAAGTGGATGGCTCCATCCTGTCGCGCCATCTGAAGGCACAATGGGAGCGAATACCGATTATCTTGGTCACGGCTTACACTATGCCCGCCGAGCAACATCTACTGTTGTCCCAATCTGGGGCTGACAGTTGCTATACCAAGCCCATCACTGACTATGATGCCTTTTTAGACATGATTACTCTTCTTAGTCAAAAGAAAAATTAAATTCCTATGTACAAGCTGGCGATTTTGGATGATGACGAACACTGGTGTCGGGTCGCGCAACGCTTTCTGAAGCAAGAATATACTGTAGCAGCCTATAATAGCATATCTAGTTTCTTATGGCACTTAGAAGAACTAAACCAGTACGATATTTTTTTGGTGGACTTTGTGATACCTACGGCTCGGTATGAGCTAAATACAAATAGCATCGAAATCATTACCAATCTCAAGCGACGCTTGCCTCGGCCTGTAGTTGTCTTTGTCACGGCTCATATGAGCCAAAATGAGTTAGGGATGTATGGCAAACGAATATGTCCAGAAGCGGACGGATTTTTTGCCAAGGATACTGGACTAGAAATGTTGGCTCACCAAATAAGGCAACTGCTTACACGAGGTAAAACTGATGACAATTAGGGAGAATTTAACCTTGTACGCGTGAAACGAGGGATGTACAGAAACTTTCGCTATTGCAATCTGTTGAGCCACGTCCGCGCAATAGAGATGCACAACACTGGCTGTTATTACCTTTATCAATACTGCATTTACAGTAGATAACATTAGCTGTTGCTTACCCATTGCTTAGTTTTACTTTTTTATTGAAAATTTTAAAAAACATTTTTCAAGTAAAAAACCAAAAATCGTAGCTTATGGAGAATTTAGAACAAGTCAGTTTAGAGTCTAAAAGACTTATTTTACAAGCGATTTCCTTGGAGTATACAGAAAATGTATTTCGAGAATTTACCAGCGAAATTACCACCTTAATGTATCCGAAACCAGCCTCCAGTCTCAGTGAAACTGAAAAGATAATCAGAGATATGATTCTACAACGAGAAAATCACACTGACCTAGTGTTGGTAATTCTCAACAAGGAGCATTCAGAGTTTTTAGGAATTTGTGAGGTTGAGGCTATTGATACTCATACACCGGAGTTAGGAATTTGGCTCAAGAAATCCGCTCATGGTCATGGTTTTGGTAGAGAGGCAATTGAGGTACTAAAAAACTGGGTGGATAAAAATTTGGAATACAATTATCTTTCCTACCCTGTTGATCAAAGAAATATCCCCAGTCGGAAAATAGCAGAAAGTATTGGGGGTAAAGTATTTCGGGAGTTTCAACAGATTAACAAGAGCGGTCATCTTCTTGATGAGCTTGAATACAGGATTTATAAATAAACGGCATCTCCTGCTAAATACGCAAAAAATACTTTGAGAATGGTTAAAATTATCGCATCTCTCCAAGCCCCGCAAATAGTCATAGCAAGGATTAATAGATGATTGAAATTGTTGAAGCAGACCTTAGTCTGCCTGCTCATGCCGATGCTATGGTTCAATTAATGGATGAGTATGCGCTTGACCCGATGGGTGGTGGTAAAGGTTTGTCGGACTACGTTAAAGCAAATCTAAGAGCAGATCTGGCAAAAAGAAAAGCGGCTCATGTCATTCTCGCCTTTGTCGATGCCGAACCCGCAGGGCTTGTTGTCTGCTTAGAAGGATTCTCTACCTTCGCGTGTAAGCCATTACTTAATATTCACGATGTCATTGTTGCTTTACCTTACCGTGGTAGAGGCTTGTCCAAACTGCTGCTACAGAAAGCGGAGGAGATCGCGTTCGACTTGGGCTGCTGCAAACTTACGCTAGAAGTACTTGAAGGAAACCATGTTGCCCAATCAGCATACAAGGCGTGCGGATTCAGTGGTTATGAGCTAAATCCCCAGATGGGCAAGGCATTATTTTGGGAGAAGAAACTAGCAGCGGTGAGGGATGAGTAGAAAAATTCTTAAAGCAGATTGATATGATTACTTATTATTTGCGCTTTGCACTTGATTGAAATTACCGCGTCTCCCCAAATTCCTTAATATATTCCACCAACTCTTTAGTATGCCCCCCTTCAGAAATTCGCCCCAAATTCCCCACCAGGATAAACAGTTCTCGCGCTCTGCTTACTGCCACATTCAGTAAATTAGGCCGCCGATTAATAAACCAGAGACTATCCGTTGATTGACATTGGCGAGTCGAGAAAATTATTACTGATTTTTGACCCCCTTGAAACGTGTGAACTGTGCCAATGCTCTTGTCTGAAAAATTAGTCCAACGAGATTTTAAACGTTGAGTCAGAGCATTTACCTGACGGCGGTAAGGTGAAATCACGCCAATTTCGTTAAGAGAGTCAGTTAGATTTAAGCAATAACCCGCCGCTAACAACTCCTCAATCAACGCTTCTACTGCATCAACTTCTGCCCAATTAACGTTGTTCTCTAGCTTCCCTTCTACATTACAAGCAATCAAGTTAGTACCCAAGCGAGAAGCTTTAGGCTCAGTTTTGATGATCATGCCGTAATTGCACAAGCTTGAGCAAAAATCAGCAATCACCGGAACGCAACGGTAATGATATTTCAGGATAATGCCCTGACCAATATCTTGCGGTTGCCCTGCTGCCCCAGCCGCCCGATGATAAGCTGTGGTAGCAGTGGGGCTGTAGCGGTCATAATCGGCATCTGTAAGTCCCTGTGACAGAAAAGATTTGCTGCGATATTCCTCTTTCTTCTGGTTGCTCAAATTAACAACCGGCTCCAGTTGCAATGGATCGCCTACAATCAAAGCTCGATTACACCTCACTAAAACGGGAAAAACCTGATGTGGTGGAATCTGACCCGCTTCATCTACAATTACTTGGTCAATACAGCCAGTATCGGGATAGGGTAACAAATTGCGGATGGAGTGCAAAGTGCAAAGGAATACCGGAAACAACAGACTGATATCCCGATAAATGTTTCTCCAATTTGCGCTTAACTGACGGTAAGCTTCCCATTCGCCATTTAATAATGCAATGTAAGTCCTAATAGAAGCTATCACTTCCGAATTTCGCCGTCGAGCTTCTTGCTGTTGAAATTGCCAAGACAACTTAAATAACTCTACTTGCTGCGAGTGCAATTCACTGTAGAAACGACTGTAAAAATCTTTGGAGGGATAAGTAGCAAGTCGGTTTTCGACCTCTCCTTTGCGAGTAATAAGGTCAGTTAGTTGTAGCTGTAATAACTCTCGCTGCTGTTGTGTGCTGTTAAAACTATTGTGTTGTTGCTGCCAATTTGATGCTTCTTTACGTAAATTTTCAACACTTTGCGCTGCTGCTATGAGAGATTCAGGTGTTAATGGAATTTGAAAGGGAAATGGTGTGGCCAGCGTTGCCAGCACAGGCATCTCTATTTGTTTATGTAAGCGTTTGAGAATATGACGGGGGCTGTTTTTGGTTATCGAGTGCCAGAATCGCTTAATCGCCTGCAAAATCTGGACAAACCAGTTGGCGTTTCTACTAGATGCTGACCTGTAACCTTGAGCCGATAAAGAACGCCTAGCATTGTCAAGATGTTGTCCTAGAAGCTGGTAGGCTTCGACTGGAAATCCAGAGTAGTCGCGTGAATATTCTAATGGTGATGATGGCTGAAGTTCAAATGTCTTTATCGCTGACTCAACTGATTGTATATCTCGGCGTAGCTCCTCTAGTAGTTGTTCATCAGCACTTTTCTGTTGAAGATTATCTGAGTCTTGTTTTTTATAAGACTCTATTTGTTGAACACCTGCTAACAACTGTTGCTTTGCTGATGACCATTCATCGTCATTAAACGTTTCTTTGATTAACCAGTCGAGTGCAGCTTGCAAACTAGGTAAGACTTGACTATCAACTAAATCCCTTGAACCTCCTGATAAGTAGAAACGGTCAGAGGTTAAGTTACTGGCTAAGATTTTCTCAACATTCTTTACAGCAAAATTGTTAGTGCTTGTTACCACAGTTAGGTTACTTCTATCTTGACCCGTTGTTGCTAATTCCACCGCTCGACTTACCACTTGCTGCGCTATTTTATGTAGCAACAGTGTCGTCTTGCCATTCCCCGGTGGGCCAATCACAGCAGTAATGGGATATGACTGAGAATGTTTGAGAGCTTGTGCTTGATAGTCATCGGGCTGGGAGTTGGGAAATGCACCCAAAAAAAGTACTTCATGCTGATGTGGTTTCGGTTGTCCAAACAGGTATTCGTCAGCTGGTTGTCCTGGTCTTGCCCACTGAAAGTAACTCTGTTCGCTGATTTTTTGAAAATCTTTTTTGAGGTGGTGATTAAAAGGAGTATAGTCAAAATCCAACAGATAAGGGAGAAGTTTTGACCGTACAGGAAACGGCGGTAATTCAATCAGTCCCATAAAGTCTTGTAGCGTCTTAAAGGGGCGATTGAAAGTAGTTTCCAGAAAAACTTTCAACCCCTCCCTTGTCACCAGGGACTCAGCCGCTTCTTCCTCCAGCCCGTACCACTGCATCAAATTGGGAATAACAGGCTGAAATTCATACTGTGTTAAATCCCATCCGCTATTACGGTAGTTGCCCTCGAATATTGGAGAAACGTTGATGGTGAACAACGGGCGAAATTGACGGCGATTGCTTTCAATTTCATAAAGCTGTGGGAAAGCTACGGCAATTGATGGTAATTCTGTTTGAACTTTTTTCTGGGAATTTTTAAACTGTTGCTTGATGTTTTTAAATAAAGACTCGTCTATTAATAATTTATCGCCAACCAGATTTACAAAAGAGTCCCAGATGTTGGGGTGTTCCGATTCGTCAGCTTCTACTTTGGCATTACTCAAATTTTCGACTTTTATGTAATCTAACCAAGCTTTGAGTAATGCTCGAATCTGTGAATCTTCCGCCATATCTGTTTCTCCCTTTGCACCTAAAGTTGATCACAGATTTTTTCAACTATTTGTAGAGATTACCTGAAAATTCACTCCCCGTCACTCATCCGTAAGTAAGGCTTCTAGCTTGTTTATCAGGTTTACTAGCTGTTTTTGCTTTTTAGGTTCTTTCCATAGCTGACGCTTTTTAATGCGCTGGGTAATATCTTTGAGTCGGTCTGGTATTTGGTTAGGTGTTTTAGATGCTGGTGGTGTTTCAGATGAAGTGTTGGCGATGATTTGTTCTTTGATTTGGCTTAAAGACCAATCGTTAGCTATTGCTTGTGACAAGAGTTGTTTTCGCACTTCCTCATCTTTTACCCGTGCCAAAGCTTGGGCTTTTGTGTATTCCAACTTACCTTGTCGCAATGCCATTAAAATGTCTTCGGGCAGATTGAGCAATGGTAAACGCTTGGTGGTGAACGATAGCCAATTCATCAGTCCCAGGCTCTCAAATACCTGTTCTACCGTCTTTGATTGCTCCAAATCCACTTTAGGAGAAACGTTTCTCCTAGATTCTGAGACAGAATCCAAATTGTCAGAAATGTTATCAAGAGATTCCGTTGATTCTAAGTTAGGAGAAACGTTTCTCCTAGATTCATCTAATGACTCTGTTGGCTGCTTTTCTTCTTTGCTGTGAGCGTTTTTCATGCGGTACAGCAAGGATTTGACCGCTTCTACATCGCAATGCAGCCGGATGGCTAACAGGTGCAAGATACCTTCTGTTTCTTCTACAGGGTTCAGGTCTTCTCGTTGCAGGTTTTCAATTAAAGCCAACTGAAACGCTTGGTCATCTGATAGCTCACGCACAACCACAGGTACAGTTTCAAGTTTTACTTCCTGCCCTGCCCTATAACGTCGTTCTCCTGCTACTAACTCGTATTTCCCAGAGCCTAGTGGACGTACCAACAAAGGTTGGAGGATGCCATGCTGTTTGACTGACTCAACTAATTCTTTTAATGCTTGTGGGTCAAAGTATCGTCTGGGCTGGTGTTGAGGCAGAACTATATCTTCAAGCTTGACAGTAGTTTCAGTAGTACCTGCTGTGTCTCCATCTGGTGAGTCTAACCAAGGCGCAGGGGGTGGAGTGGTAATTTGTCCTGCAAAGGTTTTCTTAGTTTGCTTACGTTGAATCACAAAGTCTCCAAAGCCAAAGCTATTTCTTCAAGGATAGGGACTACAGAATGTTTAGGGTCAAACACTGCCAGGGGCGCACGTTCTTCTGTCGCATCAACAAAAGCGGTGGCTCTGGGGATGGCTGGGAAAATCCGACCCCAAGCCGAAAGTTGTTCTTGGATTGCTGCTAATGCGCGTTTATCGGCTGAGTTTTGGTGAGCATACCGCGTAGGAACAAACCCTACTATTTGAATTTTGCGGTTGGCTTTATTTTTAACGTGGGTGATAGTTTGTAACAGTTCGTCTGTTCCCTCAAAGGCTTTGAGATGGGTTTCTACAGGGACGAGAACGTGTGTAGCAGCAACTAAGGAAATGTAAGAAAGTAATCCTAAACTGGGCGGACAATCTATCAGGATGAAGTCGTATTCATCTAGAACAGGTTCAATGGCTTCCTTGAGGCGCAAGTCGCGCATGGCAGCACTAACTAATTGCATTTCTGCTCCACTCAGAACTCTGCTTGCTGGAGCCAAATCCATACCGTGAATGCCCTCATGAATCGGTAAAGGCTGCTCGTTGATAATGGCATCAGCAACAGTTTTTTGTAACTGAGATGGCACTAACCCCATGAATTTAGTCAAGGACGCTTGGGGGTCTATGTCGATGAGGAGAACGCGGTGTTCTCGTTTCGCTAGGTGGTATCCCAAATTTTGGGTTAGTGTTGATTTGGCGACACCACCCGCCTGATTAAACAGGGCAATAATGCGGCATTGCTTGTCTGAAGTTGACACTGGCTCTTGTTCCTAAAAAATACGTTGAGGTTTGGTCAACCGACTCGGTTTTAGTTTCCAGTTTACGTGTATCAGATGAAAAAAGTTGATTTTTTAGATAGAAATTGCAGTAGATTTTATATAACTTCATTGTATGTAGATTTAACAGTGTCACTATGCGGGAAGATAGCTGCTATGTGTACGCGGATTGGTCAAAAGTAGCTTGTGGGGGTGCATCATGGAAAAGAATTATACATTCAAATTCAATTCTTCCACTGCCTTAGAAGCTCTGACATCTGGTAAATATGACCCTATTAATTTCTACGAAGCGCGTTTAGACCTGTTTAACCTTTCGGTAATGGCAGACTATGATCAGCTGATTTGTCTGCCCACCCTCACTGCTATTGACAAATACTGGTATCAGATTGAAACAGCCCGAAAAGTCCTCAGACAACTGGGTGGACGCGCATTACTAGCGGATGAAGTCGGATTGGGCAAAACCATTGAGGCGGGACTAATCATAGCCGAATACTTAGCTAGGGGTATGGTACAGTCCCTCCTAGTGTTAACTCCCGCATCCCTAGTTTCCCAGTGGCAATCAGAGTTAAGTGACAAATTTAATATCACCACTATTACCACAGATAACCGTGACCCCCAACAACCCATAGAATCTTTTTGGACAGATAATTCCCGAATTATCGCTTCATTAAACACGGCTAAGTCTGCTAAACATTATCCCCACGTCACCAGTCGCACTTGGGACTTGGTAGTTGTCGATGAAGCCCACCACCTGAAAAATCGCACTACCCTCAACTGGAAACTGGTCAATGCCCTGAATAAGCGGTTTATCCTCATGCTCACTGCTACGCCAGTGCAGAACTCCCTTGTGGAATTGTTTAATCTGCTAACTCTCCTCAAACCGGGACTACTACAAACAGAAGCTGCTTTTAAAAAAGAATATGTCGATTCCAGAAATGGACGAGTCCCTAAAAATCCAGAAAAGTTACGTTCTCTGATGCGGGAAGTCATGGTACGAAATACCCGCGCCTTAGTAGATGTCAAACTACCTAAACGCTTCGCCACCACAATTACCGTTACCCCAGCAGCAGGCGAGGAGAAACTTTACCAAGACTTGAGCGAGTATTTACGTTCTTCAGAAGACAAGCTAGACAGACTCTCCCGCACTAATTTGCTAATGCGTGCTGGTTCATCCCCTGGTGCTTTGGCTGACTCCCTCAAGCAACTGACTCTTCGCCTACCCGATGAAGAACTGAAATCTTTAGCAAGACGAGCTACCCAAGTAAAACAGGTCGAAAAAGCAAAAGCATTGGTAGAGATGCTTTTAAAATCTCGCCAGAAAACTTTGGTCTTCACAACCCATAAAGCAACTAGCACCTATTTGGCTAAAACTCTGCAAGCAGCAAATATACCCTTTGCAGAATTTACTGGCGGGATGTCCCTTAAACAGAAAGATGAGGCGATCGCCTCATTTCGGGATAATGTTTCTGTACTCTTAGCATCGGAAACAGGCGGCGAGGGACGTAACATTCAGTTTGCCAATGCGATTGTTAATTATGACCTGCCTTGGAACCCAATGAAGATAGAACAGCGCATTGGTCGTATTCACCGCATCGGACAAACGCAAGATGTGTTTATTTTTAACTTTTGTCTCAAGGGCAGTATCGAAGAATATATTCTGCGGGTATTGCACGACAAAATTAATATGTTTGAACTTGTCGTTGGGGAAATTGAAACAATTTTAGGGAATGTGGATGATGAATTTGACTTTAGTGAAATTGTCATGGATATCTGGCTCAAGCATCAAGTTAAGCCCGAACTAGATACAGCCTTCGAGCAATTGGCAGATAATTTGTTGAAAGCCAAAAACCAATATCAGCAAATTCAAGAACTGGATGAACAGATTTTTGGTGAAGATTTTGAAGCTTGAGAAATTGATTTAATTAAATATGATTTTCGACCCAATTATTGCTACATTATCAAAAATTATTTCTCTACATGACGGCATAGCAGAATCTGCTAATGAACACATTTTAAATGCGTTGTTGACGGAAAATATAGCATCGCTACTTTCTCTACCTGAAGAAGTTACTTTTTCAACTAAAGTTGATGTACCTCAAAGTGTTTTCATCACCTATCATTCGGAAGTATTAAATAAGTTATCTGACCTATTAGCTACCAAAGGACTCATTAGTGCCTTGGGTGTGAAATTCGATGGCTATTTAAAAACTACAGGATTTGAAAAGAGCATAGCAGAGAGATTTGTAGTTCAAAATGGTCTAATTCGTTTTTTAGATGCTAAACCAGAAACCACTCGTTACATCTTGTGTAATGTGGCTTACACAGCAAATGCAGATGAAAAAAGAATAGGTTTAGTTTCATTTATTATCAATGAACTAACAGGAGTAACACCAGTAGAAATTGGTGATGCTTTGTTCTGGGAAGCAGACAGAATCTCTGTCGATGATCAAGAAACGCCATTATCTATCCCTGTTGATAAGTTGTTGAAGTTAATCGAACATCAAAGTGCAATATTGATTGGAACATCTCTAGAAAATTGGCAGGCTAAATTAGCAAGAGCAAAAGCCAGAGATGAAGATAGACTCAAGGCTTATTACAACACCATTAGCTCCGAAATTCGCCACAAGATTGAGTCAAAACATTTAGACGGTGATGAAAAGGATAAGGAACTAGCACGAATTGAAGCCACTAATAGAGAGTTAGAAAGAAAATTGTTAGATATCCAAGAGCGTTACGCAATGACTGTGGAAGCTTGGTTGCACAGTGCCATGATTATTCATTTACCTACGGTACATATTCAATGTGAATTGCAAAGAAAGAAAGCAAAACGAACTGTAACAGCAGTTTGGAATCCGTTCACTAAAATTCTTGAGCCGCTTCGCTGTGAATTATCAGGAGAACCTGTTTACAATTTCTATTTAGATGACAAGTCAGCTAAAATTATCTCACCGACAGTCTGGATAAAGTAATTTATGACAATCAATTTACCTATGAAATTGTCACACTTGCCCAACAGTTTACCATTAGATGGTGCTGTTCGCATCGAGCTAGTAGAAGGAGTACCAATATTTCGAGCTTCCAACTTAGTACAAGGGCGAATTGAAGCATTATTAATTAAGCAGCAAGAATCTGTTCTTACTTCAGAGGACGAAAAAGAATTAGATGGATATGAGGAATTAGACGATTATCTGAGTTTGGTGAATCGGATGAGCAGAAATTCAGCACTAAATCAAAACCAAAGTGAATTATAGGGAATTAGAGATTTGTCTGCAAATCGTTTATAGCACACTTATACTGAACGATTTTATGAATTTAATTCAAATATATGAGACAAGTAATTAAGCAAATTAAAGAGCGTAAGAAAGTTGAACTCAAACGAAAAGATATTAAATACGAACTTTGGCGTTTAGATGATGCTGAATTTAGGAAGCTTAGGCGAAAGAGCCTTCCTATCACAGATGATTATATGTTTTATATGCACTTTTATCTTTCAGAACGTGAGAATAAAAATAAACTCAATTTAGCTCAAATTTTCGTTAGTTTAACACACTTGTTGGGCGAAAGTAGTGATTGGATTGATGATTGGAAAGGTTCTTTTTCTTTTCCAGTATTATTGATTTTAGATAAACTACAAGGGGAATTTTTTTATTTGATAGATATCTATGATAATTGTGGTAAACTATACTTCAGCTTCTACAGAATTTTAGAGAGCGATGTAGAAGGTTATAATAATCAAATACAGCGTGAACCTTTTGAATTAGAATTCTCTCGTCAAGAAATAAACTACTTTTTCTGCTATTTTTATGGTTATCTTGAAGGCTATTTTCACAGTATAAAACTCTTGATACCATCTGAAGAATTCTTCAAGAATATTGGTTCAGATAATATTCTTTATGGGTATAAGGATGAACATTATTTTGAAGAACATTACCCATCTCAAGAAGCATTTAAAACAGCTATTGAACATTTAGAATCAATAGGAATTAGTTCTAATACCTCATAAGATGTCAACGAAATTTTGCAAACAATAACTAGCGAATAGTAAATGCTGCTTTCAAACTATGTTTAGGGTTGTAGTGAGTGCCAGGGTAAACGTCCCAAAATTTGGTAGGGCAGCGTTATTCTTGAAACTTTGTCGCTTTTAAGCTACGATTTATAATCTATGGCTGATATTGTTAGTCAAAAAACCCTGAAAGTCTATGCAAAAGAAGACGGCAAGGAGCCGTACACCGAATGGCTCTTAAGCTTGAAGGACTATGTGATCCGTTCAAGGATAATTCGACGGATAGAGCGACTCAAGCAAAGCAATTACGGAGATTGCAAGTCGGTTGGAGATGGCGTGCTTGAACTGAGGTTTTTCTTTGGCAGTGGCTACCGCGTTTACTTTGGTGAATCCGCGAACGATCTGGTGATTCTCCTGTGTGGTGGCGACAAGGACAGCCAGGAGAGGGACATAGAAAAAGCTAAAGAATATTGGCAAGCTTATCAGGAGGAACAGGATGAGCAAGAAACTGAGAAACCATGACGAGGTTGTGTTCGAGCAGCTGCTGAACCCGGAAATGGCTTCAGCGTACCTGGACGTTGCCTTTGAAGAGTACGAGCAGGATGGCGATCTGGGTTTTTTTCTGGAAGCACTACGGAACGTGGTGGAAGCACGTTCGGGAATGACGAGCCTTGCGGAAAAAACGGGTTTGAACCGCCAGAATCTTTACCGAGTCTTGTCGCCAGAAGGCAACCCCGAACTGCGAACCATCAGCCTTATTCTGCATCATCTCGGCTATCGCCTGAGTGTGCAACCAATTCAAAGCTGAAAATTTAAAACGGCTCAGACCATCGCTTAACCAAAACCTCCCCAGAACTCCTATCAGGGCTTACGTGCAGATATTTACTCGTAGTATCCAAACTTGTATGTCCTAAAGTAGCCTGAACCAAATGCACTGGAACACCTTCATCCAAAGCGTGGGTAGCGTGACTGTGCCTAAACCAATGCGCTGAAACATTCATGGCATTCTCTAATTCTGCTGCCGCCGCCGCCCGCTTCACCACTCGGTCAATATGAGAAGGGGCCAAGGGTCTGCCCGTAGCACTGGCAGGGTGGCCGCCGAGATACGTGCAAAATGGGACACGTTGTAAAGTTTTGTAAAAAAATCAGCTTGAAACCATTGATTTTAGGTTCAGTCGAGCCAGAAATTGTTGAAGCGATCACTCGATAGCTCTGTGTAGCGAATAGTGTGTTGAATATTTTTGTGTCCCAGATAAGCCTGAATAGCTCTAGTGTCGTGACCATGAGAAGCCAGATAAAACCCGCAGGCATGACGTAACATATGCGGATGTACCGATAAAGCTAAACCAGCAAGGGTGCCAGCACGACTAATAATATTAAAAGCTGTGGCAGCAGCCATCGGAGTACCACGCTCAGAAACAAACAAGTAAGGGGAGTCAGGATATTCTCGTTGTAGTTGTCGTAGCCACCTCAACTCTTTTGCACGTAAAGGATGGGTTGAACTGATACCATGCTTGAGTCGATTAATATGAATTGTGCCACTAGAAAAATCTACTTGTGACCATCGCAGGGCTACCAATTCTGATACACGTAGACCGTGACGATAAGCCAGTAAAATTAAAGCCGAATCTCTGTGACCATGCCGCCCGGTTGATGAGGCTGCTTTAATCATGGCTTCAACTTCATTGGGTAGCAGATATTCTCGTGTGCGTTTCTCTAGGTTTGTGACTTTTTTGGGTGGAGCAGTATGAGTCATAAAAACCAACTTGCCCATAAAAGGTAATTGGGTACTTTAACATTGGGTACGAAACAATCAACTCCCCACACATTCCATATTAAAAACTTGCCCATAAACAGTTCTTTTTGGTAATGTTTCTCTACATAAAATCCAACGCTTGTGGCTGATTGGTGATATATATCTTTTGAAGTTTTAAATCGCACAAAAACATCCTGATGGTGACATCAATAGAACGTACCGCTTACCCTCGATTTAAGCGTCAATTAACCGCCAAAGAACTCACCGAGATTTACACACCCAACAAGAGTGAAATTGCTTTTGCTTACGCAACAACTAAAGGTGAAAGTAATATTCTTAACTTAGTATGCCTACTAAAATCATTCCAGCGACTAGGTTACTTTCCTTCTCTAATAGAAATTCCTCTAAAAATAGTTAATCATATTCGCAGCAATTTAAAATTCTCAGTTGATACTGTTTTGGGTTATGAAAATCGCAAAACCATGTATCGCCACCGGACTGCTATCCGTGAATATCTCCAGGTAAATCAGTTTAATCAAACTGGGCTACATCTAGCTATAAAAGCAGTGAATGAATCGGCAACTGTTATGGATAATCCTGCTGATTTAATGAATGTAGCCATTGCTGAATTAGTTAAGAATAGATATGAATTACCAGGATTCAACACATTAAATAGATTAGTCCGTCGAGTGAGAAATGTCGTAAACCAAAGATTATTTTCCCTGGTACTGAATCGCATTTCATCAGATTACCAAGAACGCTTGCTGGATTTGTTAGAGCGTCATCCGCTTGAGTATCAAACCTCATTTAATAGCCTGAAGCAACTACCTAAAAGTCCTACCCGTAACAATATCAATGACTTTATTGTACATTTAATATGGCTGGATTCTTTGGGTGATGTTAAGCCAATCCTCAAAGATATTACCACGGCAAAAATTCACCATTTTGCTGCCGAAGCACGGGTGTTAGATGCCCATGAAATCAAAGATTTCAGTTTATCCAAACGGATTACTTTGATTTTATGCTTAATTTATGCGGCGCAAGTGATAGCACGAGATAGTTTGGTTGAGATGTTTTTAAAACAAATGCGCTCAATCAATAACGACGCTACCAAAGAATTAGAACTCATCAAAAAGAGAATCCAAGAAACGCAAGAGAAATTAGTTGGGGTGTTGACTAATGTCATCCATGTGTTTATGGAGGAAAATCAATTAACACATGAACAAGCAGATTCTCACCCAGAGATTGAAGCATCCGATAGTTATTCATCTAATTCAAAGGAGCAGATACAGGAATTAAATCTCTCTACTGAGTTAACAACAAATCAGGAAATCTCCCTGTTTCATAAACTAAATAATGTGTTCACTCAAGATGGAGGGTCAGAGCAACTGCTTTCGGAATGTGAGGCGATGAATGCTTATAGGGGTAATAATCATCTTCCTCTAATATGGAAATTCTATAAAAATCACCGTCGGACATTTTTTCGCTTAGTAAAAGCATTAGAGTTCAAATCAACTACTAACGAACAAAGTGTTATTGAAGCATTACAATTTATCCTAGATAATTCTCATCGCCGAGGAGAATTTCTCAAAGCAAGTATTGAACTAGATTTTATTTCAGAACAGTGGCGAAAATTAGTTGTAGTCAAGCAAGGAGAGAAAACCAAATTCGTTCGGCGACACTTCGAGGCTTGTATTTTTTACTACCTAGCAGCCGAATTAAGGTCAGGAGATGTCTGCGTTGTTGGTAGTGAAGATTACGCCGACTACCGCGAACAATTACTGCCTTGGTCAGAGTGTTTGCCGTTAGTTGACCAATACTGTGAGAATTTAGGCTTTCCTAATACCGCTTCTTTTTTTACCAAGACACTAAAATCCTGGTTGACGGACACGGCCGCTGCTGTGGATGCAGGTTATCCCAATAACCACCAATTTATTATTAATGATCAAGGCGAACCCATCCTCAAAAAGTATCAGCGTAACGAGTTGAGTGTTGCGGCCATTGCCTTAATAGAAAAAATCGAAGAATGTTTTCCAGAAAGAAATTTAATCGATATCCTCAGAAACGTTGACTACTGGACAAATTTTACCCGTCACTTTGGGCCGCTGTCTGGTAGTGATCCTAAAATTGAACGTGCGACGGAACGTTATCTTTTGACGACGTTTACTTATGGTTGCAATTTGGGGCCGACTCAAGCGGCCAGACATATGCGAGGCATTGTCACCGCGAAGGAACTGGCATTTGTCAACCGTCGCCATGTGACGGTGGATAAACTCAATGCAGCGTTGGTGGATATTATTAATCGCTACAATGCTTTAAATCTGCCGTCAGTTTGGGGTGATGGTAAAAGTGCGGCAGCAGATGGAACGAAGTACGAACTCTACGAAGAGAATTTACTGTCTGAGTATCATATTCGCTACGGTGGCTACGGAGGAATAGCTTACCACCATATCTCTGATACCTATGTGGCTTTATTTAGTCAGTTTATTTCTTGTGGGACTTGGGAAGCTGTTCATATCATCGAGGGGTTGTTAAAAAACTCTTCCGATATTCAACCCGATACAATTCATGCTGATACCCACGGTCAATCAACACCTGTGTTTGCATTGGCACATATGCTGGGAATTAAGTTAATGCCTCGGATTCGTAATTGGAAAGATTTAAATTTTTATCGTCCTGACAAAGATACTGTTTATCAACATATTGATTCTTTGTTCTCTCTTACCGTTAATTGGAAGCGGATAGAAATCCATTGGCAAGATATTTTACAGGTGGTTTTATCAATCCAGACAGGTAAAGTATCAAGCGCAATTTTATTGCGTAAATTGGGTAATTATAGTCGTAAAAACAGGTTATATCAAGCTTTTCAGGAATTAGGACAAGTAGTGAGAACTATTTTCTTGCTGCAATATATATCGGATATGCAACTGAGAAAAGAAATTACTGCTGTTACGAATATTGTAGAAGCTTACCATAAATTCTCAAAGTGGTTTTTCTTTGGCGGCTTTGGGGTTGTGATGAAGAATGACCCCATTGAACAGGAAAAAGTAATTAAGTATAAGGACTTGGTGGCAAATGCTGTTTTGTTCCAAAATGTTGTTGATTTAACTGATATATTGCGTGATTTACAGAAGCAGGGATATTTGATTAGTCGTGAGGATGTGGCGGTTGTGAGTCCTTATATTACGGCTCATGTTAAGCGGTTTGGCGATTACCTGATTGATATGGAGACTGTGCCACCTTCATTGGATGAGGTCGAAAGTTTATTGCTTGCTTAAGCGGCTGTAATCCTTGCAAATCCCCGGTTTTTTGTTTACTTCTTAACATTTCTTTACAACGTGTCCCATTTTGCACGTATCTCGGCGGCCACCCGGCAAACACTGGCGCATCTTTCAACGCCTCACCACGCAGTGACATTAATTCCACCCATAGCTCCTGGGGAACATGGACTCGGCGAGTCCGCCCCCCCTTGCCATAAACATTAATCTGCCCACCACCACCGCGAGAAGAGATCGCATCTTTCCACCGCAAACCGCACAACTCAGACACCCGAATCCCTGTTAAATACAAAGTTTTTAAAATTAACCGATTGCGCTTGTCAGTCGTCGCCGCAATCATCGCATCCACATCTTCTGGTGCAAGGATACGCTCAACCAAAGTATCTTTCGGCTTGGGCAACTTGAACTGTTTGGGGATAGGGCTACGAGAAATCGGCGGTTTCTCCATACTGGTCACATAGGAAAAAAACGCCTTGAGAATGTTGAGATGCTTAACCTTTGTCGTGTCTGCCTCTTGCAAGGAATCCAACCAATCCCGGACGTGACGGATCTGAATGTCAGCGATCGCTTCCACACAGGTAAAAGTTAAGAACTTGCGAATGGTATTGTGATACGAAGCCCTTGTTTTACCGTGATGCACGTCCAACCATTCTTCTACCAATTCCGTCAGCGTTCTCATTTCAAGGTTCAGCGTGTGATGAGTAGAAAGCTACTATTACACTCTATTATCCCTGGAAAGGTGATTGTTTCGTCACTGACTTCACACACTTAACTCAGGCTTATCAATCGTCACTTCCACAACCATCATTCTTTCGTGGATTGATAAGTTTTACTTAATTCCCTTCATAAGTGTGCTGGATGCACTATGAAAGCCAAAAGCAATACCAAATTTTAAAGAAATTGATATCAATGACCGAAAAGTGATATCAAAGCTGCCCAGTTTCGCAAGTCCAAGATTTTCACACTCAGCAGTCTGCACCAACATCTACACAGTTGTCTATACCGAAAACCAAGACTTTACTCTGTGCGATCCTGGGGGTAAATGAGCATCCGTTCGTGATTGAAAAGCCTTACTGTTATTGCAGCTAATAAACAGTTAGTTGCTTTATACTTAGTTGAGCGGCAATTTCTTCATTGAAGCTCACTTGTGACTATCGTTGGTAAAAATTGCTCATTTACCCCGAAAACCACATTGCGAACGCAAATATTTATAAGTCTGCAACTAAATTATTAAACTAAAAGTCTTATCCATTAAGTAGGTGGAAAAATTTATCGTTATGACAAGGGAGTTGGGAATAGTCCGTGTAGACGCACGCAGTGCGGATCGCTCGAAGAGACGGAATAAGTCTTTCAGAGAAGTTTACATTTTATTATATAGTTATCTTTAATTTCTCCCCACCTCCTTATGTAATTAGGTTTGCTCTATTAATACTTTGTATGAGTAAGAATATAAAAGCAATTTCAATCACGATGTTGATATTTACTTCGATATTATCAACTTATATTTTCTTAGGAAAATTTTCTTATATGGGGTCGCAGACATTAATCGGAATAACCGAAGGTGCGGATGTAAACGTTCCATATAATCACAAATACGGCATTCTGGGATATGCATTCGCCAGAAACTATTATCAAAACGGAGAAATTACCGAAAGTCGCATTGAAAGCTTTGATCATATCCGATTTGCCTTCTCTGTCCTCCTCACAATTGGAGTTTGGGGGATAGCTGCACTAATAATTACTAAGTTTTTTATAGGAAATAAGGAAATCACTTCAAGGGGCGAATGACACAGGAACCGATTTTTGAAGAAAGCAGTGGCAACGTATTCGCTGACCTCGGTTTATCTAATGCAGATGAACTTTTTACACGGGGCAAGATAGGGATTCAGGTACTCCGCCTTTTGAAACAACGCAACCTGAAACAACGCGAAATCAGCGAACTTCTTGGCATTCCGCAGCCTGAAGTATCTCATTTGATGAAAGGAGAGTTTCAACGGTTCAGCGAGGGTAAACTGCTCATTTTCCTTAAGCGACTTGATACGGAAATCACCTTACATCTTCGCTCTCGTCACGCGCCGGGTGAATCTGCTGAAACTGTGATATCGCTATAAGGTCAGGATAACTTGTAACTTGTACGCAAAAGTTCCTTAACTGTTCTGCTGTGCAGCAAGCCGGACAGCTTCTACATCAACATTAAGTTGTTGAGCAATCTGTTCTATACTCATTCCTGTTTTTAGTAACAGGGGTACAGCTGCTTTCAAAATTTCAGCTTTCTGTTCTTCCCGACCTTCAACTCGACCCTCGGCTTTCGCTTCCCGATAAACCCTCGTTTCCTCTAAACTTAGTCCCAGCATCGCTTCCACTTCCTCTCTACTCAACGAAGAAAACTTGTAAACGGCAATAGTGGTGATAATATCTATTATCTCGTTTTTCGGCAGTATGCCAGTTGACTCTAATTGTACTCGCTCAATTAATAGACGCGCTTGCGAAGCCATCGTTTTATTCGATGCGATTGTCAACTGCATTAAATTAATGCCTATTGGCAGAGTATTAGGAGTACCTAACTCATCCAAATAAATGCGCTGCACTTGGTCACTGTTTAAAAATATTCGATGAGTTCTTGTATCACTTGGTTCCAAACTACGTGATGGAAAAATTACCACACAATACCAGTCATCGTATTCAGACTGATTCCGGTTCAAATACATCAGCGACTCAGTAAAAAAGCGATGATAGAGACCTTCATCTTTCTGAAACTGAACTTCTGCAAAAAAGATAACTCTGGGTGTTGCACCTAGGGGAGGTAAAAAGACCCCATCAATGCGAAAGGTGGTTTCTTTCACCTCTACAGACTCAAATCGGTAGTTATGCGCCTGTTCAGGGCGGTCATCAACGAGTTCAAAAATTAACGCAGGGAAGCGTTTAAATATTTGGTAATAAATGGAGTCGCGTTTCACTAAAATCTCAAAATTAGTTTATTTTTTTATAATTAATTATATCAGAAAAATGACACATTTACCTATCTATTTTTGATATAAAAATTACACTTATAATCTGCATTTATAATTAACTATTACTAACATTTATAAAAGTTGATAACTTCTGCTATCTGTTAAACTTCTAGCGATAGTAACTAATATAGTAACTAATATAGTAACTAATTTTGATAAGGCACTTTAATTTACTTTCACTGTATTTATAATTCTTCAGTAATCTTGACATTGTAACTATTGGATATACTTAGTTAACTTGAAGACAGAATTTGGATGACAAGATTTCTGTGTTTAATTTAGAAGATTTTTTCAACCTTTCAACTGACTTATTCTGCATCATCGCAAGGGATGGTTGTTACAAGCAAGTAAATCCAGCTACTGAACAAGTATTAGGATGGAAACCAGAAAACTTAATCGGGCATCCTTGGTTAGAATTAGTGCATCCAGAAGATATTGCAATCAATCAGCTACCAACTGAACCACAGCAAAATTTGCACTGGGATAACCGTTATCTTCACAAAGATGGCAGTTATCGGTGGATGTCTTGGAGTTTGTCAACTGATCAACAGGGACTTATCTATGCAATAGGGAAAGACATCAGCCAGCAGATGCGGCAAATAGAAGCACTTGAAACTGAACGTCAAAGCCTTTATAACCTACTCAATCAGCTACCCGCTTTCCTTTATCTGCAACCCAATGATTATGGCGTAGGATTTTATAACCAACGCTTCCAAGAAGTATTTGGAGACCCTACAGGGAAACGTTGTTATGAGGCGATAGCTGGTCTAAAGCAACCTTGTCCAGTCTGTCCCACCTTTCGCGTCTTTGACACTAATGCTCCGCAACTTTGGGAATGGGTTGATAGTAAAACAGGTAATGTGTATCAGATTTATGATTATCCGTTCAAGAATATGAACGGTGAGCCAATGGTTGTGGAAATGGGTTTAGATATTACTGCTGTCAAAAAAGCAGAGGGAGCCTTGCGACAGCGCGAGAAGGAATTAACCCAAAAAAATCAACAACTTTCTGAAGCACTAACACAATTAAAAAAGACGCAAGCGCAACTAATTCAAACTGAGAAGATGTCTTCTTTAGGACAATTAGTGGCTGGAGTAGCTCATGAAATTAACAACCCTATTAGCTTCATCAATGGTAATATTATTCATGCTAAAGAATACGTTCAACAATTACTAGAAATACTACAACTTTACCAACAAGAATATCCTAACCCTGCACCAGTAATTCAATCAGCCATAGCAGAGAACGAGTTAGAGTTTATTACCCAAGACATAGAAAAATTGCTAGATTCCATGAAAATGGGAAGTGACCGCATTCGTGATATTGTACTATCTTTGCGGAACTTCTCTCGACTGGATGAAGCGGAAATGAAAACCGTGGATATCCACAGTGGTATTGAAAGTACACTATTGATTTTGCAAAACCGCCTCAAAGCTAAATCCAACCATCCGTCAATTGAAATTATTAAAGAATACGGTCAACTGCCTTTAGTAGAATGTTATGCGGGTCAACTTAACCAAGTTTTGATAAACATCATCATTAATGCAATCGATGCTTTAGAAAATTTGTCTGTTATTAATCAGCACCACAACCCACAAATCGTTATCCGCACACTTTTACTTAACTCAGATTGGATTGCGATTGAGATTGCTGACAATGGCATAGGAATGACACCAGATATTCAAAAGCGTATATTCGACCCTTTTTTTACAACCAAACCAGTTGGCAAGGGAACAGGTTTAGGAATGTCAATTAGCTATCAAATTATCACAGAAAAACATCAAGGACGTTTAGGCTGTAGTTCATTTCCAGGCGCAGGAGCTAAATTTATAATTGAGATTCCCATTCAACAAATTAAATCTGTATAAGCAAAGATACCAGAAGGTCAAATTCAGATTAATACCGACTACGAGGAATCTGATTAAATGGCACATCCATTATTGGATAATCTTTCCAACCAGAAGCATCAAAGTGCCACCATTCTGTTGATAAACCAGAAAAACCCTGTTTTTGCATCGCATCTTCAAGTAACTGACGATTCTTTAGAGCTTGAGCGTTACCACCACTATAATTTCTATAGGATGCTGGTGTAAAAGAATCGTATTCGCTAGGCATTTCTAACTCTTTACCATTGCTATCAATTAGCGTCAAATCTATTGCTGCACCCCGATTATGTCGAGAACCTTGCACTGGGTTGGCAACATATCTGTTATCAGGCTTTACTCGCCACATAAGTTTTTGTACAGACAATGGCCTGTAACAATCATAAACTTTTAAGCCTAGTTTATTTTTGGCTAAATCTTCTTGTACTTGTGATAATTTTTGGGCTACTGCGTATCGTAATACACATCTTGCTTCTGGATATAGTTTCTGTCTGAGAAAATTATTCGTTGTTGCGTAGCGAATATCAATTACTATATTTTTGTTAATTGATTGAATATCAACTAACTTAGCAGCATCATTTATGACGAGAGTTGTGTTTGGTTGATTTCTAGTTAGCTCAGGTGTGTTATTAGGTAAAGATACACCCACCTTACTAGAATTTGTTGGATTTAAAATAGGTTGATGATTACTTGATTTACTATTACAAGAAGATAAATTTACTAGAGAAAATAATACAAATATTGCTAAAAATTTAGCTTGCATCACCCAATAATACATAAAATTATTTGCAATTTAATTGTCAGTCACTAATTACTCTTCAGCAACTTAGCTTTTTAGCCAATCAGCAATTAAGCATTAAAATAAGTCAGCTTATCGTTGAAATGATTGTAAATGTCCTCTGGGTTAAACCAGTTTTGCAAAACTTTTCATACAACCTCAATGATTGTAGGCAAAATGTATGATTCAACAGGATAGTTGGTAATGAATAATTCCTTGCCTTTCTCTGCCTTCTCCTGTTTGTAATTGTTCATCCCGTATTGCAACTCCCATTCATAAATGTAGGCAAAAGAAAAACTATGCCGCACTTGTTCACAGTTATCGTAAGTGATCAACCATTTGTGTGAACACTCCGACATCAGTTTGGCAAAGCGAGAATGGTCAAAACACGTATGCAGATCACCTTTCTTACCATAGAGCTTAGATTGAGTCTTGCTGAGATAAGGTGGATCTAGAAAGATAAATACATCATCCCCAGGTTCAGTAAGTAAGGTGCTGTAGTCAAAGTTAGTCACACGGGTATTAACAAAGCAACCATCCAAGGCTGCTAACCGCTCAATCGAAGAGTCTGTAAACCGACCTTTGAAGGAAGCACCAGAGTAACCGCCACTCTCAATAGTTCCCGAAAAGGTAATCCGGTTAAGAACAAAGAACCGCACAGCCCGCTCAAGTGGACTCATGGTACTTGTATCTGCGGCGGCGAGAGATTTAAACAAGGCACGTCCATCTGTTGTCTGTTTTTTTACTTTCCAGACAGACTCAACTAGCTCTGGTAGATTAGTTTTGACCATGAGCCAGAAGTAATACAGTTCTGGGTTGAGATCATTAACCCAGCAAGGCATACTAGGATGCTGCTGTGAAACATGAAAAAATACAGAACCTCCGCCAACAAAAGGTTCACGGAACTCCTTAAATGTAGGAGGTAGGTAGTGAGCAATTTGAGAAATTGCCTTTTGTTTACCGCCGGGATAACGTAATGGACTTTTAAGCATAAGGAATTATCTTAGCAGGAAGCGGATTTTTTAGTGCTTTAGTATCAAATTTCAAACTGGGAGAGTTTTTAATTTGGCTGGATGCGGTATGTAAGCGCATAGAAATTTCCCATCCATTATCAAAAATCAAATTTACATACTGTCTGTTAACCGTTGCTATCACATTAGTAGGCATTTGGATTTGTGCAAACTGCTGAATAGTCAGGGTTTGGGCGTGGGTATCAACAATAATTTTGTAGTAATTCACATCACCAACAAGGTACTGAAATAACTTAGTGGCACAAATGGAAGCATGGCTATTGATAAATTGACTCACCAAATTACAGACAGCGGTATATAAATGCTGTTCAATCAAAGCAGGAGGTAATTCTGCAAAAAGCTTTGCCTGCCCGATATATTGCATGAACTCTTGTGTGGTTGCTCGGTATTGTTGTCTAAACTGCTGCATTTGTGGGTCATTTTTAGCGTAACCGCAGTGAACTGGAGTTGTGCCAGGGCGTTGGTGTCTAAGTGCGGTATGGTTGTGTTTGAGTGACAGATTTACTGTCCATGCTTTTGAAGTGAGGCGAATGTCAGTAACGTCATTTTGATTTTGATCTGGTAATCGATCTATCGTGATTGATGGTTGCTGGGACAACTGAAATTGAGGATTCAGCCACAGTAGCAGCAGCCCATTAGCCGCTAGTCTCAATTCATTTAAGAGTAATAAATCCAACTCGGTCAACTTGCTGGCATCTCTCAGTTGAGCATTGTTAGCTCTAACTGTTAGGTTTACTCCTGGATGCGTTCTAATTATTACTTCTGTTATCAGGTACTCTAATACACGACCATGCAGGTTTGAACGGGGTGTCATATTTGTGGAATATTATGTTTTTCCACAGAGTAACCGATGACCTACTGAAGTAATGTGATTTGAAAGCTTCGTAAAATCATGTAAAAGCAGATGCAAAAGTGGTATCTATGCTACGTATAGAGTCTGTACAGATGTATACATAATATGAATAGAGTTCTTAAACAGTGCTGAAGGATGCTCCTCAAAGGTAAGAATCCACAAGTTTACCTTGAGTTGACCATTTTTCATCTAGAAGACGACAAGCGACGTAAACAACATTTTGAGGATTGCGCTTATGTCCTCCTTTCATACCCCAGCACCGGACAGTATAATCACTTTCGTAACCCAGGACAAGTGCAAGCTCACTATAAGTTAATTGCCACTTTTTCTTAAACTCAATTGGGTGCATATTATTCAGCTATTTCAATAGATTAATTAAAAGTGTCGAGCAGACATTTGACAGACATTAACTAGACACATGGTGTCTGCTATTAGGGGGGCTGATGTCTGGAGATGTCTATGATGTATAAAGGTTTCAGGCTTTGGTGTCTGTGGTGTCCGGTGTCCAATGTCCGCGAAAAAAGGGTGTTTTTGGGGGCAGACACTCTTACACAAATCGCAGTCAAATTTGATTGAGTTTGATAATACCCTCGCCTATCCATTCAGCCATATCTGCCCCCACAATTTCATACATCCAGCCCTTAATTTGCTCCACCGAGAATCTTTCTGAGTTCACTTTAAAGTTACTTTTAAACTCTCTAACATCAGCCTCTACTCGTTCAGTTCTGGTGAGATACTCATACAACTTTTGCGCCATTGGTGATAGTTTATTTTTTGAGGATTGGGTGTCTTCTGCCTTACCACCGATATTAAATTCCAGTTCATAAATGCGTTCTAAAGTGGCTTTATCTATGGGTGGAATTGGAGTAGATTCTAATGTTGCAGTATCACTAAAATCAGATATTTTAGCGGTCATCTTGGGCAGAATAACATCAAGCCACTCGTTAGAACTGTCGAGTTTTACCTTAGCTCTACCTGTAGATTTTGGCTGTAGTGTAATCGGGTCAACTTCTGCTAAACATTCAATTTGAAGCATTTTAGATACGAGATTGTGTAAGCCTTTAATCCCAAATAAACAAGTTTGGGTATTGTTGTGAGCAACCACAGTTAAAGGCATCTCTTGTTTGCGGCTTTTAGTAAGTGCCAGCTTGCCGAATTTCTCCAATAATTCTGCATCTTTAATGAAGTCGCTGTAAGTGGTTGCTTCCTCACAAATTAGGGATAAAGCTTTACCTTCAGACCACAGTTTTTGTCGCCATTGCTCTTCACTCAAGGATGAATTATTGAAGGTTTTTAAGCGTTCTTCTAGTTCTTTAACGTAGTCGCGGATTTGGTGTTCAATATCTGACCAGGAGTGGTAACTTTCAACCCCTCGCCATTCGGCGCGGTTGCTGTCCGGGTCAAGGACGATAATACGGTAGCCTGTCTGTTTTTTCTGTTTGACAACATAACGAGCCAGCCAAGATTTACCGCCGCCCTGGTTGCCCCAAATTAAAGCAGTTTGTTTGACTAAGTTTTGCACCCATGCGGTTTTATTGTCCTGTGGTGCGATTGCTCCAGGTTCTGAACCTGTTACCTTATCGTTGGGGTCAATTGTCCCCTGTAAAGTCTGAGTCCCTTGCAGATAAGGCGTTTTCATCTCTCGTAGCTGCTTCACATACTGTGCCTTCTGTTCTTCAGTCATCCCCGCCGTTTGCGCTTCAAAAATCGCCTCAGATGCTTCCATCTGGGTGACTTCAATTTCAGTGTGGGCGTAAATCTCGGCTTTTTGGATGTCAACTGTGCGATCGTTAGCGATTAGATCCAAGTCGGCTTGTAGTTGAACTTCTGCAACTGCAACGTCCCTGTAACTTTCTAGTAACTCGGAACGTGCAGCCATCTCTGCTTTTGCAGCATCCCGTTTTTGGGCGATGTCCTCAAATACGGCTCTCTGCTTCTCCTCATACTGGCAGTGCCTCAACATCCACCCAGCAAGCGCAAAAAAGAGGAATCCCCCAAACGCCCAAAACGGTTTGTAAGGGTTAGTCGCCTTCACCAGTCCGTTAATTCCGGTTGCTGAGTCACGCACTACTTGGCGCGGCATTCCATCACTCTTCCACTGTGACCAATAAAATGGGGTCATCCTGAAAGGTCGTCCATTCTTGTCTGAGCAGGTCAATGTTTTCTGTGGGGTTTTCAGACAAAAGTAAATGCGATCGCTGCTTGTTCCAAGCCATGCCATCGCCGCCGAACTAATACCCACAGTTAAACTTAGCCCAATTGCAACGGCTTTCCTATCCATTGACAACTGACCAAACCACTTCATAAACCCTGATTGCTGGGACTGTTCTAACTGTTGATGTTTTTCACTTAAGTAGTTCATTTACTCTTACCACCACCAAATAGAAAAATCATTAATATCGCTATAACTATCGCCACACCTGCACCACTGCCCCAACTGGAATAATCCGCAGTTTTGGGCTGATACATCTTTTGAATTGAAGTATTAGCACTAGCAGTAGAAGTTCTCGCTTCATTCCATTCACTAATCGGGTCAGAGAGCGCACATAACAACGCTAACGATGCACTGCATCCAGTCATTAAATTAGTGACGAAATTGTTGAATCCTTCACCTGTTGCAGTGGCAGTAAAGTAGAGGTGTGCAGTACCCACAGCTAGAAACATTCCAACTGGGTGAACTTGCAACAGGTGAAAGGTGAAAATAACTGCACTATTTAGACAACTGCCAGCGACAATTTCACAGGCATTACCAGCACGTCTAAATGTCCTGCCTCTGTTATTTTCTGGTAATGCTTGCGGTTCTTCTGGTTGCCGTTGTTCTTGTTGTTGTGTTTGTGCCAGCCCTTCATACAGAAAAGGGCTGACGTTAGTTGATGAATCACTTTTTCTAACTAACATCAGCCTGTCCTTTTAACAGTTATCAGTTATCAGTTATCAGTTATCAGTCAAGAGTGATGTGTTTATCGTTGGGTTTAAGTCCCCACAAAGAAGGTGGTCGGCGTTGGTGGCGGGTTTAAATCCCCCACCATACACCTTGATAACTGTTCACTGTTAACTGTTCACTGATTTAATTAATTATCTGTCGCCCAACTTGTTCCACAAGTTACCCAACATTGCACCCCAACCTCTCACTGTTCCTGTTGCAGAAACACTTGATGCTGGTGCATGATTTTGCGATTGAAACGGTATAACTTCCTGGGGTGTTTGATTCGGCTCCAGCGCTCGTGAACCATACCTCGCACGGGCTAAAAGTTGTTGACGTTTCTCTCTTAATCCCGTAGTAATTGCTTGCCTTTCGGCTTGCACAGTCTGTCTATTTTCGATGCTGCTAATCTTGTTTTCATGCCGCCACAATTCAGCTTGTAAATCTTGATGTAATTGGGCTGCAACTTCAGTTAAAGCGTGTTTACGTTTCTGGTCAACTCGCAGCAAGTCGGCTCTATCTTGGGCATCTATTTTACTCATCTCTGAATCAAATTCCGAGTTGAGTTTGCGAATCTTAGCGATAGCACCCGCTACATGAGAGCCGTATTGTTTACGAAGTTCGACCCAGGTAACTTGTCCTTTGGTCAACTTCTCCATCGCCTCAAAGACTACCTTGGCGTTGTCTAAAAATGGCTCTAATCTATCACTCAACTCTTGGGCATTATTGGCGTAATCTGCAAACTGTTCGAGTTTATTTATATCCGAAAGATAGCACAGAATATCAGACTCAAATCCACCCCAAGATTGTGCTTTTTCGTCGATGTGGGAACTATGACCAACTACCGGATTACGTATTGCAAAGTCCATTGTGTGGTTCTCCTTAGCGTTGGTATTTGAGTTGATTAATTAATGCTTCTGCCAGTCCCAAGTGTTCGCCTATTTTGACTCGTTTATGAATACCTTGGACAATTGGAGAGACTGTTGAAAGTGCCTCTACTGCTGCTGAACCACCTTGAACATTTATCTCGGCACTCAAGAGATTTTGGACGACCCCATGTAATAGCAATAGTTTTTCTACCTTGCCCAGTTGCTCAAATGTGCTGCCGTACTGTTGCTGAAGCTCATCCAAGTAGGAATTATCTCCCGGCATGGTGCTTGTGAAATAGCCTATGGGTTTATTTGTCACGTTAAAATCCTTGTGTAGTGTATTCTTCATTAGGCGGAGATACATTCATCGGTGGGTGCGATTGCTTGCTTTGGTCGGCGGTGCAATCGCTCTCCCCATCACTGAAAAAAGCCTTCTCTGGAAACATCCACAGTTGAATCTGCGGCTGTCCATTGCAGTGTGTTGAAAAATTGGCTTACGTCCCCAAGGGTTACATCACAATCAAATTGCAAGCGTTGATATTGTGGATGCTGCCGAATTTGGGTTACTAATTGTTGGGCTTGTGCGATTAATTCTGGTAGCGGTTGAGTGTTCATAATTCACCTCAAAATATTGATAATTGCAGTGATTCTTGACTGATGACACTTGCATTCGTACTCATACCTGACACCTCATAACAGCGTGTAGTCAAAGTCTTGTGATTCAGCAATAAATCAGCTTTCTTTCGTTGTCCAGCCAGAGGGCGAAAGTGGTACTTTGGATGCTCTCTTGTCCCGCTTTGATCAATGTATTGATAGAGGTTTCTGTCAATTTGGTACACTTTGGAACTGCTAAGTAATGTTGAGTCATAGACTGGATTTAAGTTGTTCAAGAAGCTACTCCCTTAAACTGAGAAGCCATAGTGGCTAGTCCGGCTTTATTTGGTTGAATTGATGTTGATGTTGATGGAGAATTTTGAGTTTTTGGTACTATCTGTACACCAATGCCACCTTGAAAAATTAGCTTTTCTATTGCTGCTGATAGTGCTTGGGTTGGGGCATCCTGGGGGATATCAAACATCTGGCACAATTCAATAACCGCTAAGTACGAGATGGTTATACGCCGAGATTCGTAGTTCATTAATTAAGCTCCTGTGGCAATTTCGGTTAATAACTTCAGTCCGAAAGCATTGATGAATTGAGGATTTTCTAAAACCACAAATCCTAAGTCAGCCAGATTCTGATCCACTACTGGCAGTAAAACGCCACCGCCCCAAGCAACAAGGTATTTCGCTCTATCTAAGTAGTTACCAGAGGTGACAAAATTGGCGAATTTTTCAATGCGATTAGACCACCATTCATCTAGACATTGGGCATATTCAATTTCAAAATTCTTGCCTGTAAGGTGATTACCTCCGTAGGTGAAAGTACCTTCTACAATTCCTCGATTAACCAAACTTGACGAATGTTTTACTTCCTTAGAAATTAGGCTCATTGGGTCGTTTCGTTTGTCGAGAGCTTCGGCAATCATTGAGTGCATTTGCCCACATCCACCCTCAATCAAATGTTGGGCTATAACCGCACCGTTGCCGTTGAAAACTGTGCCGAGCCAAGTGGATGAACCGATATCAAGGGCGATAGCAATCTCGGATTCTTCAAGGGTTAGGGTTGGTTCACCAAATAAGCAGTAGGCGATGCTGCCATAACCTTCTGGATAAATGCCTGTGACTGCAATGGAAACTGTTTTGGTGACAATCTCACGATTGACGGGGTGCTTGTGCTGGAAGGTGTGAGTACCTTGTACTCTGCGTTTAATTTCTTCCGCCCAACGTTGTGGGTTGTGGTTGCTCAAACTAATTTCTAATTTCATCCCATCGGGAATATTCAGAACTGCCAAGTCTGCAAGGATGCTTTCTAAGGCCAGTTCTGCTTTTTTCGCCTTATCTTCGTGCAGTAGGGTGTGATCTGATTGGGCGATCGCCGCAGTTCCCCAGAAAAATTGCGTGTCTTTCAAGTCCAAACGCTTCCCCTCGACATAGCGCACCCATGCGCCATCTTTCGATATGGTTTCGTGATGGCGAATGTTGCGATTGCGAACAAGTGAGTATGCAGATGGCATCGTGACAGAAAAATCACCGTAAATTGCCTTACCGTACCCTGCGCCTGGGTCTTTACCTGCAATTAGGGCAGTTAGCCCAGAATTGGCAAGCTGGTCTGCTTGAACTAGCCAATTTGTGGCATTGGCGTATGTGGAAGTCATGGTTCTGATGGTTGCTAAAAGTCTTATTTATCCTGGCTTGGGAGAATTTATCGGCTGAATCGCCTTAAATGCACACATCCAGGTTTTGACAAGCCTAAACATCACTTTCTGGCTTCTGTTGCCTTTGTTGGGTGGCTGTTTTTGGTTTGATAGTGTTATGCTAATATACAAGTACATCACTTGTCAATTAATGATGTAAATGATGTATTCTACCAATATGTGTATCAATAGCTGATAATGTCGTTTAAATAGACAAATGATGCTATTGATGCCTACTAAAAGACCTAGAACAACAATCAGTTTTGACCCTGAAGACTACCAAGAGTTAGAGGAATGGGCAGAATCCGAATTTCGGTCAGTTCCTCAACTAATAAGTGTGATAGTCAAGAAGGCTCTGATTGAGAGAAGAGAAACAAGCGAACCAACCGCACAAAAAAAGTCTCCCAAGTCTAAAAGGAGTGAGGAAGAGGAGTAGGCAAGCACTAAATGCTATTTAACTAAAAACTAACTACTTTTTAAGGAGAGCTAGAAGTAACAATCAAAATCAGCGAATTTTAAAGTAAGAAATCAAACTAATATTAAGTCCTAAGAGACAGAAACTCTTGTAAGATCGGGCTATTGCTGAAATGAAGCGATTAACGGAGGTAAAAACAGAAAAACGCTGAAACATAAAAAAACAAAGCGATACTAAGTGGTAAACGCTTTGTCCAATAGAAAAAATTAAATATTTGAATATCTAAGAGCGGGGTTCATCTCTAGAGAACCAAAAAAGTGGGTTTGTAGTTGGAAGCTCTAACCACTGTTTGGCGAAAGAGATTATTTCGCACTGCTTTCTCATATTATATGAGGTGCTGTGAAAATTAACATATTTTCACTCGGAATTTTTGCATTCATATTTATCAATTTTTTCTGACGGCAGAAAAAATACTAAACAAGCAAAACAGTAAATCTCATAGATATCAGGTGTAGCAGTGCGTTAACCCCCTCCAAATACTGAAAACCAGTTATTTGAGGGTACATCTGTGATAAATAACAACCACGCTTTGGCAGAAAGCCAAAGTCTTGTGCCGAAGTTTAAATTTGCTGTCAACACTTGTGGCAAAAATAAAGACTGGGACTTTAAAAAGCTGTCGGCCAACTTCCAAGACGCAGAAGGCACTCTAGAAGATGTGCAGCAACACATTAAAGCAGGTCACGCCATCTGTGCAGGATTATTAGGTAATAAATGGCGGAGTAAGGCCAACGTTATAGGTTCTCAATGGCTACTACTCGACATCGATAATTCTGATGTTGCCCGTGATGAGGATGGTAAACCAATTAAGGATGCAAACGGCAATTCTATCAAGGTTTACACTCCACAACTAACCATTGAACAAGCCCTAGCCCATCCCTTCATCAAGAAACACTGCGCTTTACTGTATACCACTGCCAGTCACAAACCAGACTGGCATAAATTTCGGTTGATTTTCCCTCTGCCTCAATACGTTGAGGGTGCTGACACAGTAGAAGCTTGTACACGCTTCCTGATGCAGCAGTTACCCCATGACCCAGCCTGTAAAGATGCCAGCCGGGTATTTTATGGCAACACAGAAGCAGAATTTCTCATAGTCAACCCAGAAGCCACTTTACCAGATGAGTGGGTCACTGAAGCAATTGCGATCGCCCAGAAAGAGAGGGAAGAATACCAGCAGCGCATTACTGAAATTGAGTCACGCCGTCAACAGTTTCGTGAAATCTCCGACGTTGAAGGCTGGGACACTGAGCAGCTGATCCAACAAGCACTATCATTTATCCCACCCCGTAGCCTTGGCAGTGGTAACTACGACGAATGCCGAAGCGTGTTGATGGCTTTGGTCAATCACTATGGGGCATCTGAAGCTGAAATTATTGCCGAGAAGTGGTCGCCCTCTATCCCTGGTACAACCTGGAACATTCGCGCCAAGATTCGCAGCTTTCGGCGTGGGGGGATCAGCATTGGAACCTTGTTTCACATTGCCAAGCAGTACGGCTTCCGCTTTCCGCAACGGCAGTATGAACCGTATCAACGTGACAAAGGGCTGATTAGCCGTGAGCAGTGGGAGCTAGGACAAATTAGAGAGGATTTGACCAGCTTCCAAAATTTATTAAAGCAGGCGATCGCCCCATTTGTTTCGGCTGCTAAAGGATTTGTCAAATCGCCCGAACCAAAGCCCGAACCCGAAATTACAACCGCTTTTAGGCAGGTCATTGTCTACCAGCGTGGCAATATCCCACACAGGAGCGACTTTACAGGCGATATTTATATTGAATGCCGACCAGAGGAGCATATCGCCGCATGGGTGGAAGCGATATCTAAGGGCTGGACGCAAATTTTGGACAATTCCCATCCTGGGTTGGGCAAATCTTACAATGCTGGTCAACTAACAGCTGCCATGTTCGGTATTGATAAACTAATTTACCAGGATGCCAATCACAGAAACCCATCTACCCTACCCGTTGAGACTAACTTTGTTGACCTGCCTGTGCGGCACAATGGTTTAAAAATCGACCCTACCCGCACAACCCCAACGGGTGCTAATTTCCTACTACAGCCAAAAGCGGGTGAAATTCCCGATACTGATGGTAACTGTAGCCGAACTGGGTTATTTGGCGCATTCCGTGACAAAAACTTTGGTTCTTTAGATTTTGAAGAAAGTGCTATTAGCCCCATCTGCAACGGTTGTGTCAATCAGAATCAGTGCCGTTTCGCTTATGGGAATGGTTTCGGCTTCCGTTTCCTCAAGCGCATGGTCATTCAAAATTACTCCGAAATTCGAGCGCATCCCGACTCTACCCCAGTCGAGTTAACTAATGTTGCTGGTGAACCTTTCACCGTGGGGCGCATTTGGGAAGAAGCAGGTACTCTCATTCAGCCTGTACACGACATTGACGTAGAGTTAAAAGATTTTGATACTACCGTTGGTTCCTTAGTCGCTGGCGGCTTACCCCCTGAGCAATGGTCAAAACTCCAAACCTTTTTACCAGTTTTGCGCTCTCTCCTCAATGGAAATATTAAACCTGATTCTCGCTACGGCTTTAATGACGCTGCACTAAGAGAAGAATTAGGCGAATTTCCCTCTAGCTTAGATATTGAAGCAATTCGGCAGATATTACAGCCAAATTTAGAATTTCTGGCTGATTTAGACTCTATTGATCTCACTACTGATAAACAACTGCAAAAAAGTGCCGCCGCTCGTTTCGCTGCCAAGCGGGTAGCTAAGGACAGCGCACGACAAGCGGGTAAACAGTTCTTTGATTTGCCCTTGTACTGGTTTCCCGATTTCCTCGAAGCTTGGAAGGGTGAGGGTTCTTTAGCTTGCAAATGGGGTACATTGACCATTAAGCGCCCTTACACCAAATATACTGAATTAGCCTACTCCGCCCAATTCAATATTTACCTTGATGCCACTATCAGCCCGGAGCGGTTGAAATTGAACCTTGGCTACGATGACTCAATGTTGGTCATAGGACAGTCACGCCCCGACTACAGTAATTTAACAGTTGCCAACGTCGTTGGGCTGGGTAAACTGCCGAAAAAACGCTCTCCTTCTTTAACCTACCGCGTTGATGCCCTCAAGGAAATTTTGCTCAAGATACACAAAAAACTCGGCATCATCGAGTGGAAACAAATTGCTGACAAAGCAGAAGACCGCATTGAATACGGTCACTTTGTCGATGGTCGTGGTGTTAACCGCTTTAGTGACTGTGACGCTCTAGCCTCTTTTGGCATTCCCTACCAAAACATCGGTGCTGTGGCTGCAAATCTTCAGGTGATGACAGGGAAGCAAGTCAACGTGGGAAATTCAGAAGACATCCTTCAAAAGTATCTCACTGAATTGATCCGAGCCGAAATCATTCAAGAAATTGGCCGATTACGCGCTCATCGTCGCCCCAATGAGGAGCTAACTTTTTATTTCTGCGCTGACTATGACCTGAGTTTTCTGTTAGATGAACTGCCCGGAGTCAAGTTAGAGGTTGTCGATGCCTGTACTTTATGCACCGAAGCGGGTAGCCGAGATCAGCAAACTGGACACGCCATTGTCAAAGCCTTCACCCAGCTTTGGCAGTCGCACCAGAAAATTGGCCAAAAAGCGATCGCCAAGATTCTGGACATCTCCCAAAGTTGGGTTAGCCGATTTACACAGCGTTGGGGGGGGTGGTGCAGATTCAAAAAAATATTACTACTGCTATTAGATAGTCTTTATAGCGATAGTAATAAAAATTTGACAGACCTGAGCGATGAGGAAAAATGGTTTGCCCATGAATACTTCCCGATGCTGGTTAATGAATCGGAATCATCTCCCGATGATGCCCTGAAGTATGTAGCTGAAGTTGCCACAAGGGTTACTAATACTGCAATGCGGCGAATTCTGCACAGTTGCACCCCGGCTGTTAGGGCTGGCTTATTGATGATTATTTTGCGTTGCTTACCTGCTGAAGTTTACTCCGACTTTGCCTCGATGCCAGCCGAATGTAACCCGACAGTGACCTGAGAAAATTTATCGCTTTTCATTTCTACTGACCTATCAGTAATAAAAGATGCTCCCCTTCATGATTCTGTACTTAATCATTGAGTGAGCGTCCAGTTCACTATGCCTTTCCACGCTTTATCTATAGACTAAATCCCAAATACAGTAGTCGTGTATAAAAATTTCTGATGAACACAGCTTTTAGATTCCCTTGTCATTGCTCCTCTATTTAGCTCTAGCAGTGACACCTTTTTCATAGTGCAAAGTGTAGACACCAGTAGCGCGTAGCACTCGATACCACATTCCCAACTGACAACCAGTAGAAAGTGCTTTACTCACGTTCATCTTTGCTACCTTTAATGGTTCAGGTGGTAAATCGCCATAGATGTCGCGGACAATCGCATCACTGTGCAGATGCAAATCAGGACGGCGGCGCATCAGAATCAAAATGGCATTTTGTACAGAGTATTCTAGAAATTCGGGCAGTAGTGGTAAAGACGTAGGTTTTCTTTTTGTAGCAAGTTTGGGGATGTCAGATATATCTATTTCATTTGTAGAAGAGTCCCCTGATTTGTCTTCTGTGATGGTTGGTTCGCTCTGGGACGTTGCTCCCGTTTGCTCACCAATTGCTGAATTATTTATCGCTGTGTTTTCTTCAACAATATTTTGCTGTTCAAAATACTCATCTTCAATATCGAGATCATCTTCTTGAGTTAAATTCTGCTGAAGAAAAACTTGTGTGGAGTGGAAATTAGATAAACCTCTAGAGGTAGAATACATCTGTTCTTCTGTTGCGTATCCTCTGATTAGAGCATCTAGAGCATTCATCTGGTTGTGAACAAGTTTGAGGCGGCGTTCCAACTCAGCCGCTTCCAAAATGTAGCGTTCACGTTCTGCTTCTAAGAACCTAACAATCGATGAATATTCAGCCATAGGAATGATTAATTGTCTTTGAGGTAACAGACTTGTGGAAAGTAAGGAAGTTGTTGTTCAGGCTCACATTCGCGTCATCAAACAGAGAGCCTATCGCTTTGTGTGTAAGCAGTGCAATGAGGTGGTAGAACGCATCTGCTACCCATCCCAACCAAAGTATTGTGAACGCTGTCGTCCACCAAGGTCTACATCAAACCCACCTTCTACTCCTAAGTTAGTAAAATCTAAGGAGAAATTACCCATATCTATAACTGATGATTTAAGAGTTGTTGGCGAGTGAGATTTAATCGTGCTTAAACTCATCAATGACAAACTCCACTATTGCTGCTTGTGAAATTGGGTCACTATAGCAGTCATAATTCAGTCAGCTTATCTTTCATCATCACTGGAAATTTTTGGCACCAAAGCTGACCTGTTTGGTTAGCTTTGTGGTTCTGATTTCTCTTTTTGCTCCTCTCCTGCTGCCTGTTGTTTTTTACTCTTGCCCTTCGTACTTTTTACAGTTGGTTCTGCTGATACCTGACTGCTGGCTTTTGTTGTTGGCTGATTTTCAGTAGTGGGATTTGATGACGTGGTATTATCCTCGCTTGGCTCTGCCTTGTGACGGCGACGGCTGCTTTTTTTCAACTCCCCTATCAAATATTTAATTCTGCTGCCACTCAAATGAATACCCAGCCCCTTCAGCATCTCTGAAACTTCATCGTAAGTGTAGCCGTACTTGTCAGAAGTCAGCTTCTCAATGTACCGCCTCATTTTCCGAATTGCGTCTCTGTCCGAGATATCTTCTCGCTCTTTTGGTTTTTGTTCCTTCAGCAGTTCGATTGCCTTATCAATCTTGCCCTTAGTGATTACTTCTGAATTCTGATGTTCAGCCATTGTTATCTCATGAATACCAATTAATTGTTAATTATCTCTTGTTTGAAAAAATCTGATTCAAAATCCTAAAAAAATTTGACTATTGCGGCTACGCCGAATCGCCTTTTTCTGTGGCGGCTACGCCGTTATTTTTACCCAACCTGATGCTTTAAAAAAATCGACTATTACGGCTACGCCGAATTATCCTTTTGTATTACAGCTTCGCTGAATTATCTTATTGTGTCCCAGCTTCGCTGTTATTATCCTTCAATCTAAGCCAAAAAATCTAACTATTACAGCTTCGCTGAATCTAGAATTTTCATATACCAGCGTCGCTGTATTTACTTCCTCTGCTACGGCTACGCCGAACCAAAACTTACCTCCTGTTTGATTTTTGAAAATTCCGGCTACGCCGTTGATATATCCCTCTGTACGTTGTAGCATTGACAGCAGAACGGCTACGCCGCCCCTCGGCTCCTGGGGTCTGGCAACCTCACCCCCAAAATCCGGCTAGAAGCAAGCCATGTCTTAAAGCTAACGCTTTACCTCGCTGCGCTCGGACGACGGCTTGTTCAAGGGGGAGTACCCCCTTAAAAAACCCCCCTCGTGTTGTCCCGAAAAATGGTCAATCGCAAGCAATCAAAAAGACTTGTCAGAAAACATCTCTTCTCACTGAGGCTGAGTGATATCGAACTGGACTTGCTGCGTTTGAAATCAGCAGATGCGGGAATGTCAGCGAGTGAATTGATGAGGCGTAACGGATTACTGCGACCACTGCCCAAACGACTGAGCAAGATTAGTTTAAAAACATATTGGGAATTAGGACAAATTGGTAACAACTTAAATCAGCTTGTCAAAGCCACCAACACAGCCATAAAGATGGGGCGTACTCCACCAGCCAACCCAAAACTGTTAGAAGAACTTTTATTCGTGTTGCATCAGTGCAGACGGGACATTGCACAAGTTGACACCGAATCGGACGACTGGGAAGAAGATGAGGAGGGGGAAGAAGATGATTGGGAAGCAGACGAAAGGTAGGGGTTTTCGTAAACTGTTAAATTATTTGCACAACAGCGAAAATGCCAAGCTGATTGGCGGTAACATGAGTGGCAGAAATCCTAGAGAATTAGCTAAAGAATTTCGGGTGTCTCGACAACTAAATCCAGATGCCGAACGTGTTGTTTATCATGTTTCTCTGTCAGCAGCTAAGGATGATGCAATCTCTGAAGATAAATGGTGTGAAATTGGCAATCGCTACATGAAAGAGATGGGTTTTGATGCCAATCAGTACGCCATCTTCCGCCACGAAAACACCGACGATGATCATGTCCACATTGCCGCCAGCCGAATCAAAATGGACACAGGGTTACTGGTCGATGATTCCTGGGATTATGTACGCTCTGAAAAAGTGCTGCGGCAGATTGAAATTGACTACGATTTAGTTCAAGTTCAAGGCAGTAGAGAAAAACTGAATCGGACACAAAGCACAGGACAATTTCGGCGCATTCAGCGAGAGCAAGAAGAATATTCGCACGGTAGGCGTGATACTCCACCAGAAACCAGTGTTAAAGAGTCAATTCAGCAGACAATTGACCGCGCAACTGTTGATCATCCCCAGATGCCCGAATTTATAACGCGGTTGCAGCAAGCTGGTATTAGTGTAAGGACAGGATTTACCAGGAATGGGAAGTCAAAAGGTATTTCATACCAGAAAGATGGAATTGCTTTTAGTGGCACACAATTAGGTGCAGTTTACACCTTCCCTGGTTTGCAGAAATATCGTGGTGTTGACTACCAACCAGAGCGTGATGATGAGCGCATTAGTCAACAGCTATTAAACCCAGCTAAACCACTGCCAATTGAGCAGATAGAAAAGCAATTTCTTGAGCTTCAACGGAAACAGCAACAGCCCCAATTCACGCCACCAGCAGAAGATGAAAGTCTGCGCCCAGTATTGCAGAATTACCTCACTCAAAAACGAGGTCTAACCAATTTCCTTGTAGGGGCATTACAACGCCAGGGCTTAGGTTACATCGACACGCAGCAGCAGCATCGGGTTGTTTTTATCAAGCGCGATCTCAACGGTGAAAAGTCAGGCGCACTGGTTTGGGATACCCATCGAGAAGACAATCGCTGCATGGAATACCCTGAAAATAGCGATCGCTCACAGGGGTGGTTTCACTTAAAATTGGGTGGAGGGGTTGACTCCCAAATCGAGAGAGTTATCTTGTGCGATTCCCCAATTGAGGCGCTCTCAATTGCACATATTGATAGGGATGCACACAAAGGACAACCACCAGTTAGAACAATGTATATGGCAGTGGATGACCCGAACTCGTTGCCCCTTGAATTGCTCAAGAATGTGAACAGAATTGCTTTGGCATTTAATAACGATGAACAGGGCAACCAAACAGCCCAAGTTGTTCAAAAAATTCTGCCGCAGGCTAAAAGAGTTGAACCGTCTGGGCGGACTTGGAATGAGATTTTGATTGAAGCGCAGCAGCGAGAAATGCTTTCTCAGAAACAACGGTCTAGGGGTTTTAGTCGATGAGTCGTGTTGCGCCGACGAACTCGTGACCACTGCGCTCAATTAGGCGGTGCTGGGACGGGGCAATAGTTTACTCGTGGGAAGCCTAGTTTATAAAAGCCCCGCCCAGCACTCCGCGTTGCCGCCTAATTGCCACGAGTTCTTAAATCTTCTTAAATATCAATGTGAGTTTTGTATAGAGATAAATCTATGCTGTACTAGCAATAATCCATCAATTACTTATAGAGTTTCGTGCAAGTAAGAAACTCAGTTAAGAAAAATTTGATAATTTCGCTCGATACCTTTGCCTATAAGATTTCTGTGACCCATTATTGTGCAACTTCCTTGCTCGGTCGCTCCTCGCAAGCTGGGGCGGCTGGGGGGGAGAAAGCGGTGATCGCCTTCGGTGATGTCGTTTTTAGAGACTATGACGACAACTGAACTCTTTTACGCATAGCCAAGATTTCTTCACGCATAAGCTCAAACTCTTTTACATTATCTCGGTTTACGTCAGCTATCTCTTTTTTGGCTGAGAGTGCTTTATTTTGATGTTTCATTTTTATAATTTAATTTTTAAAATCTGATTAAAGTCTATTTTGAAGCTGTTATTAACTTGATAAAAATTAAATATATTTCATAATAGGGGGGAAAAGTAGCGAGTTCTTGGGTAGCAGTTAGGTCGAGCGGGAGATAATACTCCCCCTCGACCTAACTGCTACCCTTATTAAGCCTTCTTAAATATTAATATGAGTTTTGTATAGAGATAAATCTATGCTTTGCTATCAAGAATTAATCAATTATTTATAGATTTTGGTGTAAGTAAGAAACCGAGTTAAGAAAAATTTGATTACAGCACCCCCTGGAAAATAAAGCTCTCAAAGGCTTTCAGCGATAGGGTTCTCCCAGTCTGACACAATAGGCTTATTCAGTAACTTTCAAACTCTTCCTTCAGAAAGTAACAAATGGTACGCGATTTGTCATAATGTTTGACTTGTGATCTGAAAAATAGGAATAGACGATTTTAGAAACTAAGCGGTTAGAAATTGCAGATTTAACCCACGAACTTCGGCAATAATTCAGTCTTTCTCAAGAAAAGCTTGCTGCCACTTTTGGGTTTTCGCTCTGAACTGTCAATTGCTAGGAGAAAGGATAGGCAATGCCTTTATAATTGGCACTGAACACTGAAGCAGATTGAAGAAAAGTTACGAAATTTTGATCAATCAGGACAGGAACTGCTGAACAAATATTTCTTAGAACGGGAGTATTTTAATGACGGATGAGTCAGTAGAGCAGATATGTTTAGACGATATTCTTATCACTGAAGAGTTCTTCCGTCGAGTACCCAGAACCAGTAACCTTAAAGAAGAGAACGATGCACTTCATACCTTGGTACGGCAACTAGTTGAGCAACCCCAAGTTCTCCTCAGAAAGCTTGTAACAATCGTCACTCAAATGTGTCGGGCAGAAACAAGCGGTATCAGCTTACTTGAAATGAATCCTAGTGGGGAAGATATCTGCCGTTGGGTTGCAGTAGCCGGGATGTTAGAAGCATATCAACAAACTCCTACTCTTTACACCTTTAGTTGCTGCGGTATCTGCCTAGAACGTCAAGCTCCACTTCTGTATTCCTATCCAGAACGGTATTTCACCTATTTGCAACAGTTTAAGCCCATAATCGTCGAGTGTCTGGTGGTTCCTTTATTGATTAGTAATCAACCAATTGGCACGATTTGGATTGTATCTCACGATGAGCATCGATGTTTTGATAGAGAAGACTTGCGGCTGATGACAAGCCTCGCAAATTTTATAGCCGCCGCTTTTTACAGTAGCAAGGCCAGTCAAGCATCTGAAGAATCTGCACGCAGCGAACGAGCTGCTCGTGCCGCTTCAATAGCGGCACGAGCAGCAGAAGCTAACAATCGTCTCAAAGATGAGTTCCTCGCTGTTCTATCTCACGAACTGCGTTCCCCCCTCAACCCGATCCTAGGTTGGGCAAAACTCTTACAAACCCACAAATTTGACGAAGCAAAGACGGCTTATGCTCTAGCAACTATTGAACGCAATGCCAAGTTGCAGTCTCAGCTGATGGAAGATTTACTCGAAGTTTCCCGCATTCTCCAAAACAAGTTCAGCCTGAATCTCAAATCTGTTGACCTGTCCGCTGTTATTGAAGTAGCACTTGATATTGTACGTCTATCAGCTCAAGCCAAGTCAATTCAACTGAAGACGAAATTTGCACCGAATGTAGGGCAGGTTTTGGGCGATCCCAGTCGTTTGCAGCAAGTCATCTGGAATTTGTTGTCTAACGCCGTTAAGTTCACACCGTCTGGTGGGCAGGTGGAAATACGACTTGAACGTGTAGGGACACAAGCACAAATCCAAGTGAGTGACACAGGTAAGGGTATCGAGCCAGAGTTTCTGCCTTACGTGTTTGATTACTTCCGTCAGGCTGACAATAGCACAACGAGAAGCTTTGGCGGCTTGGGGCTGGGTCTGGCGATCGCTCGTCAAATCGTTGAACTGCACGGTGGAACAATCAAAGCAGAAAGTGAGGGAGACGAAAAAGGTGCCATCTTTACTGTACTGTTACCTATCAGCAGTACTGAGCCTCAATCAAGTGAAGACAAGGGGTTGCCTAAAAAATTCCTTAATCTTCAGGGGGTAAAAGTGCTGGTCGTGGACGATGAAGTTGATAGCCGGGACTTACTAGTATCGATTCTAGAAGAGTATGGTGCTTCTGTGCGTGCCTTCGCCTCAGCTTCGCAAGTACTAGAAAACTTTTCACTTGAGAAGCCAGATATTCTTGTAAGTGATATTGGGATGCCAGAAATGGATGGCTACATGGCGTAAATAGAAGGTTCGTGCAACCAGGGGCAACCTTGTAAATTTCTGTAAAAATGACCCATTTTTTAGCCTTGATTGATAAGAAATACAAATGATAACTTTGCCTAGTTCGTCTCATTTTAGGCA
>NZ_JADEWI010000055.1 GCF_015207705.1 Nostoc sp. LEGE 06077
GATGGAAGAATACTTTAAATAATCTTCGTTTAATTGTTCAACCTCTTTTATTATTTTGGTTGATTTATCCCTGGCTAAATGTTTTTCCCAATTCCGATTTATTGCTTGGATTTAATCACCTAATTTTTACAATGAACCAATTTAAACCTTTTTTCTCTTCTGGATAATTTCATTTATTTACTACTTGCTTATTTCGGAAAGTGACAGAAGAGGGTTATAGTGAATATAATCTAAATGCCTATGTAAATCATGCTCATCGAAAATTGTATGCTCCCAAAAGCGACGTTGCCAAACATCACTTTCTCGGTGCTTACGACGAGAAGCCGAAACATCTTGTGATAATGAGCGTTTTCCCCGTAAAGAGCGTGTAAATAACACTTTGAATCGAGATACTCTTTGAGAATAATTAGAATCATCTGGTGGTAAAGACCAGATAAAATGAAGATGATCTGGTAAAACAACGGCGGCGGTGATTTCAAAGGGTAATTCTTTCCGCATTTTAGCGATCGCCTGACGTAAAAGCGATATATTCTCAACATTTGAAAATAGATGAATTCGCCGATAAGTAACTAAAGTGAAAAAATATACTCCTCCTGGCACATAAGAACGACGATATTGAGACATATTAAGATTTTGGTGTAGTTCTATTTTGTAGGGTGGGCAAATTTGGGATGATTTCCTTCAAAACCGACAAAAATTCAAATTTTGCCCACCCTACTTTAATGCGTAGTGCTTTTGTAGAATGGGCAAATTTGGGATGATTTCTTCTTTAACTGACGAAAATTCAAATTTTGCCCACCCTACTCGAATGCGTGGTGCGATCGCGGAGCTTGTAAGCTAGACAAATGCAGATGATATTGGAATATATTGCCAAAAATAGGAATTTTGCCCAATCTACCATCTAGTAAAATAGAGATAGCCTCAAATAGTTAAAAGACTGCGGCTGGAGATTAACCAATGGAAACAATCGATATTAACCAAGCTTTAACGGAAATATCAAAACTAATTGAAAAAGCAGTCGATGGCGAAGAGATTATTATCACCAAAAACAACCAACCAATAGTTAAATTAGTTTCCTTACAACCCCTCCCAACACGCCCTCCGCTTTTTGGCAGCGATCAAGATTTAATTTCCATCACTGATGATTTTGATGAACCTTTAGAAGATTTTAAGGATTATATGTAGTGAAATTATTGTTAGATACCCATAGTTTGATTTGGTTTTTTTCAGGCAATTCTAAATTAAGTAATACTGCCCGCATACACATAGAGGATGTTAACAATCAAAAATTAATTAGTATAGCATCCGTCTGGGAAATGGCAATTAAACAAAGCAAAAACAAATTAACTTTAGCCTTACCATGAGAAGATTATATTCAACAAAAACTCAAGCTAGAAGATTTTGAATTACTCTCAATTAATTTGAATCATCTAGCTATTATTTCCTCTCTACCCTTCCATCATAATGACCCTTTTGATCGGTTAATAATTGCACAGGCTATAGTTGAAAGAATTCCGATTTTAAGTCGAGATTTAGCCTTTGATTCCTATGGAATTCAACGGATTTGGGATTAAGTGCGATCGCTTCGGGAATCTTTTCCCAATTAAATTTAAGAATTAACCAATTTATCATAAGTGCGATCGCTTGATTTTGTGGTAACGTGGCAAAGTTCTATGTTTCTAGTTCAGATACACTCAAACCTGTTAACCTAGCTACTTGTTCTACTGTCATTCCAGTTTCCAGGAAGTTACGCGCAGTTTGGAGTAACTGGGATTCTGCTTTCTCTGCGCGTTGGCGTTCCTTTTCTTCAGGAGTGGGTAATAATTCTCCTGCCAAGTTTGCCCAGCGCAACCAAGTAGCATCAATACCTTTATAATTTCCTTGCCACAATTGCAATGCTAAACCTAAAGATTGACTCACCAACTGGTTTTGAGCATTAGTAGCGATGGGTTGATAAATACCTTTTTCGTTAGAGAATCCAGCCAAATCACTGGGATTAAAAGGGTCATACCAGAAATATTCTGGGACACGCATTTGATTTTGATAAATCAGTTTTTTCTCATTTTTGTCTGCTGGCGCTGTGCTGTCAGAAAGTAACTCAATTACGACATCTGGTGCTTTACCTTCTTCCCAAACTACCCAACTGCGACGTTCACCTTTCGGAACTCCCAACACAGCAAAAAAGTCTGGCCCTTTAAAATCTTTGTTTCGCACCTGTGCCAGACTGTAATAAACAAACATATTTCCGCCAACAAACCCATCCTCTCGTTGTTCCAACCAAGGAATTAACGCATCTATCAGCAAATCCATTTGGGTGTTATGCCGCCCACTTTCCATTGCTACACCGTCATCATAGGGAAGTTCTGCTTGAGTGGGTGGGAGTTGAATATCTGGTGCAGCTAGGGTGATGTCTGACATAGCTTTTCACCGATTAGTAATTGTTGCGGGTATTTTTATATTAATTGATGGTCAAAATTTTTTGATAGCGATCGCACTTTCCCCAATCAAAAAGGGTGGGACTATCCCCACCCTCACGATTAATAACCTAAAGCCTCAGCCGTTTTCTCTTTATCCAATTTGAACATCAGCACACCTAAAGGTGGTAAGCACAAATCCAAAGAATAAGAACGATTGTGCATTGACCAATCATCTGTCCACTTACCGCCTAAGTTACCCATATTGCTACCGCCATACTGACGCGCATCACTATTAAACAACTCAGTATAAAATCCTTTTTCGGGGACACCGATGCGGTAATGGGAATGAGGTTGGGGTGTAAAGTTACAAATCACCACGATAAAATCTTCAGAATCTTTGTCGCGGCGGATAAAGGAAACAACACTGTGACGGTTGTCGCTACAATCAATCCAGTCAAAACCTTCTCTAGCAAAATCTTGAGTGTATAAAGATGGTTCAGAACGGTAAATGTGGTTGAGTTCCTTAAAGAATTGCTTTAATTGTTGATGTGGCTCAAACTGTAGCAATTGCCATTCCAAATCAGCCCAGACATTCCACTCGCTCCATTGTCCAAATTCCATGCTCATAAACATGGTTTTCTTGCCTGGGTGAGCAAACATATAAGTAAACAAACAACGCACATTGGCCATCTTCTGCCATGTATCACCGGGCATTTTACCAATGATGTTGCTCTTACCATGCACAACTTCGTCGTGGGACAAGGCCAACATGAAGTTTTCGCTGTGGTTGTACCACATACTAAAGGTAATATTATTTTGGTGGAATTGGCGGAACCAAGGGTCCATGCTGAAGTAATCTAGCATATCGTGCATCCAACCCATGTTCCATTTCAAGTTAAAGCCCAAACCTCCTGTGTAGGTAGGCCAAGAAACCATCGGCCAAGACGTTGATTCTTCCGCAATGGAAAGCACACCTGGGAAATAACTAAAAATTAGGTGATTTACTTGACGTAAGAAATCCGCAGCTTCTAAGTTTTCTCGACCACCGTATTGGTTAGTGACCCATTCGCCTTCTTTCCGGCAATAGTCGAGATATAGCATAGAAGCCACAGCATCTACACGAATGCCATCTATGTGATATTTGTCGAACCAAAACAAGGCATTTGCAGCTAAGAAATTCCTGATTTCGTTGCGATTGTAGTTGAAAACCAGAGTACCCCATTCTTTATGTTCACCTTTGCGGGGGTCTGCGTGTTCGTATAAGTGAGTACCATCAAAGAAAGCTAAACCATGTCCATCTTTGGGGAAGTGTCCGGGAACCCAATCAACAATTACGCCAATCCCATTTTGATGACATTGGTCAACAAAATACATAAAATCTTCCGCACTACCAAACCGGGAAGTGGGTGCATAATAGCCAGTGACTTGATAACCCCAAGACCCATCAAAAGGATGTTCGGCAATGGGTAACAGTTCTACATGGGTATATCCCAAATCTTTGACGTAGGGGATAAGTCGGTCTGCTAATTCCCGATAAGTTAAAAATCGCGCACCTGGCTTAAGTTCGGAAACAATAACTACAGGCTCAGTCTCACCATTAGGAAGCGTAGGTGGTTCAGCACTAGAAGCATGTAACCAAGAACCTAAATGGACTTCGTAAACAGATACAGGTTGGGTTAAGGGGTCGGCGTGACGACGCTTTTCTATCCAGTCTTCGTCATTCCATTGATATGAACTTAAATCAGTAACGATAGATGCTGTTTTTGGCCGGGGTTCTTGCTGAAAAGCAAAAGGATCAGATTTTTCGTAAATGTGTCCTTCAAAATTTTTAATTTCATATTTGTAATGTTCCCCTACTCCGATTTCGGGAATGAATAATTCCCAAACCCCTGTAGAGCCTTTACGCATTTGATGTTTGCGTCCATCCCACAGGTTGAAATCTCCCAGTAAAGAAACGTTACGAGCATTAGGAGCCCAAACAGCAAAATAAACACCTTTCACACCGTCGATTTCGGTGGCGTGCGCTCCTAATTTTTCATAAATTCGATGATGGTTGCCTTCTGCAAACAAATGCAAGTCAAAGTCGGTTAGGTGGGGAGAACGGAAGGCGTAGGGATCATAAGTGACTCGCTCATGTTCTCCTTCTTGAATGCGTAACTGGTAGTTGGCGAGTTCTAGAGTTTCAATTGTACATTCAAAAAAATGAGGATGATGTACGGCTTGCATTGGGTATTCTTGTCGTTCTTGAGGAACAACTACCCAGGCTGCACTTGCGTTTGGGAGATAGGCGCGTACAGCCCAGACTTTTTTACCATCTTGTTCTATGGCATGAGAACCAAGTATTTCAAATGGGTCGTGATGCTGATTCCAAACTATACGGTTAACCTGTTCCTGAGCGATCGTGGCTATGGACATGAAGCTACCTGTGTTAAATAAAGTGATTAACTAAACCGACTTTTTTAATATCTATATATATTCTTTACATTTATTTGCAATTTATCGCCACCGTTATAGTACATCAGATGGGTGCAAGGCGGATAAGAGGTGATAAGCTTCAGTCCCATAAAATTATTTGTTGAGCTAGAGGAAGAAGAAAGGTAGAGATTTTGACATTTTGTGCCTAAAACTAGGATTTTCAGGCGCAAGATTTTAAAAGTAGAAGAAAGAATGATTATTTACGTAAATTAATAGTCATTATGCTGTGTTTACACCCAAATTTTTGGAAAATGTCTGTAAAATATTTATTGCATCGCTACTTACGAGTAGGTGTATGTAATGAGTAAGGGAAAACAGGCAAAATTACCGTCAAAAATCTACGCTGAAGCGATTGTTCGTTCAGTAAGTGGGGAATCGTTGTTACACTCGGCGAGCCGTGTCACTAGTGAGAATGTGGCTCAATTTTATGCGGAACCAGACCGACTCAATTCAGCCGTGCAACGCTTACAAGCAGCAGGATTTGAGATTTTAGATGTGGGAAAGACATCAATCAGTATAGCTGCTGATGCCGAGGTTTATGAGCGATCGCTCCAGACAACTCTAGAAACAGTGGAAATTCCCGTCATCAAGGAGATAGTTGGGGAAACAACAGCTACATTTATCAATGCGATCGATGACAGGCCCTTTGGTGAAATTGATACATCACAAACCAGTTGGGATCATCTGTTAGACGGAATTGCCATCAATGAACCAGCTTTTTACTTTCGACCCCCAATTCTTACGGAGTCTCCACCAGAAACAACTACAAAATATCTGCGTGTACCAGAAGACATCGCTCAAGGACTAAATGCCACTTTAGCTCATCAACAAGGCATCACAGGTAGAGGTGTCAAGGTAGTCATGCTTGATACCGGGTGGTATAGTCATCCATTTTTTAGCAGGTATAACTACAGCGTCAATGTCGTTCTTGCGCCTGGTGCATCAGATCCTTTGGCAGACGAAAATGGTCATGGCACTGGGGAATCTGCCAATCTGCTGGCCGTAGCTCCTGATGTCGAGTTAACAATGGTTAAAGCTGATGTTTTCACAGCCCCAGGTAAAGTAAAGAACGTCAACGCTGTTGCAGCCTTTAAAAAAGCTGTTTCCCTACGACCAGATATTATTACTTGCAGTTGGGGCTGTGATCTAAAAAATCGCCAATTTTCTCCCTTTAATCAGGCTTTAGCTGTAGCCATTGCCGATGCTGTGCATCGCGGAATTATCGTCATTTTTGCGGCGGGGAATGGTCAATGGAGCTTTCCATCTCAGCACCCAGATGTGATTGCAGCCGGAGGTGTTTATCTGCATCTAGATGGACTGTTGCAAGGCAAGTTGGAAGCAAGCAATTACGCCAGCAGTTTTATCAGTCCGATTTATCCAGGGCGCAGGGTTCCAGATGTATGTGGGTTGGTTGGTAAGCTGCCGTATGGAGCTTATATTATGTTGCCTGTTCCTCCTGGTAGTGAGAAAGATCAGCTACGTTCTTTAGTTGGTGATGGTACCAAATCTAGTGATGGCTGGGCTGCATTTAGTGGTACTTCAGCAGCAGCACCCCAGTTAGCTGGTGTTTGCGCCTTGATGAAACAGCTAGATTCGGGTCTATCTCCAACAAAAGTGAAGGAGATTTTACAGCAAACAGCCCGCGATGTTGTGGAAGGTGCTGGTCATCCAAGAACAGGAGGGTATCGGGCGCGTGCAGGCCCAGACTTAGCTACAGGTTATGGATTAGCTGATGCTTATCAAGCAATTCAGGCTATTAGAAATTCAACTTTTAGCAAAATACAAAATCTATCAAATCTATTCCCAACGTCTCAATTAATCACTACGCAAAGGAGCAGACAGGAAATGTATCCTAAACTTAAAGCAAAGCAAAGCTTGACGAAATTCAGATTAGACTTGATGAAATTCTGGCAACAGAGTTTAAAGACTTAATAGAGGATGTTGAACTGAAAATTACTGAAGCTAATTTTGTACCTCGTTCATCCCAATCAAGAGCGATATTAGCTCTTATGAAATTGCTTATAGATTTACCTAAAGACTTAACTCCTGAATTGATAGAAAAAAAACACGTTCTTGCAGCAGAAAGTCTGATCAGAATGCAGAGGTGTCAGGAATTAGCCACACAAATATTAATAGCAGCAATAGGAAGTAAAAAGAGAGAAATCCCAGAATTAGCCACCAAAGCTTTAGGAGAGTTTGGTGTCAATGAATTGCAAAAATCTTATAACTGCGATGAATCTAGTGATAGACAACAAATGCTAGTTTTGGATCAGGTTTGTGGGGAAAATGGAAGGTGTATTCAAGATATTAATGGAAAATACCGTTTCGTCCCAACAAATGGAAACGGTTCTATGGGTTCGTTTCCTGAATCTTACCAAGATTGTCTAAAGCGACTTGGCGACATTCAACATTGCGACTAAGGTATAATTAAAGGTATTAAAAATTAGTAGTTTCTAAGTATTTTACAATCTCTATTCTCAATTTTTTTGCTAATTTCAGCCAAATTTTGTGGAAGTTTAATTCCACAAATTAAAGCTTCTCTAATTTGTTGTTCATCGAGTCCGATAACGTTGTTTAGATTTACATTTTTGAGGATTGCATTTTTTAGTTTTGTATTTTTGAAGTTTGCAGATTCGAGATCAGAGCCTTCAAGATTAGCTGACTCCAGATTTGCATCCTGTAGATCAGCATTCCAAAGTATAGCTTTCTGTAAATTAGCACCTACTAGAGATGCGTTTGTAAAATTAGCTCCTACCAAATTAGAATTGTCAAATCTTGCACGATTAAGTTCAGCATCTTTAAAAGTTGCTTTTTCAAAAATGGTATTTGTTAGTTTGATGTCGTTAAGGTTCTTATGACAGAGATAAATGTTTGAGAAGTTATTTTTATATCCACTATTGTTCATATACTCTAATAAACCTTTGAGTATTGGAGTTGGGTGACAGTCTCTTCTGGCAAGAATCGATTCTGTCCAACCTAATATAGAGAAGTGAACAATTGTCAGAGTGCCAATTATTGGAAAGATTGCAAAAAGTGCGATTAACTTAAAAATGCCTCGCCTCTGTCTCCTCCAACTAGCTATTACAAATTCCTTAGCCAAGCTGGAGAGTGCGGTTTCTCGATAAACTTTTTGGCCTTGCATAAACTCTCTCGCATCACGCAGCGAACGACCTTGAAGAACGTATTCTTGAGATTTGTCCTGATCTACCCAGTCTTCCGCAGCTTGCTCGATTTTGCGTTTCTTGCGAAGATTTTCTTGGCATTCAGTTAACCATTCTTGCAGTTGTCCCCAATTACGAATCATCGCTTCGTGGGCAACTTCAATCATTTCACCAGACTGTTCATCTGAGAAGGTGGCTAAGAAACGGACTCCAGGTGCAGCAAAAAGATTAATAATAGCCCGAACAGTTGTGGCTTCTTTGTCATCTGCGATCAGTTCTGATAAAGCAGCACGGCGACGGATATTTTTTGTACCTTCCTCTATTTGTACCAATGCAAGAAAAATCCGTCGAGCGATCGCTTGATCTTCAACATTCAAAGATTTATACAGGCGTTGTGCTTCTCCAGCCAGTGCGCCACCTACACCACCAAGATTTTCTAGGGTTTCGGCTGGTTCAATATTGTTTTGCAAGCCTTCCCAAATTCTTGTCAGGGCAAACTGTAATAGAGGTAAAGCTTCTCGCCCTTGGGTTTGTTCTACTAAGAGTTGGACAACTGCACTGTTTAACTGATATCCAGCTTGTGCAGATGGTCTGACAATAGCGGCTTCTAAATCCTCTGGCTGCATAATTGGCACGAGAAACCCTTGCTCGGAGAAGAGTTTGTTTAAGCATGGGTGTTGTTGGGTTTCGCCTAAAAAGTCACTCCGCAATGTCAAAATCACAGATACTCGTTTTGACTGTTCTGCTGCTGCACACAGCAAGTTTCCCACAAAAGCATCCCGTTCGGCTTTATCTTTACAAAGTGTGTAAACTTCTTCAAACTGATCGACCAAAACAATTAAGGGAGACAAAGCAATGTCAGGAAAGACATCAGCAATGCGCCGCAGTCCATCATATTCTTGATGATTGTTTTGCTGGATGATTTCTTGGGTCAACTCCCGTGTCTTGCTAACTGGTGTGGGATCGTTAGTCGCAATCCGCGCCAACATAGCAGCGAGAGCTTCCACTGGGTGGGTTCCGGGTACGAGTACCACCAATCGCGCTTGATTACGACCAGGTAAGGGTTGAGCGCCTAATTTGGGGATTAATCCTGCCAGTACCAGGGACGATTTTCCTGAACCCGATGGCCCATATATAGGTAGCATCCGCACCGCAGATTTTTGTTCATGGAGATCACGAAATCTCTGCCATAGTTGTTCAATTTGCTTGTCTCGTCCAAAAAAGCGATCGCCATCTGTTTCTCGAAATGCCAATAAACCTTGATAGGGATTTGCCCCTAACTTATTTGCAGGTGTTGGAGGAGTTTCTAACTGAGTCTGGACTTGAGAAAGATAGACTGTGAGTTGACCGATGGCCATTCCTCCTATCATCTGACTAATAGCTTGTCCAGAATTCTTGCCAATATCCTGCTGAATCTGATTAGTTGAGTGAGAAGGGGAAACTACATCACGATCTGAATGATTTTGCATAGTGCGATCGCACTTAATTTATGGTTGGATTGTTAAAAATTCACTCCGCCTTGAATATTGCCGTCAATTCTGCCAATTGCCTTGCTATTAGTCATTTGTCCAATCACCTGTCCTTGATTACTGGTGAAAGTTTGATTAATTTGGACTTCTGCTGCTGTGGACTGTTCTTCTTGTAAAATTTTGGCAATCTCCTCAGCTAAATCGGGGTTTTCTTTCAGCACAATTTCTAGTTCCTCCTGAAAGACGGCTTGACGGGCTGAACTTTCGGGTTTGGCGGCTACTTGCTCTGCTGCTACCTTTAATTCCTCTTTGGATTCAACTTTTGTGCCTAGTTTCGACCAAACTTTCTTCGCCTTTTCCCAGATATCGGGAGCAATATTCTCTGCGGCTTTTTCTGCGGTTTTTTCGGCTGCTATCCCACCTAATTTCAGCAAATAAGGTAAGCAGGGAGCTAATAATTTAGTCAGAAATACAATATCCATCTATGCACCTCATCTAATAGCCGAATTTGCACTGTTTTTAAGTTTTGCAGTCAAATTAGTTTGTTATCTATATAAAAATTCAGTTACTCGGCAAAGTTTTATGCAGTATTATTGCGTTCTCCCAACTATGGGCGATCGCCAGTACAACATCATGGCATCAGTATAATAAGCATGATTATTATATAACTTTTTATACTAACTAGATAGATAATAATTACAAATCTAAAAATGGGAATAGCTGAAGCAAAGTTTTACGGATACGTAGCAGAAAGACGGTTTGCCGCAGTTTGGTGTTTAATTCTGGTGGCGGAACTTTTTGGAGTTGTGCTTGTAGTTCGGCATACTCGGCAGCACTGATGGGTTTGCCATCAATGGGCGATCGCGCATCTATAATAATCTCTGTGCGTAATATCTCTTCTGGAATATCATCCGGCGGTGGTAAGGCCATGACGGCTGCTCCCCAATGGCTAATTAACCACACACTCAGACTAGACGTAATACTCAAAACCCCCAATATTACACGCTTGGTAGATTTTACTTTTCCCATCTCATCACCCTCAAGTCAAAAACAAGCCGCTTAATAAAAGAAATACTAATTAAATCTTGCCATTGAATTTTGATTTCTTTTCTTTTTCGGGTTGACTCACCGATGTTTTTGACTACTAGTCGTGATGATTCATTAGAATTTTTTCCTAGATAAATGGAAAATCCAACTTTCAATATTGACACAACAGTGCAGAGATCAACCCGATGTTGACCTATCTCTATTTAGAGTAACAACCTCAAGTTAAAAATTTAAATGGACACTTGGTTGTGGTGTTTACCAACATTACCAGTGTCCAATAACTGCCGTCTTAGCTTAACAGACTTATGAAGTTTGCTGGAGTTGGGTATCTGCTGTCTGAGAAATACTAAAACTCCAGCCATGATCAACAACAAGACCAAATACTTGTCTTATAACTAAATTTCAGACAAAGAACTAAGGTGTTTTAGTAGGGCTTGCAGTGGGAGAAGTAGTAACAGCCGGAGAAGCAGTAGTAGTAGGAATAGCAGTAGTAGTTGGTGTAGACCCAGTATCGGAGGGTTCACCTGTAGCGGCTGGTGTAGTTGTAGAACTAGGTGTACCACCACCTTCACATGCTCCGAGAACTGCCGCCAAACTTAACATTACAGCTAAACCAAAGATTTTTGTTTTCATAACTCCTCTTTCACCAATTGTGGCAATCAAATGTTTGTGCCTTTTGACTACGATAACTTATTTATTGCTAATTGTTTAAATCCCGGTCTAGGAGATATTTAAAAACACTACTTAAGGCTGATTATGGGTTGTTGAATTATTATGCCGCAGACTGATGAGGTTCTCTAATTTGGAGATTAAGTGATTATCCCAAAGATGATCAGGCGATCGCCAAGAGTAACAAGAGTAATTTCTTTTTATCTTGTATTGCCATACTCAGAGGCAATACTTAAAATATCAAGTTATCCAATGGCGAATCCGTGATTGTACATATGGCAATACTCAAATAATGCCAATATTGGGTCGAGCTAGAGAATCATATTTGATTGCTCAACTACTGATGGAGGCAAGGAAAAGACAATAGAGAACCAATTTATGTGCAGTTACTCAACGGATTAGCATAGCTAAAAACCATCTAACTAAACATGGTCTACAGTTAGCGCTATACTCATGCAGATCCCAAAAAAGGCTATCTTAACCTGAACAAAATTAAATAAACAGACTAGAATACAGTATTTCCTATCCAAGAAAATTTATGGCTGCTGTTCGTAAATCAGCTGTGTCTGCTCCTAATACCTGGTTTTGGCGCAATTCTCAACCAACTGTACCAAGACGGCGCTCTTCTGGTCATGGGTTAGCCATGAGCAATTTATCCCCACTTCCCGATCAATCTCCGGTAGTACCGCCTAAACGTCGACGGCGTGCTGCAAAAGGTTTATCGGCTCCTGCTACCAAAGGGTTACAAGAACTAACTCCATCAAAAGTTTCTCGTGTTCCCACCGCTGAAGTTTTACCTAATTGGTTGCTGCGGTTGTACACTGTTCATCGTTACTCATCTGTGGTGACATTTTTATTAGTTGCAGTGGCTCTGGTTGTTTATGGTTGGACAGTCTATTCTCAAGAACTGTGGAATCAAGAGTTTCGTCGGTTGCAAAATCTGCAACGCAATGAGCGACAATTAACCACAACCAACGCGATGTTAAAAAACAAAATGGCGGAAGATGCAGAAAAACCAAGTGCAGGATTAGTTTCACCTACACCAGATAAAACAATTTTCTTACCTTCATCTGCTGATACTGCCAATTCTGTGCTGACTAATAAAACATCTAATTACCCTACGCAACAGCCAACTTCCTCACCCTTGGGATATTAAAGGCAATAGTCATAACAAAGGACGAAGCCGATGCAGAAGTCATCAAGTAGATTAAAATTTAGAAATTCTCGTAATCAAGCAGTTTCAACGCGGCAAAAAGTTTCTCGACAAAGGTTGATGGGAAAATTCGCTCCCAACAGCCAAGAACCCATCCAAATCAGCAAAGTCCGGCTTTTGGTAGTCTGGGCTATTTTAGTAGCAGCAGGGTTAGGTTTAGCTTTTAACTTATATAATTTACAAATTCTCCAAGGAAAAAAACTAACGCAGAAGGCACGCAATCAACAAATGGTGAGTTTGCGGCCTTTTATGCCTCGTCGTTTAGTCATCGATCGCAATACTAATGTTTTAGCTGTTGACCGTCCTGTATATACTGTTTATGCCCATCCGAAGCTGTTTGATAAGTCTAATGAAGAAATCGCCCAAAAGTTAGCCCCAATCATTGATAAGGATGCGGCTGAGTTAGTCAAAACTTTTCAAAGTCGTAAAAGTGGCATTATCCTCATCCCGGCGTTACCTGAAGAAATTGCCGATCGCGTGATTGCACTACGTTTAAATGGCTTAGAATTAATTCCTAAATACTCGCGTCTATATCCGCAAGCCGATGTGACATCTGATGTCGTTGGCTACGTAGACCTGGAACGTCGTGGTCAGGCGGGTGTAGAATATAGCCAAGAAAAACTGCTAGAACGTTCTGTGCAGAAGGTGCGGTTAATGCAGTCTGGTAATGGCGAATTAAAGCCAGATAATGCGCCAGAAGGCTTTCTCCATGCCGATGACTTGAAACTGCAACTAACTATTGATACAAGGTTACAACGGGCTGCTCGTTTGGCGCTGAAAGCACAGGTAGAAAAGTTTCGCGCCAAACGTGGCGCTGTGATTGTGATGGATGCCTTAGATGGTTCCCTACTAGCGCTGGTCTCTCAACCTACATATAACCCGAATGAATACGGCAAAGCGAAAATAGATTTATTCAAAAACTGGACAGTAGCTGATCTTTACGAACCTGGATCAACTTTTAAACCATTAAATGTGGCGATCGCATTAGAAAATGGTGTTATTCAACCCAATGATACTTTTAATGATCCAGGTTCTATTAAAGTCGCTGACCGCATCATTAAAAATGCTCAAAACAATGCTTATGGGCGGATTAATATTGCTCAAATTCTCCAAAATTCCAGCAATATCGGGATGGTGCAAATCATTCAAAGAATGCGCCCTTCAATCTACTACACTTGGTTAGAACGTCTGGGTTTAGGGCAACCTTTAGAAACTGATTTGCCTTTTGGAGTTAGCGGTTCACTGAAAACTCAACCAAGATTTATTTCTTCACCCATTGAACCAGCAACCGCATCTTTTGGACAAGGTTTTTCTCTCACTCCTTTACAGCTAGTACAACTGCACGGTGCTTTAGCTAATGGGGGAAAATTGGTGACACCTCATGTAGTTCGAGGATTGGTTGATAGTAATGGCAAAATGCACTATTCACCTACACTCCCTGCGCCACGGCAAATTTTTTCGGCTAAAACCGCCCAACAAGTTGTGGAAATGATGGAAACAGTTGTTTCTGAAGGTACGGGTAAACCTTCTAAAATTGCCGGATATCGCATTGGCGGTAAAACAGGTACAGCCCAAAAAGCTAGTCCCAACGGTGGCTATATTCCCGGTGCGAGAATCACCAGTTTTGTGGCAGTTTTGCCAGTAGAAGCTCCCCGCTATGTAATTTTGGCAATTGTTGATGAGCCGAAGGGCGAGAACGCCTATGGTTCAACGGTGGCTGCACCAATTGTCAAATCGGTTATGGAAACATTAATTCCCCTAGAACACCTACCACCAGAACAGCTAAATTCCCCAGCAGAAACACCAAGATGAGAGCTTTAACGTGTATCAGTCGGACTTGGGCTAGTAGTTGAAGTTCCCGTATTACCGCCAGCATTAACAATGGAACGAGCCTGTTGCAAGTGTTCTTGAAGGGTTGGTAGTGTTTGGGCGGCAAATGCCTTCACATCTGGATCTTGACCCTGTTGAGCTTCAGTTTGAAATGCAGAAACATCCTTTTGATGATCTTGAACCATGTGAGTCATATATTCGCGGTCAAAATTAGCGCCAGAAAGCTTAGATAAGCGTTCCTGGAGTTGCTGATTTTCTCTGTTGAGAGCAGTTGGTAATTTTACACCTTTTCGCGCTGCTAACTGTTTGAGTTGAGTATTCACCTGCGTATGATCTTGCACCATCCGCAGCCCAAATTGTTTGACCTCATTGTTAGCTGCACGTTGTGATGCTAGTTGTCCTAGTTTGACTTCTGCTAAACCACCTTGCGCGGCTTCATTGATAAACTGTCTGTCTGAAGCACTCAGATTATTTTGTCCTGGTGTAGTTGGTGTTGCTGTTGGTGATGGACTCTCAGTTAGTTGTACTAGTTGTGTTGTACCAGATGGAGCTTCAGATGTATTCTGATTTTGCTGGGGGGTTGTTGTACAACCAGTGGCTAGAGATAAGGCGATCGCCACTAAACTAGTAGAAACTAATTTTAAATTAGACATAATTCCTCCTTTTTTCCCAAAAGCTCACAATTACAGCGATTTAGAATCATCAAAGTAATAATTAACCTTAAACCTTCTGACTCCTGAATTCTGACTCCTGAATACTTACGTTTTTTTCTCCAAATCAAATATGATTCCTATATATTTTTAAATTTGTCGGTTTAGCTTGAATATAGAAAAAATGTTCTCAAAAAATACCTACCCGCAGATATAGCTCATTCCTGCTAGTGTGTTCATTTGCCACATCTATCATCTGTTACCTGTCTGTTGCTGTAATTCTGTGTCTCTAGAGTTAATATTTGTTTATAACTCACGAAAGAGGTTAATAAGGCTGAACTGTGGAACTTTAGATATTAGAGATAGAAATATTTTCACTTTTGAGTAAAGTTATCTAATATTCCATGCAAAGCAATTTATTGACAATACTTAATTTCGATGTTGAAGCTAAGACACATAATGATTATCACCAAGCTGAACAACTATTTTTAGAATTACTAGCAATAGATGATTTAGACAATCAATTACATCAAATATCAGCGAAAGTCAGAGAATTTGAACAAACACTGTTTGCAGCAATTGTGGCAGCTTATCAAAATGGTAGTGGAGATAATCGCGCTCATTTATTTCTGCAAAGGATTTTATATTGGATTAATCGCTTAAAGTTATTTTGGTATGACGATTTGCACCATTATACAAATGAGCGATCGCTATATTTGAGTTGTTGTCGTAATCAAATTGAAGCGGCTTGGCAACCTTGGGAACTAGCTCAAATTGATGTAGCTAAATTACAAAAATTAAATGTCAAACAAGCACTGATTGAACGCGCCACCGCCGATTTAGATCCGCCATTATCGCCAGAGAGTCGCTATATTCGAGAACAAATGAGTGAGGATGGCTACCGTCACTTATTGGCGATCGCCTCATTTGATGGGTTAGTTGAAGGTAGTCGTCTTTCACGGATTTTAGGAGGTGCGGCGAATGAGGTGCAATGTACTTTAGTACGGGTACTTTTGGAAGAATATGGCAATGGTCGCTTGTCTCGCAAGCACTCGACATTTTTTGCCCAAATGTTAGCCGAGTTTGATATGAACACTGAACCAGAAGGTTACTTCGATTTAGTCCCTTGGGAAGTCTTGGCTTGTGCTAATCAAAACTTTTTAACAACGGAACGCAAGCGTTATTTTCTACGTTACAGCGGTGCATTAACTTATTTTGAAGTAGCTGGCCCGGCAGCTTACAGAAATTATCTGACAGCAGCGCAAAGACTGCAACTTTCAGATGCAGCAATGGGTTATTGGGAACTGCACATTAAAGAAGATGAACGCCACGGTCAATGGATGTTAGACAGTGTGGCTTTACCTTTAGCAACGCAATATGCCGATGATGGGTGGGAATTAATTCTTGGATACGACCAAGAGAAATTCATGAGCGATCGCGCTGCTCAATCTGTTGTATTTTCTATTCGTACAGCCGAACAAGCAACTGATAAATCCACCAATTAGCAATAGCAATCTGGCGGTAAATCTTTAATTTCTTTGCGACCTGATTCTACTTGAGTGAAAGATTTTTCACTCCAGCAGAATTTTGCTGGACTTTATCCAAGGTAAGGATTCTTTAAACTTTCTGACTCCTGAATACTTACTATCCAAGTATCAACTAATTTTTTGATTAACTAGTAAAGTCACATGAAAGACATCTTTTTTTGCCCGGAAGAATCTAATTTTTATTCCAATTGTTTAGAAAATTTTATCATGCGAGATTGTCAAGATCCGGCATCTATTGTTGAATTTGGTTCTGGGGATGGTAGTCCAGTAATTAACTCACTACTTAGAAATAAGTTTGAGGGATTAATTCAAGGCTATGAGCTAAATACTTCTGCCTGGAAAGCTGCCAATTTAACTATAGATGAATACAATCTTGCTAGTAAATATATTATTCATAATTCCTCTTTGTTTGACTCTGATAAACCTCAAGCCAATTATCTCGTTGCTAATCCACCCTATCTTCCAGCGCCAGATGAGGATATTTATATGCCGTTACTCTTTGGTGGTGTAGATGGTGCATCCATTACCAATGAGCTTTTATCTTTAGATTATGAAAATGTTTTGGTGTTAGTTTCTAGCTATTCTAACCCAATTAGTACTTTGAAAACAGCAGCAGAAAACGGTTACAGCGTGAATAAATTTGTCATCTTACCCTTACAGTTTGGTTATTATAGCTCTGAGCCAAAAGTCAAAAAACATATAGAAGCATTAAAAAAAAATAAAATGGCATTTTACTCTGGAGATTATTATTTATTAGCTGGAGTTTTATTTAAAAAAGCTCAGGTATCAACCATTAATTTAGCTAATGAATTAGCTCAAGTGATGACCAGTTTATAGAGATTAGATGATTGATAACTTTTGCTTCGGAGGAAGTTGGTGATGGGTTTACATCTAATAGAGAAGATTAAACAATAGCAGCTAGTTGTTTAATGAAATAAGCGCGATAGAGTTTACAACGGGGTAAGAGGCGATCGCCATCAAAGCAAATCAATCCTAAACTTTCGAGCTTATAAGCATCCACCGGATCAATCATTAGACCTTGTGCTGTTTTGACAATTTCCGCATATATTTTGATGAGATGAGGATAGCTTTGCAGTTTTAACCAGTGTCGCCATAAGTGATGGCGATAAATACCACCATTAGCGATCGCTTCGGCAATCAAATCTTGTAAAGTTATTTTACGAGAGACGAGATGAAATAAAGCTAGTTGAATTAACGCTGGATGGCCGCCAACCAGAGACATCAATTGAGCGGATTCTTGACCAGAACTCCAGTTTAACTCATATTTTCTGGCTAAATCTTCGACCTGATGCTGTGTAAATTCACTCAGACGTATAGGTAAGCCGAGATTAAATGGTGAACGATTAATATCTAGAGAGATATATTGTTCTGTGGAGTAAACCACTACTAATCTCAGTTTTTGCCAACTGTAATTTTGTCGTGCTTCTTCACACCAAGAACGTAACAAAGCAAAAAATTCTTGAGCAATGTGCGGATATTCAAAAAAGCGATCTACATCGCTCAAAACTAGCACTATGGGACTATTACTCTGTTTGAAAATATATTTTTGCAAGTAGAAGCTACAGACTAACTTATGGCCGACTTCTTCATCCCACATATTATCAAGGTTAGGCTCAATGTCTAACTGTTGGGCAATTTGCCAACAAAGACAACGCAAAAGCTTATTTAAATCAGTCAAACAAGAGTCATCAATTTGATAGGAATTAATATTAACAGTGCGATATCCTTGCTGATTGGCAAAGGCTAAAATACGCAGCACTAATGAAGTTTTTCCCATCTGTCTGGGAGAGCGAATCCGAATTACACAACCTGGGCGAGTAATTTCTCGATAAGCTAACTCTTCTATTGGGGGACGCTCGATATATAAGGGCGAATCTAGTGCTACAGGCCCATCTGGATATAACCAACGATTTTCTATTTCGTAGTTGGATAACCGGGTATTATGATCTTCCTGTGGATATGACCTGCTGGATAGGAATTCTAAGATTTCGTGTTCATCCTCGCTACTCGAAACTGCGTAATCGTCTTCATGTAATTTGAGGTTAAAAGCACTAAAACACAATTTGAGAGTTTTTTGATCTACGCCTTTGCTCAAAGACCACAATCGACTTAGGGTTTTAGTCGAAATACTGATCTGTGTGCTGAGTTCCTGTAGAGTTAAGCGATCGCCTTTGTTTCTGGCTATCTCCCAAGATACAATCGCTTCCTGTAAACGTTGTAACCCGACAGGCGTTAGCACAACGCCGCGTCTTCTTTTGCTTTTAGTTTGTTTCACTTGCATAGGCTGTGTTCCAACAACTTTTTGTGGAAACAAACTCTACTTCAAATTTCTTGCATCAATATTTTTTATCTTATGTATTTGTCTGTGGATGCTACCGCAGAGTAGTTGCAAAGACAAGACAAGGAGTTGACTTGAAGCAACTACCGTACAAAGAAAAGCACGCAAATTATAACTTCTGCAAGAGGTTGTTTGTAGAGTCTGATGATCCAACGACTCAAAGAATTTGAACAGCGTTAAAAATTCCGAATTTCTAGTTTGAACGGAAGTCGAAACCACCAACACAAGCATTGTATAAAAAAAGAATTTTTGCTCCGTGTTTTTATTTACTTTTGCAGTAAAAATTATTACGAATTAATGAGCTTTTTTACCATTCCTTAACTGATTGCTATGTCTGCAAATTAAATTTGTTGCAGAATAAGCTAGAAATCTTAAGTTCAGAACAAACTAGTATTTTAGTCAAATTCAAATGCCTAAAACACAGTAAATGCTGATTTTTAAGCTATTTCAGGCTATATTCAGCCCCAAATTTGCTATTTTAGGTTGGTTCACTGATATTCTACTGTACTTCAGGCATTTGTGTAATCTTTTGAGATTTTCATAAATTAGTTTATGTCAACTATTGATTTTTTTGAGTGAATGATTTATCGATTAACGTACAACATATTAACATCATAATAAACGTATTAAGTAAATACACTAGATTTTACCAATACGAATGATTAATGATGCGATCGCTCTTTATGTGCTTGAGTATTGCAGGATACAATCTTGCTACCACAAGTTTTACTTTTAAAAGGGAACAGGAAACAGGGAATAGCTAGTTTTGGAGGAGGATTTAGACCTTCCTCAAAACACTTGTCTTTCAATACGAGGCTTCAAACCCAAATGATTTCAGTGAATAAAACAATATCCCCAACTTCCTGAAAGAAGTTGGGGATGAATTTTGTTCCGCGCCAAGAATCGAGATTTATTGCAGGGAACAGGTTACAGGTGACAGAGTTGAAAGTCTTCAGCAAATCATCTCAATTCATGCCGCATTTATGCAACGCTCTATTTTTGACTGATTGTGGGTGGAGTAATCGCTGCATATTGTTCAGGTGTTAACAATGTTTCCCGAATATTCACCGGTTTGGGAAGTAATCCATTTTTATAGAAGTAATCGGCGACTCGCTGTTGTTCTTGGATTAAATCGGGAGATATAGCTCTCAAACCATAACTGCGGCGACTAATTACCAAGTCCATCACATCAGCAGGGAGTTTTTGAAATGGTGCAATTAGCTCTGTGGTTTCTTTGGGATGCGCCTCAGCCCAGCGTTGAATTTTATCAATCTCCTCAATCACTATCCGCAGCAATTCTGGATTATCAATGGCAAACTGTCTACCACCGATATAGTATCCCCCAGGAGAGTCGAGTCCTTGAGAGTCTCTGAGAATCCTGACTTTGCCTAGTTTTTCGGCTCTAGCTAGATGGGGATCGCCTGTCACCCAAACCGAGATTTTCCCCTCTAAAAAGGCACTACTCGCTTCTACGTTAGGGATACTCAGAACTTTAATATCGCTATATTTCAAACCTACATCTTCTAAAGCTCTGAGAATAAAGTAGTGAGATGCAGATGCTTTTTGAAAGACTACCTTTTGTCCTTTGATATCTTTTAAAGTCTTAATAGGAGAATTTGGTGGTACTGCGATCGCACTGCCTTTACCACTATTTTCAGTGCGTCGGGAACCAACTACATACACAATCTGCGCTCCCGCCGCTTGGGCAAAAATGGGTGGAGTTTCGCCCACAGAACCCAAATCTATTTTGCCCACGTTCATAGCTTCCATCAGTTGTGGCCCTTGGGCAAATTGCGCCCATTCCACCTTGACACCCAAGGGTTCCAGACGCTTTTCTAATACTTTTGTGACTCTAACCAAATCACCCGCTTGTTGATACCCCATACGAAGTACTTTGGTCTTAATTCCCGATGGCTGGGTATCAGATACGTTACTTGCTGTAGAAGTGGTTTCTGCTTTTTGAGTTGGTTGTGTGCAACTAACTAATGTCAATGAAGTGGCGACGCTGATCAACCCTGGAACCAAAAACCGCGTAACGCGATGAAAAATGTTTATATAGTGAGGTTTAGCTGTAGCGACCATAATTTTTTTGTACGGCTAGATTGAAACTTTTTTTTAGACAAGCGAGACAATCGATGACTCAGAGATAATTTTTTATCTGGCTCTATTGGCTATGCCAGAAAACACGAAAAACTGTGGTTCTTTCGGTTCAGCTACGCTTTCGCCCAGATAGCGATGAATACCTACGCCCATATCTCCTGTAGCTGTGAGTTTGAAGTTGACTTCGGCAAATCCAGCTTCACGCAAAGATTTACGGACTGTTTCCGAGTGGGGAATACCATTTGAATGTCCACGAGTCCAAATCACAAACCCACCTGGTTTAGCGAGAAAACTGAGGTTTCCTAATAAGCGAGTGAGTTCATTTTCATCGGCAAGATTCCCAAAAACGCCACAGACAATCACAATGTCTGCTGGTACTGCGCCTGAATAGTTGGAGGCAATGGTTGCATCACCATTGATCAACTCAATTTGTTTTGTCAAACCTAATGATTCTATGGTTGCTTGTCCACGTTCTACTAGTTGGGGATTTAGCTCAACTAGTCGTGCATAAACATCTTGGGCGCGTGGGTGATTTGCTAAAGTTCCGAGTAAATCTCGTCCATCGCCAGCACAAACACTGACTACACGAATTACTCCCTGTGGGGACGCATTTAAGCTGTGGGCAATATATTCCCGCACGATTTCTAAGCGCTGCTGCAACCTCGGTTCAGTTTGGTAGAGGTCGTGCCATTCAAACCAGTCTTTTGGCATAAGGGATGATTTCCGTTTCCTCAAACTATGACTTTCTGCCCAGTAATTAAGCTACTAGACATCAAACTACGTTAAATCTATCGATTAACCGTATTTTAAGGTAAAAGCAGGCTATCACAGAAATTCCAGCAAAATCAAGCCTGATAGCAAAGTGCTAAAGACAAGTGTTGAAAGTTACAGATGTTTGATTGACGATGTAGTTAATAGTCAAGCGATCGCCAAAATTTTTGTATCTTTAGTTACGCAAATAAAATCTTCTGCTCTTGGATAGCACTTGGTTTATAGCACAAATCTGACCTGTGTAAGATATGGTTTTATTTTCCGGGTATTGCCTCAATTAACAGAAAATGTAAGTAACTTAAAAGAAAAATTAAATACTAGCCAGGACTTACGCAAGTGTCAGATTTTTTTCGTTTAGGCTGTCAATAGTCCAAAAAAACCTTGATTTTTGACCTTTGACTCTTGTACCAGAAAATAGGTGTGCCAGTTGTGTAAGTCCTGATAAATTGACTGCTTATATCTAATTAAATAAAAACAAAGATTGCATAACATCAAAAAACTTACACTGAGAACATACATCAAGCCATGAACCCCTCTTCTTCGTTCAGAGTTCAGGGAGAACCAAAATTTAGCGCCCAACAAACTCCAGAATCAACCATGATTCAACTTTTGAGCATAGTTGTAGGGGATACAAATTTAGTATCAGAATTTAGTCAGTTTTGGACAATTAATAAGTTTCAACTAGGTGATAATTTAACCGAATATACTGACAATATTATTACTGAAAATAAAAACAATTATTTTTACTTAGTTTGTCAAGGAAGAGTCAGGTTACTGAGTTTTGATGCAACTCTTGGACGAGAAGTGTCTACACAGTTGTTATTAGCAGAGCAGACATTTGGCGCAGATAATTTATTTGGCGATCGCCCTTTATCATACCGGGCGATTGGTGCGAGTCCGGGTTTTGTGGCGCAAATCACCATTGAGGATTTACAAATCTGGTTACAGCGCCTACCAAATTTAGCCCAGCACTGGCAAAAATTAGCCCTTGAACGTCAAGCACTAATTTTCTTTAAAAGTTATAGCGAATTGCGATCGCTCAACAGTACAACTCTACGCCAATTTTTACCTCAGATAATTACTACAAAAATTTCTGCTGGCACATCTTTAAATACAGCCACACCAGCAACGGCGGGGCGTTTTTGGCTGGCGGGTGGTACAACTACCTCATTATTACTCGGAGATAGTTGGGGTTATCCTGATGTAACATCCCCAGATGCAATTGCCGAAACAGACTTGTTAGTTTACCAGTTACCGATTGAACGATGGAAATCAGCCCAAGCATTTGCACCGCAAATATTTACCACCCAAGATCAAGATACACAACAGAAAGTAAAGCCGCAAAACCTTCCCCCCTGCGACCTTCAGGATCAATCTTTCACAGAAAACAAGATAACCCAAATCCCCCTTCCCCAACCGGAATATTCTCAACCAGAAATTTCTTCAGCATCAGAGATTGATTTTCCACCACAGCCAAAAGCCACGCCACGCCGGAAATATCCCTTTATTCCCCAACAAAGTTCATCAGATTGTGGTGCGGCTTGTTTAGCTATGATTAGCCAGTATTGGGGTAAACGCTTCAGCCTGAATACTTTGCGGAACTTAGCCGGAGTAGACTGTACAGGTGCATCCTTAGCAGGATTAGCCACCGCCGCCCAAACCTTAGAATACGCAGCGTTACAAGTGCGGGCAAGTTTGACTAAGTTAGAATCACACGGGATTCCGTGGATTGCCCATTGGCAAGGGAATCATTATATTGTGGTTTGGCAAGTCAAAGGCGATCGCATTTTAATTGCTGATCCGGCGATCGGTCAAAAATGGCTGTCAAGCTCAGATTTTGCCGCTAGTTGGACAGGATACGCGTTGTTATTAAACCCGACGGCAAATTTTCACACTCTCAAAAGCGAGAAACTTTCCTTAAGTCGTTATTGGCAGATATTACAGTCTTACAGCCAACTAATTCAGCACATTATTCTCGTCTCACTAGTCATCCAAATATTTGGCTTGGCGACTCCCCTGCTGACTCAAGCAGTCCTTGACCAAATACTACTGCTGAAAAATTTTTCGACGTTGAATGCTTTTGCACTCGGCTTTTTGTGCTTGGGTGTGTGGCGCATTGTTTTAACCGCACAGCGACAATATCTCCTCGACTATTTTGCAAGTCGTATTGATAGTGATTTAATGGGTGGTTTCGTTAAACACACCTTACAGCTACCATTACAGTTTTTTACTTCCCGCCGCGTTGAAGACATTCTCAGCCGCCTTCAAGAAAATCGCAAAATTCAACAATTCCTTACCCGCCAAGCTATCACCGCCATTGTTGATGTTGTGATGATAGTTGTTTATCTAGGGGTAATGGCTTATTTTCAGTTAAAGCTTACCCTATTGGTATTGAGTGGAATTATCCCCGTGGTGGTTTTGACTTTAGGCGCAAGTTCTTTGCTAAAGCCAGCATCGCGGGAAATTTTGCAAACATCAGCCAGCCAAAATTCTGCCACGGTCGAAATGATCACGGGAATTGTCACAGTCAAAACTACCGCAGCGGAAGGTTCAGTGCAGACATATTGGCAAGAACGGTTGCAAAAAATGCTCAAGGCGCGGTTACGGGGACAGAAGTTAGCCAATGTCTTACAAATGTTGCGGAATTTAATTAGTCACGTTGCGACGACATTGGTTTTATGGTGTGGTTTGCAACTGGTGATTACTGGGGATATGTCACTGGGTAAATTTGTGGCGTTTAATATGCTGGTGAGTAACGTGACAAATCCCTTGTTAGCGTTGGTGGGTTTAGGGGATGAATTGCAAACAGTACTCATAGCGGCGGAACGAGTTAATGATGTCTTAGACTCTCCGCTAGAAGACAATTCTCCACAACCATTACAGGTAATGCCGGCAATTCGCGGTGAAGTGCGGTTTGAGAATGTGTTTTTCCGCTATCATCCTGATGACCAACGCCACACTTTGCAAAATGTCTCTTTTCGAGTGCGTCCACAACAAACTATTGGGATTATTGGTCAGAGTGGTTGTGGTAAAAGCACTTTAGTTAATTTGTTGGCTGGTTTATATCGTCCTAACAGTGGGCGGATTTTCATTGATGGATTAGATATTGCGGCGGTATCTCCGTCATCGTTACGCAGTCAAATCGGGTTTGTCGCCCAGGATAATTTTCTGTTTTCAGGAACGATTTTAGAAAATATCACCCTTTATAATCAAGATTTTAACCATGAGCAGGCGATCACAGCTGCCAAATTAGCCGAAGCCCACAGTTTCATCCGCGAATTGCCTTTAGGATACAACACCCCAGTTGGTGAAAGGGGTTTACGACTTTCTGGTGGTCAGAGGCAAAAAATTGCGATCGCCCGTGCATTGATTACCAACCCGAAAATTTTCATTTTAGACGAAGCTACTAGCGCTCTAGACCCTGAATCTGAGCGTTGTTTGTACCAAAGATTAGCTCGTTTGAGTCAGTATCACACCACTTTTATCATCTCCCATCGTTTCTCTAGTGTGCGTCACGCTGACCACATCCTCGTTCTTGACCAAGGTATTTTAGTTGAACAAGGCACTCATCAAAAACTGATGGAAACAAAGGGTCTTTATTACTCCCTAGCTAGACGGCAATTACAACTGTAATTTTGCTCGTCTTCTTTTGTTACCTATACCCAAGCTACTAGACTCAGAATCCTGGCTTCTCAAAGAAGTTGGGGTTCTATCTATGTATTACCCATAATTGATATCCCATCCTCTGTGGAGGCACAGAAACAGGGAACAGGATAAGAAAAATCAGATGATCTCAACTGTATTGATTTATAGTCTGTATGGATTATTTAGTTATGCTTCCGTGCATCTAACATTAAAATTCGACACGATATTCATATTGTATTTATCCGGATGAAATTTATATTTTTTTTAAAATATTTTTAACTACGCAAAGTCCATAAAATTACTTTGTTGTTATTAATGCTATTGCAATTACTATATTTAGTGATTGTTTATTAGACAAGTTAATGGTAAATTTCTATATGAATTTGAACTAAATAAAAGTTCCAAACGAACAATAAGTGAGGGGTTAAACCCCTCAGTAAACAGCGAATCCGTGAGAATACTAAAAGTTCTATAATCCAAATGGAGACATCAAAAAAACTAAGTAAATTTAACTGTTAAAGTTTTAATTTAGAAGATGACATTTAGAAAAAAACGTAGTATAAATACTAAAGTAGCTATTATTTTTTTGCTCAACAACTTTGATGTTCTCAGTGAAAGTGATAGCTATTTTACTAATTTTTGCCAGAAAAATTAAGGCAAAAGATTATACGATAGAATTATCAGGGCAGTTGATTAAACTAAGTATTTAAAACGTGAACAGAGGGGAAAACTGCATCTACCACGAGCCAAGCCAGACTTTTATAGTCATTGAAATGACATGATGAAAGGTTGAAAAGTAACCAACTACTGGATTAAATACAGTCAACTTTCTACTCAAAGGTCAAGCTCATGGAAATCATCATCAGAACACATGCAGTTCTAACCTCCAAACAAAGAATGATACAGCTTTTACAGCAATACTTGGTCATTCCCCACAGGTTTATAGCTAAAACTAAAAATAAATTTAGAGGGTAGTTGTTAAAGTTGGCAACTGCAACAGCTATTGATTAAGCATTGACTACTTGTAACACCTAATTTTCTAGTAAAATTAACACTATGAATCACAACATGACTAGCATCAGTAACTTTAATAAAGGTATCAACCCTCAACAATTTGACCAAATAGTTGAGGCGATTCTGGCAGGTAAGTATTCTTGGGCTTGTGTGTTAATGCTGCGTGTAGCTGGTTACAATCCATTGCATTACATTCCTTATCGCACTTATAACAGATTGCTCAAAGAAAATTCTTCAACAAGTAGAGCGCAGCACCAAGAGCGGGAAACCATAAAAATTACTTCATCATCTGCGGATAAGTCTGTAGCGACTAACTGTTTAGGTAAGATTAAAGACTTAACATATCTAGAGGTAGTTGGTAAGCAAAAAGCGGGAATTCATGGTGGCAATATGGAGCAATTGTTAGCCCAAGAAATTTCCGAATATCAACCCCTCAAATGTGAATCAAATAGCGACAACACTCAAGATTTTTCCTTAAAAATTGGTGAAGCTAATTAAAGGGCTGAGTGTCAGATAGCCTATCATGCGATCGCAACTCTCAGACATGATAGGTTATCTGTCCTGTCACTTATTAAACTTGGCAGACAAAACGAAACTAGCACTGCTACAAACAGCAAATAACTTGATGTTATTTTTTATTTAAATTTATGTAAAATAATCACATTAAATTCTGATTTTTATTAAATTACCCGTCTTTTAGTAAATCTCTAAAGGTGGTTTTTGTGCTGGTATAGCAAAAGTCAAAAGTGAACTGCCTACAGTGAATTAGTTTTGGCTTTTTAAGATGCCTTAACCTATCTGGCTACCGCTATATATAGATAATTCTAGGTTGTATAGCTGAAACTTGAGAACTGGTATAAACAGTCAAGGTAGAGAAAAAAATTAATCACAAAATGTGCCAAAGTGGCAAATTTTAACTATCAAAATCATTTAAATTATACATAGAGGCGATGAACCAATACATTCATCAACAATGATAAAATCATTGAATATCTGACTATGAAATACATTTAACTGATTGTTTTTGCTGAAACAGTCAGTATCCCAAAGAGTACATAACTCTTAAACCAAGACAGACAATCTCACTGTTGCTATTGGTAGTTCTGTTTTCGAGGAAGCCTGAGCCAAGAAAAGTTAGAAGAGGTGGATTCCCCCAATTTTAACTTTCCATGCCCTCTATTAAGTTTCTCAATGGTGGGAGAAATTTCGTAGAGCCTTCCATACTTTAGTAGTAAGGAAAATAGACAAACTAACAGTTGACAGTTGTTGTAGCTGATAGAGCATATAGCTACTACGCTTTTGTTTTGATGCTCTAAATCCTAGTTCTACCAAACAGGATTATCTCTGCTGTATAAAACATCTAATGGATACAGCAACTGCTGGAAGCTAAAAGCCCAAATAGCTTCCAGTTTTTTATGTATTAATAAATCCTGATAAGGTAAAATATATTTATTTTTACTCCCAACAAAGCTAATTTAGCTGTAAAAACGAGAACCTATTAATACCAAATGAGTGAGTTTGCCAAAGTTTTTATTGAACCGGAGGAAATCGTTAAATTCCTCAAAAAAGAAATGCAGTTGCAGGAAGTATATCAAAAAATTTTAGTTAACAAAGTCATTTGGCAAGCTGCGGAGGCAAGAGGTATTACTATCACCCCGGAAGAAATTGCAGCGGAAGCAGAAAATCAACGGCGAGAAAGACATTTAGAAAGAGCCGCAGACACACTAGAGTGGTTAGCTGATCAATTAGTTACACCCTCTGATTGGGAAATGGGAATCTGCGATCGCTTATTATCCCACAAACTAGCACAAGTATTATTTGCTGATGAAGTAGAGCAGTTTTTTCAGCAAAATCACTCGGAATTTGATCAAGTTATTTTGTACCAAATCATAACTAACTCAGAAACTTTAGCACAAGAAATATACTATCAAATTGAAGACGGTGAAATTACTTTTTATCATGCCGCACACATTCACAATATTGATATTCATCGTCGATGTAAGTGTGGATATGAAGGTATAGTTTATCGTTTTGCACTTCAACCAGATATAGCCTCCGTCGTATTTAACGCATCACCTCAACAGGTGACATTTCCTTACAAAACAGAGCAAGGTTATCATCTTTTTTTCATAGAAGAATTTATTTCGGCTGAATTAACACCAGAAAGATATCAAGAGATTATTCATAAAATGTTTCAGCATTGGTTGGATACGGAACTGCAATGTATCCTCAATCCCAGATGATTCAGTGAACCTAAGATAGTTAGATTTAAGGTAAAAATTCCTACTAATATGATTGAAGATTGCTATATTTATTACTTGGATATATTAAACACTCCCATCTTTTTTAGTGTACTTTCTGTCCTAAATATTGATCATTTTATTTTACCTAGATCTAATTATTAAATTTTTGATAAAGAAAATATATTTTTTTTGTTAAGTTCACGTTTTTTTCATAAAACCTATTGACTATATTTAGAAAAATTCTTAAAAGAATAACAGTTAGGCTAACTTAACAAAGTGAGGAAATACGGCTTTTCAGCAAAACTTCTCTGTCTAGGTTACTTTCCTATACTCATCAAGCAATTTTGTGAAACGAATACCAGCGTTACACCAAACTATTCAGTTTTACTAGTTCATAGTTTATTGTTTTTAGGTGTTTACCAGAAACTGCTGTTCATCAAGGAAAATAACAGCTATGCTGGCTAAATATTTTGTCAGGTTTATCAACTACTACTGCTCAATGATCTGCGCTCCCAAAACGTGAGCGCTGTTTTTAACATCATTTTTCTCTTTACGTAGAATAGTTGGTAAGAGAATCATCATAATTTGATGATTGTAGTATTAGCTATTAACACAGAATACAGATTACCAAGACAGATGCAATATGCAAATTCCCCCCGATTATTTACAACTATCTGGGGGTAAACATTCAGCGTCGGACAAATTCAGCAGAACCCAGAAATCAGAAGTCAGAAGTTAGAAAAACAAAGGTTCACCAATCAAATTATCTCGCTATGACTTAAATAGTCTGACTTCATATTGAATACTTGACTGTCAACAATAACTGGTAGTAATTATGTCAAACTATTCTAGCCAATACCAAGGTTTGGAAAATTATGATCCGCAAGATAGTAAGTTTTTGACTCCTTTTCAAAGAAAAGCTTTGTTAAAAAACTTGCAAAGTAATTTACAGCCAGAATATCTCAGAAGAATTGAAATTATGTTACTGGCAGATATGGGTAAATCTCAAACTCAAATTTGTGAAATTGTTGGTTGTTCTCAAGAAATGGCACGTTACTGGATTGGTATTGCAGAAGCTGGTTTTGCACATAAATGGAATGAACGCCCAATCGGCAGACCGAAAATTGTGAATGCTCAATATATCGATAGATTGAAAGAATTGGTAAGTCATAGTCCGCGTGATTATGGCTATGCCTTTACTTACTGGACAGCCCAATGGTTAAGCAAACATTTAGCAAATGAATTAGGGATTTCAATTAGCGATCGCCATGTTAATCGCTTACTCAAACAAATGGGACTTTCGACTAAACCCAAAAGTTCCAAACAAGAAGCAACAGAAGAGACAAAAGATAACAATATTACAATTGGTGACTTAAAAACTCACAGCGAACCGACTTTCCCTTGGTCGTTTAATTTAATGCAGACAAATCAATAGTGGAAGATCCCCCCAACCCCCCTTAAAAAGGGGGGCTTTTAATCTTTCTTACCCCCTGTTTAAGGGGGTCGCCGCAGGTGGGGGGATCATTTAACCCTCAATACCGAATTCTCAATTGATGAAGGTAAAAAATGCCATTAGAATTTTCTCAAGAACAGTTAACACAACAAATTACCCAAGCTTTGGGTGAAGCGCTGTCAAGTCAAGATATAGAAAAATGCTTGGCAAGAGTGGAAATTGTCGAACCGCCTGTAGCTAAACAATTTTGGCAAGCGACAACGGCAATTCCGGGAATTTATATTATTCTCACAGGTAAAGTCAGACTGCTGGATAGTGCGAATAACTTAATTACCACCCTGACAACTGGGGGATCATTTGGCGAATTAACTTTGTTTCCCCAAGAAGAGTTTCGTTCTTACGTAGCGAGGGCTTCTGTCAGTCTAAAACTGTGCTATTTGCCGCAAGCATTGTTGCAGGAGATTGTGCAGCTATATCCTAGCGTGGGCGATCGCCTACAAAAACGTGCAGAACTTTGGAATTTACTATTGTTATGTTGTCAAAGTGCGCCCATCACGCTGAATGGTTCTGTAGAACAGATGCTTAAAGCTTTATCGCTATTTCGACGGCACAGCTTAGACAGTGGCGCACCCCCAGCTAAATTATTTCAAGATACTAAGCTTTGGCTATTGCGTCGCGGTAAATTACTTCACGCCGACGGACGCATATTAACATCAGGCAACATCTACATATATCCCCAGGAAGGCAGTTGGCAAGCGACACAACCAACAATTGTCTACAGTCTACATAATGCTGATTGGCAAATGGCGGTGGCGCATTGGCCGCAGTTGGCAGATTTGGCGGGAGTTGGGAGTGGGGAAGAAGGCAGGCAGCAGGAGGCAGGAGGCAAGAGGGAAGAAGAAGGCAGGCGGCAGGGGGCAGAGGGCAGAGGGGAAGGAATTTCTCAATCCCTAGTGCCGCCGAAGCGCAAGAAACCACGTCAAGCTTATTTTCCTAACCCGACGGTGAGGGCAACTCATGTGTGGGGACGGCTGACAAAGCGATATCCCTTTTTTGAACAACAAAGTGCCGCAGATTGTGGTGCAGCCTGCTTAGTGATGATCAGTCGCTATTGGGGTAAGCGCTTGAGTATCAATCGGCTGCGAGAGTTAGCTAATGTTAGTCGTGGTGGGGCTTCTTTGCGGGGTTTGACAGCAGCTGCCGAGAGTGTTGGTTTTGCGACTCGTCCAGTGAAAGCTAGTTTAGATAAATTGGCACAGCAAACTCTACCGGCGATCGCCCACTGGGAAGGTAAACATTACGTAGTTGTCTATGAAATTACCAAAAAACGTGTAATTATTGGTGATCCGGCTGTTGGACAACGCAGTCTTACCGTAGGTGAATTCAAAGCTGGTTGGACTGGTTACGCCTTGTTACTACAACCCACAACCTTACTCAAAGAAACTGAAGAAGAAAATATCCAATTTTGGCAGTTTTTTGATTTAGTCAAACCTCACTGGCAAGTGCTGCTAGAGGTTTTCACGGCTTCGGTGTTTATTCAACTATTTGGATTAGTTACACCTTTATTTACTCAGCTACTTTTAGATAGAGTAATTGTTCAAGGCAGCACCCTCACATTAAATGCTATGGGTTTAGGGTTGTTGATTTTTGGATTATTCCGCGTTGCCATTAACGGACTGCGGCAATATCTTTTAGATCACACAGCCAATCGCATCAGCTTGTCACTATTGGTAGGTTTTATCAAACATACCTTCCGTTTACCTCTGGCATTTTTTGAATCGCGTTACGTTGGTGATATTGTTTCTCGCGTCCAAGAAAATCAAAAAATTCAGCGCTTCCTGACTGGGGAAGCACTATCCATCATCTTGGATTTGCTGACGGTGTTTATTTATGTCGGGTTGATGTTTTGGTATAGCCCATCAATGGCCTTACTCAGCCTATGTATTGTCCCACCGTTTATGCTGTTGGCGCTGGTGGCTACACCCTTTTTACGCCGCATTAGTCGTGAGGTGTTTAATGCCACAGCCAACGAAAACAGTTATCTCATTCAATCCCTGACGGGGATTCGTTCTATTCGCTCGATGGCGATTGAGCAAACAGTCCGTTGGCATTGGGAAGAACTGCTGAATAACTTGATTAAAAAGACATTTAGCGGGCAGATAGTAGGGAATCAACTGCAAATTTTTAGTGCGACCATTGAAACAGTTGTAAGTACAGGGTTACTGTGGTTTGGGGCATGGTTGGTAATTCAAAATCAACTGACAATCGGACAACTAGTAGCTTTTAATATGCTGTTGGGCAATATTATCCGCCCCTTCCAAAGGCTAGTTGTGCTGTGGAACCAAGTGCAGGAAGTGATGATTGCAACTGAACGGATTAATGATGTTTTAGAAGCAGAACCAGAAGAAGACTTACAAAATCAACCCCGGCAGATTTTGCCAAGGCTAAGTGGACATATTCGGTTTGAGAATGTCACCTTTCGCTATCATCCAGACAGTGATATTAATGTCTTAGAAAATCTCAGTTTTGAAATCAAGCCTCAGCAAACCGTGGCTGTAGTTGGGCGGAGTGGTTCGGGCAAAACTACCTTATCTAAGCTGATTTTGGGGCTATATCCGCCGACAGATGGCAAAGTTTTAATTGACGCTCACGATGTAACTAGTATTTCCTTGCGATCGCTTCGTTCGCAAATTGGGGTTGTTGATCAAGACACCTTCTTATTCGGCGGCACAATCCGCGAAAATATCAGCATTGCTCACCCTGAAGCCACCTTAGAAGAAATTATCGACGCGGCACGTTTAGCAGGAGCCGATGACTTCATTAAACAGTTACCAATGGGTTACGAAACTCAAATTGGTGAAGGTGGAGGGATGTTATCTGGCGGACAGCGCCAACGTTTAGCGATCGCTCGTGCATTATTGGGCAATCCGCGTTTATTATTATTAGATGAAGCCACCAGTCACCTCGACGCTGAATCTGAACGCATCATTCAAAATAACCTGACAACCATCCTTAAAGGACGCACAAGTTTAATCATTGCTCATCGCCTGTCCACCGTGCGTCACGCAGACTTAATTCTGGTATTGGATCGGGGGTTACTCGTCGAAAGCGGCACCCACGACGAATTAATTGCCAGAAAAGGTCATTATTTTTATCTCAACCAGCAACAACTGGCGCAAACAAATTGAGCATCTGGGAAATTTGCACATGAACAGTTAACGCTCAACAGTAAACTGTTGAATTACCTATGCCAAATTCTTATCCCAATTCTGCATTCGTACTTACTCAACAAAAGCAGGATGAACTTCGCCAGTTTGATGACTCTGATGTAGTTGTCGATGAACCAATACAGGCAGCCCAAATCAACGATTGGTATTACGGTACAGAAGAACTTCTAGATGCCTTACCCAAGCTCTGGACACGTTCAATGCTGTACTTACTAGTTGCTTTTGCTGCCATTGTTATTCCTTGGACAATGCTGACCAAAGTGGACGAGACAGGCTCCGCTAGAGGGCGTTTAGAACCCAAAGGCGCAACGCAAAAACTGGGCGTTCCGGTTACGGGTGCAGTCAAAGCCGTCAATGTCCAAGAAGGCGCGACTGTGAAAGCCGGACAGGTTTTGATGCAGCTAGACTCTGATGTATTGCAAACAGACTTGCAACAAACACAGACAAAACTAGAAGGATTAATCAGTCGGCAATCTCAGTTAGAACTGTTGAAAAATCAATTAATGCTGGCGATTAACATTCAAGAACAGCAAAACCAAGCCCAAGCATTAGAAAAAGTTGCCCAAGTTAATCAAGCACAGCAAAATCTCGATGCCAAAATCAGCAGTTATAACCTGCAAAGACTAGAAAAATTGGCTTTAGTTGAGCAGGCTAGACAGAAAATTAATTCCACACATATTGACCAAAAATTAGCTCGTAGTCGTTTCAATCGAGACTTAGCGGAAGTTGATCGCTATCGTCAACTTTTAAACGAAGGTGCGATCGCTCAAGTTAAAGTAGTGGAATTAGAAAAGACTGCGGAAGAAAGTCAACGCTTGCAAGAACAAGCAAGCGCCGAACTCACACAATCAAAATTAAGTTTAAAGGAGGAAGTGAGCCGTTATCAATCCATCATGAGTCAGGCTTGGGCAGATATTCAGCAAGCCAAACTCCGTTTAGAAGAACAGCAAAGTAGCTATCAAGGCGTAGTGCAAGCCGGGAGACTGGCGCTGCTAAAAAGTCAGGAACAACTCAAAGATATGCAGAACCAGATTACTAGCCTGCAATCGGAAATAGCCCAAACCAAGAGTCAGATTACTTCATTCAAACTGCAACTAGAACAGCGTGTAGTGCGATCGCCAATTGATGGCACAATCTTTGAATTACCAGTCACAAAACCAGGCCCCGTAGTTGAAGCTGGACAAATCGTCGCTCAAATAGCACCTAAAAATAGTGAGTTGATTATCAAAGCTCAAATGCCCAGTCAACAAAGTGGCTTCTTGAAAGTCGGTATGCCTGTCAAAGTCAAGTTTGATGCTTATCCCTTCCAAGATTATGGAGTTGTACAAGGGCGTGTTCATTGGATTTCACCTAGCTCAAAAGTCCAAACTGATAGCGAAGGTAAAGCCACTATCGAAACCTATGAATTGGATATTGTTTTAGATAAAACCTATATCCAAGCAGGCGATAAACGCATTGTCTTAACACCTGGTCAAACAGCAAACGCAGAAGTAATTATTCGTCAGCGTCGCGTCATCGACTTTATCTTAGATCCATTTAAGAAATTGCAACAAGGCGGACTAGAACTGTAATTATGACTGTAAGAATTCAGCACACAGAAGTCAGAATTCAGAATTTAATAGTAATTCAGTATGATTAATCTATTGTTCTTGAGAAGAATGTGATTAAGTCTTTTAACATTCTGACTCCTGGATTCTGACTCCTGAATTCTTATTTATTATTTTTACTTAGTTTGAAAATAAAATCATGTATCTTGATTTTTCATAGGGTAGGCTTTGATAGTCTGCCCTAATTTTACTTTTCATTTTATGTATGATGCTTAAATCCCCGACTTCTTCAAAAAGTCGGAAATCTGAATTTTTATGTCTAACAGAAAATATTAATTAGTAAGCGAAACTTCCACTAGATAGAGATAAGAAAAACTCTCTCAAGTAAACATATATAGATATGCGCTTAACTTCAATTTAACCTTCAAGAAAAAAATCATAATGAGTGGAGGAAGTAATTATGGCAAAGCTATTAAATGTTGCTGTAGAAGACATTATTGAATACATAAAACTGTCTTGCAAAGTACCTAGTATACTAGATGCGATCGCCACTCAAAAAATTATTATCGAGACAGTCGAAAAAGTCGGTATTACCATCGAAGTCGAAGAACTACAGCAAGCCGCAGATAGTATGAGGTTTGCCAACAAACTCTTGAGAGCAGAAGACACTTGGGCTTGGCTAGAAAAACATCATCTTTCTCTCGATGATTTTGAAGAAATTGCGAAAACTAACATCTTATCTACAAAATTAGCCAATCATTTATTTGGGGAGAAAGTCGAACCTTACTTTTATGCTCGGCAATTTGAATATTATGGCGCAGCAACTTATGAAGTAATCTTAGATGATGAAGACTTGGCTTTAGAGATATTTTACACTCTACAAGAAGGCGAAATTAGTTTTCAAGAAGTTGCCCGCCAATACATCGAGAATCCCGAACTTCGCCGCGCTAGTGGTTATCAAGGAATCCGCCGCCGAGCAGATTTTAGACCAGAGATTGCTGCGGCTGTTTTTGCTGCTACTCCACCACAAATTCTGAAACCAATTGTCACACCCAAAGGAGTACATATAATTTCGGTCGAGGAAATCATTAAACCGCAATTAAATGAGCAATTACGTCTGCAAATCATGGGAGAATTTTTCCAGAATTGGTTACAACAACAAATTGCTACTTTAGAAATAGTAGCAAAGTTGCCCCATAATTCTTTATCATCCCAAGATTTACCTAAACCTGCTTAATAATAAAGCTTTTATAGCCCCAACTTTTTGAATAAGTCGGGGCTATTTTTTCTCTCGAAGAATGTATGATTGCTATTTAAATTAGTCTCAAGATAAAGGCATATAGATATCTTGAGAATCAGCATTGAGGTAAGGACGTTGTAAATCCACTTTCGTTAGATAAAATTGTTGAAGAATTGCTGTTATTCGATTGGCTGGTGTATGATTTCCTTGCTCCCAAGCATCAAGCAAGCCATTGGCGAGAATTTGACAACGATGCGTCCCAAAACTTTCTTGTTCAGCAAATCTGCGGTTGGGTTCTTCGGCGATCGCTAACCCAGGTGCGATAAACTTAGTAAATAAAGGTATTTCTGGCTGAAAATAAGATTGACATTCGGCATAAACCTTTTCTAAGACTGAGTGAACCGTCGTATAATCGTTTTTATCAAAGTAAAATACTGCCGAATCATAACGTTCGTATTCGGAAGGATTATATAGTGCTTTAAATGAAAAAGGAATTTCGAGCAAGTTAAGCTGACTAGTCAAGGTATCCATAACCGCAACAGCACCTTCGGGAGTTAAATTAAAATAAACACGTACCAATCTTTCCCGATTTGTCGCTGTTCCAGCGTTCGCCACCGCCATATAAAAGCCATTCTGAACCAAATTTTTCGGCATTTTAATTGCAACATACTTACCCACAGAGGGAAATTGGTTTTGCGGTAGTAAATGACGATTGCGCTGAATATACAGCGTCAAACCATCCTTCTGTACTGTTAAAGTGTCATCTAGATTTTCTTGGACTACTAGCCAATTGTAATTCCAATAGCCTTCACCTCGATTACTTTCGTGTAGGCGATCGTAAAAAGCCACATCTACACCCAACAAAGTATTATTTTCGAGATTTTGATTTAAAGCTATATTGTTAGTCTCTCCATTGGTTGCGAGAGAGCTTTTCAGAGAACCATTGTAATAAATCCCATAGAGAAAACCTCGCAATTGCAGACTTAAGAATTTCTTTTGCAGCGCCGCAGGTAGTTGCTGAAAGCGGGTAATTACTGATTCTGGCAATTGCAATGGTTTGTAGTCTGGATGCTTAATACAATAAGCTGACTCAATTTCAATGTTAGAAATAATATCTTGTAGTGATGTCTGCAATGACTCAGGAATCTCTGATAGTTGAGTTGCGAGAGAATCTAACATTTGCATAACAGTTTACCTGTAAATTAATTAGAATGGCCTAAATATTTGTAGTGGGGATAAGGCAAGAGAAAAAAAGTTTCTAGCTTAGTTAGCCTTCTGTAACATAGTTTGGTTTTTCCCACCCACTTACTTAAGAGTGTCGAATGAAGCGAAGACAGATGCAGAGAAGGTGATGTGTATAAGGGTAGAAAAATAAAAAATGCAAAATGCAAAATTGTAAATTTTGCATTTTTTTGGTATGTCAAATGACATAAAGAAACAATACAACCTCTGAAATAACTGGGTATAAAGAAAACTAGTAACTTTTAATTACGAGAGAAACTTTGCGGTAAAAGTTCTAAAGCTTCTACGCCAAAAATTGTTTTCATTGATGCTTTGGGATTACATAGCAAACTTTTAGCGACTTGCAGCATACAAATTCCCACATTCCCAAAAGTTTTTTCATGCTGGAGTCCGGCTTGAATAGCTGTTATCAAAGCTAAACCGCAAAACTGTACAACTCGTTCTAAGAAATCTGGACAAGTCTCTAAAATCTGGGGAAAATGAGCTAAATAAGTAGACATCAACGCCGCAATTGAAGGTTGAAGTAGTTCTAAAGGTGTAGTAGCAAGACGCAATGACTCTTCAATAGCCATCGATTTACTGGTAGTCATGCTATACAACCAGAATTGCAAATAGCTGGCGATGAGCATTCCTAAATCATGTGCCGGATCTCCCCAAGCACCACGTTCCCAGTCAATCAAGCGAATCATCCTTTCACTTGAGAAAGAGTTATTGAAAACCGCCTCTTGCCAATTTAAAGATAAAAGAATATTGTTCAGCTTTAAGTCATGATGAGTCAGACAATAGCGGGTGTAAGAACGGTGTAAGTTTGCGATCGCCTGTCCCAAACTATCGTAACGTTGATAAAGAGTAAAAAACTTCAATCCCTCACTGGGAACCAGACCAAAAATTTCTGGAGTGATTCTATCTAGTCCTAGTGTCAGGTTAGGATTTTTGAGGTGAGATATCTGCGCGGATGTTTGAAAGAATTCTGCATAGTCTGGATTTTCCATAGTTGCGTGATGGATTGAAGCCAAGGTCATTCCAACTGCGATCGCAATCTTTGTGGGAAAGACATTTTCTTTGATATAGAAATCAGCTAAATCCCGGTAATTCTTGAGATAATTGAACACAATGATCGAATTGTCAGCATCAAAATGCACTGCTTCTGAACAACACCAGCGAATGTGACTGATATCGGGGAATTTTTGGAAAAACTGATGCACTCTCCATTCTTCAAAAAACTCCCCAGCAGTTTTTCCTTCTCGATTGAGGCGCTCTTGTTTAACTAGAAGTTGCCGACCATCAGGTAAACTAACTAACAAGTTGAAGTTTTTTGCTGGCTTTAGTTCAATCTTACTTAATGACTGTTCTACTGGAGTAGAAAGTCCAATGGTAAGCAAGTATTCGAGAACATTTTGAGAGCTTAATAAAAATGCCATATTTTTAGATGTGGAGCGTTTTTCAAAAATAAACTATGATTCCTATAGAATCAGCATCAAAAATGTGACACTGAAATTAAAATAAGCTAAATACAGAATGGGTATATTTAGGCTTAGTAATTTTGAAGGATTTGGCTATTGATGAAATACTGTAAATTGCATAAGCTGATAACACAAAATTCAAGAGTTGATAAGCAAAGCTAAAAATTTGCTGTAATTCTGATTCACCACCATATATATACAGAGAATCTCGCTCATCGACTTCGGTCAGGTAGCTTTCTAAGTTACCATAACTTAGATTAGCAACGATAATTTTTGCCATTTCATCATTCCCAGAAAATCATGAAACTGTTGTGATCATGAGCTTGATTAAAGTATCTATTATTGCAATCATGCTCAAAGGTTAACTACAAAATATTTAGGTAGAGTCAGATAGATAGATGGATTGACATAAACTAGAAGTGGTTGGTGACGCTCAATCCAAAATGCTATGTGGTAGATGTGTAAATAGGTTTTTCAAAAATCAAATTCCGATATAGCTGGCTCTCTTGGATTTGATAATTACTGAAGATGATGAATCCAAAAGAGCCATCTAGCTTAGTAGTAAACTTCAAATTTATTAGTAATTAGACTTACTGAAGGACTTAGCTATGCTAAAAATATGCTGGATAGCATAGACATCAACGAATCCTTCAATCAGCTTATTAAATACGCTGATGTATGAATCAGAGCCGTCGTAGTCATAATAATTAGCATTATTACCACCATGTGCAGCATTCAGATCAACATCACTCAGATCATTGAGGAAGCTTTCAGAATCTTGGAATAGTTGAGAGCCAGCAACATTTAGTTCAGAAAGAGTGATATTAGCCATAATTTTGTCCTCTAAGACTTGGTTGTAATCAGGTTAATTTGCAGTTAATAAAGCTGGATATTGCTTCATTATTAAGGTGCTGACTCATACAAACTCTCTAAAACATTGCATCTATCTCAGCTTAAAGCTAGAGAAATACAGCCTGTATCTTCTACATGAATGCCTAATAGTGTTGAATACAGGCTGATTCATTGCATATTTACAGAGAATCAGTAGTAAATTACAAAGCTATTACTAGGCGGCGGAGACACCGTAGCCGCCGTTGCTGAAGGATTTAGCTATACCATAAATATGTTGAATAGCATAAACATCAACAAATCCTTCAATCAACTTATTGAATCCGTAAAAGTCGCTAATATAACTATTCGAGTTACTATCAGCACCATGTGCAGCGATCGCATCAACATCACTCAGGTCATTTAAGAAGCTTTCAGAATCGTGGAACAATTGAGAACCAGCAGCATTTAATTCTGAAAGAGTGATATTTGCCATGATTTTATCCTCAAAAAATTGCTGACAATTGATAATTTGTGCCGGGATTTTAAGCTATCTTTCACATCATAATTAAGCGAAAGATAGCTTAGTAGTAAATTACAACGCTATTAATAAGCGGAGTTACTGTAGCCGCCGTGGCTAAAGGACTTAGCTATGCCATAGACATGTTGGATAGCATAAACATCAACAAATCCTTCAATCAACTTATTGAATCCGTAAAAGTCGCTAATATAACTATTCGAGTTACTATCAGCACCATGTGCAGCGATCGCATCAACATCGCTTAGGTCATTTAAGAAGCTTTCAGAATCGTGGAACAATTGAGAACCAGCAGCATTTAATTCTGAAAGAGTGATATTTGCCATGATTTTATCCTCAAAAAATTGCTGACAATTGATAATTTGTGCCGGGATTTTAAGCTATCTTTCGCATCATAATTAAGCGAAAGATAGCTTAGTCCTAAATTACAGAGCTATTAATAGCCTGAGACACCGTAGCCGCCGTGGCTGAAGGATTTAGCTATACCATAAACATGTTGGATAGCATAAACATCAACAAATCCTTCAATCAACTTATTTAATCCAAAGCCGTCGTAGCCATAGCCATAGCCAGAACCACCAGCGATCGCATCAACATCGCTCAGGTCATTTAAGAAGCTTTCAGAACCTTGGAAAAATTGAGAACCAGCAGCATTTAATTCTGAAAGAGTGATATTTGCCATGATCTACTCCTAATTGAATTGTTTATCATTGAGTGTTTTTTTTGGGCGATTAAGCTGTATTTCGCTTAACCGTTAATGCAATTTTTATTTACCGAAACTATAAAAGTCAACGCTATAAACACCTTTAGAAAGACTCAAATAAATGTCTTACGTCTTTTTGAAATTATAGATTTTACCTGATTAGTTATGTTGAGAATGGTAGTAATATCAAGAATAAAGGTTAACAAAGTCCACATTTTGCAGGTTTAGAGGGATTCTGATATGCGTAATACTATTTACTTGAATAACAGTTTGAAAAGTTTTAAGCGAACAGAATTCGCTACTATACAGGCGAAGTTAGCCTGCGCGGACTAACAGAAAATTCAGGTTTTTAACCTGCGGAGACAAGTTTTGTCTGTGTTATCGCGATTGCTATTCGCTAGGGCTGGTATTAATTTAGACTTTTCAAACATTCTCTTAGGATAAATGTATGGATATTAGAATTTTTGTGCAATGCTATTAGCTACCTACACACATCATAAAAATGAGCATTTTCTAGATTAACTTACTAATTATTGGTATAAAAAATCGTACGTTCTTATAATACTTACATTTAGAACGTACGACTATTAATAAAATAATCTAGCCAAAAAAACGGCTTGCTAATGGATTGATATTTCTGAGCAGCAACATAAAATACACAGAAATGGAATGAGTCAAGAGATAGAATAATTAGTTTCTCCTGACTCTTTTATTCTGGCTAATAACTTTCTGAGCAACAGCATATTGCCCAGAATTAATAATAAGCGTAATAATCGTCGTATGGTTGTCGTCTCCCATAACGATTATTAGGTTGTTGTTGTTGTTGTTGTTGTTGTTGCTTTAGTTGAGTCGACACACCCTGAAGAATGTCATTGATATTTTGTTGCAGCTTTAACAAATCACTAGTGTCGATTGTTATTGTACTTGCACCTGCTTCTATAGTTCTAGCTTCCGAAGCAGTTAGTTCAGTAATATACTGATCGTCACTATTAAGATAAAGGTCTGAGATTGTGATTCTTGCCATTGATTTACCTCTGCAAATATAGTGAAGTGAGTTAATACAGCTTTAAATAGAATAAAGCTGCACAGATATTATCTCTCTCTTATATTTTGTATGTGCATTTTTTAAAATCAAGATTTTTCACCTGATTTTTTAGACACAATTCAAGGAGTTTCGTCTATAAAAACAAAATTTTTATCGTAATTAAAGTTTTTAAGTCCAGAGTCTAATAACGTTTAGATGGTGTTTATAAGGTATGAATTATTATCCAGTTATTCTGGTGATGAAGTAATAGACTTCTTACATAAATATCTCAGGACTTACGCATTCGCCGCTAGGCATTACCACAGGATAGTGCAAAGGCATAAATAAAAGCATACAAAATTACTTTTACAACAGGTCTATTGTCTTTCTCTGGTACTTAGCGTGTAGTTTCAATCCCTAATAGGGATTAGGTGAAGTTTAAACGAGAAACATAGCCAAGGCTACCATCAGGATTAATGTTTCAATCCCTAATAGGGATTAGGTGAAGTTTAAACTTTTGCGCTCCTCACGTGTGGTGATTGCACCTTCATCGGTCGTTTCAATCCCTAATAGGGATTAGGTGAAGTTTAAACCAATCAGCAGGGACGAATATTTGTGCTTTATCTCTAATGATGTTTCAATCCCTAATAGGGATTAGGTGAAGTTTAAACTCCGAGCTACTGCTCAATGGTACGGAAACTTTTGAAATTACGTTTCAATCCCTAATAGGGATTAGGTGAAGTTTAAACATTACTTTGTAACAACGACCACTGCCGCAACGCTGTTTCAATCCCTAATAGGGATTAGGTGAAGTTTAAACTCCCACAGGCGTACACTCTGGGGAGAGGACAGATTGTTTCAATCCCTAATAGGGATTAGGTGAAGTTTAACCCTCTTCTGTCACTTTCCGAGTATTCTAAATAAAAGGATTAAAAGAAAAAACTCTGGAAGGTAAGCAGGGCAATGGATGTGGAATTACAAATCCTGAAACATTTACGTCGAGACGCTCACCCAACA
>NZ_JADEWI010000056.1 GCF_015207705.1 Nostoc sp. LEGE 06077
TTGCGAAGATAAAAAGAGTAATCGAGACTTAGCCAAAGTTCGAGTTGTCGGTGAGCATATTAATCGGAAACTAAAGATATTTAAAATCTTGTCTGACCGTTATCGCAATCGGAGAAAAAGATTTAGTTTGAGATTTAATCTCATCGCTGGTTTGTACAACTATGAGCTTCGTCTCCCTAAAACTGAATCTGCTTAACTGACTTTTGCAAGAGGTCTATTTATTCTAATTATTGTCGAGAATGTAGACAGAGCGATCGCACTAAAATCAAAAAGGTGTAACTATTCAAGTCAAACCTTTTAATACAACAAAACCTAACTCATAAAATAGGTTGAAAATGTTCAACTATCGGAAAGGGTTCATAAAAATGGTGGAGAAGTTGTTTCCATTGCTGATATTCAGACGAACTTCTAAACCCGACTGTATGAGCCTCTAAAGTTTCCCATTTAACCAACAATAAATATTTTCCCCTGACTTCTAAACATTGATGAAGTTCATGGGATATGTAGCCATTCATTGATGAAATGAGAGGAGAGGCTTGTTGGAAAGCTTTTGCAAACTCTTGCTCAGTGCCACTTTTGACATTGAGCATTACTGCTTCTAGAATCATAATATTGTAGGTTTACAACACGTTTATCCTACCATCATCTTGAATGTACACTGAGCGATCGCCAGGAACCCGCGCAGTCGGACGCAATTCTACGCGCAAAGTTGCTAAATTGGGTTTAGCAAGATTAACTTCTACCGACCTACCCGTTTCATCCCAAAATATTAAAGATGTATTTGGTTCAGTACCTTCTAGTTGATCTAAATTGAGAATTTGTCCAGGATTTAGGGAAATTGGGTCAGTAATTGAAGGCTTTTGTAGTTTCAGCACCCGCGGAGTTCTGTTAACCACTAGCACGCGGATACGTTGCCCTGGTGTAAACTGAATTGGAGCCTTACCACAGTTAGACGCACAAGTTCCAGCCATTGAAATCTTAGGTTCATTGCTGGCTGTCAATAGCAAAGTAGCGGTAATTAAAAAAGCTGATATTAATTTAGACATAACAGAATTTACACAGTTAGTATTTATGTAGATTTGAATACCTCAGCGTAACACCGTACTTACTAATTTGTGTATTAGTGTAAATCCTGATGCTGAAAGAGTGCTGAGTTGAAAGTGCTGAGTCATTCAACACTATCACCTCTCATCTTCTCTGCGACTCCGCGTCTCTGCGTGAAATTATTCAAAAAATGTTGGGTTACAGCGCAAATATTATCCGTGCGCCTGTACCCAACCGACCACCACTATTTGCTTTCTTGCATACTTCTGACGATTTTAGTCACAAGCTTTCTGGGTGTGAATCTGACAGATTCGGTAAGTAGTTTATTTTTCAAACCAGGAACCACCACAGTTTTGTTATCAAACAAAGCTTCATAGCCAATTTTTGCCACAGTTTCCGCATCCATAATTTTTTGACCGCTAACAAGCTTTGAGTCTTCCATCGCCGCGCGTTTTTGGAAATTTGATTCTGTCGGCCCTGGACAAAGTGCAGTTACAGAGACACCTGTACCTTCTAATTCATTAGCGATCGCTTCTGAAAATGATAATACATAAGCCTTACTTGCATAATAAACCGCCATTAAAGGGCCTGGTTGAAAAGCCGCAGTTGAAGCCAAGTTCAAAATTTTGCCATAACCTTGCTTCACCATATCCTTGAGAAACAACTTAGTTAAATGAGTGAGACACATCACATTAACTTGCAGCATTTGTAACTCCGCAGTTAAATCTGTTTCGTTAAACAAACCATAACTAGCAAAACCCGCATTGTTAATCAGAATATCAATCTTAATTGATGCTTGTTGTAACTCCGAAAAAAGCTCATCTGGTGCAGCAGGATTCGCCAAATCTTTAGCGATAACTTTGACATTAATCCTAAAGTTAGTTCTTAATTCAGCAGCAATTTGATGGAGTTTTTGCTCACTTCTAGCGACTAAAACCAAATTGTACTTATCTTGAGCAAATAACTTGACAAATTCATAGCCAATCCCACCAGAAGCACCAGTAATCAGAGCCGTTTTTTGGCGATCGCTTTGCATAACTTTACCTTAATTAAAATCTAGAAAACAAAAATAGTTAGCTATTATCCATGACTAATAACTGACTACAATAAAACTGCAAATGTTTCCTAACAAAACTCAAAAAACCTCCTCTCTTCCCTCCTCCGCAAACCTTTGTCTTGAAAAGTTTCCTACGGAGGGAAACCCTCCTGAGAACTTTTCGCTGCGTATACCTTAGCGCAACTCTGCATTTAACAAATTATTGCCATTGGGAAATTTCTAAATTCACTGCTGCTTTTGTCCCCACAACATCTCGACCACGTTGCGGTAAGAGAATATCAGCACCTACACTTAAGTCAATATTAGGCTCTGAATTTTCCGAATTCCAACAGTATTTTGCTTTGTATGTATCATCTTCGGCTGTGACATCCACAATTAAATAATCAGACCATAAAGGTAACTGGTCGATGTGACTATCAAACAACCAATCTCTTTCTTTCTTTGTAAAAGAATGCAACGCCAAACGAATTGCATATCTACAAGTACTATCGGCATTAACTGCATAGCGGGGAATTAAGAAAGCCGTAAACAGTGGTACAGGCTTATCTCTAGTTAGTTCCACCGTAATGGGACAATAACGGTCAATTGCTTGTTCATGGATGGGAGTAGGTAGACCGCGCAAAGCCACCCGAACTTCCATCTGATAAAAAGTATTTTGGCGATCGCTTAATTCTACATTACCCAAAGACAGCTTTACCTTGATATCACCAAACAAAAACCGTTGCAGATTTTGATAAGCCTCTTCCGAGTTCACCATTCCATAACGTCCGCCATGAGTCCGATGAATATAAGCTCGATGCGCTCCTCTGACATAAGCTTTATCTATCTGAACTAAACCATCACTTTGCGGCCCTACAGCCTTTTGGGACAAACCAGCCCCATTTTCATAATCACGGGCATTTGTACCAATAATACAAAAAACGCGGTCTGGCGAAAAAGCATCATCTAGACTTTGGGGGTCAAAAGTTTGCGGTAAGGAACGCATTGAGTTGAGTTTATTTTCGGGAGTGAAGTATTCATACATTCTTTGGGGGCCAAAATCATCAGAATTATTCCATCTCACCGTATCTCTGACACCTTCAATTAAGCCGCCGCCAACTTGAAAATAAATTCCCCCATGCGGTGTACCATAAGTAAATAATTTATCAATATGATCTTCAGCTTTCTCACCGTAATCTGGATAAATTTTTTGCATCAAACTGCGACAAACAAGACCTCCCATTGAGTGAGCAATTAAATAAACTTTGTTCGCTCCACTTTCTTGTTTGACTACATTAATTAGGTCTCTTAAACCCCTAGCAATTTCCTCCATTTCCAGGCGGATGATACTGTCTGAACCAAAACTAGGAGAAGTAATATCATAAAATCGATAAATCCAAATAGTTTTGATGTTACTGCTCAACTGCTTATTATCAAACACAGGGCGATAACCGTGGTCAGCTAATAATCGCAATAATGGACTTTCAAAAAAAAACTTTTCTGGAGTACCTTGTTCTCCCACACGAATATGAGTTGAACCACTGTTAAATCCATAAAATGGATCATTTACAGTTTGGTCAACATCTTTATCTGAACCTGCATAGCCACGAACATAAATAATTGGCAAATAGTTCATTGATATCCTCCTTATTTATTGTTATTAGTCATTAGTTATTTAAGTAGTAACTCTTGACTATTGACTCTTAGAGGATGTTTGAAAAGTCATGATTGATGTATCAAATATTTTTTACCCTTCCCTAACCCACCCCTTATAAAGGGGAGATAACAGTTTCCCCCCTTTATAAGGGGGGATTAAGGGGGATAATAATGTGATTAAAATTACAACTAACCACTTTTCAAACAACCTCTTAATACAAACATTTATCGTTCCCAAGTTACACCTGGGAACGACTAGTTAAATAACAAGCATTCTGACGAGTTGTTTTAGAAAGTTTTCACAAACTCGATCAGGGCTTTTTTGTCATCATCTGACAAATTAGAGCCAAAAGTATGACCCCTATCTTCAATGAAGTCAGGAGACTTATTCGCTCTTAATAATACACGGGCAAGTTTACCTTTAATGCCGCCTTCTGGTCTTAAATCTTGGAATAAGTTACCCAGATTCAGAGAAGTAATTGCCTCTCTCATATTGACGTTTGCCAACAAGTTTACAGGAGTGCCTTTAGGTACAGGTAAACGCAATTTGGGATTGGGATCTCCTGGGGGCAAATCTAATTTAGTCTTGCTGTCTGTTCTGCTGATAATGTTTTCCCGTTTTTCAGGACAAAGCAGTTTTTCCATCGCATCGGTATAGGCTTCTATCCGACCTTTCACCGAAGGATCTTCGTTATATAAACCTAGGGTGTTGTTATGGAGAAATGGTGCTGTTGCCCAAATACTAATTAGGGAAGGTGTGCGGTAATAGCCTAAGCCGCCTTCTGGTATTTGGAAATTGATCGGTTTGGCTTTGTCGAAGGGATTATCCAGTGTCAGTTCACCAGGAGAAGGTAGTTCTTTATAAGTTTTGGAAGAGAACTGCTCCCAGATATGGCCTTTGGTGGCGTTAGTTCCTAAAGAACGGGAAATATTCGTACCAAGCAGTGTGACTGGATAACGCTGATCATCAGATAAGAAATTATGGTCGAGGAAATTGCTACTTGATACAGATTCTTCGTACCATTTTTTAGCTTGGTCGGGGTCAGCCGCAATTTCCGCAGTTGGCTTTTTACTGGAGTGACAAGATGCACAGGTATCAGCAAAAACTATCTTGCCGCGTTCGAGAACCTTTTCATCTTTGGTTAAGAAAGCTTCACCATCGGGTGCATCTTTGAGGTGCATCGGTTGGATAGTTTTGAGGAATGCTTCTGCATCAGCCATACGTGCTTCTGTTTGTCTCCAGCCTTCGCAATTTTTTCTGGCTGTTTCAATATCAAAAGGACGTTGGGGAGTTCGGCCTAACATCGCTTCGTGGAGAGTTAACCAATAGTCACCACACATCCCAATATTGACGTAGACTCGCAAAGAAGCAATAGCTACCCCTGTGGAGTCTGCACCATCTTTGAGAATGTGATTGACATTTTTGATGGAACCGTCGTTCATCACCTCTGGGTATGTGGGGCGATCGCCTAAATTAAAAATGGCGTTAATCGCATTAGGATTATTAATGTGATCTGTCGCAATCCGGGAAGTGTCAGACGTACCAGGACGCTGTGCCATCAAGACTTGCTTGATGAAACTATCTTGTCTTAGTTTCGTAGAAAATAATTCGCTTTCTTTAATATACTGATTGCCCAAAGCGGGAACGAGGTTTTCCCATTGCGGGTGTTCTTTATCTTTGGGCGGGTTCAGTGGGTCTAAAGCAACGTGACAAATAGCACAAGACTGGCCAATCAGATAAGGTGGCTCAATTTCTGAGTTCTTAATATATTGCTGATAGTTCCATTTTGCTCTGTCAAATTTGGGGTTGGGAAACTTGCGTAACCCAATCACACCAGTAGAAAGGGGGTCTTTACACTTATCCAACAAAAACCCATATTCATCTGCTTCGGTGGCTTTTTCACATCCAGGGTCGTTAATTGCGCCAAAGCGTTTCAAACGTTGATCATGGTCATACTGCTTCGAGTTAATCAGCTGGAGTAGGTCAACACCACCGTGGGTGCGCTTGGCAATATCCCGATAGTATGTAGCATTACCACCAGTCCATAAGTACCAAGTACATCGACCTCTTTTTTCCGCTTCGGTAAGATTCTCCTTAGTATATGGCGGGAGATATCCGATACCATCGCAGTTATCGGTATAAGCCGCATCATTATACTCATTAGAGATGGAAGCAGGTGTTTCACTATACTCACTAGCTAGAGCTATTGGTGTGCTATGCCAACTGCAAAATGTAATTGCGATCGCGGCGAAAACCACCAAACAGCCTTTACACAATAGGCGTATTTTGTTCATAAAACTCTCAATGAGTAACACCTAAACCTAGTCAGGTGCTTCTTAATAGCAAAGCTTCACCATTAATTCACCATTTTACTGATTTATCCTTCAGATATTTTGGGCGAATAAATAATATTGCTCCTTAACTTAGGCAAGGTCATCTATGAAGTTACTACACAAGTTTGCCAAACGTCACTAAAAAAAATTGATCCTTATATGAACTGAATCTTTTTAAAAAATTGTAAACTTATCCGGGTGTGACTAAGTTCATTTGTTATCGTGTAAGCGACATTTCAAACTGGGTTAATTTTGTAACAAATCGTTGTATGGGAGATTGTATTAATGTTGCGTTAACCTTAGTATCAAAAAAAAGGATAACTTAAGATTTGATTTGTTGAGGATGCTAGTTTCACTCAATTATAAAAAAATCTGATTTAATGGCTAAACCGTGAACCGGTAAGCCTTCAGTTTCATATTTGGGCAGCAAACTAAGTAACAAAAACTCAATCTTTTATATCACATCCGAAAATCTCAAGTTTGAACTTGTAAGTATTAAAAACTCAAACCCAGAGTATCTACACAACAGTAGTTATCTGGGTAATTTTTGCTTACACAGTAACAATTTTAATACTTGATTCTATTGCCAATAGAGAGGAGAGTATGGAGAACGATATTATTTTTAAGCCATTGCAATTTCGGAATCTCATTGTCAAAAACCGGATTTTTCGCTCCAGTATCTCCGGTAGGTGGGACAACTACGATGGTTCCGGTACTCAAGCCAGAATTAACTGGGAAGAAAAGTTTGCCCGTGGTGGAGTAGGGGCAATTATTACTTCTTTTGTACCAGTAGCGATTCGTGGGCGTATTATGCCCAACTACGCCACAATTCACTCTGATGACAGAATTCCTTTTTGGCGCAAAGTAGGTGAAAAAGTCCATGAATATGACTGTAAATTAATTTTGCAACTCAGCCATTCAGGAAGACAGCAAGACATTGGTGGTGTAGAAAATGACGGTTTAAAAGCCTTAAGTTCTACCAGCAAAACTGAATCATTCCACGGCTTACTCTGTCAAGCTATGACTTTGACAGAAATTAAAGAAACCATCCAAATGTTTGCTGATGGTGCTAGACGGGCGCGTTTAGCTGGTTTAGATGGGATAGAGCTACACAGTGGTAACGGTTATTTATTCAATCAGTTTCTTAGTTCAGGAATTAACGATCGCACCGACGAATATGGTGGTTCACTAGAAAATCGGGCAAGGTTTTTACTAGATGTGATTCGGGCGATTCGTAAAGAAGTCGGGAATGACTTTCACCTGCAATTTAAAATTAGTGCTGTCGATTACAACAACGCCGTGATTCCTTGGGAAAAACCAGGAAATACCTTAGAAGAATCTGTCCAAATTTGTAAATGGGCTGAAGAAGCTGGTGCAGATGCAGTCCATGTATCGGTAGGAAGTATATTTCCTCATCCCCTTAACCCCATTGGAGATTTTAATTTTGAGGTCATCACTAAAACCTATGACACAATGCTCTCCAGTGGTAATCAAACAATTCGCAACTACATCTTATTCCGTTACAAACTGTTGAATCCAATTTTTAAATTTTTTTGGAATAAGGTTAAGAAACAAATTCCAGCACCTGCATTTAGTGGTAATTATGTTTCTGATGATGAAATGCGAAAACTCTTGATAGAAAACCAAGGGAAAAATTTACTTTCATCCCAAGCAATTAAACAAGCCGTGAATATTCCGGTTTTGTGTACTGGTGGTTTTCAACAAGGTTCGTTTATTCGCCAAGCCATTAATGATGGCTATTGTGATGGTGTAACAATTGCTCGACAATTGATTGCCAATAACGATTTACCAAAACAATTACAACAAGGTAAAGACTTACCAGATAGACCATGTACCTACTGTAATAAATGCCTACTTAACGTCATTGAAAATCCCTTGGGTTGTTATGAATTAAGTCGCTTTGATAATGACTATGAAGCGATGATGGCAGAAGTTATGTCAGTCTTTCATGGCGATGAGTCAGCAAAACATAACGCAGAAGTTCCAGTATTACGAGTTTAATTTGTTCTTGGTCATTCAGATTTAATGCGGTGTGCAAGTTATTTTTAAATCCCTTTCCAAACCTCTCCTGTTAGCGATGCTACAGTGTACACACAAATGTTGCTAAAATACCTGTCCCGCCTCGGAATAAATTCCGAGTCTCATAGCGCAAGTCCTCTGAAGAGGACTCCACAAAAAATTTATTTCAGTCCAAGCTTTGTGGACTTTGGCTATGAGCCTAGAACTAAAGTTCTAGGAGGGAATGGCTCTAACATAAAAATCACCAACTTGTGTATACACTCTCATCTTCCCTTGTAGGAAAAGGTTTGGGGCTGAGATTTGAGAGAAAGTTGTACACAACATTAATTTACAAAGGACAAATGACCATTGACTCTTGACCATTAACCAGAGAGTGACTTTGTAATGACTCAAACAAGCCCTACGCTAGTTCCCAACGTTGTTAAGGGAACGAAAGCGGTTTTCAAATGGGTTTTGGGTGCAATTGTGGGAGTTATCGCAGTAATTGTATTTCTGATTTGGCCTGCTATTTCTAACTCCCCAGTTGATTATGCCGATATCCAAGACCATTTTAAATACGGTTCCATTGGTAGTGAAGAAGTAAATGGCGTTCCGTACTGGATATGGAAAGTTCTGCCAGAATTATTTCCTGATAAATTGCCAGATAAAGGTTACACTTCCTTGGGATTTATTCAAGAACCGGGGAAGGATTTACCGATTGGGTTTTCGCAACGGCGAGTAATTATTAACCGTGTTGGCTTGAATTGTGCTGTGTGTCATACAGGTACACTGCGTGATACACCAAATAGCGATCGCCAAATCAAGACAGCAATGCCAGCTAACGTACTAAACTTGCAGGGATACATCAAATTCTTATCCGAAGTTGCTATAGACCCGCGCTTTACTGCTAACCGGATGCTGCCAGAAATTGAAAAGATGAGTGGCGGTATTAACCCAATTGAAAAATTAGTTTATCGCTTTATTGCCATTCCCCAAACGCGTGACGCACTAATTAATCAAAGAAGTCGCCTTTCTTTCATCTATCAGCAACCAGATTGGGGGCCAGGTAGAGTCGATACTTTCAATCCTTATAAAGCAATTCAATTTCATTTTCCGATGGATAAATTGCGTGAGGATGAATTAATTGGCACATCAGATTTCCCCTCAGTGTGGAATCAAAAACCACGCAAAGGCATGGAATTACATTGGGATGGAAATAACAAATCTGTTGACGAACGGAACAAAAGTGCTGCTTTAGGTGCGGGAGTTACACCCACCACAATCGATTTAGATAGAATTCAACGAGTAGCTGATTGGTTGTGGACATTACCACCACCCAAATATCCTTATGAAGTTAATCAAACTTTAGCTGCTACCGGAGAAACACTATTTGCCAATAATTGTGCTAGTTGCCACGCCTTTAGCGGAAAATATACAGGTAAAGTTGTCCCCATTCAAGAAATTGGTACAGATCCCCATCGCCTAAATTCCTTTACCTACCAAACCCTATCTAACCAAAATACTTTGTATGCCGGTTATGATTGGCGGTTTAAGGATTTCCGCAAAACGAATGGCTACGCCAATGCACCACTAGATGGTATTTGGTTACGCGGCCCTTATTTACATAATGGTTCCGTACCGACATTGCGAGATTTACTAGAAAAACCAGAGAATCGACCCAAAGAATTTTATCGGGGTTACGACGTGATTGATCGAGAAAAAGTCGGGTTTGTGTCAACTGTAGCGGAAGAAAAAGGCAAGCAATATTTTAAATTTGATACGACAAAACCTGGAAATAGTAACAGCGGTCATGTATATGGAGTAGAACTCTCACCAGCAGAAAAAGATGCTTTGGTTGAGTACATGAAGCAGCTATAATTAGGAGCCAAAAAAATGAATACTTACGCAAAATGGTTTAGCCGTATAACTTGGCTAGGCATAATTGTGAATATGCTTTTCGTCATTTTCTCTTGCTTCTTTCCAGAGTTTATGCTGTGGTTTTTAAAGATGCATCAACCTGACCCAATTATTTGGGTAAGAACGGCGGGAATGCTGTTATTTATCATTAGTGCCTTTTATATTCCCGGAGCCATTGACCCTTATAGATATCAGGCAACTGCTTGGATCTCAATATTTCCTTCCAGAGCCTTTGGTTCGACATTTTTTATCTGTGCCGTGTTCTTTTTTGGGCAAGATAAAGGCTTTTTATCTATTGCCTTCGTTGACTTGTTTTTTGGTGTAGTAGAAGCGATTTTTCTGACTCTAGCCTTGCGGAGTGAAAATGTTGATGCGATCGCTCCAGAACCAGCCAAACAATTCTCCTAATTTCTACCAAGGAGCAATGTAATGTTATGACAATATTTAAAGAGAAATTAGGCAGAATTCTCGCCAGCATTGCTTTAGTTGTTGTTTTATTAGTCGGGGGAGTAGGATACACAGCTTGGTATCATTTATTTCGGGATGTACCTGTGACCTACGAATCGCCAGAAGAACATTTTAAATATGGTTCTATTGGTACAGAAGCTGCCCAAGGTATACCTTATTGGATTTGGTTAGTCCTTCCACGCGTCTTTCCTGACAAACTACCAGGGCCAGGCGGTTATACTTCTTTAGGCATTACCTGGGAAGAAGGCAAAGAAACTCCAGTGGGTTTTACGAAAAAAACCATTGGTTTTCCCCGTGTGGGTATTACTTGTGCGGTATGTCATACGGCTACTTATAGAACTAGTCCCTTAGAAAAACCCCACATTTTTCCGGCTGGCCCTTCTAACAAGTTCAACTCCCAAGCTTATGTGCGCTTTTTGGGTGCAGCCGCCAGCGACCCTCGATTTACCGCCGACTATATCCTTGACGAAATCAAATATAATCATGAGTTTTCTTGGGTAGAAAACCTGCTTTATCGCTTTTTGATTATTCCCCAAACCAAAAAAGCCCTACTGCAACAAAGTGCAGACTTCGCTTGGATGGATTCTCGCCCTAACTGGGGGGCTGGTCGGATTGATCCCTTTAATCCGGTGAAATTCAATACCTTAAAACTGCCCAAAGATGACACCATTGGGAATTCCGATATGATGCCAATTTGGAATCAGAAACTACACAAGGGATTTGCTTTGCATTGGGATGGTTTAGAAACTTCTCTCAAAGAAACTGTGCAAACAGGCGCTATTGGCGACGGTGCAACTAAAGATTCCTTACCTGTGGCTGATTTGCAACGAGTAGAAGACTATATCACCCAACTTTCTCCACCCAAATATCCTTTTACGGTGGATGATCAATTGGCGACGAAAGGTAGTCAAATTTTTGCTAACACCTGTGCATCTTGTCACGCCTTTGGTGGAGAAAGAACAGGTACAGTTATCCCTGTAGACGAAGTAGGAACAGACCGCCATCGACTAGATATGTGGACACAACAAGCCGCCGACACCTACAACCACTTTGGTGACGGTTATCCTTGGGACTTTAGCCAATTACGCAAAACCAACGGCTATGTGGCTGTATCTCTAGATGGACTATGGATTAGAGCGCCATATTTGCATAACGGTTCCGTTCCATCTCTGCAAGATTTGTTAGAAAAACCAGAGAATCGTCCCAAAACCTTTTATCGGGGTTACGATGTTTACGATTCGCAAAAAATTGGCTTTATTTCCGCAGGAGAAGAAGCTAAACGTGTAGGTTTTAAATATGATACGACCGTTGCTGCTAATTCCAATCAGGGACATATTTATGGTACTGATTTGCCTAGTGATGATAAAAAAGCACTGATTGAGTACTTAAAAACTTTGTAGACCTGAGCAGCATCGTCGTTTCGATCAAACTTGCAGAAAAGGGGTGTTGTAATGGCTACAGACTACGTTTTGTTTATTCATGGTGTGACTATCCGCAACCCAAACTACGCCAATGAACTGTTTCAACGTTTAGTACAAAGTGCCAGCGATCGCAATTTTCAAAACATCCCTTTTTACTGGGGTGATGTCAATAAAGAACCAGAAAATAAACTCCTGGGACAACTCAAAAGCTCATCCGATTGGGATAAGATGTGGTTCCACAACATTCGGGAACAGCAAATTCTTCCATTTACCGGCGATGCTGCACTTTATATCAGCCGTTATATAGGCGCACAGATAGTTCGTAAACTCAAAAAACAAATAGCTGACAGTGGACTACTGAACGCCAAACCCGATGATCGATTGCATATAGTCACCCACAGTTGGGGAACAGTCATTTTTTTTGACATCTTGTTTGCTAGTCGTTGGGAGGATAAAAACGCACCTGGCCATAATGATGTTATGACTATCCGAGATGCCATTTTTGGTGTAGACGGAGAAAACCGCGATCGCTATGAAGGTATTAAAATTGCGAGTATTCACACAATGGGTTCTCCTGTCGCCATCTTTAGTTTGACCGATGTCAAATCAGATCAAGATGAGACAGATGCAAGCAGTAATCACGACATTACACCCAACCTCCAAACATTCGTAGGTAAAAACGAGACTAGTTCTAGCAGTAGCCACGACATTACACCCAAACTTCAAACATTATTAAAATCTCTGCAAGAAGAAGCAAGCCCAAGAGAAAAACTACCCTGGTGGAACTACATTCATCCTGGTGATCCTATCGCCTACCCACTGCAAAAAATAATGACAGATTTAGTGGATGGTTACACGGAATACTTGGATATTCAAGATACCATTACCCACAGCGCAGGATGGTTAGGATGGTTAGAAAATCTGATTGCACAAACTCCACTTTCTCAAACCAAATTACCTTTACTGCTGTCCCTACTACCCGATAATCCACATGGTAGCTACTGGCGCAACGATGATGTAATTAAAAAAATCATTCAAATTATCAAACAAGAGGCTTCTAAAGCTAATTAACTTTAGCGTTCTGTCTAAGTGTAACTTTTGTGGTGCGGGCATCTTGCCTGCAAAAGTTCAGCAGTTTGGGTAGAGAAAATACCCTAACATCATCAAAATTTTGTTGGGTTTCACTATCCCTACCATTCACTAAACTGAATAATTACGAATCACGAATAATTATAAATTACTTCCCAAAAATCATCATGAAACTATATTTACCCCAGGTAGATCCTAATCCAAATATCCGCAAAGATGAGCTAGTGAAAAATCAAGCAGATTATAAATTTAATCACAATTATCTAGCTCCTATTCCCGTTATCGATAAAGTACCTCATCAAGAATTATTCTCCGCAGAATATACAGCTAAACGCCTAGCGAGTATGGCAAATCTAGCCCCAAATATGCTGGCTGCCAAAGCGAGAAATTTCCTTGACCCATTAAATGAATTAGAAGAATACGAAGAACTGTTGACACTGCTACCTAAACCAGCAGTGATGAAAAATTACAAAACAGATTCATGTTTTGCCGAGCAAAGATTGTCAGGCGCTAACCCCCTAGCCATTCGCCGAATCGATACCTTACCTGAAAATTTGGGGGTAACAAACGCCCATTTTCAAAAAGCTGTTGGGACAGAAAGTAATTTAGAAGCGGCTTTAAAAGAAGGAAAACTCTATCTGTTAGATTATCCAACACTATTTGATATTAAAGGTGGTACGTCTCAAAATATGAGAAAGTATTTACCTAAGCCTCAAGCTTTATTTTACTGGCAGAGCAACGGTGTACCTAATGGTGATTCTCTACGTCCTGTAGCCATCAAATTAAATAATGACTCTGGCACAGATGGATTGATTTACACTCCCGATGACCCTTATCTAGATTGGTTTCTGGCTAAAACTAGCGTGCAAATTGCCGACGGAAATCATCAAGAATTAGGTAGTCATTTTGCTTATACTCATGCAGTTATGGCTCCTTTTTGTATTGCTACAGCGCGTCAATTAGCCGCAAATCACCCTATTGCTGTGTTATTGAAACCGCACTTTCGGTTCATGTTATTTGATAACGATTTAGGACGAACTCATTTTTTACAGCCAGGCGGCCCGGTTGATGAATTCATGGCGGGTTCTTTAGAAGAGTCTTTAACTTTTGTCGTCAAAACTTATCAAGATTGGAGTGTTGAGAAGTTTGTTTTTCCGACATTAATGAAAAGTCAAAACATGGATGATACCGAAATCTTACCGCATTTTCCTTTCCGGGATGATGGGATATTGATTTGGGATGCCATTCAAAAGTTTGTCACCGACTATCTGCAACTTTATTATAAAGCTCCCCAGGATTTGAGTGAAGATGATGAATTACAAAATTGGGCAAGAGAATTAGTTGCTGAAGATGGTGGACGAGTGAAAGGAATGCCAGAAAAAATTGCAACTATCGACCAATTAATTCAAATTATCACGGTTGTAATTTTCACCTGCGCTCCTTTCCACTCTGCTTTAAATTTCTCTCAGTACGAATACATGGCTTTCGTACCGAATATGCCTTATGCAGCTTATCATCCAACGCCAGAAAGTAAGGGAGTAGATATGCAAACCCTCATGAAGATATTGCCACCTTTCAAACAAGCGGCTGATCAAGTAATGTGGACGCATATTTTAACATCTTACCACCACGATAAATTAGGTTATTACGATGAAGAATTTGCTGACCCATTGGCACAGGAATTAGTGGTGCAATTCCAACAGAATTTGCATGATATAGAACGCAAAATTGATATTAGAAATCAAACTCGTCCTATACCTTATAATTTTCTCAAACCTTCGCAAATTATTAACAGTATCAATACTTAGATAGGAGGTTTAAATTTACGGCGTTGCTGATTGATGGGATAATTTTTGCTCTCACGCATACCGCAAGCGGAACCCGCAGGGTAGACGCAAAGAGCAAGAGTTTTAAAAGTAACGTCGTGTGCAACTTTCCCTCAAACCTAACCCCCACCCCCTTCCCTTGTAGCAGGGCTGTTTCATTTTCCAGAGAAAATAAGTTTAGCACAGGGTATTAGAGGGGCAGGGAGACTCTGCCCTCTACGACTAACCTAAATTCAAACGAAAAAATAAGACTTCCAGATTTTTCTTCTCAGAATGAAACAGCCCTGCTTCCCTTGTAGGGAAAGGGAGCAAGATTCAAAGCCTCTCCCCGAAGCGGCTACTGTGTACACACAAGTCGAAAATTTGCAGTCTGAAACCGTATCCCGCCTAGAACTAAAGTTCCAGGCTCATAGCCAAAGTCCACAAAACGTGGACTGGAATATATTTTTAGTTGAGTCATCTTCAGATGACTTGCGCTATGAGACTCGGAATGAATTCCGAGGCGGTACAGATGCACTCAACGAACATTTATGTGTACACCGTAGCCCCAAAGCGGAGAGAGGTTTGGATAGGGGTTGCAAAAATAAGTTGCACATCGCGTAAAGTGGGATTTTATGATTTTATGCCACATTTATGCAATACCAAATTTACTTGTGATTTTTAACTTGATTAATTTTGCATCTATTTACACAGGAGAATTTCCATGTCAGTTCAACAAGTTACAGTTATTGCTCGTTTAAAAGTCAAGCAAGGTTTAGAAGATAGATTTAGAGAAGAATTTGAGCATGTTATCGCTCTTACCCGTACCGAAGATGGATGTATTAATTACGATTTACATCAATCTATAGAAGACCATTCTGTATTTTTGCTGCATGAAAATTGGGCTAGTCAAGCAATTTTGGATTTACATTTGCAACAGCCTTATATTCGAGCCTTGGGAGCTAAATCTGAAGAGTTTTTGGTAGAGCCACCGGAAATTAAATTATTGCAGCAGATTGTTAATCATTAAGTCAACTTAAGTTTAGATCCCCCCTAACCCCCCTTTAGAAAAGGGGGGGATTTGAATGTTTGTTATTGATGAATACAAAAGGGGGAGTTATGAAGATTTAATTTGGTAAAAACAATGGCTGCAAAGGTGTTATTGTATGGTGCAACTGGCTATGCAGGGAAACTAATAGCGGAAACTGCTAAACGTCAGGGCGTAGAATTAATTTTGGCGGGAAGAAATCAAGGTGCATTGGTATCAGTTGCGGAGAAATTCAACTTTGATTTTCGGGTGTTTAGTTTGGATGACGCGCAGGCGATCGCTCAATCTCTCCAAGATGTTAAAGTTGTTCTCAATTGTGCGGGGCCTTTTGCCAAAACTGCCAAGTCACTGGTTGATGTCTGCTTGCAAACTCAAACCCACTATTTAGATATTGCTGGGGAAGTTCCCGAATTTCAAGCTTTAGCCGCACGGGACGCAGAAGCGAAAAGTGCCGGAATTATGCTGCTTCCTGGTGTTGGGTTTGGTGTCGTCCCGACTGATTGTCTTGCAGTTTATCTTAAATCTCAGTTACCAACTGCCGACATTCTCACATTAATCTACGAAACTGAAGGCGGTGTTTCTCAGGGAACTGCTAACACTGTTTTGCCTAGCTTACATGAAATGGGTGTAGTCAGAACTGAAGGTAAATTGATTCCGGCTCGACCAGCCGAGAAAAAACGTCAAGTTGATTTTGGTGCTGGTGTTGTCACAGCGGTAACTAACCCCTGGCGTGCTGATATTGTCACCGCATTTCACAGCACTGGAATTCCGAATATTGAAACTTACACAGTTTTTCCCAACCCGGTGAGTTTTCTGATGGAAAGTAGCCAGTATTTAGGCTGGTTATTTAGCTCATCACTTTTTCAAAGTACCTTAGCTAATTTGATTAAAAAACTTCCGCCTGGGCCAAGTGAAGCAGAACGCGCTAAAGGTAAAGTCGGAGTGGTGGGTATTGCAAAAGATAAATCTGGTCGCCAAGTCACAGCCACACTCATCGGCCCGGAAGCATATAACTTTACGGCTTTATCTGCTGTAGTAGTGATTCAACATATTATCAACGGTGAAGTTAAGCCAGGATTTCAAACTCCAGGTAATGTTTATGGTGCTGATTTAGTATTGGAGATACCAGGAGTTAAGAGATTTAGCAATACACCTTTGGTTGTTTAAAAAATGCGGCGTTGCTGTGCGATTATTTGTCTCACACAGAGAGGATCAGGAGTTAAAGATTTTTACGATGATTCAGCAACGCCAAAAAATATAGCAGGGAATAGGGGATAGGTGATAGGTGATAGGTGACAGGTGACAGGTAACAGGGGATAGGTAACAGAGTTAAATCACAGTTAATTCCATTCACCTTGTAAAGTGAAAGCTGACCAATAATAAGGTGCTGCATATTGTTGAGTGCGCCAAATTTCTAGCTGGGCTTTTCTTAAGGCTGCCGCAGGTGTTAACCCAGTTTTTAGCATATTCTGATAAAAAGCCTTCATTAATTTGGATGTTGCTTGATCATCAACACTCCACAAACTCACCACAACTCGCGGACTACCTGCATACATAAACCCTCTGGTTAACCCAACTAAACCTTCACCTTTGACTTCTTCTCCCAGTCCGGTTTGACAGGCGCTGAGGACTACTAATTCTGCTTTGAGGTTGAGGTTGAAAATATCACGTAAGCGTAAAAAGCCATTTTGTGCGATTCCCTGATGATCAAATAGCGATAACACTACTCCTGATAATTCTGGATGTTTGCTGTTGAGAATACCATGAGTAGCAAAATGGATGATGCGATATTGGCTCAAATGTTCGCTATTGGCTGTTGTTCGACTAGCCTGAAAATCAACAGCTTGCTTGCGTTCATTAACGGGTACAAGAGCGAGAATTTGCTCGGCTTCTTGGCGTGTAAAGTGCAGACGCTCAAAATTAATATCTGAGTCTGCGGCTGATTTGCTTAAAGCAAGACTGTCTAAATTGCTTTCGACAACAGGTGAAGATGACACTGGGGCTTGATTTTGCAGACGCTCATCATTGCGATTAAAAATGGGATCTGCTAACACAACTAATATTTTAGGTGCAGATTTACGTTGTTTATGTTCATTTCTGAGGATAGCTAATGTTGATGCTGATGGAAGAGTAATAATTTCATGGTTGAGCAGTAATGGTTCATATTTACGACTATTACCCGTTGTGAGAGAAGCAAATGGTACATACTGTAAAGCACCATCGCCAACGATCGCTAACCGTTGCTTTTGTAGTTGTTGGGCGACTGGTGCAAGTATCATCTGAGATAGGGCATCGATTGATTGACTATGCTTTAAATAAGGTGTGGTGATTGCTTGACGGAAATTCTGCACAGCTGTTTCAATATTTGCACGCTTGGGTAGTTCGTAACTAGTAATATTTTTATTGGTGACTAACCACAAGTAACTGCGTTTTTCCCCTAGAGAATATTCTAAAAGCAAGGTGTTTTCATCTAGTACTTGCTGTTGAATTTGCGCCAGAGTAAGCGGTTGGGGTTGAGTTAGTGCAGCATAACGGGGACTGGTAGCCCGAATTTGCGCCTGGATTTGTTGATATTCTGCTAAAAGTGCGGCATTTTCTTTGTCTAAAGCTTGCACTTGCTCTTCAGTATAGTTAGCTTCTAACAGTTGGATGCGGCGTTTTTCTAAAGCATCAAGTTGTTGCTGTAACTTCCGTTCTTGCGCCAGTAATTTCGGCTCTACACCTTGACGAATATCAGTGTTGCTTTCATTTAGCAATTCTAAAAGACTCCGGGCGCGGGCGCGTTCGCTGGTTTCTAGTGCCAAAGCCGCATATCCTTGATCTGGTTGCTGCTTGTGCAACTGCATCAGCACTTCAATGTAGAACTGATAATAATTCTGCACTGTGGCAAAATATGAAGTGCGGAGTTCTTGAGAGTCAATTTTGTTACGGAGGTCTTCTACAATTGTGATGACTTTCTCTATCTGGGTTTGGGCTGTGTGCAAATCTCCTTTGTCATATTCAACAGTGGCAAAATTATAGAGAGAACGAGCTTCTCTGGCTTTGTCTCGCAATTGTTGAAAGATAGGTAGAGATTGGTTGTAATAATCGAGAGCCTTTTGCTGTTGACCTAATTTAAAATAAACTTCCCCAATGTTATTTAGGGTAATTGCTTGTCCTAATTTATAGCCCACTTGTTGGAAGATAGGCAGAGATTGGTTGTAATAATCAAGTGCTTTTTGTTGTTCTCCTAACTCCGAGTAGATTTTGCCGATATTACTCATCGCAATGGCGTTTCCGGCTTTGTCTCCACCTTGTTGAAATAGTGGCAGAGATTGGTTTAAATAATCCAGCGCCTTTTGCTGTTCTCCCAAATCGGAGTAGGTTTTGCCAATACTATTTAGGGTACTAGCGATCGCTGCTTTGTTTCCTACTTGTCGCTTGAGAATCAAAGATTGGTTGTAATAATCTAATGCTTTTTGCTGTTCGCCTAAAAAACTGTAAACAGTCCCAATGTTACTAAGGGTAATAGCTTGGCCTGCTTTATCTTTTACCAATTGTCTCAAGGGTAGAGACTGGTTGTAATAATCCAGCGCCTTTTGCTTTTCCCCTAATTCTGAGTAGATTTTACCAATGTTGTTGAGGAGTGTGGCTTCCCCGGCTTTGTCACCGAGATTTTTATCTATGGCTAGAGATTGCTGGTAGTATTCCAGTGCTTTGTATTTGTCACCAAAATTAGAGTAAATTTTGCCAATGTAAGCCAGAGTAATACCTTCTGAAGTGCGATCGCCTGCTTGACGATATAATACCAACGCTTGTGCAAATTTAGCGATCGCTTGGAGCAAATATTCTGATTTGCCTTCCTGATTTCCTCGCTGATATAATTCTTTCCCTTGCTCATATACTTGTTGAGCATTCGCACGAGTCACATTAGGCGCATTTATTTGGGCAATATTTAGCGGATATTGCACCGCAGTTGTAAAACTTGCAGCCGAAAGCCACAAAACATTTGTCAAAATAACGATTGTCCAACCCGCTATAAATGGAAGAAATCGCCATTTCATCAAGTCACGCATCTTCCACCTAGCCATAAAATCACCTTTATTTTGAGAATAAATTGCTTAATTTTAGAATTCCCCAAAGCCAGCGGAAAAATTCAGGAATAATTTCATTGTGGTGCAAAGGCAATAATTATTAATTGATTAACTAAAATTTAAGCTTTGGTAATCATTATTAAGAAAATTCTAAAAATACAATTTAAACTACTTTTGAATTTATCTAGGATAAAATAATCAAGTCCAGATTAATAATTTATGAAACAAAAATAGGATTATTTATAAAATAAAATTTTGAATGTCAAGAAGTAATACAAGGCGAATAAACATCTCCAAAAATGATGCAAAGGCTTAGGCTCCGCCTTCTTACAGGGTACGGATGTTCGCCCTAATTTAAGGAATATAGGAATCATATTTGATTTGGAGAAAAAAACTTAGTACACCTCTATTACTTCTTTCCCTGTCCCCTATCCCCTACCTAAACAAATAATTTCAATAATCAAGTCAGATTCCTATACAAACTTTAGATGTAGTATATGATACTGTCAAAACATCTCAAGATTCAGCCTATTCTGTAGCATTTTATTCTTAAATTAATAAAAAATCTATGTATCGATTCCAGGTTAGTGCAAATACACAAACTGGTGAATCCATTGCTCTGGTTGGTTCTACTTCCGAGTTGGGATTGTGGGATATTACTAGATGTATTCACCTCCGCACCAGTGCCGAAAGCTACCCTTTATGGTGGACAGACGAAATTGATATTCAGCTATCTGGGGAATCAGGCGATGACCAGAGGGTGCAATATAAATATGTCCGTTTTGATGCTAAGGGTTGGGGTGAATGGGAAGGTTTTGGTTTTAATCGTTGGCTGCCGATTAATCACCAGTATTCAGGTACTATTGTTGTAGATGATGGAGTGTTTGGTTATTTACAGCCTTATCCCTTCGGCTATATTCAACAGCCAACTCCTGTTAAACAAATTTTGGGAGCAGAAGATTTAAAAATTGTCGTCATTGGTAGTTCTGTGGCGTTGGGTCATAAAGCCTGGTTGTTAGACGGTTGGGTGGAACTACTAAAGGAGGCTTTACAGCAAAAATATGGACACAGCAGACTAGTCAATGTTTCTGAGGTGGGAGCCAATGTCAGCAGAACGATCGCCCGCTTTGGCTCTGTAGTAACACCAGAACAACCAGATATAGTTATTATTGCCCTATCTCTGGGTAACGAAGGATTAGCTTACTGTTCTCCTCACGAACGACGAGCAATCCAAAGGCGGTTTGAAAGCGGTTTGCAGCAGTTGGTAAAAATGACGCGCCAACTGGGAGCGTTGCCAATTTTGGGGGGTGTTTATCCCCATAACGATTATTCTCTTGAGCATTATTGGCTACTGCGGGAAACACACAATCGAATGTTAAATTGGGGTGTACCAATTTTAGATTGGTTGGCAGTGTTAGATAATGGCCAGGGACGCTGGCGCGAGGAGATATCTTTTGACCCAGCGCACCCCAATACTATCGGTCATGGCTTGATGTATAAAGCCATCAATTTACAATTATTTGACATCGACAAAGCCGAATTAGCTAAGAACAATCAACACTTCTGGCAACCAAACGAAATCCCCATTTATCTTGATAATGCAGGGTTTTATGTTTGCGCTTGTATTGCAGAAAAGGGTTTACGAATCAGCAATCCATCAAAATATAGTTACACCATTGCCCCTTATTGGCAAGAACTCCAAACAGTCTTGCAAAGCAAAGCCGGATTGCTCCCTGGTATTTATGTTGCCAAAAATCCCCAGCCAGGAACACTCCCTTTCTTCGCGGTACAAGAGGATGGCGCGATCGCCACAACCGTAGAAATACCCCCCGGTGCTGATGTTGAATATACTGCATCATTTAATCTCTTTGCGCCAAATAACTCCCAAGTTTTGTTTTATGATGGGCATCTGGGAATTTTGCAAAAAGATGAACATCACCTCTGGGTAATCAACGAATCAGACCACGAATACAATATCCAGCCAATGTGGAAAGAGGTGCGAAACGCCTTAAAATCTCTGCCAACAGGTGTTTATACAGACCCATTGCATCCTGAGATTCCTTTCCGTACGATGATGATTGGTCATCAGGGTTTAGAAAGTCGGGTGAAACTACCAGCACAATCAGCGGTGTTATTTCAATATCAATGTAAATTATCAGACATTAGCCGCGTGGCAATTTTACCATTGGGCGATCGCTGTGCTGTGCGGATGATGCTGTATAAAATGGAATATGACGGCCCGGCTTTTCCCTTTGATTTAACTCGCACCACTCAAATTGCCGACATCGCAGATATTATTGAAAATCGGTTTTATGATATGTGGAATCCCAACTTCCTGCATTACAACCCAGAAGCAGGGAGAATTTACCACAGCAAATGGTCTGGTTTATCCTTCGCCCATGAAGTGGAAGACACAGAAGACCCCGTAAATGATATGTCTCCCGTTTATGAACGGATGCGTGTACGTTATACAGCACGTTCTCAACGGTTTTGGTACACAATTAAAAATTGCGATGAAGTGCTTTTTGTTCGCACTGGCATTTGCGATCGCGGTGGCGTGATAGATTTGCTGAATAAACTGGAAAAACAATGCCAAGGTAAGCCATTTCAACTTTTGTTGCTTTCCCCCCAAAACTCCGATGAGTTTTTAGATATCCCAAATGTTTTACATTACAATGTCGAGTTTAATCCTGATCTGATGTATGACGACTTAGGACATTGGATGTACTGCACAGAAATCATGCGCGGAATTTTAGAATCTCTAGATATTTCCAGCAAAAACCTTTTCTGGTGTCCACCAAATCCGCCGAAGATATGAGGGACTAACTGGAAAACAGGTTGAATTACCCTCCGTATTCCCACCTTGCAAAGCTACGGTGTACACACAAATAAATGAAATGTTCGTTGAGTGCATCTGTCCCGCCTCGGAATGAATTCCGAGTCTTATAGCGCAAGTCATCTGAAGATGACTCAACCAGAAATACATTCCAGTCCACACTTTGTGGACTTTGGCTATGAGCCTGGAACTTTAGTTCTAGGCGGGATGTGGTTGAACATGAAAATTTATGACTTGTGTGTACACCGTAGCCTTAAAAAGGGGGTAAAAGATGGTTATTAGCCCCCCTTTCTAAGAGGGTTGGGGGGATCTGAAGAAGATTGAAATGTTAACCGAAATGTATTGGAATGAGAGTAGGGTAATTTGAAAACTAGTAGTAATTCAATAACTTGTGTTTACAACGTAGCTCACACAACAATAGTTAAAGTAAAAGTTACTACGGCTTACGCGAAACACGGAAATGTGAGAACGGAAGCTCTGACAACAAGAACGGAAGTTACTACAGCTTACGCGAAACACGGAAACGTGAGAACGGAAGTTACTACAGCTTACGCAAAACACGGAAACGTGAGAACGGAAGCTTTGACAACAAGAACGGAAGTTACTACAGCTTACGCAAAACAAAGAAAATGCGATCGCATTTCCGCATAACTGTTAATTTCTGCACTCAGCATTTAAACGTTTTCAACAGCACACTAACAAAATAACTCAACCACTGTCGGCTTAGTTACTTTCCCCATCGCGTTGCGTGGTAACTCTGCAACTATCAAAATTTTGCTGGGGACTTTATAAACTGCTAATTGCTCTTTTGCCCAACTCCGCAAAGATTCTAATGTTAATTGGCGTTGGGGATTCAAAACTAACGCCGCACAAACTCGCTCACCCCATTCCGAATCAGCCACGCTCACCACTGCACATTCTTGAATATCGGGATGATTTCTTAACACTTCTTCAATTTCTAACGCAGATACTTTATAACCACCGGTTTTGATAATATCCACACTCATTCGTCCGAGAATACGGTAGTTTCCCTTCTCAATTACCGCTAAATCTCCCGTACAAAACCAGCCATCTTGAAAGGTTTTAGCGGTTGCTTGGGGGTTTTGCCAATATTCTAAAAATACTCCAGGACTTTTAACTTGAATTTCTCCTGGTGTTTCTGGCGGGACTAACTTTCCGTTGTCATCAACTAATCTGACTTCTACTTGCGGTAAAGGTTGACCAACATAGCCTGAATAACGTTGACCATGTAAAGAATTGGATAGCGCCATGCCAATTTCCGTCATTCCATAGCGTTCCAGCAGGAAATGACCGCTAATTTTCTGCCATTTTTCTAAAACTTGCACTGGTAAAGCTGCGGAACCAGAAACCATCAGGCGCATTTTTTCACAACCTGCGGTCATAATTTGTTGGCGTTCACTAGAGGCGTTTTCCCAAGCTGCGATTAATTTTACATAAATTGTCGGGACTGCCATAAATAAAGTTAAGTCACCGTCGCAAATTCGCTGCCAAACTAATTCAGAATCAAATTTGCTCAACATATAGCATTCTGCACCAGCCCACAAAGCACAAGTTAAGACGTTGATAATGCCATGAATATGATGTAGGGGAAGGACGTGTAAAATGCGATCGCTTGATGTCCATTCCCAAGCTGTAATTAAACTAGTTACTTGCGCTTGAATATTTTGGTGGGTTGTCACCACACCCTTTGGTTTACCTGTTGTACCACTGGTGTAAAGAATTAACGCCCGTTTAGTAATCTCAATTTCTGGAAGCCGCGCAATATTATTTGGGAGTGCGTCAGAAGTAAGGATAAATTGCAAATTGTGTTCTGTGGCAATTGGACGTAATATATTCTCAAAGTTTGGATGGGCAATAATAATTGATGCGCCGGAATTGATAATCACATACTCTAATTCTGGTCGCGGATGGACAGTACAAAGCGGTACAGCGACTCCGCCCGCACGCCAAATTCCCCACTGTGTCGCCACATACTCAAACCCTGGGGGAATCAGAAAAGCCACTCGTTGTTCTTCTAAATCTGCTGCATTCTGCAAAAGACTTGTGGCTATTTGACTGGAAAAATTCAGCAAATCCTCATAGGTAAATGCTCCTACATCTGTAATAATCGCCGTTCTTTGGTTATGTTCTTGAGCGCGAGTAATTAAAGGGAGATTCACTTTTTTTACCTGTTTATTTCTCCAATTATCTAATTAACTGCGCCGCCGAATTAAAAAACTGACGACACAATCCCCTAGTGACTAAAATTGTCGTGAGTAAATTAGCCACAGCAACCATAAACACAATCAAAATTTCATAAGAGACAGCATCTAAAGGGTTAACTCCGCTTAATAACTGTCCAGCGGTGATACTGGGAAGGGTAGCCATCCCAATCAACATCATTTGATTAATCGTCGGTAAAAATGCGGCGCGAATAGCTTCTTTACGGTACTGACTAACGGCTTGTTGGGGAGTTGCGCCTAAACTCAAGTGAGTTTCAATTTCCCCAGAGGAATTATTTACTGTACTAACAAGACGTTCACCAGCGATCGCAGCTGCATTCATGGCGTTACCAATGATGATTCCCGCAAAAGGAATCATATACTTTGCTTCGTACCATCTATCTGGTTGGAGAATTAAGAAGTTGGTGTAAAACAGCGTAAAAGCGGTACTGACTAAAATTGCGCCCCAAACCACAGGTAATACTAGAGGAATTTTCTGACTGATTCGATTTCGGGCGACAATCGCTCCCATTGTCAGCATAATTGCTAAAATTCCCAAAACCGCCCAAGCATTATTTACAGCAAAGATAAAGTCGAAAATGTATCCCAATACCAGCAGCTGTAAAATAGTTCTGCCCGTAGCAATTGCCAAATTCAACTCTAATCCCAACTTTTCCCAAGCGGATAAACCAATGGCGATCGCCATTAACCCCACAGCCAAGGCTAAATCAGCTAAATCTAGTTTGATTAAATCCGGCACAGTTTTTCTTTCCACCTCTTGAGCAAGTGCTAAGTATGAACCTAATATATAGCCGTATTCACTGAGCTTAGAACAGTGTTCATTACCAAAGCCTTAAGTTACTGGTTTTATACTCAACACTCATACCAATTCACCAAAATCTTGATACACAGACAAGTAGGGGCAAACGGCCGTTTGCCCCTACACCTGTATTTGCATCATCCATAAAGTGAAATGGTATCAGCACTCATAAAATGACTCCCTTGAAAGCTTTTAGATTGACACTTTTGCAGAGTGGCCTAATTAGGAATTACAAATTACAAATTACAAATTAGTATGATATTTTTACCCATACAATAATTTCAGTAATCACCCTTCTTGATGCGTATCCGGGGAGACAGTCTATTAGCCAACTGTTTGATCAAAAGTCAAGCAGCTAAAATTTAGCTGTCGAAGTGCATCCTTTGTATCTTCAAATCACATAAAAACTCATGTTCCAAAGCGTAAATTCTGTTCCAGCCTTTGATATCAAGCAGCAATACGTCACTATCGAAGCAGAAGTGAGTGCAGCAGTGCTAGAAGTTTTGGCTTCCGGGCGTTATATTGGTGGCCCAATAATTGAAAGCTTTGAGCAACAATTTGCTGCCTATCATGGTGTTACTAATTGTATAGCTTGTAACTCTGGAACTGATGCACTCTACTTAGCACTACGAGGTTTAGAAATTGGTGCAGGCGATGAGGTGATTACCACACCGTTTACTTTTATTGCAACAGCTGAGGTAATCAGCGCCGTAGGAGCCAAGCCTGTATTTGTAGATATAGATATTAATACATTTAACTTAGATTTACGGCAAATAGCTGCGGCAGTTACACCCAAAACCAAGGCGATTATTCCGGTGCATTTATTCGGACAGCCTGTGGATATGACAGAGTTAATGGCGATCGCTAATACTCACAATTTGGTTGTAATTGAAGACTGCGCTCAATCTACTGGGGCAATTTGGGAGAATCAAAAAGTTGGCAGCCTTGGGCATATTGGTTGCTTTAGTTTTTACCCTACCAAGAATCTTGGCGGTTGTGGCGATGGTGGGGCGATTACAACTAATGATCCAGAATTAGCGGCAAAGATGCGGGTAATTAAGGAACATGGGCAAATAAATCGCTATTACTACGAAGAAATTGGCGTAAATAGTCGCCTAGATGCCATTCAAGCCGCGATTCTACAAATTAAGCTGCGTTATCTTGATAATTGGAATCAACAAAGACAAGCGATCGCCTCGTATTATCAGCAGTTTCTCAAGCAAATTCCGGGAATTGTCGTCCCTGAAGAACTCCCCGGTGGCAAAAGTGTCTGGAATCAATACACAATTCGCATTGTGAGTGAATCCCGTAACGGTGCTAGTGCTTCACGTCGAGACTGGGTAAAGAATCAATTGCAAGAACGGGGTGTAAATTCGATGGTTTACTATCCCTATCCATTACATTTACAGCCAGTCTATCAACATTTAGACTACAAACCTGGACAATTGCCCGTAGCCGAGCAAACTTGTCATGAGGTTTTATCTTTGCCGATGTTCCCCGAACTCACAACCCCGCAACAAGATCAGGTAATTTATGCGCTGAAGGATTGTTTGGCGTAAATATAGCCGGGGACAGGTAGTAGGTGACAGGTGACAGGGTTAAAAGCTTTGTGGTGTCTAAGTTTTATTATTGAGCGATGTCCTAAGCAACTTGGCTACTGCCATAAAGTATGAAGTGTGCAACTTTCTCTCAAACCTAACCCCCAACCCCTTCCCTTGTAGGGAAGGGGAGCAAGATTCAAAGCCTCTCCCCGAAGCGGAGAGAGGTTTGGAGAGGGGTTTCAAGAATAAGTTGCACATTGCGTTAAAGTATGAGGTGTGAAGGATGAAACATTTGTTTTAAGTTTCACCCTTCATCCTCTACTGACAAATTAGACAATCGCGCGGTTATTAGCAGTCGCCAAAGCTTCAACTAAACCACGTACAGCGGCAATCATGGCGATTTCGCTGTTGAGTTGGTTAATAGCCGAACCGACACCCACGCCAGCCGCACCAGCCGCGATCGCTAAAGGTGCTGTAACGTTAGAAATACCGGAAGCGCACAATACTGGAACTGAGACAGCGCGAGAAATTTCGTAAGCTGCGGCTAAAGTAGGCGCAGCTTTTTCAATTAATCCCAAAGTCCCAGGGTGAATAGGTTGGCTGCTGGTACCGCCTTCGGTTTGAATAATATCAGCCCCAGCTTTGACTAGTTCTTCTGCCAGTTGTACCTGTTGATCTAGTTTCAGGATGTGGGGAACTGTCACAGATAAGGTGATTTCTGGTAGCAGGGCGCGGGTTTGCTGAGTCAGCGCTAACACTTCTTCAGCTTCAAATCTGCGTCCTTGGGCGTAAAAGGAATCAAAATTGCCAATTTCAATCAAATCTGCGCCAGCTGCTACAGCTTGGACAAATTTTTCTGGCTCAACTGCTGATACACAAATTGGTAAATTAATCAAGCTTTTCGCCATTGCGACTATTGCCGGATCAGCAGCAATATCCACAAAAGTCGCACCACCCAATTCAGCAGCTTTAATAGTAGCAGCCACGCGATCGCGGTCAAAGTTATGTAACCCGCTAATTACTTTCAGAACACGGCCGTTAGTAAATGCACGTTGTAGAGCAGAATGTATTGTCATAGTTTGTTTTTTGTAGCTACGAAGGTAGGAATATTTTTACACTACTGAGCGTTTGCGGCTAGGGGGTAGTTAGTAGTTCAAGACAGAATCTTAGATGTTGAGATGGGTGCAAGGGTGTAAGGGTGCAGGCTATGGTGTACACACAAATCTTGGTTAAGTCCCGCCTCGGAATGAATTCCGAGTCTCACAGCGCAAGTCCTCTGAAGAGGACTCAACAAGAAACTCATTCCAGTCCACGCTTTGTGGACTTTAGCTATGAGCCTGGAACTTTAGTTCTAGGCGGGATGCGTTTCATACTGCCTATTTTGACTTGTGTGTACACAGTGGAGGGGAGAGAAATTCTATCTATATTCACTTTCCAAATGTCTGGAAAATTTTAATACTTACATCTAGTACAGGTTGGCGTAAATAAACAGACCATCTGGAATTGCGAAAAGGCTTGTGGTATCACTATTCTTTCTTTTTCCTTTTGACTTTTTACTTTTGCCTTGTTGTACTAGTTTATTACTTAGGATTAATTGTTAGCGCTCTAATGTTTAGATAAACTAACATAAGGCTTAACTAATTAAACTCAACATTTTTGCGAAAAACACCAGCTACTCTGTGTGAATATGAGCCGTTTTTCTGTCTTGATTACAAATCCTGTGTTGCAAATCTTACCCAAGAGTTTGAGCGATCGCAACTTCCTGCCAAAAAGGAGGTTATGGCTATTGATTCTAGGTTTGGCTTATCTCTGTTCTGCCTGTGCTAAAGCTTCCGAAGCGCAATCAACAGGCAAAGATACAGGGAAAAAACGACCTGTACCTGTAATGGTAGCAACTGCTACTCAAAAAACGATACCAATCTTGATTCGGGGTACAGGCACAGTTGAAGCATATTCAACTGTCTCTGTCAAATCACAAATTGGCGGGCTGTTAACAGGAGTTTATTTCCAACAAGGAAAGAACGTCAAAAAAGGGGATTTGCTATTTCGGATCGATTCTCGTCCCCAGCAAGCAGCACTGATGCAAGCGATCGCCGCCAAAGCCAAAGACGAGGCATTAGTCAAGCAATCCCAGGCTAATGTTACCAAAGCGATCGCCCAAGTTAACCAAGCCAAAACCACAGTCCTCAAAGATTTAGCGCAGGCGAATAATGCCAATGTTCAAGCAAAACGCTATGCTGGTTTACTGCAACAAGGAGCAATTAGTAAAGAGCAATCTGAACAATACCAAACAAGTGCAGTTGCTCAAACAGCAACAGTCAAAGCAGATCAAGATGGGGTAGCTAATGCCCAAGCAGCAGTAGTCGCCGCCGAGGCAGATGTCAAAAATGTCCAAGCCGCCGTAGCCGCAGATGAAGCAGCAATTGATAATGCTAAAGTCCAGCTTTCTTATAGTTCTATTTATTCGCCAATTACTGGACGAACTGGTAGCTTCAAGTTGAATCAAGGTAATTTAGTCACCGCCAATTCCACAGATCCCCTAATTACCATCAGCCAGATTCGCCCGATATATGTAAACTTTTCCCTTCCCCAGCGAATGCTGCCCGACTTAAAAAAGTACACCAGCAACGGCAAGTTAGAAGTTGATGTCATCCCCCCCAAAGATGCAGGAAATCCTGTACATGGCTATTTAACTTTTATTGACAGTGGTGTCAATACGCAAACTGGGACAATTCAAATCAAAGGCACATTTAGCAATGATGACGAGCGATTGTTACCAGGGCAATTTGTGAATGTTGTCCTCAAATTATCAGAAATACCCAATGCTGTTACTGTCCCTACCAAAGCCATCCAAGCCGGACAGCAACAGCAATTTGTCTATGTAGTCAAACCAGACAAAACAGTAGAAATGCGCCCTGTAGTTGTGGGAGATACAGTCAATAATGAAACTGCGATCGCCCAAGGCATCAAACCAGGTGAACAAGTAGTCATCGATGGACAATTCAACCTTGTACCTGGAGCAGCAGTGCAAGTTAAGCAGGGATTAGCAGGAGGCAAAGGGCAGGAGGGCAGAAGGTAAACCACTCTGACATTAATACTTTCTATCCAGATGCTCTTGGCTATAAAAAATAGGAAAATCTATGAATATTTCCGAGTTATTTATTCGTCGCCCAATCATGACGACTTTGGTAATGGTTGGCGTGTTGATTTTTGGGCTGATGAGTTACCGAATGTTGCCTGTGAGTGACTTACCGAATGTGGATTTTCCCACAATTCAGGTGAGTGCTAACTTGCCTGGGGCGAATCCAGAGACAATGGCGGCATCGGTAGCCACACCTTTAGAAGCGCAATTTTCGAGTATTGCTGGCTTGAGTTCCATGAACTCGACTAGTTCCTTGGGCAGTAGTCAGGTAACACTGCAATTTGATTTAAGTCGAGATATTGACGGGGCTGCCCAAGATGTGCAAGCGGCGATCGCCAAAGCCACGCGGCAATTACCTGCGGATATGCCCAGCCCTCCATCTTATCGCAAGGTCAATCCCGCAGATCAGCCAATCCTCTACATCTCCCTCAATTCTGCTGTTCTGCCCCTGTCCACCGTAGATAAATATGCCGAAACCCAACTGGCACAACGTTTATCAATGGTCAACGGGGTGGCACAGGTGCAAGTCTACGGTTCGCAAAAGTACGCCGTGAGAGTTTTGCTTGACCCGGAATCTCTCAGTGCCAAAGGTATAGGTGTAGATGAAATTGCGGAAGCTATTAGTAAAGGTAATGCCAACATTCCTACGGGGACACTGTACGGTCAAGAACAAAATTTTACCATTCAAGCCAACGGACAACTTAATGATGCGGCTGGCTATCGTTCTTTAATTGTCAGCTATCAAGGCGGTGCGCCAGTCCAACTAGGAGAAGTCGCGCAAGTCTTAGATAGTGTAGAAAATGACAAAGTTGCTAGTTGGTATTTTAGCAAGACCCAAAAGCCAAATCAAAAATCTAACTCTGGTGTGCGGGCAATTGTTCTAGCCATTCAAAAGCAACCGGGAACCAATACCGTTGAAGTGGTCGAGGCGATTAAAAAACTACTGCCCAAATTCCGCGAACAAATTCCCGCAGCGGTGAATATGGAGATTCTCTACGATCGCTCTCAAGCCATTCGTGAATCGGTCGATGATGTACAATTCACGCTGTTACTGACGATTGGTTTGGTTGTGTTGGTAATTTTCCTCTTTCTTCGCAACCTCCGGGCGACAATTATACCGAGTTTGGCAGTACCGCTATCTTTAGTCGCCACCTTTGGGGTAATGCTATTGCTGGGCTTCTCCCTCGATAACCTCTCACTCATGGCGTTGACTCTTTCCGTCGGTTTTGTGGTGGATGATGCGGTAGTGATGCTAGAAAATATCGTCCGTCACATGGAAATGGGTGAAAGTCGTTTAGAAGCAGCCTTGAATGGTTCACGGGAAATTGGCTTTACAATTTTGTCTATGACCATTTCTTTAGTCGCCGTATTTATTCCCGTGCTGTTTATGGGCGGGATTTTAGGGCGATTATTCCGCGAGTTTGCTGTGACTATTAGCGTGGCAATTCTCGTATCGGGAATAATTTCTCTCAGCTTGACACCAATGCTGTGTTCTCGATTCTTGCTTCCACCCCATCACCAGCAAGAAGACGCATCAGAACCAGCGAAAAAAGGTTTCAAAGGCAGAATTCAAAGATTTAATCGGGGACTGTATAATACTTCCGAAAAATTTTTCGATGTCATCTTGGGTGGCTATGCGTGGAGTTTAAAGCGATCGCTCAAATATCATCGCACGACAATGTTTATCTCTGGGGCAATTGTTGTTGCCACAGTTTATCTATTTATGATTGTGCCGAAAGGGTTTATTCCCACTGCGGATGTCGGACAAATCACCGCCTCCACCCAAGCCGCCGAAGATATATCCTTTGCTGAAATGGTAAAACATCAACAGGCAGTAGCGGCGATCGCAGATCGTGATCCCAATATTGCAGCGATTAACTCTAGCGTTGGTGCAGGTGGGGCAAATGCTTCTAGTAATACAGGACGCTTATTTATTAGCCTCAAACCCCGCGAAGAACGTCAACTGAGTGCTGATGAAATTGTCCAAGAACTGCGCCCCAAACTATCACGCATCCCTGGGATGAAGGTTTTCTTACAAAACCCACCAGCGATTAATATTGGTGGACAACAAACCAAAGCCCAATATCAATTCAGCTTACAAAGTCCGAATATTCAAGATTTATATCAATATGCACCAACATTAGAAGAAAAACTCCGAGGGCTACCTGATTTACAAGATGTCAACAGTGATTTGCAAATCAAAAACCCCCAAGTACAAGTTGACATCAACCGTGATCAAGCGGCATCTATGGGGCTAACAGCCGAACAAATCGAAACTGCCCTAAGTAATGCCTACGGTACACGGCAAGTTTCCACAATTTACGCCTCCGATAGCCAATATCAAGTGATTATGGGAGTCGAACCTAAATATCAGGGAGACCCCAGCGCCTTAGAATTGCTATCAATTCACTCCCCCAATGGACAAATAGTACCCTTAAATGCCGTCGCCAGCATCTCGAAAGGTGTGGGGCCTTTGACTATCAACCACTCAGGGCAGTTAGCTGCTGTAACTATTTCCTTTAACCTCAAACCCGGAGTGTCACTAGGTAACGTCACAGAAAAAATTACCCAACTCGCCCGGCAAACATTACCAGCCAGCATCACAACAGGTTTCCAAGGTTCAGCCCAAGCGTTTCAGTCTTCCTTGCAAGGTTTGGGATTACTACTGCTAGTTGCGGTTTTAGTAATTTATATTGTGCTGGGCATTCTCTATGAGAACTTTATTCACCCTTTGACAATTCTTTCGAGTTTGCCATCAGCCGGATTTGGCGCATTGTTAACCTTGTTACTATTCCAAGTTGACTTGAATATTTACGCCTTTGTCGGCATCATTCTGCTAATTGGGATTGTCAAGAAAAACGGCATTATGATGGTTGACTTTGCCATTGAAGCCCGGCAAAGTGGTAAGACTCCCTATGATGCCATCTATGAAGCTTGTGTCGTTAGGTTTCGCCCGATTATGATGACCACAATGGCAGCTTTGATGGGGACTTTACCCATTGCCCTGGGGTTGGGCGCAGGCGGAGATACACGCCGTCCTCTTGGTTTAGCAGTGGTGGGGGGATTGCTGTTTTCCCAATTTCTCACACTGTATTTAACACCGGTGTTTTATACATACATGGAATCCTGGCAAAGCTTTTGGAAAAAGGGTCATACTAATTCACTAAAAGTGTGATACAGATAGTGAAAGGACAAATATGAACAAGAGAAAATGGCTGGAGTCACCAAAGTAGAAATATTTGAGTCAGTAGGAGAGTTACATGAGCTACTGATTAAACAAAAAACAGCAACAAGCCGTGAAAGAATTCAAGCTTTATACTTGCTGAAGATGGGGCAAGTATAAACGATACAGGATGTGGCTGTTGTTGTGGGTAGAGAAAGGGTGACAGTACAGAGATGGTTAAAAACTTATACAAAGTCAGGAATAAATGGGCTGTTATCAACAAAAAAGAGTACAGGGCGACCGCCAATTATTAAAGCTTCAGCCAGAGAACAACTTTCAAAAGAACTTGAACAGCCAGAAGGATTTAAAAGTTATGAAGAAATACGAACATGGTTGAAAGCACAAGAGGGAGTAGAGGCGTCGTATAAAGTGGTACACGATACAGTACGTTATCGAATGAAATCGAAGTTAAAAGTACCACGAGCAGTAGGGATAAAACATAACTCCGAAGCCGAATCAGAATTTAAAAAAAACTGCCACAATACCTAGAGGTCATTAAGAAACACATCATAGAGCCAAAAGATAAACACAAAAGAATTAGATACTGGTGTGGTGATGAAAGCCGTGTGGGGTTAAAAACAGAAATTGGAAGACTAATCACACTTCGTGGGGTTAAGCCTATCGGTAGAATGCAATGGAAGAGAGAAAATTTTTATTTATACGGGTTAGTGGAACCATTAACTGGAGAGTATTATATCTGGGAATTTTCTCATCTCAATACAGCTTGTTTTAATATTTTTTTAGAACAGTTTGCGATTACATATTCTCAAGCTATACATATTATTCGATTAGATAATGGTGCTTTTCATCTAAGCCAGAGTCTGAAAATACCAGAAAATATTATTCTCCTGTTCCAACCTCCACATACTCCGCAAGTCAATCCCATTGAAAGATTATGGGAAGAAGTTAAAAGGTATTTAAGTTGGGAATGCTTTGGAACTTTAGATGAGTTAAGAGCAGATATTTGGCAACGTCTTGAGAAATTAAACACATCAATTGTTGCTTCTATTACAGGTTGGGGTTTTATTCTTGATGCTTTATTTGTATCAGGGTTTTCGTGAATTGGTATCACCTGAATCCTTACGTATGTACAGGGTTTTATTTCCTAAAATAGAGAGCAAAGGGAATGAGAATGATATAGGCAAGCTGAAATCTTATTGCTTAGTATTCCAATGTTAAGGTTTTGAATTTTGGTGTATTGTCCTCTAAGCCAGTATTTGCTTGCTGATGGATCGTGTTCTCTTCAGCAATTGTTTGACTATTTAAAATAGCAAGACGTTGCTGAATCTGATGTCGGCGTGCTTCGAGTTTTTCTAGTTCCTCCTCTAAACGCTCCTTCTCTAACATCATTTTGTAAGCATTTAAGTAAGCTGTTGCTTGAGAACGTTGAGGAGGCATGGTGCTAAGTTTGGCTTGAATTTGTCTGCGGTTTGGAGTGCGATGCATAATAAATATCTCTTTGGGTATGAAAGTATTTAGTCTAATTAGCCGTTAAAATAAACAGCCTGCTGCTGCTTGGATGCGTTCTAAAGGCTGAACTGAGCGAGGAAGCATTGGTAAGCGAACTATTGTCAAACCTGGAAAATTTGTCTCGCAGTCATCGCAATTAATGGTTGCTGTAGAAGTAAAACGGTTGAGAAGAAGGTAATTCTGACTTACACCTATTTCTTCCATAGATTTGAACAGGCGTTTTTGTTCGGCAAGTACGCTAGTCTGGTTAAGTGTAACCCCAATGAACTCTGCTTGTTGTGGGTCTTTTAGCACTTTTTGGGCTTTGACTACGCGCTGTCGCAAAGTTCGTAAACGCCCCATAAACTCTGTACGGCCAAGGACATTCTGATACTTGATCCAGAGTTTGAAAATCCAACCTAGCCAGTCTGCTAATGCAGTTGGCATTTCTAGAAAACGCAGAAGATGACCTGTAGGAGCAGTGTCTAAAATAATCAAGTCTTCTTCTTGTTGCTCTAGCAATTCCATTACTGTTAACAGGGAAAGTATTTCATCAATCCCTGGTAAAGCTTGATCGACAATTTTGCGCCAGGCAGCAGGAGCATAGGCCATTTCAATACCTTCGCTTGTTTGGGTTTCGCCACTCATCATTTCGGCCAGTTCCCATAGGTAATCGGCTCTGAATTGATCGACAATGCGATCGCCATCTACTTCCTGACCTCGAAGATTGGCAGTTATTTGATATGGTTCGTGTCCTAAACTCAAACCAAAGGCATCGCCCAAGGAGTGGGCTGGATCGATAGAAACCATGCGAATTTTGCGATCGGGATGTTGTTGAGCCATAGCCCAACCAATGGCAGCTGCTACTGTGGTTTTGCCTACTCCACCCTTACCGCCAATTAGTAACAGGCGACGACCTTCGGTCAGAAAATCTCCAAAGCTAGGAGGAATTTTTTCAGGCCATTGAATTGGGAGTGGATGAACAGGAGATAGCGGTTCAAGCTGAGAAATATGGATTTGGTCGATAATATTGCTGAGGGCGACAATTCCCAAAGGTTCCTTATCTTGTTGTGGCACAATGAACATCGGCTTTCCGTTAGCAAGAGCCGTATACTGACCGATTAGCGGTTGTTGTTCTTGGTAACGATCTGGGTCAGTCGCACTGGCAAGGACTTGGTTGACAAACAACCCTCCACAAGGAACCTGCATGGTTTGTAAGGCTTCTAGGAATCGTTTTGACTCCAACCAACTCATTGGTTCGGCGATCGCAACTAACAAACAAGCTGTATGGGTGGGATCTTGAAGCAGACGACGACCTTGTGACAGTTCAGCTTTCAGGGTTTGCAAAAAATCGTCAGCGCGATCGGGTGTGTAACTTCCAGCAAAGGTCTTGCTAATAATCCGATGCTTTTCTTGAAACAGTTCAAGAGAGTGGAGGAAAGTGTCTAAAAAATCCATCAATCCAAACAAGTTGAGAGTATGACCGCTAGGAGCCATATCAACTACTACTCTATCTACCTGCTGCTCCTTAAAAAGGCGTTGGATCTCTAACAAGCCCATCAACTCGTCCAGTCCAGGCCAATTTAAATCCCAAACTGGAGACAAGTCTTCTCCTTCAACAAAACTACCTCGCTCCACTAGCAGTTCTAAAACCTGGCCGTAACGTTCTTTAAACTTTTGTAGCAGAAGCTTTGCATCCAAAGCCCTTACTCGTAGATTTGGTAGTTCCGCTATGGGACGAGGAATGTCATCAACGCTAACTTGTAAGACATCTCCAAGAGAGTGAGCCGGATCGGTTGAGATTAAAAGAATTTGCTCATTAGCAAATTTCTGCGCCCAACGACATGCAAAGGTGCAGGAGATTGTCGTTTTTCCGACTCCACCTTTGCCGCTAAACATAGCAAGGTGTAGGTTATCAAAAAGTTCCATCCCGTTTGTCATTTCTGGCGTTTTAGGATAAATTTACTACATATTTTTCAAGTTTGTTTAAGTAATTTCCCTGAATAAAGGTATTTCAAATCTTAATCTTTCACGGATGGGATTTACAAAACTTCTATCCTATAAGCTACCGTGTACACACAAGTTGGAAATAATTGACAAATCCGGGTTTTACCCCACCCTAACCCTGCCCTTGTAAAGGGGAGGGAACTAGATTTCTTTTTTCCCCCCTTTACAAGCTATGCGTTACCCACATCTTTCTTTACAATCTTGAAACCCATGTTCTATAAGCGTCTTAGACACTGATAATTTAGGAATACTTGACAAATTCGCTTTTAATCTTCTCGCTAAAACTGCGTTTTTATTGAGAATGAACAACGAACTAATCAGGGTTATAAAAACCTGAGTCAATACTCTCGCAAATGTTAAGAAAGATCCGGGTAATGGATAGCCTTTACAAGGTGGGATTAAGGGGGGTAATTCGACTTGCGATCCTATAGGGCGGCGACAGGGAAAGCTTCACAAGAGAATGTGTAATTAATTTTGTTGAGTTACTTACAAAGATTAGCCGAGGAACTATAACTGAGGTAAAGATTTAGCCAGAGATGTCCAAAGGTAAAGAGATAAGATGGTTAACAGTTCTGAAGGCGATATAAATATTGGGTGTAATGTCCAAGGTATTTCTGAATACGACTTTTTTTCTGACAATAATTTTGAGGACATTCATTGTCGTCCACTGAAAACAGACTCTCCCTATTTAGGATGGAAAACTTTTGAAATTAAAGATAAAGACAAATTTTTTGGTCGGGAGAATTGGATTGCTAATCTGAGCAATCGCTTAAAAAAAGATAATGTAATTTTGCTTTTAGGAGCATCAGATACTGGCAAATCATCATTGATTCGGGCAGGTTTAATTCCTTATTTAGGATCTCATGAAAAATCATTAATTAATATAAGTTTTCACCCAGATAAAAATCCTTTTAAATCTCTTTATCACTGTCTTGCTTCTACTTATGGTAAAAAATCGCCAATAGCGGATATTGCTAGAGAAATAAGAGAAAATACCCTAATTCAAATTGTCACATTCCTCAAACAAGATTATCAATGCATTCTAATTTTTATTGACCAATTTGAAGAACTGTTTACAAAAACTCAAAAACCGGAACGCGATAAATTTGTTGCTAGTCTATTTCAACTGTTCCAGCAGCAGGATAGCTCTGTCAAAATTGTTTTAACAATGCGGTCTGATTTTTTGGATAAATTTAGTGAGTATCCCCAACTTGCAAAGATCCACGAGCGCTATAGTCGTATACTCACTAGAATGAGCGACGGAGAATTAAAGTTAGCGATCGCTGAACCTGCTGCTAGAAATGGCGTTACCTTTGAACAAGGATTAGTTGAGCAAATTATTCATGATTTTCACCAACAAAATGATTATTTACCACTTCTGGCATACACCCTGAATGTATTGTGGGAAAGAGAAAATATTGCAAACGGAATTCTGAAGACAAAGGCTTATAAAGAACTAAAAGAGCAAACGTTTGGTTATTTAAGCGAACAAGCTAATCAATTTATTAATGCTAGTGTTGGATGGCGTGATCGCCATTCGAGAGAAAAGGAACAAGAAATTCAAAAGTTAAACCTTGCATTGACTGAATTAAAACTGCGCGAGCAGTCCGCCAGGGTTTTGAATTTACTTCCTGTCCAACCGCTAGAGGGTTTGGTGTTGGCAATTCAAACAATGGGTGAGAATTTAGAGAAATACCCAAACCAGCTTCTAGCTCCTGTTTTAGGAAGCTTAAAGGAGGCAATGAACACACCCACAGAGACGAATCGCTTGCGCGGACACGAGCAAGAGGTGAATTGTGTAGCCTTTAGTCCTGATGGCAAGTTTATTGCTAGTGGCAGTAGCGATTCTACGGTGTGCTTGTGGAATATTATTGGCAATCCTACTGCTCAATTTTTGTTGGGGCACGAGCAAGAGGTTAATTGTCTAGCTTTTAACCCTGATGGCAAGTTTCTTGTTAGTGGCAGTATTGACGGAATTTTGTGTTTATGGGATCTACAAGGTAATCTCATTACTCAACCGTGGCAGGGACATGAGGAAGGAGTTATTTCCGTCGCTTTTAGCCCAAATAGCGATTCTATTGTCAGTGTTGGTTTTGACGGAACGGTGTGTTTGTGGGATTTACAAGGTAACACCATCGCTCAACCTTGGCGCGGACACAAGGAAGGAGTTATTTCTGTCGCCTTTAGCCTAAATGGCGATTCTATTGTCAGTGTTGGTTTTGACGGAACGGTGTGTTTGTGGGATTTACAAGGTAACACCATCACTCAACCCTGGCACAAACATGAGGCAAAAATTATTTGCGTCGCCTTTAGCCACGATCGCAAGTTTATTGTCAGTGGTAGTAGTGATTCGACAGTGCGGTTGTGGGACATACAAGGTAATCCCATCGGTCAACCTTGGCACGGGCATGAAGGACATGTAAATTCTGTAGCTTTTAGCCCTGATGGCAAGTTTATTATTAGTGGTAGCTGCGATCGCACAATACGCTTATGGAATATCAATGGCAACCTCATCACTCAACCTTGGCGTGGACATGAAGGACAGATTAATTCCCTAGCCTTTAGCCCCGATGGCAAGCTGATTATCAGTGGTGGCGATCGCACTGTGCGTTTGTGGGAGCTACATCAAATATTACAAGATCGGGTCATCGGGCGATCGCAGCGCAAATATGAGAATTGGGTCAATTGTGTCGCCTTTAGCCCAGATAGTCAGTGGATTATCAGTGCCAGCAATGATTCGACAATCCGTTTGTGGGATATTCACGGCAACCCCATTGGTCAACCTTGGCGCGGACATGAAAAAGAAGCTAATTCTGTCGCCTTTAGCCCTGATGGTCAGTGGATTATCAGTGCCAGCAATGATTCTACAATCCGCTTGTGGAATAGCAACGGCAACCCCATTGGTCAACCTTGGCAGGGACATGAAAAAGAAGTTAATTCTGTCGCCTTTAGCCCTGATGGTCAGTGGATTATCAGTGCCAGCAATGATTCTACAATCCGTTTGTGGGATATTGACGGCAACTCCATTGGTCAACCTTGGCACGGGCATGAAAAAGAAGTTAATTCTGTCGCCTTTAGTCCTGATGGTCAGTGGATTGTCAGTGCCAGCAATGATTTGACAGTGCGCTTGTGGGATATTCACGGCAACCCCATTGGTCAACCTTGGCGCGGACATGAAAAAGAAGTTAATTCTGTCGCCTTTAGCCCTGATGGTCAGTGGATTATCAGTGCCAGCAATGATTCGACAATCCGTTTGTGGGATATTTACGGCAACCCCATTGGTCAACCTTGGCGCAGACATGAAAAAGAAGTTAATTCTGTCGCCTTTAGCCCTGATGGTCAGTGGATTGTCAGTGCCAGCAATGATTCGACAGTGCGCTTGTGGGATATTCACGGCAACCCCATTGGTCAACCTTGGCGCGGGCATGAGTATTGGGTAAATTCCGCAGCTTTTAGCCCTGATGGTAAACTGATTGCCAGTGGTAGTCTTGATGGAACAGTCCGCTTGTGGCAGTGTGGGTGGCAAGAATGGTTGCAAGTTTGCTGCAACAGATTACATTATCATCCCGTCTTTCAAAATCCTGAAAAAGGCAGTGATGTAGAAATTGCCCACCAAACTTGTCAAAAATATGTATGGAATCCACAATGCCCTAAACAGTTGAACAACCAAGGTGAGCAAAAAGAGAAAGCGTTTTCAGCAGCTTTGGAAGACTTTAAGCAAGCAGTTCAACTTAATTTTACATCGCACTGGAAACATCGCCTTGCTTGGCAATCAGTACATACAGAGAATCAATCACTCGGACTATGATTTGGTTCTTGGCAACTTTTGGTGATCTAAGTTGAGGGAAGGCAGACGGCAGACGGCAGAAGGCAGAAGGCAGAATGTTGGTTTGAGGGTTTTCCTGTGCAGTCAATCCGTCTGTATTCTCTGCCAAAAAGGGTTTAACATCCTCACACTCGTTTTGAATTTCAGTGGTCTGCAATTGGGT
>NZ_JADEWI010000115.1 GCF_015207705.1 Nostoc sp. LEGE 06077
ATTTTCTGGACAGTATCAATTGTCCCAAATCCTTGTACTTTCGTGAAGAGCCGCAACGTTTTTGGGTCAGTTAAGTATTACTTATCTTTCAGCGACAGAAAAATTCTCTACACAGTGCGATTGATAAGTATGGGTTATATAAGGTAGTGAGCAGCTTGCCTGACTTGTCTATACTGCTTCTATACCTCCAGTTGATAAATTGTTACTATCAATAGGTGATATCAACTTTTGGCTATAGTTTCCGCTGCACTTGCTTGACGCAAATGCACAGGTTAGAGATGCCAATTTTAAAAACATTTATATGTGTTGTATGAGGCTTAAAAATATTGTGTTTTAACGCTGATATTTTAGGACAAAATTTAAATGGATTCAGTCTGTTTTCTATAATTATACATAGTCAAGTGTAATCTTACAAATACAAATTTTTAATAATTAATATATAAATAATTCTAAATAAATAACAATTGGCAATAGTAAAAAAGCTTGTTTATTAATTACCAATAGTATAGAGCATAACAAAATTGAATTTGAGTTTTGTCTTATATAGAGCAGTTAGTAAGCAACATCTAATGTAAAGATTTTAGAAACAAAAATCTAGATTAATTCAAATGGCGAAAAAAGAACACCTTGACCTACTAAAACAAGGTGCAGATATTTGGAATCTCTGGAGAAAGCAAAATCCAAATATAATTCCTGACCTCAGTGCAGCTAACCTTTCTGGGATGGATCTTAGGAATTATGACCTCAGTAAATGTAATCTCAAAGAAGCCAACTTAACACAAGCTAAACTCTGGAAAGCTAATCTTAAAGAAGCTAACCTGACACGAGCTAAACTTTGCTTTGCAGAACTCACACATTCTGATCTGAGTTCTGCTATTTTTACGCAAGCTAATATGAGAATGGCAGAATTTGAGAATGCTGTTCTTAAAAAAACTGATCTGAGTCATAGCGATCTTTGGAATACTAAATTTAAGTTTGCTGATCTTAGCCAAGCTATTCTTACTAAAGCTGAACTAAGTTATGCGGATTTCTGGAATGCAAACCTCTATGAAACCATATTATATAATGCCAACCTTACGAATGCTAAGTTCAGTTATGCAAACCTTGGCGAAGCCATACTTTATAATGCAAACCTCTGCGAAGCTATACTATGTAATGCTGACCTTACGAATGCTAATCTCAGTAGAATTCAAGCGTTAGGAACAGATTTTACCGCATCTGTATTGACAGGTGCTTGTTTGGAGGACTGGAGTATTAACAGCGAAACAAAACTAGATAATATTAGTTGCAAATATGTTTACTTAAAAACTGATAAACAAGACCGCATTCCCAAGGTTGGTGAATTTGGAACAGGAGAATTTACTAGGTGGTTTCAAACAATTGACTTAAATTTTCCCACTGGCATTGACTGGAGTGCATTTTATTTTTCATTTAAAGAACTAAAGGTTAGGCACAAAAATGAAAATTTATCATTACAAGCGATAGAGAATAAAAACGGTAGTGAATTTGTAATTCGTTTAGAGGGGTCAGCAGAAGCAGATAAATTAGCAGTGATTAAGAGTCAATTAGAAGCACTATATCAGACAAAGATTCAGGAGATTGAAACACAATATCAAACTGAGATAAAAGCAAAAAAAACACTAATTTCTAAATTTAAGACTGATTTGGAATATCAACGACAGGCTAATACAAATTTGCTAGAAATTGTAAAAACAATGGCAGAGAGAGGAACTACTAATAAAACTGAAATTAATGCCAATAACGTGGGATTTATCCAATCTGGTAATGGTACTGTTTCCAATTTCTCCCAAAATATCGGTCAGAACTCTGATGAGATTACTAAGATAATTAGCTCTCTACGTGATCTAGCACAAGAATTTCCAGATTCTAAACGTGAAGAGGCTATGGTGCATTTGGATGACCTGCAAGAAGACATTAGTAAACCTGAGAAGCGAAAACCAGAGAGAATCAAAACCCGCATCGTTGCCTTGTTGACAATAGCTGGAACGATTGCCGGTGTTATTGCTGGAGTTACAGATTTTAGCAATAACGTTTTAGAGCTTGCCAATAAATTGAACATTCCAATCGAGTTTAGTCAGTCTCAACAACCTACGCAGCAATTGCCTCCGTCAACACTCAATTAGTACAGCAAGCACTTTAATCCTTATTTGTAACAGCCAGCAATACAATAAGACACTGTAAGACCCCCCCGAACTGGGGACACTTCGTTTAGAGCGGGTGGTGTGGGGGACGGGCAGGAAATTTATCGTGAAGTGGCCAAAACTGGGCAGCCCGCCCCCACACTCCGCTACGCCACCCGCTCTACCCCAGTTCTTAACAGCTAAAAAATTAGTAATCTAACAATTAATCATCAAAATCAATGGGCTGGCCATTGAAATGCTTGTGAATACTTTCGGGAGTCAACCAACGAGGAATTGTCACTTTTTTATCTACTTCTGCATCCCCATCGGCATTATTTAAACCATTAACTATTGCCACCTTTAAAGGTATCTTACCATCAGCAGTTTTGCGGTCAATTTGAATAGTGCCTCTAGCTCTACCTTTAGCAGTTCCATCACTGCCACCAACAGCAGTATTAGTGAAAAAATGGGCAATACAAACTAATCTTTCCTCAGCCTTTCTAGGGTCACTAAGAGATGCTTTAACAAACTTTTTAGCAGGCTCCTTGGTGATGTCTGATTCAGAATAGTTAGTGAATTCATCAACTAGTAACTGTTGCGGTTGTTTATCAGGTTGATTATTAATTCTGTCCAGCCAACGCTCACGGGCATCATCAAAAGCTTGTCCTATCTCTGATTCTGTTTTAGCTATCAACTGAGGACTTAAATATTTCCATGCGTTTCTAAGATTCTCCCCGGCGTGTGCGTCTATCAGCTGATACAAAGCCATATCAAACAGATATTTTCTAAGCATGACAATCGAAGCTGCTAGGGTTGATTTACCGCTTCCAGCTTCTCCTAATACCCAAACGGGTTTTTGATTGTCGATAATCTTCCACAGCCAACCATCCTCATGATTCTTAAGTGCTTCGATTAAATCACTGATGAGGCGCTGGTCAGTCAAAGGATGATTGTCATTATTTGCGATCGCTGCCTTGGTTTTGCCCTCAATCTTCCCACGTTCTTGGTCAGCCTTCGCCTTATCCCTCAAATTCTCCGCAATGGTTTTATCCATCACAGAATGATTAACAGCACGGGCTTTCAAAAAATCCTCAAGCTGAATTCGAGCCTTAGCCCGTTCGTTCTCTGAGTCAGTCAGTCCCAGTGCTAAACGTTCCTCTGTATCCAATCCTGACAGCCCATCTTTCAAGCGTTCAGTGTAAAGCCGGGTTGAATGCTGCTTCACTTCCCGTTTATGGAAATTGTGCTGCCAAATTGCATAGTCACCAGTCTTTTCAAGTTCTCCCAATTCATAATCTATGCGCTTGAGGCGTTGCGAACGCACAAGCAAGCAACCCACAATACCCCATAGCCCCACAGCTGCAATCCCGTATCCTAGCAACTGATTGGGGTTGTCTGTGGGCAAATCACGCACCCATTGAATAGCATCACCCTTGTAGGGAATGATGCTGCCATACAATCCGTAGCGCTGCCATTCTTCAGTGAGGACAAAACGCGGCATCTGACAAAAACGCTTATCCAGTGCTACTTGACTTTCTACACCATTAATTGACCTTGGGCAGAACTGAATCTGTGTTATGTCATAGGGCTGACGTGTTTGCGATGTTGCCAGCCCGATGATTGCGGCGAAACCACACACACCAGCCAGCGTTAACTCGAAAACACCTTGTTTCATTCTCGTCCCCTAAAAATAATTGCAATGGAACCAATGAATAAAGCCAACGCGACTGCAATACTTAACCAAGGGTCTGATTGTGGATTCTGTTTTTCAATAGTTTGGATGTCTTGATTAATCTGGCTGACTGTTTCTTTAGTCAAATTCTCAAAATATTGATAATCTTTAACTGCTAACCAAGTTGTGATACCAGCAAACACCAAACCACCAGCAGTTTTAAACAGATTTTGCATATTATCTACCTCTAGTCCGTCACTGTTGTAATTAACTCTCAAACCCGTTAACCCAGCTAAAGAGCCAACACTGCAAATAGAAAACGAGAGCGTAATTGCCAGCCACAAGTTAACGCCACCGCCAGTTATTAAGAGATATTTGGCTATAAATAATCCAGTAGAATTTAAAGACCAAGTAACAAAGAATCGCGTCAATTTATTAGTTGTGTTAATAACATCTTTGCGGTGCTGCTTGCGGGACTCTAAATGTTCTATCAAGTCTTTGGGTAAGGGCGTATCAGGGGCAATTTCGCTGAATAATTCCTCTTGGCTATCATCAATATCGTAGGTCATATTACTGTTAGGATATTTACTTGCCCGACAGTTAATTTATGCGGTGGCTGTCGGGCTTGAACTGTCAAAAGCCTAATAGAGCATCCTTGATTTTTTGGACAATCGAACGCCCAGCATATTGTTTTTTTGGCTTGAAATCATTACGAGCGTTATCACCCATTTCTAAGTAATACTTGCCCAGTTCTTTATCATGTTGCAGGTCAATTGTTTGTTGTCTAATATCGGTCTGTAATTCTGTCTGCAACATCTTATATTCACCATCAACTTGCATCATGTGTTTATCGACCCATGCTTTTAGTTTGATGTGATCTGTTGCTTGTTGATGGCGTAGCACTTCTTTATCCTGGGACGAAGCGAAATCAAGCTTCATCTCTTCTAGGATATTTGCTAGATGAGTGTCAGCTAAAATTGCTGACTGCACTGCTCTTTCAATCTTCTCGCCACTAACACCAGCTTGTTTATAAATGTCACCTAGGACTAGATTTAAGTCTTCAGTCCCTTTGATAGCAGCTAACATTTGCTCTCTAACCTGTGGGGCGAATTCACTAATCTTTGCCCCGTCATTCCCCATTTGTCCTATTAGCTTCAGGGCTGATTTATCACCTGTTAACGCTCTGACTACTAAGTTAGTAGATGCGTTGAACTTATTTTTTAACTGGCTTTCCAGGTGGCGAGATTTGGAAGTTACCTGATTCTTGAGCTTCATTGAATTTTTCACAGCGATACTCTTTTTCTGGGGTAAATATTTTGTGGCAGTGATACGACATTCGCCTTACGTATTGCTCAATAGCTGACTTTCGTTTGAGATATTGCTGATAGTTGTCATGCTCTCTTATTGGCAGATATACCCAGTAATGTAAGGGCAGAATCACAGCAGCAAGCGCACCTAAACTAACAGCAATTCTTGAGAAGTAATTCATTCTTGACCAACGAATTACTAAGCACTCAAGCAGTGTTAAGTCATCGCTATTGAACCGCGTTGAGTCTGGCGAGTATCCCGGAGAGTTGGCTTTTAGTTTGATTACGGCTATTCTCCAAAGCCGCACTAATGCCCGTTAACCCACGAGATAGCTTGTCTCTGCTTTGTTCATGGCGATTAACTACGCGCTCTTTTACAAGAGTCAACGTCTGGTCAATCTTTGCGTCAACTTGATTAGCTGAGAAGTCAGCATAAGCCAGTAGTGCTGTTTCTACCTGTTCTAGAATGTCGTCAAAAGTGCTGGCTGAG
>NZ_JADEWI010000057.1 GCF_015207705.1 Nostoc sp. LEGE 06077
ACGTACTTGTTTGTCATATATAGTGCTGAACGTTGGCAAAAGTGCTTCAAAAGCTTTCCGGTTCAATCCTGTTAATGCCCGTAACAGCCTATCTTGTTTTAATGCCCGTTCGATGTTCAGCATTTCCTCACTTAAGTACTAACTTTCTATTCTCCCTTATTTCCCAACAACTCTACTATATAATTTTTTCTTATTACTGATATTTGGCTTTTTGTGTCAATTTCTGTTGACTTGTCGTAACAGCTTAGTTACACTTATTTACATAAGTTTATAAATGCGAAATAAACTACAATCAAAACCGCTAACCAATAAAGATATTGTGAGAATTTGATATCTTTCGCAGTTAGCTATGAACAACGGACTTCAGTATCGGTATCTCCCATCGACATTTGGACTTCTCCTAATCACCTCGGTTTGAACAACGCCGAGGTTTTTTCTTTCTAGATATCAAATAGCTTGATTTTTGACCATTACTTTCAGACTTCAGACTTCAGCCTTTTTGTACTAGTACAGCACGGCGGAAATAAACAGACCATCTGTAAGTGCTAAAAGGTTTGCGGGATAACTATTCTTTCTTTTGCCTTTTGCCTTCTTACAAAGTTAGGCGAAGAGAAGTTGCGTGCGCGGGTTCCCCGCGTTGAGCAAACTTCGGGGACGGAAACCGACACCGCCTACTTTGCGCTTTTTACTTTTGCTTTGTTGCACTAGTCTTCATCCAACGGTGGAAAAGCTTCCTCAAATTTCCATAGTTCATCTTTATTGTCGAGAAACCAATTACGTGTAGCTGGAGTTAATTGGCTCCAAATAATAGCATCGGGAATATTCGGACAAGCATATTGATATTTCTGTCCAAGTAATTTGAGATTTAACTCTACTTCATCAGGAATACCAAATTCTTGCCAGTCAACGACTACGTGACTTCCCACAATTCCCGCAGTCGGATCAAAAATTAACTGTGCAGCCCTAATTAAATCAGCAAAATGTCGTGATTTGAGGTTAGACATCTGGTGAATTTGGAATAACTCGTTATGTTCTTGAGACATTTTCCCTGGAGTGATCAAAATTGACAACTTGTAGAACTTACTGCCAGAGATTTTTATCCTAATACTTCTAGTTTAGCGCTTACAGCAAAATTCAGGAGGTTCACCTTGCAGGAAATCTGTTGTAATAATTTAGTTAATAAAATTTAGTTTTATAAATAACCTAACTCAAGATATAAATTTCCAGTAAGAATTTACTCATGATTGACGATATCAAAAAGTAGCAAATTTGCCATGCTTCACTCTCTTACTAACTTGTCGAACTCAGCAATCTAATCTAAGTTGTTCTTACTTAAGAACGCAATCTTTAATCAAGAGGTTTTTTGGAGGTAGTAAATATGATGGGAGTTTTTTGGTTCTTCGTTTTCTGCTTTATTTGGCTGATGGGCTTTTCGTTGTTAGCAGAAATTTGGTTCTATGAAGAAGAGCAGGAATTGTAAAGCCTGCATTGAGCCAAATCTAACAACAGATGATTTACAATCAGTCAGAATTTGATTTACGTTGTGAGTGGGGCGCACAAGGAATTGCCCAACTTGCTTCTATCAGTGATGTAGTTGTCATAGTTGATGTGCTTTCTTTTTCAACTTGTGTAGAGATTGCTACTAACAACGGAGCGATAATTTTTCCCTATGCGTTTCGAGATAAATCAGTTGGAGATTATGCTAATTCGCTACAAGCTGAGTTAGCAAGTCATCGTCAGAGTTTTTCTACAAGTAAATATTCTCTCTCGCCAGTATCACTGATTAATATCCCAGATGGTACTCGGCTAGTTTTACCTTCACTTAACGGTTCAACTTTGACTTTGCTAACTGGAAGTACACCTACTTTGGCGGGTTGTTTACGAAATTGCGAAGCTGTAGCGCGGTTTGCCCAAAAATATGGAAGTAAAATTGCTGTGATTCCATCTGGTGAGCGATGGAAGGAAGATCATAGCCTCAGACCCGCTTTTGAAGATTTGATTGGTGCTGGGGCTATTTTGAGCCATTTAGATGGCAGTTTATCACCAGAAGCAGCGATCGCTGTCAACTCATTTCAAGCTTTTCGGCAAGATTTACTCAGTTATTTACAAAAATGCAGTTCTGGCAAGGAGTTAATTGCTAAAAATTTCGCCTCTGACGTTGAATTAGCCGCAGCGTTCAACGTCAGTAGTTGTGTGCCTTTATTTACTGATAACGCCTATAGAAAACAGTTAATTTAGGCAATTAAATGCAAAACAGCACCATTCTCAACCGTAGGGTGGGCAATGCTTACAACGTAAAAATCAAGGTTTGAGCGAATTTTTAGCATTGCCCACCTTACCTTAATTGCAATAAACCAACTGCTACAAGATGTAGATAAAAACGCTTATCTTAAAAATTTTCCTCCTGCCTTCTGCCTTGTATTTACAAGTCACATTGATGAGTTTGGCAATATTTTGCACTATCAATCTCGGCTTGCAATTGATTTAATTTAACAATTTGAAAAGCTGATCCACCTTGCACTTCAGCCAGAATATAAGCATATTTTTGACCTCTATAATAATGGTCTCGACCAACTTTAGTGATGCGGCGAGACTGGCTAAAATCATTAGCAATATTAGCGTTATAAATACTTTGGATTAATTTCACCGCCTTAGCATTTTTGGTGGTGAATTTGATGCTTGAGTCGCCGCTGACGGTGATTCCTTCTTTGGTGACTATGCCATTTTCTGAAGGAACATCAACATAGAAATATAAATTACCTTTAGTACCTGAATAACCATGTGCTTCGCTACTATAGGTCAGGCGTGGGAGCTTGGTTCTAGTTTTTGCCCACTTAATCACAGTGTTAATGTTTTGCCCAGGAATTGCATTAGCAGGCATAACAGTAAACGCCACTGCTAAAGAAGAAAAAATAGCCAAAGTGATTAAGTTAAATTTATTACTATTTCTCATAGTATTTCCCTGTACTAATGCTGATTGCTACAGCATAGCCCATGATTATTCTGGAGTCAGCGTTAGGGAAATTGTTTGGTTTGAGCGGGGAAAACTGAGAGATGATTAATTTTACTTTACAAAAATGAAAAAACAGCGATTGCACTACTCACAAGACATATCTGTCATTACCCAGAATCTTTCTTGGTAGCCAAAAAGCAAACATTTGTATATTTTTGTCGTAACTAAAGAAAATCGTAGTTACGACTCCAGTAAAATATTTTTGTAAAGTTTTTAACTTTCAGATACAAAACTTAGATTTTGTCTAATGTCCATAGAAGTATTTATTCTTAGACTTGCAACAACAAGGCTACAGAATCTACACACTTCTTAATAAATTACCAGGAAAAACGCAAAACGTTCTAATCTAAAAGCTGACTGGGTTAATTTTACTGGCAGTTTTGAAGGCGGTACTCTGACGGCATAAACACATCAATGTGTCAAGCCTCAAAGCGACCCAGACTTAACACATAAATGATTATGATGGGAGTTTTACAAATCCGATGAGTGTTAAGGCGAGTGGTGGAAGCTCAGTTGCGCGTCCGCAACTATATCAAACCCTAGCTGTAGCAACCATTTCCCAAGCGGAACAGCAAGACCGCTTTTTGGGCAGTGGTGAATTAAACGAACTGGCAAGCTATTTTGCATCTGGTGCAAAACGGTTAGAAATTGCCCAGATTCTCACAGAAAATTCCGAGATTATCGTATCTCGTGCTGCTAACCGGATCTTTGTCGGTGGTTCGCCAATGGCTTTTTTAGAAAAGCCTCAAGAAGCTGAATTGGCGATGGTTGGTGCTGCTGTTGGCGCTGGTGGAGATGTCACAGAAGGCATGAAACTAGGAACCGTAACCTACGTTGAAAGTCGGGGTGGATTCCTAGAAAATTTGCGTTCTATCTTCAACACCTCACCTAGTGGCCCAACCCCACCAGGTTTCAGACCAATTAACGTTTCTCGCTACGGCCCAAGCAACATGGCCAAGAGCTTACGGGACTTGTCCTGGTTCTTGCGCTATGCTACTTATGCGATCGTCGCAGGCGACCCCAACATCATTTCTGTGAACACCAGGGGTCTGCGAGAAATTATTGAAAATGCTTGTTCTGGTGAAGCAACCATTGTGGCTTTGCAGGAAATCAAGGCAGCATCCCTGTCTTACTTCCGCAAAGATGCTGAAGCTACAGACATTGTGGCACAGTACATGGATGTGTTGCTGACAGAATTCAAAGCACCCACACCTTCGACCAAACTACGTCAACGTCCTTCTAGCGACCAACAAGGTTTACAACTGCCGCAGATTTATTTTAATGCCGCAGAACGTCGTCCCAAATATGTGATGAAGCCTGGGTTGTCAGCCGGCGAAAAAAATGAGGTAGTAAAAGCAGCATATCGGCAAATATTTGAGCGCGATATTACCCGTGCTTATAGCTTGTCGATTTCTGATTTGGAATCCAAGGTTAAAAATGGCGACATCTCCATGAAAGAGTTTGTCCGCCGTTTGGCAAAATCTCCTCTTTACCAAAAACAGTTTTATCAGCCTTTTATTAACAGCCGTGTCATCGAACTCGCTTTCCGTCACATTTTGGGACGGGGGCCAAGTAGCCGCGAAGAAGTACAAAAATACTTCTCAATCGTTTCTAACGGCGGTCTACCGAAATTAGTAGATGCCTTGGTAGATTCGGACGAATACTCCGATTACTTTGGTGAAGAGACAGTTCCTTACATTCGGGGTCTAGGTCAAGAAGCCCAAGAATGTCGTAACTGGGGGCCGCAGCAAGACCTGTTTAATTACAGTGCGCCTTTCCGCAAAGTACCTCAGTTTATCACTACATTTGCGGCTTATGAACAGCCATTACCAGATCAACATCCTTATGGTTCTGGTAACGACCCATTAGAAATTCAGTTTGGGGCGATTTTCCCGAAAGAAACTCGCAACCCCAGTAGCCGTCCGGCTCCATTTGGTAAGGATACAAGACGGATCTTGATTCACCAAGGGCCGGGGATTAATAACCAACTGAGCAATCCCAAAGCACGGGGCGTAGCTCCTGGTACTCTGGGGCCAAAAGTATTCAAACTGGATCAACTTCCTGGCACTATCGGTAAGAAAGCCGCGAAGGGTGCAAGTGTTAAATTCTCTGAAAGCTCCACCCAGGCAGTAATTAGAGCAATTTACTTGCAAGTGATTGGTCGTGATGTTTACGAAGGTCAACGTTTAAAAGTCCAAGAAATTAAGCTAGAAAACGGCGAAATTTCTGTACGGGAATTTGTGCGGGCTTTGGCTAAGTCTGATTTATTCCGCAGTTTATACTGGACACCGTTGTATGTTTGTAAAGCGATCGAATACATTCACCGTCGCTTATTAGGTCGTCCTACCTACGGTCGCCAAGAAAATAACAAATACTTCGATATTGCCTCCAAAAAAGGCTTTTATGCAGTAGTTGATGCCATTCTGGATACCGTAGAGTACAGCGAAGCATTTGGTGAAGATACAGTTCCTTACGAACGCTATCTGACTCCTGGTGGTGTATCACAGCGACAACTACGTGTGGGTAGCATCCGCGAAGATGTGGTCGCCACGAAAGTTGAGAAGCAAGAAACACCACGCTTTGTGGAACTGGGTGCAGTTAGCCAAAATCGGACAGAACCCGATATTCAGTTCCGCGTGAATCAAGGTGTTACTAAGCAACGCGAACAAACTAAAGTCTTCAAGCTGGTAGCTAATACTGTTGACAAAGCTGCCGTCCAAACTTTGATTAGTGCTGCTTACCGCCAGATTTTTGAGCGCGATATTGCACCATACATCGCTAAAAATGAATTTACCGTCCTCGAAAGCAAGCTGAGTAACGGTGAAATCTCGGTCAAAGAATTTATTGAAGGTTTGGGTTATTCTAACCTGTACCTGAAGGAATTCTATACACCTTATCCCAACACCAAAGTCATTGAGTTGGGAACCAAGCACTTCTTAGGACGCGCACCTGTTGATCAAGCAGAAATCCGCAAATATAACCAGATTTTGGCTACCCAAGGTCTGAAAGCGTTTATTGCTGCTTTATTGAACAGTGCGGAGTATCGCCAAGTTTTTGGTGAAGATACAGTTCCTTACCGTCGCTACCCAACTTTACCTGCGGCGAACTTCCCCAATACCGAGAAGCTTTACAACCAACTCACCAAACAAAATGATGATGTAGTTGTACCTAGCTTTAAGCCAGTCAAAGCGCGGATGGATTCTGCCAATACTCCAATTTTGGCAAAAGCGATCGCAGATTTGGCAGCCCAAGCTCGGCAAATGGATAAGACCCAGCCGCTATTTATCGAATTGGGTCGTTCCTTTAACGATGGTCGCGGTCAGTCTGTCGAAGTTGGTGTGGGTACTAGCCGTCGTAAACCGGCGAGAATTTACCGCTTAACAGATGGTACTGGCCAAGCAGAAAGACAGCAGATCATTAATGCTGCTTACTGTCAGGTATTGGATGTATTTAGCGGTCAGGTTCCAGATTATTATCGCCGCAGCGCACTCGACAGCAAACTGCGGAATGGGGAAATTTCCGTCCGGGAGTTTGTCCGCGAACTAGCAAGCTCAGAAATCTATCGCAAACGGTTCTATACGCCTTATCCCAACACCAAGGTAATTGAATACCTATTCCGTCACCTGTTGGGTCGCGCACCAGCCACTCAAGGCGAAATCAGGCAGTATAACAAGTTGCTGGCTGATAGTGGTCTCAGAGCCGCTGTAGAGGCAATTGTTGATAGCCCAGAATACGCCCGCTACTTTGGTGAAGATGTGGTTCCTTACCCACGCTTCCCATCTCTACCCGCAGGTAACTACCTCGGTAGTGTCCAGGCGGCGGCTGACCTTGTGAAACAATCTTGGTCGAGTCTGTCTCCGGCTGTGTTAACCGGTCGTTCTAGCGATCGCTAATTTCTTCGTCAAATAGTCCGAGGTCAATAGTCAAGAGGATTAACTTCTTGACTATTGACTATTGGCATTTTACCTTTCGTAACACTCCTCTCAGATAGCTGATTTACGTGTAAATCTGAAAAGGAATATTACAAAGTATTAAGAGCAGTCATAAATGCTCAACAGAATGCCGGAGAATATTTTGCGGAAGGTAGCTGAGTTTTTACGCTGGTGTAGTTGAAATTGACACCAGCAAACTCGTAAAGTATTAGCTACAGCAGCTACTCAACTGTTGTATCTAAAAAACAACGAGAGAACGTAGCTACATTCGACCAAAATTAAACCCGCACCAGTTTCATATCCTGGTTTCATTAGTACTGGAGGAATCCATTAATGAGTATCGTCACGAAGTCCATCGTGAATGCTGATGCAGAAGCTCGCTACCTCAGCCCTGGCGAACTAGATCGGATCAAGAGCTTTGTTTCTGGTGGCGCACAACGCCTACGCATCGCTCAAGTTTTGACCGACAACCGTGAGCGTCTAGTTAAGCAAGCTGGCGACCAATTGTTCCAAAAACGCCCTGACGTTGTATCCCCCGGTGGCAACGCTTACGGTCAAGAATTGACAGCTACTTGTTTGCGCGACCTAGACTACTACCTCCGTTTGATCACCTATGGAATCGTTGCTGGTGACGTTACACCCATCGAAGAAATCGGTATCATCGGTGTGCGGGAAATGTACAAGTCTCTAGGCACTCCTATTGATGCTGTTTCCTCCGGTGTTGCTGCACTGAAAAATGCTGCTTCCACCCTTTTGTCCGCTGAAGATTCTGCTGAAGCTGGCGCTTACTTTGACTACGTAGTAGGTTCATTGGCGTAGGGTAAAGCTTTTTCCCTGCTGAGACAAACTGTTGCAATACGGTTGAAAATAAGGAATTAACAAAATGGCTCAAGACGCAATTACCGCTGTCATTAACTCCGCAGACGTTCAAGGTAAATACCTCGACACAGCTGCTTTAGAAAAACTCAAAGCCTACTTCTCTACAGGTGAACTGCGCGTTCGTGCAGCTACCACCATCAGCGCTAACGCAGCTGCGATCGTTAAAGAAGCTGTTGCTAAGTCTTTGTTGTACTCGGATATCACCCGTCCCGGTGGTAACATGTACACCACCCGTCGTTACGCTGCTTGTATCCGCGACTTGGATTACTACCTCCGCTATGCTACCTACGCTATGCTGGCTGGCGATCCTTCCATCCTGGATGAGCGTGTATTGAACGGTTTGAAAGAAACCTACAACTCCTTGGGTGTACCCGTAGGCGCTACAGTACAAGCTATCCAAGCAATCAAAGAAGTAACCGCCAGCTTAGTCGGCCCCGATGCTGGTAAAGAAATGGGCGTTTACTTAGACTACATCTCCTCTGGCTTGAGCTAAGAGCTAGTCGCATCTAAGCAATTAGGTGCAGCTTTATTAAGGTCTGGAAATCAACTGTGAGTGCTAGAACGTCTTGTCGCTTATCTTAATTGCATAAATCATGGTGAGTGTTAGTGGTCTAGTATTGATGTTTGATTTCCAGCCTTGGAGAGATTAATTAAAGAATTGTCTAATAAATATACTCCCGCTTCATTTTGTAGATAAAAAAAGTTTTCACACTCACCACAGGAGATTCATAATATGGCGCGGTTGTTTAAAATTACTGCTTGCGTTCCCAGCCAAACCCGTATTCGTACTCAACGCGAACTACAAAATACCTATTTCACCAAATTGGTTCCCTACGAAAATTGGTTCCGCGAACAGCAACGGATTCAAAAAATGGGTGGCAAAATCGTTAAAGTGGAACTGGCAACTGGCAAGCAAGGTACCAACGCTGGGCTGTCCTAATTCATCATCTATACAAAGAGAACTTTATTGTAGGGAGTTCCCAAGAGGTCGATAGAGGCCTCTTTTTTGTTAATGGTCACATCAGGTCATTAGTAAATAAATGTTAGGTTTGGTGGAGGTATACAAAAGATATTGACAGCAATAAGGTAAATCCACATTTGCGCTTGTTACCACAGCTATTGAACTTTAGTTTTATTTTAATGCGATCGCATGAGCTTGCGATAGTCCCCGATATTTCTAGACTTCACAGCAGAACTTAAAGTCTCAGAGCATAGCAGGATTTTTACCTAGTCTAAAATCTAAAATTCTCCTAACTCCTATCTCTAGCCTATAACCAATTACCAATCAATACATAAGCAGACCAAAAACTGGGCGCTCTGTAATTGGGATGTCGCAAGATTTTTAGTTGAGCATGACGGAGAGCTTGAGCTTTGCTGATGTTTCCTTTTTTCAATTCTTTATAGAAGTCGCCGACAAACAAAGCTGTGGATTCATCATCAATTTGCCACAGAGAAGCTAAAGTGCTTCGCGCACCGGCTCTAATGGCTGTACCGGCGAGTCCTAAAGCGGCGCGGTTGTCTCCAGTTGCGGTTTGACAAGCGCTCAATACTAATAGTTCTACTGCTTTTACTTGAGTTGCGTCTCGATCTCGGAGTAAGCTGTCAAATTGCTTGACATTAATTGGCCCATCGGCAGCCAAAATAAAAGTATCCTCAGCACGAGAACTAAATTGTCCGTGAGTGGCTAAATGTACCACATTAAAGGGAACTGAGTTGACTGCTTTTTCGAGAGCTTTGCTGGTAAATTGTTCATCTATCAGATTGGTTGTAGCAACTCCAGCACTGCTAATAGATTGAACTTCTGACTTAATTGCAGGTAGTGAGGCAAAGTTAGGAAAGTTTGCTGGAGGCTGAGTTAACCCAGCTACTAAAGCTTTTAGTTGCTGTTGTACTATGGGCTGAGGATTTTGCAGTTGTAAACCAACACTTAAAGCGATCGCATATTTTTCAATTAAGAATTTTTCACCATCGTAAAGCGATGCCATTGGAATGTTACGTAAGACACCATCCAGTACAAATACGAGAGTATCAACTTTTGTGGTTGATAACTTTGATTCAATAGGTTTGAGCAACCAGTCGTAAATTTTTTGTGATTGGATTTTGACGGCGTTGATAGCAGTGGGATTCACCAATACTGTTCTCAGATTCGCCACAACTTTTTCTACTTCTTCTGGGGTAATATTGGTGCTGTAACTCTGTAGAGGTTGCTTGGGTAGTTTAACAATTACCTGAAGTTGTGTAGGTAGAATAATTGGATAAAAAATAGCAGTGGTGGGATTTTCTATATCTACCACTTGATCTAGGATGACGTTTTTACCTTCTAAACAAGCTTCTTGGAAAAAGTTATCTATTTCTGCCAATTGCAAAGCTTCTATGCGTTGACGTGCTTGATCTAAAATTTTCGCATTTTGCTGTCCTGCTTGAGATTGCAAAAGTAACTCTACTGACTGGCGATAAATCGGTTCAACACTATCTCGAAAATTAAATTGTACGTCTTGATTAATTGTTGCTAAATCTCTCCGCAGAGACTTAATAGTTTCCACCGCTGCATCATAAGCCGCGATCGCACTGGGAAAATCTTTTTTTTGCCAAAGTAATCTGCCTAATTGCCACTGTAACCGATAGGCAATGTCTGGTGTAGTAGTCGCCTGTGCTAAGATTAACCCCTGTTGAGTCAGACTTTTAGCCTCTGACCATTGTTTAGTTTGTTCGTATAAATTACCCAAACTCAAAAGTGCATTAGCTTCAGCACGGCGATCGCCTAAACTGTGAGATTCTTTCACCGTATTAGCCAGAATCTGAGCAATTTTTTGCAGATTTGCCTGTTGAAAGTCGGGAATAGAGTTTTTGCGTTGATTCGCCATCTCCAGTTTGATCAAGCTTTGGGCGTAATTAATCTGGGAGTAAATAGCAGTGCGACTGGAGGGAAGTTGGTTAATTTGAGATTCAAGAGTCGGTAATATAGATTCTGCCTCTGTTAATTGTTCATCTTCAATTAATAGACTTATATAATTAAGTTGGGCAGGGATTTTGGTGAAAGGTGAGGCAGATAGTTTGATAGTTTGTTGATAATAGGCGATCGCTGCTGGTGTATTCTTTTGTTTGCGAGCATTATTTCCCAAACTAAACAAACTAGCAACCATATCATGATCAGATTCTAGCCGCTGGGCGATCGCCAGACTTTGTTCTAAAATCTCTTGGGATTTTGGCAAACTTCCCGATATTAACAACGCATTCCCCAGCGATCGCAAACCTGTGGCTTTTTCCAGAGAATCTGGTTGCGATTGCAAATGTTGATTCACTGTTTCTAACATTTGGATAGCACGGCGGTAAAAGCCTTGAGTGCGCCAAGCTTGTGCTTGATTAATTTGCGATCGCACCACACCATGATAATTTTTTGTTTGCTGATATATTTTTTCTGCTTGCTGCCAACTGACTAAAGCTGCTTCAGCCTTTCCCATTGCCAGTTGCAAACGACCTTGAATTTCTAAAGCTTGGGCAAATACTGGCAGATTTTGGTTGCCTTGCAATAAATTTAAGCTCTCAGTTATTGCTTGCTGTGCCTCTGTAAATGCGCCTAGTTGCTGGTAAGCCAAAGATAAATTACTCAAAGTGGTAGCTAGTCTGAGTTGATCTCCTGTTTGTTTGTATTCCTGTACAGCTTGTTGTAATACTTGCACTGCTTCAGCAAAGCGCCCCGCATCATAAATAATTTTGCCTTGTTCTAAAGGTGACGGATGAATGCTTGCATTCGCCAATAAAGATGAAGAGTAGATATGATGCGGTAAAACTGCAAACACAGGTGAACCAAGCACACACAGTAAACTAACAAAAAAATGCAAAAATAAACGCGAAACTCTGTTGATTTTGCGATAATTAAGCCAAAAATCCCTAGTTATAATTTTGATGGGCATGGCAACAAGGAGATGATTAAATAAAAAAGTATAAAGGACGAGAGATGAAAGTTAAAGACAGAAAACAATTTATTTCATCCTTCATCCTATCCTTCTCCTAAAAGAAGACGCTAAGAGCGTTTATATACTTCAGATTTCAAAGATGATTACACCAATGCGTATATTTGTTTTAATTTTTAATGCTCATACAGAAAACGAAGGGATTCACACAGTTCGAGTTGGCGATCGCAATAAAATTCTTATGTTTGAGTCAGAAGACGATGCTCTCCGCTTCGCCCTAATGTTAGAAGCTCAGGATTTCCCTACACCTACAGTCGAAGCGATCGATGGGGAAGAAATTAAGGAATTTTGCGAAAGTGCTGGTTACGATTGGGAAATTGTGCCGGAAAATAGTGATTTAATTCTTCCCCCAGAACTGAACGTAGAAGAAACTGACTGGCAAGTAGATGGCGCAAACGAGGATATTGATGACAGTACATTCGACATTGAACAAGTTCCACCAGCAGCGGAAACAGAATTGTCTGAGTCGGAACTCGAAAGTATCCGCCGCAAACTAGAAGGATTGTTGTAATTAGTCATTGGTCATTAGTCATTGATGGTGGGTGTAAGTGTAAGAAGCAAGGTATCTTTGTCCTATTCCCCTATAAAACCTGTGTTGTTTGACAAATGACTAATGACAGCAGACAAATAACAAATGACACAGGAAATAAAAAAATGACAGATTTGCAGGAACGCGGGCATCTTTTAACTGAGCAGGTCAATCCTCTCAGTCTCAACTTAGATCAACTTAGTTCGTTAGAATTAGTAGAACTATTTAATAGCGAAGACCAAAAAGCAGTAGCAGCAGTAGCTGCGGCGAAAATTGAATTAGCTCAAGCTATTGAACTAACCGCAGAACGTTTGCACCAAGGCGGACGTTTATTTTATATAGGTGCAGGTACAAGCGGTAGGTTAGGGGTGTTAGATGCGGCTGAATGTCCCCCTACTTTTTGTACACCTCCAGAATTAGTCCAGGGAATAATTGCAGGTGGTGCTGGTGCATTGGTACGTAGTTCTGAGGATTTAGAAGACCGCTCCCAAGATGGAGAAGCCGCGATCGCTCAAAGACAAATTACCCAATTAGATGTAGTGGTGGGGATTACAGCTGGTGGGACAACTCCTTTTGTGCATGGGGCGTTGAGCGCTGCTCGCCAACGAGGAGCCGTAACTATATTTATTGCCTGTGTGCCGAAAGAACAAGTTAGCATCGATGTTGATATTGATATTCGCTTATTGACTGGGCCAGAGGTATTAGCTGGTTCTACTCGCTTAAAAGCGGGTACAGTTACAAAGTTGACTTTAAATATTTTGTCCACTGGGGTGATGGTAAAGCTGGGCAAGGTTTATGGGAATCGGATGGTGGACGTAGCAGTCACAAATCAAAAACTCCGCGATCGCGCTTTGCGAATTCTGCAAGACCTCACTGGCTTAAGTCGGGAAACTGCGGGTCTACTACTAGAACGGAGTGGTAAATGGGTGAAGCTGGCTTTATTGATGCATTGGACTGGTTTAGAAAAACAAGCAGGCGATCGGCTTTTATCAGAACACCAAGGGAATCTTAGATCCGCTGTAGCCAGCTACAACAACACACAACCTTGAGAATTATTGCATAGATAAATTTTTAAATCAATTCCCAACATCTGGCTGCTACTAATTTTTGGTAGCAAGCCTTTTTTGCGTTTTGAGGTTGGAATATTCTGCTCAATCTTCAGACTCGGATGCAATGTTCAGGCGATCGCTCAATAGCAGTAAAGCAAACTTGCAAAGCCCAAAATCTCCAAATTTGCGATCGCCAATCTTAATTAAAGAATTAACCATCAAGTCACCATTTTATAAATTTTTTTTCCTATTCAAAAAACTAATCTTACCATAGCCCAATCATCTCCTGATTGAAATGCTGTTTCTTCTTCAAACCGCTTTGACAAGCGAGATGTATTTTTATACATAAAAATAAAAATACATCTATGAAATACTACAATTTATTTTTCCTAGAATATACCCAAAAAAATCAATATTTACATGATTAGTGTTACAGATTACATAGAAGCTAAAAAAACACATATAAAATATGCAAAGCATTATATAACAATGCTTTAGAAATTAATAAAGATTAAGTATTTTCCGATTAAATTTATATATTACGTAGAGACATGAGTTTATTATGATACTTACAGGTATAGCTTGCTAATAATAATTACGAGTTTTTTCTAGTACCAATCACGCAAATATTAAGTTAACCTGAATCACATTGTGGTCTCAGCCCTATTTACGCAGTTTCTCGGATATAGAGAAGCCGAAACAGTTTAGTGTTCCCTATTGAGTTTAGGAATTTTTTCATGAGTAAACTTAATTCTTTGCTATGTTCCTTAATAGCATCTACTGCTCTTTTGGCACAATCATTATCTAGTGCATTAGCAATCACCCCAATTACCATTACAGTTAAATCAGGCGCAAGACAAGCATTCCAAGGTTTAGGATTTAGCTCAACTATTGCTGGTAGTAATGGATATGCGAAGCTAACACAATCACAAAAAAATACACTGCAAAAACTATTGTGTAATGATGCCAAATTCAAGATTGTCAGACTCTGGTTCGACGGAAATAAGTATGCGCCTCAACCCGGTGTTGAAAACATACCTGTGTTCGTCAATCCTTATGTAAAGTCAGGATTTATTGCTGATGCCTTAGCAAATGGATGTACTACACTGCTATTAGCACCTGGTGCCTTACCATCGTATATGAAGTCTGGAGATAGTATCTACATTAAAGATGCTGAGATATTCAATTATGCTACTCTTTTAGCCAATTTCATATCTCGAATGAAGCAAGAATATGGAGTGAAACTTCATGCTACAGGCATATTAAACGAGCCTAATGATAATTCAATCAGATTCAAAGATTCTCAATGGCCCATAATAGTTAAGGCTCTGCGCCAAGAGTTAGATAATCGTAATTTACAAGATGTCAAAATAATTACACCTGAGTTGGCAAATGCTGATAGTATCGCTGTCCGCATCATCAAAGCCATCAAAAATGATCCCGAAGCCTGGAAAGCACTGGCGGCTATTTCTACCCATTCTTACAATATGGCCGCAGCACCTTGGATAGTATCGCAAATTGAAGGCACAGGTAAAGAATATTGGATGACGGAAGCTGGTACCAATGGCCCAGAAGAACCCGGAGATGCTCTTATAGCCGCCTCTGCTGCTTCCCGCTTTCTCAACGATATGAACAATCTAGTAACTCACTGGATTTGGTTTATTGGACATGCACCCTCACATACTCAAGACAACTCTACACGACTAATCCCTTACTCTATCAGCCCATTTAAATATCAATTCTTCCAAAAATATCATTACTTCAAGCAACTCACTCGAACCTTTGATGTCGGAGCAGTCTTCAGAAAAAGCTATAGCTCTCTGGAGAAAGACATGACATGGTCTACTGGCAAAAAACCTCGAATTACTGTGGCCAGTGCTAAAAATCCTGATGGTTCTTGGGGAATAGGTATAAGTAATTACACCTCTGACAAATTTTTCTTTGCCCTTCCTGCTGGTTTTGGTCTTCCAGCAGGTACATTAGTAAGTGACGCACAATCTGGTCGTCAAGCAGAAACTTTTGCTATCACAGTATCTGTTGAAGAACTAGCTCAAGCTGGGGATATCAAGATGAAAATGTATCGTTCCAACAGCAATGTGAATAATGTCTACATCGGCACTGCTTTGATGCGTAAAGGAACAGTTACTATTCCTAAAGTAGAAAGTTTAGATCTCATTACTCTCCGCAGCAGTAAGTAAATCTCAGCAAATAAGCTATTCAATCATCCACAATGTTCTGAGTCGTGAAATGCCATCTAAATTAATTATCAAAACTTTAGCTAGAATGAATTCTAGCTATTTTTCTTTCTAAATGTAACGAGATACTTAATCTGCATCATTCTAATTCAGTTTTCCAGCTAGAGAAAATAAAAATACGTTGACTCGAACCCATATTTCACGAGGTAAAATAGGGAAAATATTCAATATAAACATTGTAAGTATTATGATAAAATTTTATATCAATTGCTTTAATAAGTTTATTATATGAGTAAAGTTATCCTAGAAAATAAATATATCCAGCAAAATACTCTTACTCCTGAAATAGAATTATTAATTTGCTGTTCTCGGACTGATATAGACGAAAAAAAGTCTCTACAAATCAAAACTTTGTTACAAGCACCAATTAATTGGCCATATCTCATCGAAATTGCTGCTTACCACAAAGTTATACCATTATTATTTATTAACCTGAGTAAATTTAAATCTCCATCTATTCCTAGTAACATCTTTAATTCATTACAAAAATATTATTATCTTAATACACAGCATAGTCTATTAATGGCTAGTAAACTTGTCAATATATTAAATATTTTCGCTGAACATAAAATTCCTGTTATTCCCTTTAAAGGCCCTATCTTAGCCACCACAGCTTATGGAGATATATCACGCCGAGCTTTTGGTGATTTGGATCTGCTTGTACATCGAGAAGACTTTATTAAAACTAAACAACTATTAATAGATAAAGGATTTGAGCCATACGCAGATAGTAGTGAACAAGAAGCCACTTATCTTAAATCTCTCAATATTCAAGACCAAGAAGCTTATTTACGTTCTCATTGGGAACTACATTTAATTAATCGAAAAGAGCAAGTTACTTTAGACGTTCACCAAGGAGTTTTATCAAAGAAATTTTCAGTACCATATAATTCAAAATGGATATGGGAAGATACTAAATTAATTTCTTTTATAGGTAAACAAATCCTCAGCTTTTCAGCGGAAAATCTGATCATTATTCTCTGTTCACAAGGAGGAAAAGACTGTTGGCTATGGCTGAATAGAATTTGTGACTTAGCTGAAGTACTACGTAGCCATTCTGATGTGAATTGGGAAAAAATTTGGCAGCTTGCTATAAAGCTAAAAATGACACGAATGTTGCTACTTGGACTTTCTCTTGCTCATAATGTTTTAGAGGCTCAACTTCCTGAATTTATTTTACAAAAGATAGATAGTAATGCCTTAGTCAAAAATCTCACCGCGGAAATCATTCTCCAACTGACTTGTAATCTTTCAAATGCTGCACCAAACAGCCAATTAAAATCTCTGCTATTTCATTTAAAATTAATAGAACATCCTGGGGATAAAATCATATATTGCTATGAACAGATAATTGTTCCTACGATCGCCGATAAAAGTTTTATCCGTTTACCTAAATATTTATCATTTTTGTACTATTTTGTTCGACCAATAAGAATGATATTTTTTAATCATAATAGCAAGTAAATCAAACCCAATTAAACGAGAAATTACCTATTAAATAAACTTATTGTAAATAGACATTAACTGTTTATAATTTACTGCTGAAGAATATTTAGATTCATAAATAAAACGAGCGTTATTTCCACAATTATTCATAAATTCAGGATGATTAATTGCCCATTGTATTTTAGTTGCTAAATCTTGCGAATTGCCAGCTTCAAAGTGTAATCCACTGATTTGATCTTCAACAATTTCTGCCATACTCCCTAACTGGGAGACTATCACAGGTAAACTAGAAGCAAATGCTTCAACGATTGTTAATGGAAAACCTTCATACCAAATTGAAGGAAGAATTAACAATTTAGCTTTTTGCATTAATTCCATCACTATTGATTTATCTTGATATCCCAAAAATTCAATTAAATTTGCATAGCCTGCTTGTTGAACTTGTTTCTGAAAGACTTGACGTAGTGGGCCATCCCCGACAATTTTTAATGGTGTAGATATATTGTTGTGGATATAAGCATTAATCAGAACAGAAACGCCTTTTTCTTCTGATAGTCTGCCAACGAATAGCAAGTAATTATCACGCTGACTATTGGGTTCTAAAGGATTTTGATGAAAAACAAAATTTGGTTTAACATGAATTTTTTCTGCTGGTAGTCCAGCTTGAATCATTTTTTCTTTTTGGAATTGAGTCAAAACAATATAACCGTTGACTCTCTTATGCCAAGTACCTGTTAATCTATGCCATGTAGTCATCGCAGCTACAACAGAACTTTGAATATGAGAGTTACGATAACAGCCATGCACAACACTAGACCAAGGTATTAATGTACCAATACAATCTTCACAAATCTTTCCATCTCGAAATGGCATTGCTTTAGGGCAAGCCAGACGATAGTTATGCAACGTTTGAATAACAGGTACTCCAGCACCATAACAAGCATCATAGACAGCAGGAGATAGTAAAGGAAAAAAATTATGTACATGAACTATCTCAGGAGAAAAACGTATAATCTCCGCTTGAACTCGGTGTTTGGATGCAAGCGAATATATTGCACCCCCAGCGGCTGCCAATGTATCCCAAATATTTACTATACTGAGATTATTTTCTTCCAATAAAATCACATTATGCCCGTTAGCTTCTAACAGGCTTTTTTCTGCCTGAACTACTTTATCTTCACCACCGCTTAATCGATAGCGATTGTGTAAAATTAACAGCTTCATGCTTTTTTCTAAACTTGTGGATATGAATTAATACTATTAAGTTAAGGAGTAGTAATTTTTGATCTGAGGGATACACTAATAAAAATTTATCTGAACTTTATTTTTATATGAATAGTCTATAAAAACAGGCAAGAACAATTAGGGAAAATCCAGGTATCTTTCACTATATGCAGACTTCTGCATAACATTGAGACATAAACAACCCTTTAAATTCCCAATTAAAAACATCTTTAACTCTCTTTTTCCCAGCCTCACCCATCCTTAATCTCAATTTTGGATCTGCAACCAAAGACATCATTGCTTGAGCGATGTCTTGTACTGCTTGTTCTGGTGTATTTGCCGGAATTTTAAAACCAGTTTCTTCCGTTACCTGAAGTGCTGGCCCTCCTAAATTTAAGCAAATCACGGGTAAACCTACGGACATAGCTTCTAAACATACTAATCCCCCAGAGTCATGTAAGCTTGGGTGAACGAGTACTTGAGAGTCTCTTATTTTACTTATAGTTTCATCACGGGACAAACTACTCCAAAATTTTACTTTTTGATCAATGCCTAGTTCTTGGGTGATCTTTTCCAAGTGTTTTCGCGCCGATCCCTCTCCTACAACCCAATACTCAGAATTACATATATTTGCTTTTGCAAATGCTAATAGTCCTAGATGAAATCCTTTCCAATGCAACAGTCTACCAACACTGATAAACCTGATAATAGATTGATGAGATGGAGCTTTATCTGTAAAACTCGCTAATTCTTCCGGCGATATACCCAGCTGAGAATATATTTGAACATTTTTTGCCCCTAAGTATTGCAGCCTTTTAACTGTATCCTCAGTTGTCGCCCAAGCCAGAATACTGCGTTGTGCTGTTAAGCGGACAAAAGGATCACACTCTCCTATGAAGCAAGCTGTGTTTCTAATAAATTCATATACTTTGCTGCGAAAATTCAAACTTGTCCAAAAATTTTTGGGAGTTAATTCTCCTCCGCCAACAGGCCCCCAGACAAAAGGAATTGGTAATAAACAAAGAAAACTTGGACTAGTATATTTGACGTAGGTGACATGATGCACAAGGTCAAAACCAATTTTATGATGGAGCGATCGCCCAATAAAATAAGCTTTAATTTGCCATAGATAGTAGTGAATATATACCCATTTTTGGGTGAATTTTCCCTTCTGACTCCAATCTATAATTAAACCAAAAGGATCTAAATAAACAAAGTTGAGATTGGGTTGTGAATTGCGTACTAATTCGGCTTCAATGGCTGGGCGGTGACAGTTAGAAGTTAAAACCCATATCTGATGATATTTGCTAATTTCTCTCACAAAATTCCAACCTACTCCTGGTTCAGAACCTTGCCTTGGTTCACAGGCGTATGCAGAAATCAGAATTTTCATAATCATGAAGTTGTATAGAGCATTTGTTCAGTATGAATAGTTTTTTTAAAAGTGAAGTTTAGGAATATTTCATGAAATTAAATTAGAAAAATATCTCATAAATAAATTTCTTCAATATTCAGACGAATTACTTATTGTCCAGAGTCAATTTCCATATTTAAAAGTTGGGGATAACGTTTGTATATTTGCATTGCGGCCAAACCAATACCATACATTGTCCATAACCAAATACCGCCTGTAGGGCCTTCAATAATCACTTCAAATGATGTGACAGTCATACTAGCTACCCAATAAGTCAGTAAAGTTAAAAATATACCGGCCCATTTTGTCTGTCCCTTTTTTCGGCACTGCAAATATTTAGCTAGTATGCTACCAGCCCAACTTAGTTGAACCAGTAACCAAAGAACAAAACCAGGAACACCAGTACGAGAGAGTACCGTAATATGTCCATTATGAGGACTACGCACAATACCCCCACCTACTGGGTCAAAACCAGTACCTGCTCCCAAGTTGAACCCAAAACCTCGTCCAGTCCAAAAATGCTCGGAGATAGTACTTTTAATTAAATAAGTCCACCATTCTAAGCGATACTCTTTTGAACCTTGTCTATCGTTATTATCAATAAAAATGCTTAAAACTTTGTTGATTAATGGTTGAAATATTTCTGGGTTGATAATTACAACCAATAAAATAATCAAAATTGTAATAGTTACTATGCGCCAAATTTTACTACTTTTATACTTAGCAAGCCCAACTATAAGAAAAGCATTGAGAAAAGCAAGTGTTCCAGAACGATTTGCATTTAGAGCTACTACACCCAAGTTGACAAAAAACATGAAAGTAAATAATAATGGTTGAAAATCTAGCAAACTAGACCCAACAAAAAAGGCAGTAATTCCTGATAAATGAGTCATGGTATCGGCTGGTTTGAGTCCAATAATTCTCGCTCCAGCGCCAGGCAAACTAGGTAATGGTATTGTTCTGGAGATTAACCATAAAAATGGAATTAAAATAACAAAAATTTTACAAAAACGCTCATATTGATTAACCATAAATAAAAATCTTTGTGGTTTACCAAGTAGTAACGTTGCAACTATCAGAGCAAAAAATATGTAATACCATAATGCAGCATCGCGTATGCAGTCTAAGCCATATATAGGAAAATAAGGTATGGTATTAAGGCAACACCACACCATAAATGTAATTAACAACCAAGCTTGAGGTAGCTTGAGAAGTTTTGGTATTGACTTGTTTATACTTAAAGTGAACAATCCAAACACAAGAGTAATTTCCCCAATATAGGCAGGAGCTACTCCAACGTAAGAAAATCCTCTACCAAACAGAGCATATCCTAGAAGCACCCAACTATACCAGTGGAGAAATTTATCGGCTATTGTAGACTTTTCTGTATCACTTTTAAGAAAAATGCTTGTCTTGTTGAGCATAGAATGATGTAATTATTATTTTGTAATTATAAAGAATTTAAATATTAAGATAAATTCAATAGAAGGTATATTATTCAATGCAATATTAAATAGGGGTTTCTAAACTAAAAAAAACAGGAATTTGTCTATCATTTTAGATTAATCAAATTTTTAACAGACGACGATTAGCAGCTAACTCATAAATTGCTATCATTCGATGATAGTTCTGTTGGGCTGTGTACTTAGATTCAAATTCATTTCTAGCTTCTTGACGCATTTGAGCTAGTACTGCTTGATTAGCAATAGCCCACTGTACTTTAGTGGCTAAATCTTCTGGGTTTCCTGGTGAGAAAAGCAATCCAGTACGGCCTGAGTCTACTAATTCTGCGATCGCTCCAATATTAGCAGCAATTACTGGCGTACCCTTAGCAAATGCCTCAACCGCTACTCGGCCAAAAGTTTCATACCATTTGGAAGGAAAAACTACAAACATCGCTTCTCCCATCAATTTATGCACTTCAGACATTGGTTTACGCCCTAGCCATTCTACATTGGGTAATCTTTTGACTGATTCCACCACCTGATCTGCTAAAGGCCCTTCCCCAATAATTTTCAAAGGAACTTTCCCTTCCAGATAATTCCAAGCAGTCAGTAAAGTATCCAATCCTTTTTCTACAGAGAGTCTTCCAACAAACAGAGCATAACCACCAGCACCATCTCCAATCCCAGGATCAGGATGTACAAAGTTAGGTTTGACTACAATTTTTTCGGCTGGGAAGCCTCCGGTAATAAATTTTTGTCGTGCAAACTCAGTTAAAGAAATGTATACATCTACCATTTCCAGCCAAGTACGCATGGCCCGATGAGCAGTTAACATACTGGCTACAGCGATCGTTGCTGGACGGTTTTCTCGATAGCAACCATGCAAAACCCCAGGATAAGGGACAAACTTCCCCATACAATCTTCGCAGACTAGGCCATCACGGAAAAATAAGCCATTGGGACACAATAGGCGATAGTTTCGCAGAGTTTGGACTACAGGTACTCCTGCTGATTTAGCTGCATAGTGAACAGAAGGAGAAATTAAGGGGAAAAAATTCTGAATATGAACAATGTCACAGTTTGATCGCTGAAGTTTTTGTTTGACTATGTTGTATGATTCTTGAGACCAGATAGATCTCAATGCCATTGGGACAGCGCCAATAGATGGAACTCGATCATTGTGTTCTTGATACACATCAACGACATTACCCATTTCTCGTAAGAGTTTTTCTTCAGCCTCACGAGATTCATCTTCGCCGCCACGAATTTGATAGTTGTTATGAATACTGAGAATATGCATAATTTAGGAATTCAATGCTGAATCGCACTTGAAGATGTCAAACTCTCTGGAGAATTCAAAATTTCTTCGTAAGTTTGAGCTAGAATCTGACCTTTCGCCTCCCAAGAAAAGTTTTCCCTTGCCAACTTGCGAGCCAAGTTTCCCATCCGCAAACGTAATTCGGCATTCTGAGCCAAACAACTCATGGCCGCTGCTAAGTCATTTACAGTTTGTTCGGGAGTATGAGCAGAAACCTTAAAACCTGTATCTTCTGTCACCTGCAAAGCAGGTCCTCCTAAATCAAGACAAATCACTGGTCTACCTGCTGCCATTGCTTCCATACAAACAAATCCACCTGACTCATGTAAACTCGGATGAACTAGCACATGAGATTCTCCTAATAATTGAAAAATTTTCTCTCTTGGCAGCTTACCCCAAAACTTAACTTGCTGCGTAATACCCAATTTTTCCACCAGAGCTTGCAGATATTTAAGTTCTGGCCCATCTCCAATAATCCAATATTCAGCATCTGTTAGATTTGCTTGGGCGAAAGCTCTCAAACCTAAATAAAACCCTTTCCAGTGCAACAATCTACCAATACTTATAAATATCACTGGGGAAGTTTTGGGTACTAAGGATTGAGCAAGGCACTCTATCTCCTGTTGGGGTAAACCTATAGGAGAAAAAACCTTTACATTGTCAGCACCTAAATTTTTCAATCTTCTTGCTGTATCCTGAGTCATACCCCAGGCGAGAATGCTTCTCTTGGCTGTAAGACGCACAAAAGGGTCGTGTTCTCTAGTCCAGCGCATCAAGTTTCTTAATAGTTCGTAAGTTTTGCCCCGCAAATGGAAATGTTGCCAAAAAGCATTTGGTGCTGATTCTCCGCCCCCAACTGGCCCCCAGATGAAAGGAATTGGTAACAAAGATAAAAAGCTGGGATAATTATACGTCACATAAGATACATGGTGAATAACATCAAAAGCAATATTATTATGTAGTTTTCGTCCCACAAAATATGCTTGTATTTGCCACAGATAATAATGCAAATAGATGATTAGTCCAGAACCTTTTTTCCAGTGTTCAGCCCCAGGTAAATCAAAATAGATAAATTCTAATTCAGGTATTGATTCTTGTTTGATTTCAGCTTCAATAAACGGATAGTTATCTTTACGGGTTAAAACCCAGACTTGATGTTTTTTTGCTAGTTCGTTAATTGTATTCCAGCCGATACCAGGATCGGAACCCATGTGTGGTCTACATGCGTAGGCAGACACAAGAACTTTCATGAATTAATGACTCCCCTGAGAAAATTTTTGCATCTTGTTAATTGACTATTGTTTTATTTATGGAGAGTAATATCAATTACTACCTTTACAGGATGTCCAGTTAGGAAAAAATTTCTACAAACAATTTACGGCTAGCTTTTCTGATGCTTTGGAGCAATTGTTGTCGTTGATTTAAACGGTAAAAACCACGAACTGAGTAATCAACCTTAATATCGTGTTTTTGAAACAAATCAACTACCGCTTCTTCTAACCACTTACCTCTAACAATTCCCGTTAAACTATAGGGAATAATAAATTTATTTTGGCGATTAAAGTAATCAAGACTTTGGCAGTAAAATTTATCTGCTTCCTTACTAGCTCTAATCGAACCCCAGCGTTCAAATTCCCAACCAGACTCTTCTGGTTTTAAATAAAACCTCAATCTATCTTTGACCCAAATACCAGCCTGTAAACTAATGCGATAGTTACATTTTTGTCGCAACTCCCAAAGTAAAGGGTATTTAGATAACTTTTGGTATGGTTCGTTTCTATTACCAACAATTTCCATTAATCGAATATGGGAACACTCTTCATGCTCCATAATTTGGAGAAAATCATTAATCAGATCTGTATTGACATAATCATTGATAAAATAATCTTCTTGTAAATAAAGTACATACTTTGTCTTAATTTTGTCTAAACAACGAATTAAGCAATCACTCCAACTTAATTTAGTGCTTGGTTTATCTAGCCCAATTTGCGAACACTGAATATTTAACCCTGGATAAGAAAAGGTTTTTGTCTCCGTATTGAGAATAATAGGATATGGACAATTTGGCCAATAAATAGAAAAAAGCTGGAAAAAAGGCTGCCAGCAATCTTCAAAACTGTCTGTACTATTTACTAAAATTGTTAGCTGTGAAAGATTATTCATAAGTAAGCTTACTAGTTTTTGCAGATTTAGCTAAATATTGAAATTTAAAAAAATTGGTAATTTAGATTAAAATAATCTTAGTGAAAATATTATGTTATTATTTAGGAGAAATCATTTATAACTCCTTTATATATTTCCTCTAAAGCCTTTGTCTGTTTATCAAGGTTAAAAAGACCTTCAACTCTTTGCCGACCATTATGACTAAATCTTTGCCAGAGTTCATTATTCTTGGATAGGTGCAAAATGTAGTCAGCCAAGCTATGAACATCGCGTTCAGCAGCTAAGAAGCCAGTTTTCTGGTGTGATACTGCTTCAGGAATTCCACCACTAGCAAAGCTAACTACTGGTAAACCCATAGCTTGAGCTTCAGCAAAAACTATTCCAAAACTTTCACAATCACCAGACTCTGCTCTAATACTAGGAACACAGAATATTTTTGCTACTTGCATCCAATGTTTAACCACCTCTGACGGTTGAGATCCTAGAAAACGATAGTTTTTTAGTGATGACTTGGCTAAATTTTCCAAGGAATTGCGAAGAATACCGTCACCAATGACTACCAAACTTATTTCAGGTTTTGTTGCCTGTACTCTCTCCATAGCTTTTATCAAGTACTCACAGCCTTTCTTCTCAACTAGCCGACCAACAAAAAGCACAATCGGCTCACGATTAACCATTGGCGAAGGTTTAAAGAGTTCTGTATCAACTCCGATGTAATGCACCAATATCTTTTCAGGTGGAAAACCTTGGTGAACAAGCTCTGATTTTAGAAACTCGGATACAGTAATAAACAATTCTGTGTCTTGTTTGAGTTCTTCTCGGCGTTTTAGATAAACTCTACTACTAATCGATTCACGCCTAGCATACTCATCCTTCATAGTAGCATCAAGACCATGAAAGGTAACAACCATAGGTAAATTTAAAGCTTTTATCAATGGGAGAGCTAAGGCTCCACAAACTCCAAAATGAGCATGAAGTAAAACAGGGTTCAGTTTTTTAATTTGGTGATATAACTTTGGTGAAAAACCAGATAACTTAAAAATAATTTCCTGTACAGAGCCAACTAAACTACCTTGATTAATAACGAAACTACGTTCTGTAGGTAGTGTTAAACCTTTAACCGACCTTGCGCCCACATAATGAGGAGTGAAATTACATAAACTCTCTCCTTGAGAACGTATAAAAGTTTCAGATTTAGGCAGTAGGCGACCAGTAAATATGATCAGGTTGGGATTAAGCATGATATTAAAATACTATTTACTTTGTTAACGATGATAGATAGTAATATACTGCTCTTGAGTAAATATTAATTTTGTCTAAGATTGAATTGGAATCTAAATACATTCTAATACCCTGAATATTTACTATATCAGTATTACCACTGCTCCAGTTCATATATATTGCGAAAGAAAGCAACTTGTTAGCAAATTTTTCAAATTGCGGCAATTCTTGTCTTATCCACTTACCAGTGAATAAATATTCCCTAGCTTTCATGTGTAATTTGTCTTTTCTTAGCGTAGCTGCATTGTTATCGTGTATCCGCTGGTATGTTAAATTTTTATGCAGCATAAATCCTTTTTCAAGTGCTACAGCCATAAACTTGACATAATAGTCACTGGCTGTAATTTCCTTGCTGGTAGGCATAGGAAGAATTTGCTCTAATAGTGATCTTCTAAAAGATAAAGCAGACGAAGTAGGAATGTAAGGTGGAATACGGCCTGATTTAATTTTTGCTCGAAAATCACTTTCACCAAAGATAAAATTTTTTGCCGTAGTTATATTTAGATAATTACCTTTTTTATCAGTTAATTGTAAACTATGGAAACACCAACCAATTTGTTTATAAGACTTAAAAATATTAACAATTTCTTCTACTTTGTTGGGAAGAAAAATATCATCAGAATCTAAAAAACAAATAATTTCGCCTTTGCTAATAGCAAAAGCAATGTTATAAACAGACGGTTGTCCACCATTTTCTTTAAAAATAGGAATTATTTTATCACCATAACCTTTAATGATTTCTCTTGAATTATCTTGAGAACCATCATCTACAACTATAATTTCAATATTTGTGTATGTTTGATTAAGAGCGCTATCTATTGCCTGATTAATAAAGCGATCATAATTATAATTACCTATTACAATGCTAACTAAAGGGTAATTGTCATCTACACATATTTGTCCTTTCATATTCACTATATTTTTTTAAATTAGAAGTTTTTGTATTTTTAAATATATTTATGATTAGACCTAATCTCTTCGTGAAACACCACCAAAATAAAGCCGTATTTTTTCAATGATAACTACATATCTAATGAAAAATACTACAGCAGTAAATTGTTTTTTTTTGCGAATTGTATCTAATTTTTTATTTTTCCAGATTCTGTAAAAAATTCTAAAAGGTGGAATGAAATTACTTAATAAATCTTTAGTCATTTCAACCCTTGAAGGATGTTGTCTCATCATTAAATCATGCTTGCCACCAATAAAACGAGCCATACGTTTATAAAGTTGGGCATAAGAGTTTCTTGCAGGATGTTTTACACAAACATCATCTGCATAAATTTGTTGATAACCAGCTTGAAAAACTCGTTTACCCCATTGGCTATCGCCACCAGATTTTAATTCTTCATCAAACACCCCGACTTTATCTATTACATGCTTGAAAGTGAAAAGATTTGCAGTTACTCCAAAATGTTTGTCCTTTACATTTAATTCTTGATCGAAAGGAAATTCAATACTTTCGTAAAGCTCTACTGGAGTTAATCGATCTGTATTTTTGAAAAAAAAGTCTATCCGACCAGCTACTAATCCACAATTAGCCGTATTTAAAAGATTACTTACACCTTTCTCAATCCAATCTGAGGTAGGAATACAATCTGAATCAGTAAAAGCAATAATTTTTCCTTTAGCTATTGATATTCCTTTGTTACGCGCTGCATAAGAACCAGGTCGAGCTTCACAAGTAGCTTGCACTTGCTTAAATGGACAAATCGCATCTTTTATACTCTCTTCAGAACCATTATCAATTACTACTACTTCATATAATTCTTGAGGATAGGTTTGCTTTTCTAAAGCTTTCAAACAAATTATTAATCGTTCAGTATCATTGAAAACAGGAATTAATACTGATACAAAAGGAATTGATAAGTGAGATGTATTAAGGATACTATCTTTTTCCATATCGCTCTTGATGGAGTTTTGGCTAATTTATACCCAGGCATATCAACGTCATTATCATTCAAAAATCAGATATGATGACTAATTTATTTTTAATCGGTACTTAACAACAAAATTTTATAGACAAGAGCGGTAAACATCATCTGTCATCTCGGCAACATGTTTCCAGTTATACTTTTCCGCTAGATATCGATTATGCTGCCCCATAAATGATAACTCAGAGTGTTTACATAATGCAGATTTCATTGCTTGTATTAAGCCACTTTCATCATCTATTTTGTATAAAAATGCACCGGTGTCATCAAGAGCTTCTCCTATACAACCCTTGCGCGGTGCAATACAAGCTTTACCAAAAGACATTGCTAGAAGTACTGCACCCGATGTCAATACATCTCGGTATGGAAAAATAACTATATCGCAAGCATTCATATAAAATTGAACCTCCTCTGATGGAACAAAACCTGGAATTAGTTTAATTCTTTTGTCATCAGAAATCTTTTGTATAAGTGCTTCTGCTATTTCAGGACTATCTCGATAAATCTTGCCAGCAATAACCAGTTGAGCTTCGTCATTATCTAATTGCTTGAACGTATCTATTAGTTCAAAGACTCCTTTGTAGGGTCGGATTAAGCCAAGAAATAAAAAAATAGTTCCAGATTGTTTTAAACATAGTTTTTCTCGTGCGATTGGTTTTTCAATTTTATTTTCGTAAGAGTCTACGTAGTTACCATGAGGAATAACAAAAATCTTATCTGTGTTTGTTCCAGAAAAAACTTCTAAAAACTCTTCTTTCGCTGCATTACAATGCGTAATAATAGCTTTGGCCAACCTGAATACCATAAAACTACTGATACGGTCTAAAAACAAATTTAAATTTTCGTGATTCTTAAGATTGTGTACAGTCCAAACAATTTTTACGCCAGAAATTTTTAAGATTATGAGTTGTACTATGAAACTTAGTAACTTTAAAATAGACTTGAATTTGTTTCTGTTTGGTACCTGAAATAATGGATCTAGCCAGTGAAAATGTACAATATCCGGTTTCCAATGAGAAATTACAGCCGACAAAAAGAAAGAATTACTAGATATAGTTTCAACTTGAATATTAATTTTTTGTAGATTAGCTATTAGTTGACTTAAATAAGGATTATCATCATTCACTGTAGGAGCAAAAATTACTTTTATCCGTTTCATATATTATTTGTTGCTCAATTGTATGTAATTTAAATCAGATTGTCAGCCAAGTGTACAAGGAGACAATTTTAGGGATATACCTGTACGATGATTTTTTATTTATTATCTTTCTGTTCTAAGCAATCAAAAACCATATCAAAGTTAAAGGCTGCTGCTTGTTTAGCTTGTGGTAGAATCTGACTAAGTTGATTTACCACCTCATGACGTTTTTTCCAAGAGTTAATGATCGCTTCACAAGCTATATCAACATTCAAAAACTGTTGAATCGAAATAAGTAATCCATCGTGTAATGCTTCAGATCCTAGTAAATCAGTCATAATCCCTTCGGCTTTAACTGAATAGCCAACTGGCATAGTACAAACTCCACTGGAAAGCCCTGCGATCGCAGGGTGCATTCTTTCTGCTACCACCATATCGCAAGCACCAATTAAGCCTTTAAACTCTGATGCAGTATGATCTGCACCTGCAAGTCGAACCTGTGGATTATAGTCAAGGGCTTTTAGTAGTTGTGTCGCAAAAAGCAAATCATTATTATTGGGATTAATTTCTTGGACATGAGGAATTATTAATACTTGCGCCTCAAATTCATTAACCATGAGCTTGACTACCTTAGACCAAACATCAATGTGCTTTTCGTAATCTTGGACAGCGTAACGGCAAATAGCTTGACTTGGTGCGATCGCAATTTTAGGTCTATCTAGTTCAATCCCATAATTAATGAGCATTTTAGCTACTATTTCTTGAGATGGTGGTCTTAGCAAAAAGGCTGGATCGGCAGTATGCTTTACTAGTGAAGGATCTAAACCTAAATCTTTAGTGACATAATTGTAAGAAAGTCGTTCTCGAACTGTAACTAACTTAGAACGACGAGCAACTTTTAACCATGCTTCCGCTTCGTCTGTAGTTTTGAATGGTCCAATTGATTGAGCAAGAAAAACAACAGGTACGTCAGCATTTAACGCCAACTCTAATGGCAACAAATGGCGTTTTAGTGCGCCATAATCTGAACTAAATACATCTCCCCCTGAAGCAATTACAATTGATGCTTTGCGAATCTTTTCTAAATTAGATTGGTAGCCAGGCGATAAAGGCTTGTGAAAGTGAGAAAGATTAGTTTGTAATTTTTGTAGCCGTCTCGAATTATTACTTCTTAAATAGTCATGAATTGGCTTCACACCTAATGGTTGCAATCTAATTTCGTCATACTCAGGCGAACAACTCAATACATCTATGGCTAAATCAGGACGGCGTTGATGTAACTGCTCAATGATTGGTACAACCAACGCTTCAACTCCGCGATTGCGTAATCCTGTGATCCCTGTAATAATTGCGTTCATGATAGTTTCTATCTCTATTCAAGTTCAAGTATTCAATATCAAGTAGCCATATAGCATTAATAAATGAGTCACAAACAAATCGACTTTCTATTTCCTTTCAAGGATAGTTTTTTTAGAATCTGGAAAATAGTTGATCAATTGTTTAACGTGGATTGGTTGGTTCAGGATTTAAGTATCTGCTGAAATAGTCAAAAAATGACACAATACAAAATATCTAACCTTGAGAAATCCATAATTCATATTCCCTGACTCCACCAAGACTGTGTAAATCAAATAAGATTGCTTAGTTAATGAACAATCATCACATCGTGAAGTTTTTTTCGAGGTGATTGCGCTACTTTCAGCTTTGTAGGTAAATGACCAACTGCTATCATCATTATTATTAGTTCCGAATCTTTAATTCCCGAAATGTTTCTAAGCTTTTCGTCTATCTGAAACTCAACGCTCCAATTCAAACAACAAGTACCTAAACCTAATGAATGAAGAGCATATATCAAAGACATAGCAAACATACCGCCATCTATCCAACCTTGATTTCTTTCTCCTGTAGAGATAAAGTATTGCAAATCAGACGTTACAATTAGCACTTTACTTGCTTGATCGCCAAAACCACGGTTGCCATTTTGACAGATAAGAACTGCTTTCTTATCTTCTTCACTGCTAAATACATGCAGCTTAGATGATTGACGATTACAAACAGAAGGTGTTTTTTGAGCCATTTCTACTGCTTGTTCAATTAAGTACATTTCAACATCTATAGGTGCAAAATGTCTAATGCTGTATCTAGAATTGACAAAAGCTTGAAAATTTATGTAAGTAGCTTCATTTATCTGCTGCTTTGTAACTTCTAGAACGCCACCTTGATTAGTACAATTTTTTTCATTATTTACTTCTTTTAAAGCAAGTATTTCTTGATGAAGTTGAGCGTTATTTAAGCCATTTTTAATACTAAAGTTATGGTAGCTACATAAAACATTAATTGCAATTTGTCCGGTTTCATCTAAACCATATTTTTTGTGATATATCCATAGATTAGATATGAGTCTTTTAATAATCTCAGATCCAAAACCAATTCTCGGTTCTTTGAGAGCAAGGCCTTTTTCAAGACGATGATAGTCCATCGTAATTAAAGACTTTAGTTGAATTTGATTAACAACATTTGGATTAACTACTGCTGTATCAATAAATCTTTTAAAGTCATAAGCATAATTGTACGCTAATTTTGGTACAGCTAATACTAGAGGCAAAATTTTAACCAGTTTTAGCTGATATTGAATATTTGTCCATTTAATTCTAATACGTTCTCTAAATTTTATACGCTGCTTCAGATTTAATATCCAATGTTTGACACCATAGTTAATAGATGTAGAATCTTTGATATTATTCAAATTTGAAGTAATATTTGAGAATAAATTAGACATTGAACAACTCCTTAATTTTTGTTTTATATCCTCTGTATGTAAACTAACGAGCAATATTTATTACTCGCCAAAAAAGTTTTGGTGCAATTAAGAAAATTGACAATACGTAAACTGCTAAACCTACTAATGTGGCAAGAGCTAATATTGCAGAATAACTTATTAAGTGACTCAAAAAATATTTGATACCAAAAATAGCTAACAACATAATTCCTGTTGCAGCTAAGGGAGCCGCACCTTGACGCAGATAAGTCGGCACATCAATCCGAATTAGCTTCCAAACAACCCAAATTGTAACAGGCGACATTAAGTAAGCTCTAATTACATAAGCTGCGGCAACAGCTACAATCCCCCACTGCACAGCTATAGCAAAAGATATAACATTGCAGATAGCTTGTACACCATCTAATGCGAGTTTCCATGAAGGCTTTCCCAACGCCATAATTACAGAGCCATTAAAATAGAAATAAGCGTATAAAATCCCAATTAGGTTAAGAACTTGAATGACTGGGATACTTGGTGTCCATTTGTCTCCGAAGACAACTTGCACTATTTCTGGCGCTAAAGCTACTGTAGCCAAAAATCCTGGAAAAGTAATTAAACTACTTAACTCTATAGCTTGATAAAGTGCATTTTTTAATCTTTCTGGTTCCTGCTGTAATCTGGCAAATGTTGGCAGAGAAACTTTGGAAATAACGCTAGTTAATAAATCTGTCAATATTGACAATATACGATATGCAACAGTGTAATACCCTAAGGCTGTAGAACCTAAGAAATACCCAATTAAAAAGTCATCAGAACGACGAGTAAAGAAGTTAAATAAACTTATACCCATTATATTCACTCCAAAGGAAAATAGTTCTTTGAAGTGTCTTGGCGAAAATCTGAATTTTGGTCGCCATTCACTAATTTTCCATATTATTAAAATCCTTACTAAACTAATGGATAACTGTTGACCAACAAGACTCCAAACTCCATATCCCATAAACGACATAGTTATTCCTACTACACCGCCCGTTACTGTTGTTACTAGCGATCGCGTAGCCAGAATTTTGAAAGCTAATTGACGCTGAAAAATTGTGTCTTGAACACTGTTAAAAGCATTTAGTAAAAGGTTAAGTGACAACCAGCAAATTATTGATGCTAGTTGCGGCTCTTTGAATAAGTTAGCAACTAAACTAGAGCAAGCAATAGTCAGTATTGTTAATATTCCGCTAATACCTAAATTAGTCCAGAAAGCTGTATCTAAATGTTCTGGTTCTAATTTTTCACGCTGGATGATAGCTTGTGAAAATCCCTGATCAAGAAAAACTTGTAATAAATTCAGTAATAAACTAGATAGAGCGATCAAACCAAATGCTTTTGGCCCTAATATACGGGCAAGAATAAAGAAAACACCAAAAGAAATTACCTGGCGTCCCCAAATATCAATGGCAGTCCAAATTACCCCCTTAATTGCTTGCTGTCGTAAGTTTGAATATTGTTTTGGTGGTTCCATTACAGGATTTACAGGATATAAATTAAATTGTGATACTTTTACTCTTATGGAAAAAGTGTCACATTAACCTGTGACATTTCTACTCTTGTTGAAAACACGTAAATGGCTACTACATAGAATATACATTACTAGTTTTTGTAAACAAACATTATTCTTTATTTACTGGTTTTAATCATTACTTTCACTCAGGAAGACTCGGGGAAGGCGACTTGATGAAATTAGTTGTTTAGCCGCCAGCCACATAAAAGCAGGTATTGTTGTTGCATAGCGTCGCCAAAGTCGTCGCGGTTCTTGAACCCAACGATATAGCCATTCTAGACCTAAGTCTCTGATTACACGGGGCGCACGCTTTTGAATTCCCGCATACACAGGGAAAACGCCACCTACGCCAACCATGACTGCGCGAATTTTACCCTTGTGTTGTGCCATCCATTTTTCTTGTTTGGGACACCCTAGGGATACCCACACTACACCCGCACCACTGGAATTAATTTTATTGATCAAAACTTGGTCTTCAGTTTCCATCAGTGGACGGAAGGGTAAGGGTTCCATTCCCGCTATTTTCAGTTGAGGAAATTCTTGTCCTAATCTTGCTTGTATTTTTGTAAGGATCTCAGTTTGCGAGCCAACAAAGAAAACACTCAGATTATGGGTTTGTGCGTAGTGACATGTCTCAACAAATATATCCATCCCCGCTACACGATCTTGGTAACGAGATCCCATTCGCCGCATCATCCAGACTAGTGGCATACCATCAGGTGTTACCATATCTGAATTTTTTAGTACTTTAGCAAAATCTGGATTCCAGTGTGCTTCCATTAGCATGTGTACATTAGCTACACATACAGTTTTGCTTTCGTGAGCGATCGCCCACTTTATAATTGTTTGTATCTGATCCTCAAAGCGTAAAGCAGTAATAGGGAAATCAAGTACTTTTTGAGTAGGCAGAAACACTTCTGCTACCATAGCTCACTCCTTGTGTCAAAGATAAATAGCAACAGATTACCTATAGGCACTCTGCATATTTAAATAAGCCAATTAGATGAATCTTGGCTCTTTTCTGAGCTTGTAGCATTCTTACAAGAGAACACATGATTGTAAAATAGTTTTTCAGCAATTTTACTGTTTGCTGAGTTCTATGTTTTTTAAAAAATACAATCGTAAATTAGCTTACTTGTTTAACTTAAAGTTTATTACACGAAGATGTCAAACTTTATATTTACTTTATATTCTTCTAAGGATTGGTTTATCTAAACATTACATTACTACTTAATTACCCTTACGTAATAGTATCTGGTTTCATAAAATTTTCTTGTAAATTTAGCCAAATTTTATCTGTCAACCCTCTAATAGAGGATTTAGTACAGTTAAATATATTTGAATTAATAGACTTGAATGAATTAATTAATAATATTTTTTTATGATTAAAAGAATTTAACCTTGTAAAATTCAACCTAGATCTCGAAAGCAACATCAAATACAAAAACAAGGCAATTTAGAAGAATTGTATGACAGTATGGGCAGAATTTCCTAGCTTCTCGCAATTATTATTTATAGTGGTCAGAGTGTTAAGCAAAGCGCCTCATATCTCTTTTTATTGGTTTATGCGCGTTTAGGAACAACCAATTGATTCAACTTACAAGAATTAGCCAAAAAAAAGGGGGAGGAATTATTCCCCCCCCTTTTTTCTTGTTGTCTCTGTTGTCTGGGTGATTATTTTCCTTTAATCGTTGCCTCAGCATTTGTCTTTGTTTTTTGAGTTGCCGTTTTCTGGCTGAACCACCTTTGCCTTTATCATTTCTCCCTTCTCGGCGGGGAGATTCCCATCTTTTTAAGCGCATAAAAAAATTTTACTTGCGTATGTTGGTTAGTTTCCTAATTATAATTCATATAACTATCTAGTGTCTACCCACTTCTCACGGCTCATACATCCTATATTTACCTATTTGCTTAACCAATCTAACCTTATAAAACACTGCTAGAACCTATCAGACTCTATTCAGCAGCAATAGTTTGAGCATCGATTACCTTTACACAAAAATTCAGTTAGTAAGATGTTGTAGGCATTCTAGGAAACTTCTTAGTCTATATATATTATTCAACAGCCGTAGCGTACCACACTAAAACTATGCGGAACAGTACGTTAGGCTTGCCTTAATACACTTCAAAAACATGAAATTTATAAGGTAAGCTTGTGTCTGATTTAGAACTACACAAATATCTTCCCAAACTCCCCGAACCAGCCCTACAAGAATTTACAGAATGGTGTGTTTTAGAGCAGGCAAAAGCCGCAGGTATAGAATTTACTCCTGATTCAACTAAGTTAGCAAATTTAATCCCAAATGAGTATATTTGGCAACTTATTGATCAGTTTATGAAAGTGAAACCAGACCCAATTAAAGCTGGGTTAGTAGCTACAATAGCTGGTCAAGAAGCTGATAGCCACGGTTTAGTAGGTTCGCCAATTATGGCAGATTTTTTGGCCATTTATATTAAGTATTCAATTCCCGAAAATGGCACACCTCCAGAAGAAGCGAAAAAGTTAATCACAGAAGCGGCAATTCAGCAGTATGAAAAGCTATCTGAGCTTGCTGATAAATATAATATAACGTTCTAGATTGTGGCTATTTGTTAATTATTCCAAGGCTTTGTCTATATTATGAGGCAAAGCCTTTAAGTTGTAACATAAGAATACAACAAAGCGGATTAAGAATGAAGCTATGCCATACAGTGACTTTACACTCAAAAAGGTTAAAAAAGATTTTGGGCTGACGGTAATCGAACCTGTTGATTTCCTCCAAGATATTCAACCTGTCACTCCTAGCGAATTTTTAATAGAAACTATCAATAAACGCTTAAATTTAGCTCTGGCAGTTAATACGGAAAAAGCGAGAAGTGAGTGGTTGGTCTCTCCTATACTTTCAGAATTAAAAGATATTTTATCTAACGAAATTAGTTTATTCTCTGGCACAGATTTTACAGTAGATCCTACTTTAGGATTAAGCGGTGTTTGTGATTTTTTGATCAGCCGTTCTCCAGAACAATTAGAGATTGAAGCCCCTGCCCTTGTAGTAGTTGAGGCGAAAAAGGCAGACTTAAATCCGGGCATTGGCCAATGTATCGCTGAAATGGTTGCGGCCCAGAAGTTTAACGAAATGAACAATAGTCCGATACCTATAATTTACGGTGCAATTACATCAGGCGATCGCTGGAAGTTTCTCAAACTAGAATCCCAAACCGTCACAATTGGGCTAACAGAGTACAACATTCCTCCAGTCGATAAGGTGTTGGGGATACTGTTAAGCTTTGTTTCCAGTGTCAATTGAGTAGTTTGTGTCCAATTTAGACACCTAAATAGTAGATTTATTGCAGAAGTTTTTTTAGCTTGAATGTAATCATAAGCTAAATTTTTATCGAACCGCATAGACGCGTCAGCGGCTACTCTTACGAGAACGCCTGACGGCGAACCGGCAGGATAGAACGCAAAGATCCCAAATAAAAGTAAGAAAATAGTTATATTTTATTCATTCACATTATTATACCAGTTGTCAAGGCGTTCAAGAAGTGTGAACATAGTTTCTGCAAGATAATCAGACTGGTCAACTATAACTTTATATTCATCGAACCGATACTTGTTAAATTCATCGAATATACAGTAGTGAAATGTTAACCAGTTCCGCTTGGGATAAATAGTAATTTTAGGCATTTTACTTATTTTGCGCCAATCATGAAAAATTAGAATATGAAGAGATTGGTGTGATGGCAAAGGAAAAAATAGGTTTGAAAATCTAGATTCAATGATTTGGTCTACCAACCAAGCCATAACCTCAAAAGAAAGATATAGATTAGGAATTGACGGATTTTGATAATAATTTTTAATGTTATACCAATCTTCTTGTGACATAAGCTGCTTTTTTATTCAAGCTGCACTATTAAAACTTAAGTATAGTGTCACCATTAGTAATTTATGCTAACTATTATTGGATGCGGAAATCTCAATCGCTGCGATGACGCTGTTGGGGTAATTATTGCCCAACGCTTACAACAATATCTAGCCGAAAACCCTCACCCTAGTGTGCGCGTGTATGACTGTGGAACCGCAGGGATGGAGGTAATGTTTCAAGCTAGAGGTAGTAAGAAATTAGTAATTATTGATGCTAGTTCAACTAATTCCGAACCGGGTGCAATATTTAAGGTTCCGGGCAAAGAATTGGAAGCTTTACCGGAACCCAGTTATAACTTGCATGATTTTCGTTGGGATAATGCACTAGCCGCCGGGCGGAAAATATTTCAGGATGAGTTTCCTAAAGATGTGACTGTGTATTTAATTGAGGCGGCAAATCTTGGCTTTGGACTGGAGTTAAGTCCTGTTGTGAGACATTCTGCTGACCTGGTTTTTGAGAAGGTAGTTGCAATTATCAGACAGAATAATTTGTCGTAATTACAGAATCTTTTATCCAGCCATATCACGATAAACAGCGATTTCATCTACCCGCATTTCAAAAGGTATACCTTGGCTTTCGGGGGGACAAACGCGAATTTTGGCGCTGCTAACAATTGACTGGAGCAATGTCCCCATTGGTACGATTTGCTGTAATATTCGCCAGTTGGTAACTTGGTCGGTACATTCAATAACTAATGTCATTGCGCTGGCATCGGTTGTCACATACCAGCGACAATGAGAAAGAAGATTTTGAATTGTGCGATCGCACGCTTCATAAAAGTATCTACTAATAGAATGCTCTAGTTGTTGGCGTAAAATGATATCTGCCGATGTTGGCTGCATTGGGTGGAAATCGGAATCATCATTGAAACAATACATACACCTAACCATCTCTACTTACAAAACTACTTAAATGCCAATAGCCATTGCGTAGAGGATATCCTTGGTTGTTTCTAAGAAACTCTGGGTTTCATCGTCGTAAAAAGCGCCAATTCCGCTACATTGTATCCCCAAGTAATTACTACTCAGGTAAACTCTGTGTCCTAACAACCCTGCAAGCTGCATAGCGGTTTGATAATTTGTATAGTCGGACACAAAAAATAAAGTTACTGCACAATCACGAGCGATGGCTTGATTAATGCTTAAATAACCAGTATGTTCGCTAAAATCACCACTTTTAATCAGATGATTGTCTTGATATAACCCAGGGGATATCCCCTTGACTCGATGCACGACTGAATAAACTTTTATTGCTTCGCAACTTTCTGTGGGAATCGGTTGCTTTAGTTGTTGCAATATACTGAAATAATCTTCTTGAGAAATCAACTGTTTCCGGAAACGTCTATTTGAACGTCTCTGCCAAACAGTTTGATAAAATTTATCCTTGTCAAACTCAAATTTAGGATGCTCTAGCTGTTGTTTAGAACTCTTTTCTAAGGCAGTTACTTGATAGCCATCTTCGATAAATTGATTAGCTTCAAAATAATCTGTGCCGCTAACAAAAGGAACTTTCAGCCTTAAACGCCTGACATTCTTTTCTTCTACTTCCCCACATACAACACAAGCCGTGACAAACTCTTTATTCTCAAAACCTAAATCTGTATTGAGAGCTAACTTATCGAAATCGAAAATTAGCTGGATGTCTTTGTCATGGAGATAAGCTGATGCGGCAATTGTACCCAATTGATGTCCGCTATCTAAAAAGCAATACCTCAGACTTCTGTTTTTATATTTCCAACTAGACCTATAATAAACGCAACTAATTAAAAAAATGACTCCCTTGATACATTTGCTCGGTATAATATAACTTTCTAAGCCATCATCTATTAATTCATAGATGAGTGTTAGACAATTATTCTCAACTTCTAGATGGTAGATGCCATCAACTATTTCAGGCATTCCACGAATTTGTACATAAATCTCTGTAGGATATAGACCCCCGGCAGAAGGATTTACACGTAGTTTGTAGGCTACATCTTTATAAGCTTTTTCTAGGGTGATTGCACCTGTTAAGTAAATAAAAGAATGAATTGGATGATTGAGATTTAATTGCACCCGGCGATAAAATTTGGGATATTGCTTAAAAGCAGATGGTTGAGTTGTAGGGTATACATAATTGGGAGCAAGCTGCACTGATAGGTAGGAATGTTTAGTTTCTTGATGAAAGTTTTTACTAGATAAATCATTTTCCAGCATCTTTCAGCATCCTTAAAACTTCGACCGTGCTGGCAAAATCTATAGCTTTGTAATCGTCTAGATTTTTTAACTGCAAATTTGGGTGATGTGGTAAAAGTAACTTGACAACTTCTGCCTTACCTGATGAGGCTGCATACATTAGAACTGTTGCCCCATTATCATTTTGGTTATCGATATTAATTTTCACTTCTAGCAACAAATTAATTAATTCATAATGATTACCAAAGCAAGCAAACCATAAAGCATTATTACCATCATTATTTCTAGAATTAATCTCCGTGCCTACACCAATCAATTCTTGAACAACGGAATAATTACCTATCCTCGTGGCTTTCATCAAAGCTGTATCGCCATTCTCACCCCTGTGATTCAATTCTTCTGGGTTATAGTTGTTGGCTATCAACCATTCACAAGTTGTTTTACTCAAACCTTGCTGACTTTGTTGCTTCATAAATCGCCTCAAGTTAATATGGCTTCGATGAACATCTCCCTCCCAACCTCCCTCTCTTAAAAGGCGAGGGAGGAGTAATACAAATACAAATTAAGGTTTTGGCTCCCCTCTCCGCGTCGGAGAGGGGCTGGGGGAGAGGTAAATAGACTTGTCGAATTACGTTAAGTTACTAATAAAAGGTAATGGTGGACAATGCCCACCATTATCAAAAAACTCTTTAGAAATGCTATCTATCGAGTTGGATAAACTCCTCTGAATTCACACTTAGACAGCATTGACTGTCTGATTAGACTGTTCACTAGTTGCCATATATTTAGTTTCTTCAGAGAATAGTTCTCTAGAAGATTTATCTTGCTTGGTTGCGCCGTAAAAACCTGCTTCAGCTTCTAGTTCATCTACGAAATCCCAAGCTTCAATTGTGCGTTTAGAATCTGAGCCATAGTTCGCAGAAATTGCCCGTGCATTAGAGACAGCTTTATATATCTCTTTTTGCAAGAATAGTAATTTGGGTTTCTCTACAAAGTCACCCTTAGTAATAATATCGCTGATAGAAATCATCCCAAATAATTCGCCTCGGATGACTGGCGCACTCCGCATACCTGTATTAGTCAATAACCTTGCCACATATTCTATATCAAGGTCAGGATCTACAGTAGACCTCTTGCAAAAGTCCCATGAGCGTGGGAAAAGTAGCTGAGAGCTTTCTTGACATCTATGAGCTACGAAAAGGTAAAGAACCTCAAACCAGAAGAATTCAAACGGCTGTGTGGTGTGCATCCGG